>JAFXAD010000052.1 GCA_017522065.1 Bacteroidales bacterium
AGGGTTTGAGGGTTTGAGGGTTTTAGGGTTTGAGGGTTAGAAGGGTTAGAAGTGTTATATATGATATATTTTACTTTTTTGCTGCAATACTTATCACCTCGTCGGCAGTCCGTCCCGACGCACCGGCACCTCCCAAAATCCCCGCCACTTTGTCATATCCGTCTGCGATGCGCTGCCTGTTGGCTTCATCCTTGGTAATGAGGGCGAACTCCGACTCAAGTCTGTCGAAATCAAAGTCGTCCTGTATCAGCTCCGACACGATGCGTTCGTCGGCAATCAGATTGACAAGCGAAATATACTTTATCCGCGAAGCGATAAGTCGTCTGGCAATGGCCGCCGAAAGCGGATTGCACTGGTAGCACACCACCTGCGGCACTCCGAAAAGCGCCGTCTCGAGCGTTGCCGTTCCCGAACAGACCACTGCGGCATACGCTTCTGACAACACATCGTAAGTCTTGTCGTATACAACCTCTATATTGTCGGACTCAGAAGGGATAAACCGCCTGTAATAGGCATCCCCTATCAGACTCATTCCGGTCACTACGAAATTGTATTCTTTATGAACTTTGGCCAGTCGAACCATCATAGGGAGCATTTTGCCGAGTTCCTGTTTGCGGCTGCCCGGAAGCAGGGCGATGGTTTTTCTCTCGACGCTGCCACGGTTTGCCGAACCCGAACGGTCCGTTTTGTATCGCTCCACTTCGTCAAGAAGCGGGTGCCCTACATATACCGCTTGGGGCATGGAGTTCTTTTTATAGAACTCCTGTTCCATGGGGAGAATATAGCACAGCCTGTCCAAATCACGGCGCATCGGACGCAAGCGGCCTCGCTTCCATGCCCACACCTGGGGCGAGATGTAATGCAGGTTCTTGAATCCATGGGCATGTGCAAATTTCGCAATCTTCAGATTGAAACTGGGATAGTCGATGTAGACAATAACATCGGGCTTATATTCCATGATATCGCGCTTGCAAAAACGGATGTTCCCAAGCACAGCACCAAGATGAGACACCACCTCGACGATGCCCATGAAGGCCAAATCGCGTATGTGCCGCACCTGCTGGATATCGTTGTCTTTCCCGCTCCACATGGCCACACTTGCCATTCTGTCGCCTCCCCAGTAGCGTATATGCGCATCGCTGTCTTTTGCAAGCAACTCCTTCAGCAGGTTGGCTCCATGCAGGTCGCCCGACGCCTCTCCAGCAATGATATAATATTTCATAATGTCAGTTCTCCGGATTTAATTACGACAAACATGAAAACGACGAATGACAGGAAAAGCGTCACAATGATCGACTTCGTGACGGCTGGGTTCCCCTTCTTTTTTGCATAGAATCTCAACAAAAGGATTGGAGCAACAAAGCAGACTGCCATAAGTCTTATATGTCCCGCCATCGGCTCGCCAAGTATTGCAAGCACTGCCCACAACAGCAAAGCCGACAATGCTTCCGAACCAAGCGTCAGCATCACTCCGGTAGAAATTTTGTCCGTATTGAAGATTTTCATTGCCATTCTCTTAACACTTCGTATGCTGTAAAATCTGTTGTTGTCGGCACCACCGAAACATATCCGTTCTCCAATGCCCATTGGTCGGTATCCTCGCCAACATCCTCACATTCGAATCGACCTGTAAGCCAATAGTATGGCCTGCCCTGCGGGTCAATGCGTTTCTCGTAACTGTCAAGCCATTGCGCTTTGGATTGGCGACATAGGCGCATGCCATTAATCTTTTCGCCCCGTGTGTCCGGAATGTTCACATTGAGCGCCACTCCCTCGGGCAATCTTTTGTCAAGAACTTTGCCAACAATCTGTCTGACAAAAGGCAACGAAGGACCGAAATCAGCCTCCGGACTGTGGTTCAGCAACGAGAAACCCACGGCGGGTATGCCCATGACAGCTCCCTCGATTGCAGCACCCATAGTACCTGAATACAACACATTTATAGAAGAATTGCTACCGTGGTTTATGCCCGAAAGGAGCAGGTCTGGTTTACGCTGACAGAAATGTTCCACACCAAGTTTTATGCAGTCGACCGGCGTTCCGTCGCAAGCATATATCCGGCATCCTTCGATTTCGGATATTGTGTGCACTCGCAGTGGACGGCTACTGGTAAGCGAGTGCGCCAACCCTGACGAGTTCATCATCGGTGCCACAACAACCACATCGCCCACTTCGCGAGCTACAGATATAAGGGCTTTGATTCCTTTGGAATAATACCCGTCGTCGTTGGTTATGAATATCAGCGGCGTCATCATTTTGCAAAATAACTACGGTCGCGCCCCAAGAAGAACGAGGCCGGCTGGAGGATATTGTCAAAAACATAGTACTGGATAAGTACTGTGTCCTTGTTGTCGATAACGGCATAGAGTCTGTTGAGGTCGAACACGTTGTACATCGTCGTGTCGGGCATAACGGTGGCGTCGTCCGGATTGACATATTTCATATATGTCTTCAGCACCTTCTCGTTGCCGTCGACGTCGCTGATTTTCAATATCGTTCTCGGCTCTCTCTTGAATGTGGTGTCGAGTTCGGCCTTGGGTACGGCTTTTGCAAATTCGTCGAAGTTGAGGTTAACAAACGACGACAAGAGCTGGGCCACTCGTGCCGTATCGAATCCGTCGGCACGATGTGGCGGATTTAACAGATTCAGCACGAACCCGTCGCCTTCTCGTTCAATGCTGAACGATTCGGTCGGCATATCGGGTATGTCCAGTTCCACCTTCTTGATGCGCTGCACCGGTATGCTTACTATCGAATGGCTACGCCAGAGGTATGGGTCTGTGACAAACCTCGGCGACAGACATCCTCTGAATCCGGGAATATGTATCTCGTACGGTGCGTCGTCACCATCTCTGTACATAAATGTCGCCATCATGTCCTGTGTGTCGTGACCAACATATATAACCTCACATTTCTCGTATGGGAACAGTCTGAATTTCCCACCGAACCACTTGATTCGGTAGTCTTTGTAATACACCTCGACCTTGACACTCTTGGCGGCAATCTGGTTGATGACATTCTCGCGCGCGGCTTTGTTGACGCGGCTTCTGATTCGCATTTCTGCCAGCGTTTCCAACATGAGGTCTACCATGGGCTGGCTGGCCTCGAACTTCTCGTCGACAAGCCAGACGCTGTCGCTCACGCTCGTAAGCAGCACCTGATGGTTCTCCTTGTCGGCCATGTATATCTTGTCGACCAGACCAGGCACTGCAGCAGCTTCAATCTGAAAATCCTGTTCGAATGTATGGTTCTTGCCTCTCGACAGAACCACTATCAGCGTGGCAATACCAAGCAGCGCCACTACAGACACGGTTATTATAGCTCTCTTATTTTTCAATGTTTTAATGTTTTAAAAGGCATACCATTCTCAGCATGCCGTTATTGTTTTTTTATCCTGATTTATTTCTTTTTGTATCTCCTACGTACCAGCAGCACAGACACGGCCAGCACCATCACCGCAAGGACCGGATAGAACATGTTGGCAAACTGGTATGCTCCTCGTTGCTCTTTCACCTTGGCGGCGTCGAGACGGCGTATCGAGATACTGCGCGGACGGGCATTTATCATGCCTTCGTCGCCGGCCAGGTAGTTGATGGCGTTGAGAAGGAATGTCTTGTTGGCGAACTCCACATTGGTATACCTGTCGTATCCTAATGGGAACGGGTAGCGGCCCTGTTCGCTCATTGCCGTACCGTTACGTATCATGTCGCCATCAGAGATGACAATCATCTGGGTCGGTTTGTCGCATTTCTCCTTGTATGCTATTTCGTTCCGTTCCACAAACGCCGATGCCAGACGGCCACGGTAGAGAGATTTGAATTCTCCCTCAAGCAATACCGCCACCGGCAATGCACTACGGTTGAACAGTTGATCGTTGACCTCTATCATCGCATCGCTGAGCTGTATGTTGACCGGAGCGTTCTTTATATGTACGTGGTCTGATGTCGTAAGCAGCACCGTTTTCTCTATATCGTTATCTATCAAGTCTATGCTACTGACAAAGTCGGTTTTCAGCACATCAAGATTCCTGACAATCGGATGCGACGAATTCGGTACAAGCGTCGGAAAATAATACCATGGCACCAGCTGCATCCTGTTGTCGGAACCCATCATCGGGATTCCGCGGCATCGGTAATCCATTATCAGGTCGGGATTTACCCTTACTCCATAGTTGAAGAAGAGGTCGTCCAGATTTGTGGGCAGGCGCGTGGCGAAAGTCTGGGCCTTGTTCTGGAGGCTGTCCATATCGGCATCGAGGGCATCGACGAGCCAAAGGATTTTTCCGCCATACATTACATATTGGTCCAAAATATAAAGATCCTGATCGCTGAATGTCCTTAATGGCTTGGGAATGACCACAACATCGAACTTGTTCCGTACGCTGACGCTCGAGTCGCGTGTGTCGAGGACTCGGCCCGTAAGGGCATCTATGTTCTTGTCGAGATAGACATTCTCCACAGCATAGTCTTCGACAAGCGACATCTGTATGTCGAAAAGGTCTATCTTCTCCAACTCCCCATGTCCGAGCAGGAACCCGACTTTGGCTCTTACAGGACGGGTGAGTCTGTGTATTGCTGTAACAAAATTGTATTCAAGGCTTTCTACTGAACTGTTCACGACTTCGTCGGTCGAACGGCCACTTACTCCCGACGACTGCAGCTGCAGCGCCGTCTCACGGCCCATATAGCTGACTTCCATCGAAGGATATACTATCTGCTGCTTCTGCACCCCATCCTCTTCCGACGTCACCGGAATCGGTGTCAAGCCTTTCTTTATAAGCATCTCGTTCAACTGCCTCTTCTCCTCGTCGGTCTTCATCGAGTTGGGGTTGACAAACTCGTATTCCACATATCGGCTATATGCCCTGAATTGGTCGAGCATATCCTTTATTTCGTTGCGGAAACGTCTGTACTCCGACGGAAGGTCATCACCCTCAAGATACACCCTGAAAAGCACCTGCTCGTCAAGCTCTTTCAGCATCTCTTTGGTACTTGCCGACAGGGTATAGCGTTTCTCCTGCGTGAGGTCCATACGGGTGAACAGATAGCTGCTCGTGACGTTCACGAACAACAGCACCAGCAGCACCGCTGCCATCCCCCACACATTCTGCTTGCGGCTGCTCGTCATACGCCATCTGAGCACCATCCGCGTGAGGAACATGAAAAACAGTGTGACCGAAACAAAATAAACCACATCGCGTGTGTCGACAACGCCACGCGATATGGATTCGTAATGCGCCTCAAGTCCAAGTTCCCTGAGCAGCAAAGCAAAGCGGCCTTGCATCAGTTGGTACAATGATTCGAAGCCCAAGTAGCAGAACGCGCAAAGCAGCGCCGCTGTGATGAACGCCACAATCTGATTGTTCGAAACCGACGATGCAAAAAGCCCGATCGATACAAACGCCGCACCCAGAAAAACGAGTCCGATATACGAACCCACCACACTCCCAGTATCGATATTGCCAACCGGGTCGCCAAGACGGTATACCGACCAATAGTAAACCACTGTCGGAATGAGCGATACAACCACAAGGGTCAGTCCGGCAAGGAACTTGGCCGTTACTATTGTCATTTCCGACAGGGGTTTTGTCAACAGAAGTTCCAACGTGCCATTCCTCTTCTCTTCGGCAAACATCTTCATCGTGATTGCCGGAATCAGAAACAGATACAGGAACGGACCCAGCAGGAACAGACCGTCCAAACCTGCATATTTATAGTCGAGCAGATTGAAACCGCTCTTGAATACCCATAGCATCAATCCCGTCACTACCAAGAAGACTATCATTGTCAGATAGCCTGTCAGCGACGAGAAAAATGACGACAACTCTTTCTTATATAGTGCAAACACTTCTTAATCCTGTTTTTATATTTATTAATGCAACCTCTAAGTAATAATAAAGTAAAAAGATATCTGCGTCAGCATTTCCGCCGTAGGCGGAATTAATCTACAAGATTTACAAGATCTCGCGAGCGTCAGCGAGCAGGAGAATTATTTTACCTTATTTTTTAACGATTTCTATATTTCTATTTTTCGAACCGTACCCTCTTCGAGTCGTTCGAGCGACCCTGATAGTCTCCGAATGAGAGGTCCAGCACTGTCTCGAACAGCAGCTGGGTGGCTTTTACCACAAATCGCCTGTCGATGTTTTCCACAATATCGCTCGGCACGTGCGGATGACGGTTCCCCTTGTAGCCCGTGATGTTGATACTCGGAATGCCCACATGCGAGAACGCAACGGCATTCCATTTGGGCTGCGTCTTCATGCCGACAACCATGTCGTTGCCGCAATACAGGGTGTCCACCCGGCGCGCAACACTCCAAAGGTGCGGAAACCTCTTGTTCCCCAAGACCGCAATGCTGTCGCCGCTGCCAATCTTGCTGACATCCACAAAAGCCTCTATCCTCTTCAACGGCGTGAAATTCGAAACGAATATACGCGAACCCAGCCACATCTGCTCGCCTCCAGCAAAGAGCACAAAAACAATACTCCTCGACGGCTGGTCTTCCGACATGCTCAGCATTCGCGCAACCTCAAGCAGCGCAGCCACTCCCGACGCATTGTCGTCGGCTCCGGGAAACAGACACGTAGTCCCCTGCATCCCCACATGGTCAAGGCTCGCTCCAACAACGACATATTCGTTCACCATCTTCGGGTCTACTCCCGGATATATGCCAACAACATTCGCCGTAAGTGCCGACGGATGGTATTTCGCATTGACCTCAATCTCAAACTTCTTGCGCAGATGGAACGACATCGGTTTATGCTCGTTGTTTATCCCCTGCACCGCCTCCTCCAGCGTCAGCAGCTCGCCCGCAAGCAGACGGTCGCCACAGTCGCGCGTCGGCTGTATCACGGGGAATGTTGCCTCATGTGGCAACTCACCGTTGTACACCGTCCCCTGCACTTCGTATGGCGAGCAGTTCGACGACATGTTTATGACAACCATCGCACATGCCCCATGACGCTTCGCGGTACGTGCCTTGTCTCTTATCTGCTCATACTTCGACGTGACCGACCTCGGCAGAAAGTCAGGAACCCCGCTCAGCACCATCACTACCTTGCCTCGCGCATCGACATCGGCATATTCGTTGAACGAACCGTTGTCGATTCCGTATCCGCAAAAAACTACCGGAGCATCAGCATATCCTCGCCCCGACATACCAACACAGCAGAAATCACGACCCAACACATACACATCGCGGTTGTCGGCCGCGTTGACGTACGTGTTGAACGTGCAGTTCTCGATGATATTACTCTCCGTCTCGAAATATTGTGCCCATTCGCCGTTATACGGCTTGACACCATATCGCTCCAAAGCTTCGATAGCATAGTCCGCTGCCGACATATACCCCTCCGTTCCGGACATGCGCCCACCGTACACCGACGACGACAAATCCCGGATGTGGTTCAGCAACGTGTCCAGCGAAGCCTGCTGCCCTCTGGCTGACGGCTCCGACAAAAACAGACATGCAGCAAAAAATACCGATATGACCCTATTGGTTTTCATTTTGAATAATTCTGAAGTTAACGTTACAGTTTTATTTAAGTAATCAGACAAATTTATATCAACATTTATGTTGAAAGATTTTCAATAAGATTTTTGTTGATTTTGAGGCCAAAGGCCGACCACAACCAAACCCATCAAACCCATCAAAAAGTCAAGGTTAATGTTAACCTCTCAGCTCACCTATCCTCTCCTTCAGCGCCTCTATCTTCTTCTCCGCATCAGCCTTCTTCTGGCGTTCCAATGCCACAACCTTTTCAGGTGCCCCCTTGACGAATTTTTCGTTATCAAGCTTCTTCATCACACTCATCAGGAAGCCCTCGCTGTATCTAAGCTCCTCTTCTAGTTTCTTCAGCTCCGACTCCACGTCGATATTCTCCTTCATCGGCACGAAGCACTCCATCGTTCCTACCATGAATCCCAACGCTCCTTCGGGCTTAGCCTCGCTGTACGTGATCTCTCCGACATTAGCCAGCTTACGCACAATACCGTCAAACCTGCGGTTCAGCGGTTTGTCGCTGCCGGCCACAACAATAAG
Organism: Bacteroidales bacterium; assembly: GCA_017522065.1. Lineage (GTDB taxonomy): Bacteria > Bacteroidota > Bacteroidia > Bacteroidales > P3 > Colimorpha. The sequence goes on from JAFXAD010000052.1 coordinate 8,044, forward strand.
GTTCAACTCCTCCTTGGGCGAGAGCCCGCGGCTGTTGCGCATATTTCGCACTCCTGCAATCATTTCGCGTGCCACATTGCAGTCGTCAAGCATACGCTGGTCGTAGAAGACACTGCAAGGCATGTGCTGCATCATTATGCTGCTCTCAGCACCCAGTTGGGCTAAAGTCTCGTTCTCTTCGCACGTCTGCAGGATGTGCCATATCTCTTCGGTAATGAATGGCATGAATGGGTGCAGCATGCACATCAGTCGCTCAAAGATGCGTATCGTCGAATCGTAAGTCTCTCGGTCTATCGGCTTGCCGTATGCTGGCTTCACCATCTCTAAGTACCACGAGCAGAAATCATCCCACACCAGCTTGTACGTGCTCATCAGAGCCTCGCTCAGCCTGTACTGGTCGAAGTCTTTCTCAATACTCTCCAGCACACACGCCATCCTCTGCTCCATCCATTCCACAGCAAGCGCGTTCTCGTCGCTCTGACGCACCTCGCCGTCCGTCTCCCAGCCCTTCACAAGGCGCAGCGCGTTCCATATCTTGTTCGCAAAATTGCGCCCCTGCTCACAGATACTCTCGTCGAAAGGCAGGTCGTTGCCGGCAGGCGCTGTCAGCAGCATTCCCATACGCACGCCGTCGGCACCGTACTTCTCTATCAGTTCTATCGGATCAGGACTGTTGCCTAAGCTCTTGCTCATCTTGCGACCCAGCTTGTCGCGCACTATTCCCGTGAAGTAAACATGACGGAACGGCACCTCTCCTCTGTACTCCTCTCCTGCCATGATCATTCGCGCCACCCAGAAGAATATGATGTCCGGCGCCGTAATCAGATCGTCGGTCGGATAGTAGTATTTTATCTCCTCGTTGTCAGGATTGCGGATACCGTCAAAAAGGCTTATCGGCCAAAGCCAGCTGCTGAACCACGTGTCCAGCACATCCTCGTCCTGACGCAGATCGCCATTGTAGCCGTACTTCTCAGCCGCAATCTTGCGTGCCTCATCTTCATTGACGGCAACAACAACCTCCGTTCTGCGGTCTCCGCTCTCCGTAACCCGCTCAAAGTAGTACGCCGGAATACGGTGACCCCACCACAGCTGACGGCTGATGCACCAGTCTTTTATGTTCTCAAGCCAATGGCGATAGGTGTTTTTGAACTTGGCCGGGTGGAACTGTATCGTGTCGTCCTCCACAACCTCAAGTGCCTTCTTTGCAAGGCTCTCCATCTTCATGAACCACTGTGCCGACAGCTTGGGCTCGATGACGGCATCCGTACGCTCCGAATGGCCAACCTTGTTGGTGTAGTCCTCTATCTTTTCTACCAGTCCGGCCTCTTCAAGGTCTTTCATAATGGCCTTGCGGCACGCAAAGCGGTCCATGTTCGCATACTTGCCGCCATTGGCGTTCAAGGTCCCGTTGTCGTTGAAGATGTCAATACTCTCAAGACCATATTTCATGCCGAGATTGTAGTCGTTGATGTCGTGCGCCGGCGTTATCTTCAGCGCTCCCGTACCGAACTCGCGATCAACATACTCGTCCATTATTATCGGAACAATCCTGCCCACTCCGGGAACAATCACCCTCTTGCCCTTTAGCCACTGGTAGCGCTCATCCTCAGGATGCACACATACCGCCGTGTCGCCCATTATGGTTTCCGGACGTGTGGTCGCAACGACAATATACTTCTCCTCGCCTTCTACATAGTACCTCAAGTAGAACAGTTTACCATGACTCTCTTTGTAGATCACCTCCTCGTCGCTTACTGCCGTGAGCGCCTGCGGATCCCAGTTCACCATGCGGACTCCTCGATATATCAGTCCCTTGTTGTACAAATCCACAAACACCTTTATCACCGACTCGTAGCGTATGTCGTCCATCGTGAACGCAGTACGGTCCCAGTCACAGCTCGCTCCCAGTTTGCGCAACTGCTTCAGTATGATTCCGCCATACTTCTCTTTCCACTCCCACGCGTACTTCAGATACTCCTCCCTGCTCAAGTCGCGCTTGTTGATGCCGCGCTCGGCAAGCATCTTCACCACCTTCGCCTCCGTCGATATGCTCGCATGGTCCGTACCAGGCACCCAGCATGCATTCTTACCCAGCATCCGCGCACGGCGCACCAGCACATCCTGTATCGTGTTGTTCAGCATGTGACCCATGTGAAGCACTCCCGTCACGTTCGGCGGCGGTATCACCACCGTATACGCCTTCCGACGGTCGGGCTCTGAATGAAACAGTCTCTTTTCTAACCAAAAATTATACCAGCGCTCTTCTACCGAGCGAGGATCGTATTTCGATGCTATTTCCATCTCTATTTCCTGTTTTTATTCTTTTTTTTATTGTTCTCTTTTAACCATATATAAACAACGGACTAAATATAAAATATTTAGACTCCCCATCGTCCTTCTTTAATCTTGCAAATTTACACATTTTTTTATTATAGTAATATTTAAAAAAAAATTTCCGCCACGCACAAGGCTCCTCCACGCGTGCCACTGGCACTTGTACCCTCACAATGCACACTGCATTATAAAAAAAAAACCATCTGATTCGACAGATGGTTCTTTGTTGCTTTTTCAGAAAGGCATTCGTGGTTTCAGCCATTGGCTTGGGCTCCGGTCTTCTTCTCAACTTTTATGTAGTTGGGCATCGGTACCTGCATCCCGCCCACATTGAGCGACGGCTTGATTCGCAAACCAACCTTCGACGACGTTCCGTCACTTTTAAAGCTGGATACGAAATTCTTCAGCGAATTGATGCCGTCCTTGCTAAACATACTGTAAAGGTCGGTATTGACTCCCAACGGCACCGTCGTCGTCGCCTTCTTCGTAACAGTATAGTTCTTTACACTGTTGCCCTGCGCAAACTGGCTCCCGTCAATGTCAAGTATCCAGTCCATCGCAGTAAGTGCAGCGTTCTTCTCTGTCGGATTCTTGATGTCGATATTTACATCCATCGCCATCGGTATCTTCTTGCTCACAAGCGACGACGTGAGCTTCAGAACATCAGCAGCCGAAATATTGCCATTGGTCAGCGACTTGACGTTGACTCCGGCTATCGTCAGCCCCGTTACATTCTTTAAATTATACTCGCAGTTGGCCAAATTTGCCAACTCCGACGCCTGGTTGGCTAACGACTGTACTAAACTGCATGCCGACAGCGTCATCGCTACAGCAATTACAACTAAAAAATTAAAAAATCTTTTTTTCATAATCTGGTTTATTTTATGTTTTACTTCTTTTCTTTTCTCAATACAACCTCTAAAATCGTTTAATCCGCTTTTTGCTTGCAAAACAAAATCTTTAATGGCAACATATCATTTCGCTCAATTCGACTAATTCGCCGTTTGAAAACAATTATTAGAGGTAACCTCTAAAAATTCGTTTAATTCGCGTTTTGCTTGCAAAACAGATTTCTAAATTTCAATTCGTTTAATTCGTACAATTCGCCGTTTTAAATAATTATTAGAGGTGATCTATAGGTATCCTGAAATCAAAGCTTTTATCTCAAAGACCAATCTCTCCGAAGCTGACGGCTTTACTTTCAGAATCCCATACCGAACATCTGCCAATATTTGTTCTCAAGCTTTTTCCATTCGTACGTGGTATTGTCATAGACTCTGTATGTGTAGTCATTCAACAGATTGGCTATCTGACGCGACGGGTCGAAGTCTTCGTCCTCCCTGCCCTTCAGCGTCTTGATCTCTCTCTCCAACTCCTTCAACCCGGCAATGGCTTTGCGCTCTGATTCCAGCACTACTTTCATCATCTCGTCTTTTGTACGCTGCCATGCAACCGTCGCAAGCTTGTTGGCTTTCCGGTATTGCCACAGAACGGCATTGTCGTTGTATTTCTTCTGACCACACACATCGTAGGCCTTCGGCAATCGGCTCGTACCACAAAAAATAGGCACTCGCGGACTCTGACCGGGATTGTCTACTGCCATCCAGCACACTCCTCCAACCTCGTCGGGCAACCAGTCTCGCAACTGTGCTACAAAGGAATACGAACACCAGGCAACACTCACCGTCCGCTTGAAATCGACCGCTCCAGGCTTGAGCATATTCAGCGTCCCCTGCATATTGCCTCCCATCCACGGATTGGCAATCGGACTGACTATCGTGTCGCTGACAACCGTCCCGTCTTTCTGCCGACGCTGCACCACCGTCTTCAGGTTTCGGCACATATCCATCTCCGTCCCCTCGTATGTCGACCGCAGCAGCTGCATCACATCACTGACATCCACATTCTGATCGGGACGCACCGAAAAAGGCAACTCTTCCATGTCCATCGACAACTCTAACGACGGCGCCAGCGAGTTCAGAATAAAGAACTCTCTCTCCCTGAAATTCTTCCCGTTGGCATACGATGCATTGAACGCCTTCCAGAAGACAAACTCTCCTTCACCGTCCCACAGTCCGTAGCGTTTTGCCACTTGTTCTATGTTGTCGGAACACATAAAGTACTCCTTATTCCCTCGCTGCAGCTTGCCAATGCGCGGAATGTTGGCACTCACTCCTACGTGGTCGTCAGGTATCCTCTGCGCTGCCCATACGCCGCCTATCCGGTCAGGACCTTCGCCCAGTATCTCCATCTGCCACACTTCGTTCTTGTCGGCTATCGTAATGCACTCGCCTCCATCACCATAGCCGTATGTCTTGATCAAATCTCCTATCAGCCTGATGGCCTCGCGAGCATTGTCACAACGCATCAACGCCACGCGCTCAAGCTCCTCTATCATAAACATACCGGCCTCGTTCTGCAATGTGTCGGGTCCGCCAAAGGTCGTCTCTCCTATGGCCAACTGCTTCTCGTTCAAGCATGGATACGCCGTGTTCAGATATGCGTATGTATGTGACACCTGGGGTATCGTACCGGCCACTCTCACTCCTGTCGTATCGTCGCGGAACGAGGTGTGCATCGTCCCTTTTCGCACCGTATGGAGCGAACCCTGCCTATAGTCTTGCGCAGGCTCTATCGTCATCCACGTACGATAACGTCCGTCGCACGTATGCGATGTGATGACTGATCCGTCGGTCGACGCTCTCTTGCCTACCATTATCGACGTGCATGACTGACCATCAACCATCTGCGAATTATAATCCGTACTTTGGGCTCTCACTCCCACTGCCATTGATATGGCAACAGCTAATACTATTATTCTTTTCATATTTCTATATTATTCATTATCATTTCAAAACAATCAGCGGCACATTCTATTATCCCGTCCGGAAAATCATAGCTGGGATGATGCAGCTCTTGTTGTTCTTTTCCACTGCCGACACCGAAAAACACTCCGGGTATCCTCTGCTGATACTCTGCAAAATCCTCCGACCAGCGGAACGGTTTCCTTATCAGCTCCACTTCTCTCCCGCTCTCTCTGAATATCTGCTCCACCTTCTCCGACAATCGCGCATCGTTCACCGTCGCTCGGAATGGCTCCCTAACTCGTTTCGAGAGCTCAAGTCCATATCGGTTGGACGACTCTATGACGCATTTGTCCACCTGCTCCATCAGCTCCTTCATCCCTGAATCGGTAAACGAACGCAACGTATACATTATCTCCCCATCGCCAGCCGAGGTGCCGAAGGCCTCCTCTCCAAGACGACAGCATATCAGCGTACACAGCTTGAAACTGCCCGTCCGCATGTCGCTCAACTTGTCCACGCCGCTTATTATCTCCGATATCGCCAATCCCGGATTGATCCCCATCTCCGGTGTCGACGCATGCGTCGTCCTACCATGCAGCATATAGTGCACTCCGCACGATGCTGCAGCAAACTTATCATGACTTACGACTATCGTCCCTCTCTCATACCCCGGCAAATTGTGCATACCAAATATCGCCGCAACTCCATATTTCTCAAGGATTCCGCTCTCCACAATCTTCTTTGCTCCCTTCCCCGTCTCCTCCTCCGGCTGGAATACCAGCACAACATTGTACCGCAACCTCCCAGCCGACTTTCTCTTCGACACCCTGCGAGCCACGTCGATCATTATGGCCGTATGCCCGTCGTGTCCACACCGGTGACCCGTGGGCAATGCATCGATGTCTGCCCTGAACGCTATCGTTTTTGCATCGGACTTTCCGCAAGACCAATATGCCACAACGCCGTATCCTCCGACATTCCTCTCCATTCCGTCGGGAGCAAGCAATCCCAACTCACGGCATATAAGGTCATGGGCATACTCTTCTTCTCCCGAAATCCCAGGATGCGCATGCAATTCTTTTCGTATTTCTATTATTGTCTCCAAAGTTAAAGGTTTGAAAGGGTTTTAGGGTTAAAAGGTTAAAAGGTTAAAGGTTAAAGGGTTATAGGGTTAAAAGGTTATAGGGTTTTAGGGAACGAAGTCGTTTTCCGTTTTTGATCGAGCCATATTAATTTACAAGATTTACAAGATTTCGCTCGCGTCAGCGAGCAGGAGATTTACTTTCCGTTCTCACATCTCACATCTCACATCTCCGCTTTTCTACGCATTCCTTAAATTCTCTCCCTCTCTCTTCGAAATTCTTGTAGTGATCATAGCTGCTCGCCGCTGGCGAAAGTAGGCAGATGCAGCCTTCCTCTGTGTACTGCGCAGCAAATTCGACTGCTCTCTTCATCGAATAATCCGCATCGAAATGGCACATGATATGTCTGCCATCCCCATAACCGGCATCCTCTGTCGACATCGCCCTCTCTATTTCCCGACCGGCACTGCCAAAAAGGACTATATTCCTCACTCTTTTGCCGACAGGGTTGCGCAACAGATATTCCGCAAGCGGCTCGTAGTCTATCCCACGGCTGAAACCGCCAAGTATCAGCGTGTCAACTTTCTGCAGCGCATCAACAGCGGCTATCGTAGCTTGGGGTATTGTGCTTATCGAATCGTTATAGTACGTCACGCCTCCTACCGAATCCACACGTTCCAGCCTATGTTCCAGTCCTTTGAATGTCATCAAAGCTTCTTTGAAACAATCAAACGACACTCCCATCTCTTCTGCCACAAGCCACGACACATATATATTGCTAAAGTTATGATCTCCAATCAGTGGCAATGCCATCTCCTGAAGTGGCTTCAGCGCCTTGGCCTCCGAAAGGCCATACTTATGTTTGCGCGAAACAATGGCATCGCGGTATTTTTCAACCTCGTGTCTCAAATCGGCGTTGTCGCCACAATAGAAAAACACATCGTTTTCCGACTGCTTTTTTGCAATCTGCATCTTAGCATCGCAGTAGCCACTATAGTCGCGATAGTGGTCCAAATGCTCCTCGAAGAGGTTGAGGAGCACCGATACATGCGGCGCTCTATGGATATTCTCGAGTTGATGGCACGACAGTTCTGCCACCACAATGCTCCTGTTGTTCAGACTTGGTATGATGTCGAATAGCGGAATGCCTATATTCCCGGCAAGCACAACATTCTTGTCACCGTACGACTCGCGCAACACATGATGTATCAGGCTCGTAGTGGTACTTTTCCCCTTGGTGCCACTGATGCCGACTGTTATGTCGCCATACACTCGCAGAAATATGTCGGTTTGCGAACTGACTCTACTCATTTCGCAATAGTCCTCGATGACAAAGTTCGGAATACCGGGCGACTTGAGTATCAAGTCATACCGCTTGGTTTTAAGGAGCTCTATAAGTTCTTCGTTGTTGTTGGCCACATCATAGCTGCGTCGCGGAAACATCTTCTTCAGCAACGCCTCGCTGCTCTTCCCCTCGCGGCCATATCCAGCTATCAATATCTCCTTCCCGCACAGCAAGTTGAACAGGCCGTCGTACCTATAGAATTGCTCAGCATATTCCCCAGCACTCATTCCCCTGTCAGCGCCGGAACCCTCCGAATAGCATATATGACCCAGAAGTTTTTCAAAGTCAGACTTCGGAAGATTGTTTGGAACATACCCTAAGGATTGAGGTCTTTCGCTATCGTATCCTCTTTCCTCTCCCCGTTCTCCGTTCCCCGTTCCCCATGTCAGTGAATCAAGACGGGCACTGACAGGACGCTGCACATAACCCTTTAGCAACGCGGGACGCTCGCCGGGATACCATTTGGCAATGCACATCGACAGCGCACTGTTAACTTCGCTTACCGTACCGACACATTCAAAAGGTTTTGTCTCCGCATTCCCCGTCAACTGGTCGAACTCATGCCTCATGCTCTCGTCGTCAAGCATATTCTTCCCGAATATGCAACTCAACCGCTCCGGTTCAATGAAGGGCGACAGGATGATATAGGCAAACAGGCACTTAGCACAGTGTCCGCACCACACATCCTCCTTGCTTCCGACATTACAGCTCCTGAAAACAGGATGATACTTGTCATATCGCGCAAAGAGCATCGCTATCTGCAGTTCGCTCAGCGGACGAAGGAAACTGTAGTAGTTCAACTCCGTCGACACATACTCCTTCACATACCCTCTGAAGTCATTTTCGAATTCAAGGCTCTTCGAATACTGGTGATTCACCTTGGTCCCAGCAACGGTACTCTCGTTGGCGCTATTCTCGTTCGATAGCGCTATATCCGGACGACTGCCCGTCATAGCCGATGCCAGCAACGTGTAGAAGGCAAGCATCGCACTGAATGGGGTATGCCCGTTCAACGCTCCCTGCTTGTTCAACTCCAACAACTTGGGATGAATACTACGGCGTATCACTATGACATCATCCATCGTATAGCCCGCAGCCTTCACACATTCAATCGTAGCTCCCCGGGGATTCATAATCAGCGGCAACGGACGCTCCCTCAACGGACGGTCAACCCACTGTTCCGACAGCAACTCGAGCGTCACCACCGAGTCTTTTCCACCGCCTATCGGAACAATATGGCTGTCACAGACGCCTCCCGTACTGAAAAGTCTCTCCGCTCTCCGCTCTCCGCTTTCCGTTCTCCGTTCTCCGTTCTCACATCTTATTGTCATAAAATCCTCTTCCGACGCCTCTATATTATTAGTATAGAAGAACTCTCCAAGGCCATTATAGTACAACTTCTTCCAAAAGGTCACCTGCCTGTCGTCCATCCCGAATGGTCGAATCCTCACCAGTGGCGGACAGTAGCACTTCCAATAGCTCACCAGTTCAGCCATGCCGATATTGAAGACCAACGTGTCCAAGGTTTCCTTCGACAAATGTGAGGCATCAAGGAAGTCACGCGCCTCCACGACAGCCGAAGGCTCAAAAACAATGTCGTTTTCGTTACCCGTTCTCCCCTCTCCGCTTTCCGCTCTCATTACGATTCTGAAACAAAAAGTGATGTGCAACCCCTCTGGTTGCACATCATATTTATAGCTATCGTAGATGAACTCCGGGTACATCCTGCGAAAAGCCTCATATTCGCCTTGTCTCCACATGTTAAGTAATATTAGAGTAATCAGCCTATAATCAAGTCCGTTCTACGCAGCCTTCAATCAATTAGAGTAATTCGCCTATAATCAAGTCCGTTCTACGCAGCCTTCGAGTAATTAGAGTAATTCGCCGTTCAAGTAATACATTATGTTAATTCACGGACTTCTACGGACATTCACGTTCAAAAAGACAATTTCTGGCCAATTTATGGAAATTCCTGTTAAAAGAAATTTTGACCATTTACTTAATCAAGCTTGAACGAAACCTTGCCGATCTCGTAACCGTTGGCATACAACGTAACCCAATACAGACCGGGAGCAAGCTCTACACCCTCTGCCTTCTTCCACATCATCGTTATGTTGCGCCCATATCCCGTAAATTCTATCTCCTGTTTTGCAGTGTACTGCATCGGCGTTCCGTTCATGTCGAAGCTGTAGTTATCAGGATTGCCGTTGCAGACCACCCTGTTGGCAGCATTGGCGATACGTGCATAGATGGCCACCGTACCCGGGTCTATCACATTGTTGTCGATAATCTTGCAATCGATTCTGATAACCTTGGTCTGAGAGGCTTTCGTGGTCGGCTTGACAACATTGCCTACCTTCACGCTCTTGCCAGGCGTGACCTTCAGGTCGCTGGTGACCAGGACCGAAGCCAGCTTCACCTTCTGCTGCAGACGCTCGTTCTCGGCAAACAGGTCCGCACTCGACGCAACCTTCTCCCTCAGCTCGGCATTCTCGCTCTTCAACTGGCTGTTCTCGGCCTTCAGCTGCGCAATCTCCTCTTCGTATCTGGCGCACATAGCCTGAAGCTCGGCAATCTTCTCGCTGACCTTTCCGGCCCCCGTTTTGCCAGTATTGCCCGTTTGTTGGTTGCTGGCATTCTCCTTCGCCTTCAACGCCTCTGCAAGCTCGGCGTTCCTTTGCTGAATCTCCTTCTTCAGTTGCTCTATCTCCGCACGCTGGCTTGCCACCTGAGCGTTAAGCTCGTCAATCGTGCCTTTGCTTCCCGACTCGCCCCTCTTCAAAGCAGAAACCTGCGAGTTCAGGTTGTCAACCATTTCTTGGAGTTTCTCATTGTCCTTGTTGCATTTGGCAATAGCAGCTTCCAATTCGGCATTGTTGTTTTTGTCAGCTGTATTTTTATTCGACACCTGGCGTTCCAATGCTGCAATCCGCTCTTGAGCCGCCTTTGCGTCATTTTGGCATTTCGTGCTCTGCTTCTGGCACTCTGCAAGCTGGGCTGTCAGGTTTGCAACCATCTGTTTGGACGATGCCAATTCGCTACTGCTCTCACTGCTGCTCTGCGAAGCGGTGTTTTTGAGACTTTTAACCTCCGCATTAAGCGAAACAATCTGATTGTTGCAGTCCGAAATCTGTGCCTTGTACGAGTCAATCTGTTTGTTAAGATCGGCTATGTTTTTCTGGTATGTGCTGCGAATGCCGTCGCAATCCGAAGCACCGCTGCGAAGGCTGGCAATCTCTTTCTCGTTGTCCTGCAACTCTTTTCTGAGATTGTCAATCACATCCTCCTGCTCATTGATGCGTCGCTGCAACTGGGCCACCTTGCTCTCTTTCACATCATTGCTTCCCAGTGCATCGGCCTGCTTGTCAAGCTCTTTCTGCAGTTTCTTGATGGTGTTCTCTTTCTCTTTAAGCTCCTTTTGCAGCTTCTCTGCCCTGCCGTTATCGGTCGAGGCCGTCGCCCTCTTTCCCTTCTGCGCGTTCAGCTGATTGATAAGGTTCTGAATCTCCGCAGCTTGGGCTTTGATGGCACTGTCTCTCGACGCCATCTGGCCCTCGAATCCAGCATTCTCTTCTTTCACTTGCTCATACTTGACCATCGTCGCGTCGAGCTGTTTTTGCAATTCGGCTATCATTGCAGCATTATCATCCGATCCTCCACAAGATTGAATGAACATCGCTGCCGACATTATCGTCAATCCGACTGATAACAATCTTTTAAATCTGTTAATATTCATATCGTTACTTATTATTTTTTTTAGTTTCAAAAACAATTTATATCTTTGCAAATCAAAATGCAAAAATACAATTATTTTTTTTAATATGGGCAACAAAATCAGTATCTAACCATCTTCTGCATACCAAAAAATGAACAATTTCAACAGAAAATACAACATATCAATAAATTACACAATTATTTGGCTGTTGATAATATTTTGTTTGTCTTTTTCTGCCAATGCGCAATCCGCGCAACACGCGGTTGACGAAAACAACACCCTATACAACGACTACAAATACTCTTCCATCATTGTGGCTACAGCAACAGGGTATGGGTCGTATCGCGACTTGGGAACTGCTCCCATCAGCTTCAATGGCATGATGCTACAGCCTACCGTAGAACTCGAATTCGGGGGCAACCGCAGATGGATTAAAACACTGTCTGTCAACACCTCAATTGGTATTTTTGAAGATACGCCCCCTCCAAGGCTCAATTTCGGCGCCTACGACGTTTGCAACACCATTCAGTTCAAGGCAAGAAAGCCCCTCGGCGTCTTTCAACACGCAGGCGGCAACCGCAGTCTGCATCTTGACGCAAACAGAACCGACAAGCTGGCTGAAGGCATTCCCGTCGGCGAATTGTCATTCGGCATAGGTGTCGAGAACTTTCTCGATGTCACCGTCAATCCCGCTTATGAAAACGCCGCAGCAGGCATCAGCGAGTTTTTAGGCCCTCTGCTGTTTCTCAGGGCCGATGTGTATTTATGGTCCTTATTCAAGCACAACCCCAAAAGGTTTCCTAAGCAAATGCACATCGAACTGGGCACTATGCCTGTCGCTGCCGTGCTGAGACCTGGCTATGCGTACATCGACAATTACACGGCTTCGCAGCCCGTCCTAAACGCTCTGTTCGATAACTTCGAATGGCTCGCAAAACCTTTTGCCGAGATCTACTCCAATATCGGTTTCGACATCATCACCGGTGTCGGCAATCGTATCTCTATATCTTATCTGTGGACTTACCTCTCCTCCGGCAACAGCGACATCTGGCGCTTCGACCACGCAAGCCACCTGCTGCAAGTCGCCTTCATGGTTTCTCTAAAAAAACGAAAAACTCTATGAGCAAATTCAAAACATCATATATATGTATCTCTCTCTTTGCAGCCCTGACGCTTGCCGGCTGCGAAAAAATTTTCATGCCCGACGATGCTGACGCGACACCCGAGGCCGTATTCGACTATCTCTGGAAGCAGGTGGACGAACGCTACTCTCTCTTCGATGTCAAAAACGTCAACTGGCAACTTATGTACGACAGTCTGCACCCTCAGGTTTACAACTCCATGTCCAACGACAGCCTTTTTGCCGTCCTGTCCAAACTGCTCAACAGCCTCAACGACGGTCATGTCAACCTCTGGGGCAACAACGACGTGGCAAGCAGCGAAGCTATATTCCTTCAACGCTACGGAAACTCTAACTTCGACCTCAACACCGTCGCCATGACCTACCTGCGCGCCGACCACCACACCACCGGGGGGCTGGCATACAACAGCATTGACTCGGGGCGTGTTTTGTATATCCGCTACAGCTCTTTCAGCAACTCCGCCACTACTAATCAATTGACGACTGCCATCAACCGATACCCGGGCATCGACGGCATCGTTTTCGATATCAGGCAGAATGGCGGCGGCGAGATTCAGAACGAATGGAATATCATGAGCCTACTCCCAAGCCATCGGCAACCTCTCTATTCCACTCAACTCAAAAACGGCAAAGCTCATTTCGCCTTCAGCGACCCTGTCACGGTTTACGCTCCCGACAACAACGACGATATCGTTTTCAACAAACCTTTCATCCTTCTGACCGACAGGGGTTGCTATAGCGCCGCTTCAAGTTTTGCTCTATGCCTGAAAACCTATCCTAACGTGACTGTCATCGGCGACACCACCGCCGGCGGCCTGGCTATCCCTGCCGGAGGTGCTCTCCCCAACGGATGGAACTACCGCTTCGGCGTAAGCCGCACCCTGGCTCCCGACGGCATCAACTACGAGAACGGTGTCCCGCCTCAACGGACCGTCCTCCTCGACCCCGCCGCAACAGCTCAGCACAGAGACAATATCATCGACTCCGCATGCAGCATCATTAGAAATCTGTCACATAAACAACATTCGCAACATTTTTAACTCTATCATATCATGCTCAACGACTTCCTTATCCGCGCAAGCTACCCCAATTATTTCATGGTCAAAAAATATGCCGACCTCGGCAGGGAAATATTCAACAAAAACATCGAAGACAAAGACAACCAACTCAAAGGCAACAAACCTGGCACCGTAATCTACAACCTCGACGACGGCTCGCAACACGAATTTCCTCCTCGTTGGTACGACATGTACTACCTGCTCAGGCAGCACGGCGACGACCGACGGAGGCATCTCGAACTTCTGCTCCGAGAACATTATGGCGATGACCTCTACGATTCCAGTTCGCAATCAAAAAAACAGACAATCCCCGAATTGGAAAAAATACGCGACGACTTCCGTCAACAATGCATCGACTACGTAAAATCTAACAAGCTCATCAACTCGCCCGACTTAATCACTACTCTTGTCGATGGTGAATTTACCGACGAGCAAATCAGCTACAAGGGTAGGATGCTCCTCGACCTCACTCGCAACTGCTACCCCGTCCCGGACTTCTGCATACTTACCGCCAACGCATTCCTGAAAAAAGACCAACTGCCCGCACTTCTTGAACAGGCTATCGCTAATCTCGAAATCATGACGGCCTACAAACTCGGCAGCTCTAAAGCTCCGCTGGTCTTCGCTATCCGATGTGCTATGCCGCAATACATACCAGGTCTGATGCCGACTTTGCTCAATATCGGTGTGACTCGCGACGCCTACGCCGGACTACGCCTTCACCACGTGGACTCCATGGCCAACAGGGTATACCTCAGCACCTTGCATACCATCTGCGAAATGCTTTCCATCGAACGGAAATACGAACGCAATGATATCGAACTGAGCACCGACGAACAACTGGCTCGCATTCATGCCATGGAACAGGCCATCGAGAACGCACGCGACGATGGCAAGCGACTCCTGACCGACGCTCACTATCAGGCCCTGAAACTTGTCGAATACGTGCGCGACTTCTACAACGAAAACCAGGACCTCATCCTCACCTTCATGCAAGGCAAACAGGCCTACCCCTCTCTCATCCTGCAACGCATGGTTTGGACCATCGGCAACGAAGAATCCTATCCCGGTGTCCTCTACAGCCATCACAGCAGAACAGGACAAGGACGACAGGTCGAAAGCTATCGCAACATCTTTGGCGAAGAAATCATGACGGGTGACGTGACTTCCATCGACATAGCCTATTCCAACCGTAACGAGATAAAACACAACTATCCGGCTGTGTTCCATTTCGACCCTCTGCTCGACTCGCTCGAACGCAAACACAAATCGCCCGTAACCATCGAATTCGCCGTAGAAACACGCCCACAAAAGACAAGCCTCTTTGCCGTCCTGCAGCTGAACCAGTCCGAAATGACTGGACGCGCAGCTCTCATTTCTTCCATCGACATGCTTGAACACGGCACCATCGAGGAACACGACGTCACGAACCTCATCAAGCCGTACCATCTGCGACAGATTGTAAGCAACTCCATCGACGACCGCTCCATGTCTCGACTCGACTTCTTCGGACGCGGACTGAGCGTTCTTCCTCGCACCGCCATAACAGCAACGCTCTGTTTCTCCGCTCAAAAAGCACAGGAACTGAAGAAAAACGGAACTGCCGTATGCCTGTGCCAGGAACGCTTCGTCCCTGAAGACACCATTACGCTGGGCGAAATCGATGCCATCCTCAGCATGACTCCCGCTGCAATACACGTCGTTACAGCCTGCCGCGGATACGGCATACCCGCACTCATGAACCTGCAAAGCTACGGTATACGCAAGGAAGGCAACTGCCTGATAAACGCCGACGGACTAAGGCTGAACGAATTGGACGCTGTCACCATCTCAAGCAAACATCAGACCATCTATAAAGGCGTCGCCGATTTCAAGCCGGCTCGTTTCACGAAATACATGAACGGCTCCCCCGTAAAGCTCGAACCCGACGAAGTCCAATTCTTCGAGGAAATGAAGAAGGCCTATTCAAAATACCAGTCGATAGTAACCTCCGACAAGGCTGCCCTAATCTCCGATATCAACAAGCTTGCCCGACTTATCCGTTGCGACCTGCAGGACAAACCTGAGACTGCACGCAATATCGTAAACACCTGGTACAGTGACAATGCCGACCTTTACATCAAACAAGTGCTCGAAAGCAAAATGGGCGACCACCAAGACCAGTCGCGTGTATTCAACCTGCTCTCAAACGACCGCAAAGTCGATTTCTTCAGACGCGCCTCTTCCAAATGTTTGGAGAACGGACTCAACGGACTGAAAGCCGGCTCTTTCATGCTCGGACGTTTCGTGGCAAAACCATTGCCGACTTCAATATGGAACCTCCTGAGCGACAAAACCGTAGCTTTTCTGCTCAACGAATACGTACTCTACGAAAAATACCTGCACGTGCTCGAGGAGGTCGGCGAAATCAAACTCGCCAGAGCCCACTCAAAAATAGAGACCGAAGGTATCGACAACATGATTATCAACAACTTCGATCTCTACATATTCATCACCCTGCTCGACTCGACTCACGACTGGGCTAACGTGGCACGCGAACTGGAACTAATGGAACACCAAGACAACACTCACCTGCTGGTGGAAAAACTCAGCCACCCTATCGACGAAATCTTCGACACGACGAAGTCTTGGGTCCTCTACGAAATAGAAAACAACAGGAAAATCAACAACGGACAATAAAACGCCCGCACAGCCATCAATGCAAATCGACCCCGATAATGTGCATGAACTCTTCGCGGGTTTTAGGGCTGTTGAGGAATGCTCCAGTGAAGTCCGATGTCGTCGTGACCGAATTCTGTTTCTGCACACCTCGCATAGACATGCACATGTGCTGAGCCTCAATCACAACAGCCACACCTAAAGGCTGCAAAGTGTCCTGTATACAATCCTTTATCTGTTTCGTTAGCCGTTCCTGAACCTGCAGACGACGCGCGTATGCGTCGACAATTCGGGGTATTTTCGACAAGCCGACAATCGTTCCGTTAGGAATATAAGCCACGTGTGCCTTGCCAACAAATGGGACCATGTGGTGTTCACACAACGAATACAGCTCGATATCCTTGACGACAACCATCTGTTTATAATCCTCATGGAACATGGCCGATCTCAGAATCTCTTCCGGATCGAGGTCATATCCGTTTGTAAAGAACAGCATCGCTTTGGCAATGCGTTCGGGCGATTTTAGCAGTCCCTCACGCTGGGGATTCTCACCGAGAAGGCGAATAATCTCTTTATAATGCGATGCCAGTTCAGATACACATCTCTCGTCGTACTGGTCAATTTTCAGGTAACCTTTATCCATTTTTATATTTAAAATTATATATTATTTTCTTCTAAATCTTAACGATAGGTCTTAATAAATCTAACAGCCTATTCATCATTCTATTTCCAGCAAAAGTCCTTTAAGGTACTCTCCCTCCGGGTGATATATACTGACCGGGTGATCCATGGCATGCGGAAGTTGACGCACAACGCGAACCTTGCGCCCGGCAAGTGCCGAAGAGGTAAACACCATGGTCTGGAAATCGTCACGACTTACAGCCTGCGAGCAGCTGAACGTGAACAGAAGTCCTCCCTTGCGTATTTTCCCGATAGCTTTCTGATTGATACTGCGATAGCCCTTCAATCCTTGTTGCAACGAACGGTGGTTTTTGGCAAATGCAGGCGGATCCAGTATTACAAGATCAAACGAATCATCGATAGTGTCTAAATATTTCAGCACATCGGCCACAACACCTTTATGCCTACTGGCCGCACTTTCCTCGCCAAAATTCAAGGCTACATTTCTATTGCACAGGTCGATAGCCTTCTTGGATATGTCAACAGTCTCAACATATTCAGCACCTCCATGAAGAGCGGCGAGCGAGAAGCCTCCAGTATATCCAAAGCAGTTCAGCACACGATGCCCTTCTGCCAGGCTGCCGACCAGTTGGCGATTTTCACGTTGGTCCACAAAAAAACCCGTCTTTTGTCCCTCGAAAAAGTTTATCCTCAACCTGATACCATTCTCCATCACCTCGCGTTCCTCGACCTTCTCACCCCACAGATATCCATCATTGCATCCTCCGGGAACAGTGGTACTGCTCTTGTCGAATATGCTTTTAATGCCATAGTTACCCATGAGTTCCACAAACATTTCCGACAGTTGCGGGAAAATACGATGCATTCCGACACTATGAGCCTGCATAACGAGAGTCCCATTATACCAATCGCATATCAATCCTGGCAAACTGTCGCCCTCGCCATTGACAACCCTGAACACCGTATTCTCATCGCCTTCAAAGAAGCCCATCCGTTTACGATACTCAATAGCCGACTTCAACAACTGCTTGAAGTAGTCTGCACCAACATCCTCTTTGTCAAACGACAGTACCTTGCATATAATTGAATCATTCTGATAGTGTCCCGTTGCAAGCCAACGTCCGTCAGAGGAATAGACATCGACAATATCACCTTCTGCAGGAGCACCGTCAATCCGTTTCACTGCACCCGAAAAAATCCACGGATGCCTACGCATCACGGCCTTGTCCTTGCCAGCATTCAGTATCAGGCGGGCTCTATTCATCGCTTCAAATCAATAATAGTCTGCAAAGGATCCTGTGATTTGAACACCGCGTTGCCGGCGACAAGCACGTCGGCTCCCGACGCATACAATTTCGATGCATTGTTCAGGTTCACACCGCCGTCGACCTCGATCAGGCACTCCGGATTCTTTCTCTCGCACAATTCTTTGAGTTTGACCACCTTGTCAAACGTGTTTTCTATAAATTTCTGGCCGCCAAATCCCGGATTAACCGACATAAGCAGCACAAGGTCACAGATTTGTATCGTGTCTTCGAGAAGAGCGACCGGCGTATGCGGATTCAGCACAACTCCGCACTTCATGCCTGCATCCTTTATGGCGTGCAACGTGCGGTCCAGATGTGTACATGCCTCATAATGCACAGTCAATATATCGGCACCAGCCTCCTTGAAATCCGCCACATAGCGTCCGGGATCCATAATCATCAGATGAACATCCAAAGGTTTACGGGCATGTTTCTTTATATGTTTCACAACTGGTTGTCCGAATGATATATTGGGAACGAAAATCCCGTCCATAACATCTACATGAAGCCAGTCGCATTCGCTGGCATTCAACATCTCTATATCTCGCTGCAAATTGCCGAAATCTGCCGACAACAACGATGGTGACAATAGTTTCATATAGTTAAGATTAAAGTAAAAGTCTCTCCAAATTATCAATTCACTACATTTTCAACTTCTCAAAATTCCTACCATACACGCCCTGTGTTTTCGAAACAGATATAAACGCATCTTTATCAATGCGGTGTATGATATGCATGACATTGGTTTTGTCCGTTTTGTGGGCAAGAATCATGAGCACTTTTATTGACTGGTGGGTATATCCGCCCTCGCCGTCAAGCAGCGTGACGCCGCGTCCGATTTCCGAAGTGATGGCATCGCCTATCTCCTTGTTCTTTGACGAAAACACAAGAATCTGATACGATTGTTTGTTGCCGTCGAGCACCATGTCGAGAACGTATGTCATGGTAACCATCACGACATATCCGAATACCACATTTTCAATCTTGTACG
The DNA here is from genome assembly GCA_017522065.1 of Bacteroidales bacterium. GTDB lineage: Bacteria > Bacteroidota > Bacteroidia > Bacteroidales > P3 > Colimorpha. The sequence continues at coordinate 27,124 of JAFXAD010000052.1, forward strand.
ACACAAAATACGAACTGCCGATAATGAAAATGTCAAGATACATGATAACCTTTCCCGGCGAAACATTGTAGAACTTGGACAATATCAATGCTATAATGTCGGTACCACCACTGTTTCCTCCCATCGAGAATGCAAGACCTATACCACCGCCACACAAAGCTCCTCCTATGATTGCGCACATGAATCCTCCAAACTGGTCCACATCAAAAAGATTCTCCACATGAAGACCCTGTTGCCACAATATGAAGAATGCCGACGACATGACGATTCCATAAATCGTGTTCGCTCCAAACTGGGAACCTAAAACCTTGAAACCTATCAATACCAGAATGGCATTAATGACCAGGTTCATAACACCAATTGGAATATGCAGTCCAACAGCATAATAGAGCACTGACGATATACCGCTGACGCCACCGCCCACAATCTTTGCCGGAAGCATGAACGCTGACCACGCAAAGGTGTAGGTAGCGATTCCAAACGTAATGATTATGTAAGATAAAATCAGTTTTGATTTGTTTTCAAATATATGCATATTAATTTGAATATTAAATGTTAGAATTTATTTTTTGTTTTTGTCGACAAGCATCAGGCATAGTTTCTTGCACCGAAAATGGACGAGCCGACCCTGACGAGCGTGGCACCTTCTTCGATTGCGATTCTGTAGTCGTGACTCATACCCATCGATATCTCGCGGAAGCAGTCCTGCCCCTTGAAATAGTCATTTTTGAGGAGTGTGAAGATGTTCTTCAAATTAGCGAACTCCGAGCGCACCTTGTCCATGTTGTCAGTATTTGTCGCCATACCCATAACGCCACATATACGGACATTACACATAGACTTGAACTCTTCAGATTCAAGCAGATGGCGTGCCTCATCTATGTCGAGTCCGAATTTTGTCTCCTCGGAAGCAATATGAAACTGCAGCAGGCAATCAATGACTCTGCCGTTCTTCTTGCCTTCCTTTTCGACAGCCGACAGCAACTGCAGCGAGTCGATACTATGGATCAGACTGACAAACGGAGCAATATACTTCACCTTGTTTGTTTGCAAATGGCCAATAAAATGCCATTCGATGTCTGTGGGCAGGACTGCATGTTTGTCACGCATTTCCAGTGCTTTGTTTTCCCCAAACAGACGTTGTCCGGCATCGTAGGCCTCTTGCAGCATCTCGACAGGCTTGGTCTTCGAAACTGCAATAAGGCGAACGTTCGACGGGACTGTAGATAATATTTTAAGGATGTTTTCTTTAACCATTTTTTTAAATTATAATAAATAATAACGACATCATAAGACATATATTTTTCCAGACACAATTTTTTTTTGAAACAAACGTTTTGGGTGATAAAAATTGTAATAAAACCATTTCAGTTTCGTCTGAATCCCTGTAATTCACTACTGCATTAACACACCACCGTATCCAATGATTGTCTGCATAGCCGAAAAACCAAGTGTCGCAAAAGAAATAGCCAAAATCCTCGGAGCCAACAGTTCCCACGATGGGTATATGGAAGGCAATGGCTATCAAGTGACGTGGACTTTCGGCCACCTCTGCACCCTCAAAGAGCCTCACGACTATACCGAGCAATGGAAACCTTGGGCCTTGAGCAGACTACCAATGATCCCTCAACGATTCGGCATAAAACTCATCGACAACAAGACCTACGAAAAACAGTTCCACACCATTGAGACGCTAATGAAAAACGCCGAGGAAATCGTCAATTGCGGTGATGCCGGTCAAGAAGGCGAACTGATACAACGATGGGTGATGCAAAAAGCAGGTGCCAAATGTCCTGTCAAACGCCTATGGGTCTCCTCGCTGACAGAAGAGGCTATACGCGAAGGCTTTAAAAACCTCAAACCGCAAAACGACTATCAATCGCTCTACGAAGCCGGCCTCTGCCGCGCCATTGGCGACTGGCTGCTCGGCATGAACGCCACAAGGCTCTACACCCTAAAATACCGCACCGAACGCGGGCAGGTGCTCTCCATCGGAAGGGTGCAGACCCCTACCCTCGCCCTCATCGTCAAACGCCAACTCGAAATACAGAACTTCAAACCGGAACAATACTGGGTTCTGTCGACAATCTATCGCAACACGCTTTTCACCCTGCAAAGCAATGACGACGAGGACGCCGAGGAATCGCAAACGAAAAAAAACAGCAAAGGTCGAATAACCAACGAAGCCGAAGGTCAGGCTGCGCTCGACTCAATTCGCAACAACGACTTCGAAGTGACTTCTATTGCCAAGAAGAACAGCAACGAAGCGCCTCCACGCCTCTTCGACCTGACAAGTCTCCAGGTCGAATGCAACAAGAAATTCAGCTTCTCCGCCGACGAAACTCTTAAATACATTCAAAGTCTCTACGAAAAGAAACTGACGACCTATCCGCGTGTCGACACCACATTCCTCAGCGACGACATCTATCCCAAATGCCCGACCATCCTCAAAGGTCTCGTTCCCTACTCTGCACTCACAGCACCTCTTCTCGGGAAAAAACTACCCAAAAGCAAGAAAGTGTTCGACAACAGCAAAGTTACCGACCACCATGCAATTATCCCAACAGGTGTTAACCCCAGCAACGGCGACTTGACCATCAACGAGAAAAGAGTTTTCGACCTTGTGGCACGACACTTCATAGCAGTCTTCTATAACGACTGCAAAGTCGCCACGACAACCGTATCCGGAAAGGTTGAATGCAACAGCGAAACATCTTCATCCAAAAACAAAAAACTCACATTCAAGGCCACCGGAAAACAGATTACAGAACCCGGATGGCGAGTATGTTTTGGCAAATGGGTTGAAGAGAACGGCAGCTGGCATCAGGAAAAGAAAGAGAACCACAATTCCAACCCCGACAACGACCCAAACGAAAGTCAGAATGCCGACAACGCACAAGAAGACAACATGCTCCCACCCTTTGAGAAAGGCGAACATGGCCCGCACAATCCGACACTTGCCGAGAAATGGACAACTCCACCAAAACCATACACCGAAGCAACGCTACTGCGTGCCATGGAGACGGCCGGACGCTTTGTCGACAACGACGAACTGCGCGACGCCTTGAAGGAGAACGGAATCGGCAGACCTTCTACCAGGGCCGCTATAATTGAAACGTTATTCAAACGAGGATACATACAAAAAGTACGCAAATCGCTGAATGCTACCGAGACAGGCATAAAACTAATCGGCATAATCCAGGAAGAGCTGCTGAAAAGTGCCGAACTCACAGGACAATGGGAGAAAAAACTGCGCGACATCGAAGCTCACCGCTACGACGCTCACCAGTTTATAGATGAATTGAAAATAATGGTATCGCAAATAGTACAAGACGTTATGCGCGACAACACAAACTGAAGCAAGCCATATCAAATCGCAAAACAAAAGACAAAAAAAAAAAACGCCACATCTGTGGCGTTATTTTTTTTTCGGTCGGCATCGGTTACTGCACGTCTCTCTGGTCGAGAGGCTGAGCAAGCAGACCGGTGAACTTACCAGTGTTGTCAAACTCCATGCGGGTATACTTCAAAGTATGTCCTTCAGCCTTCTGGCTTACGACGACATAAGTATACGGTTTCGGTTTCTTGCCGTCAGCACCACGATATTTGGCATCATACTCGTACACAACCATTTTCTCCACTCTGAACTTCTCACCTTTGAACTTCTCTTTCAAATACTTCATGATTGCACTGGTATAGCGTTCCTTGGCAAGGACCTTTCCTGTCTTGATCAGTTTCTCTTCGCTCATGCTGTACACAGCTTCGAATCTGTTTTTCTGATTGTTGGCATAATATGCCACACACTCGTCACCAGAACGCTCGTACCAGTCAGGACCGGCACTAAGACGCGTGGCGGGATAGCGTTTTGCGAAATTGGCTGCAATGGCATCGCTTGGCGTAAATGCCTCAACCTCGGGAACATCCTCAACCGGTTTGGGGCGTTTTTTGTTAGACTTCTTAGTCTTCGAAGTCTCTTCGTCAGAGGAGACATCTTCCGGATTGGAATGCGTGTAGTAGTCTTTCTTCACCACATCGGGGTCGGGAGCCGTCGAACGCTGCAGTTTTCCACGAGTGTCGAATATCATTTCGCAGTCCGATGCGCCAAGACCCTTCTTTACAATAATCATACGATAATAGTTGTCTCCGCTCATCTCTTCGATATATTCCGTCGAGCGGATTCTGTAGCCAGGATAGTTGTTGACGAAATAGGTGTTCATCATTGTCGGGCACTCTTCGAGGCTTACAGGGAACGAACTGTATTGCCAGTCGCCATTAGCCGTAAAGAAGCAACGACCTTCTTGGCCATCAGTAACAAAATCAGCAATATACTGACCCGGTGCTTGATACCATGTCTTGACTTTATACGACTCGTATGTCTTCTCGAGGGTAAGCAGCACCGACTTGGGGACATCAGTCTCCTTGATCTTGTTTTGAGCCATAATGCTTAGCGGCAAGCACAACACGCTCAAACAAACAATTAATTTCGAAACGTTGAATCTGTTCATCTTCATATCGTTTTTTTTTGTTTAGTGACCGGATAAGCTTTTTTATTGCACAAATCGGTCTATTTCTTCTGTGACGTACAAATGTCAGACTTTATCTGAAAAGGACATCCTTGCGGTCAGGACTTACCGAAACAGCCATGATCCGGACACCCGTACGTTCCTCAATGGCACTGAGATACACTCTCAGGTCCTTTGGCAGCTGGTCGTATTCTTTCGATGCAGAGAGGTTTTGTTTCCAACCCTTGAAAGAGAGCAATGTCGGGTGTATTTCGACTTCGTTGTATTCAAACGGAATCTCGTCGGTTTCCTGACCTCCAATATTGTAGCTTACACACATCTTCACTTCGTCGAAATCGTCCATAACATCAGGCTTGGTAACGATAAGGTCTGTCACACCATTGAGCATGCATGCATAGCGCAGGGCGGGTATGTCAATCCATCCGCAGCGGCGTGCACGTCCCGTTGTTGCGCCGAATTCGTGTCCGAGTTCACAAAGCCTACGACCTGTTGCATCGAACAACTCAGTGGGGAAAGGACCTGCACCGACACGGGTGCAATAAGCCTTCGTAATACCCATTACACGGCCAATCGACGAGGGAGCCACACCCAATCCTGAGCAGACACCTGCGGTGATTGTAGATGATGATGTTACGAAAGGATAAGAGCCGAAATCGATGTCGAGCATCGAGCCCTGGGCACCTTCTGCGAGGACCTTCTTACCTTCCTTCAAACATCTGTTTATGAAATACTCACTATTTATGAGCTTGAATTTGCGCAGCGTCTCCAATGCATCCATCCACCTGACCTCATATTCGTCAAGTGTCTGGTCACCGATACGGAAAGCGTCGACGTCATACTTCAACATCTTGGCAATCTGCAAATGCTGGAACTTCAGGAGTTGGTATTTCTCACGGAAATCGAACTCCAATATATCTCCCACCCTGATGCCTGTGCGGGCAATCTTGTCGGTGTAGGCCGGGCCGATACCCTTGAGCGTGGAACCAATCTTTGCGTTTCCTTTGGCCTGTTCGTTAGCGGCATCGAGCAGACGATGCGAAGGCAGAATCAGGTGTGCTTTCTTCGAGATATAAAGGTTATCTGTCGGCTCCACACCTTTTTCGCGCAAAGCGGCAATTTCATCGCTGAAGATTGCCGGTTCTATAAGAACGCCATTGCCGATCACATTAAGTTTCTGCTTGTGGAAGATTCCCGATGGGATTATATGCAGGACATGTTTAATACCATTGAATTCAAGTGTATGACCAGCATTGGGACCACCCTGAAAACGGGCTATCACATCATACTGAGGTGTCAGGACATCGACAATCTTGCCTTTTCCTTCATCGCCCCATTGCAATCCCAGCAAAACATCTACTTTACTCATTTCTGTATTTTTATTTTAACAATTTCAATCATAAATTTTTAGGCATTACTTACAGACATAGTCCGCATGCCAAAAACATCGCAAAAATACAAAAAATAATTGAAATAAAACGATTAAAAATAAGGTTAAACGATGTGTTTGTTTATTTGATTGATTTATAGAAAACAAATTTCATAAAACAGCACACAATAGTCATTTAGCACTACTTGCTGTCGCGTTTTCTCTTGAACCACTCGACAAACTCCGGGAAATCATCCATCGGACGGAAACCTTCCTTTGCCGGATTGTCGGGAATGGGACAAGTGTCAAGGTATCCTACCAATGTCGAACAGTCGAACTCCCCTATCATCGCTTCAAGTGTGACATACACACCAACGAGCTGGTCGTCATCGTCTTTCACTGGATTGGGCAATGCCACCCTCACACCAAGAATATCAGGTTCCTCCTCACTTTCCAATTGCATGAAATACATTTTCTTTGTTTCAAAATGATACTTGTCGAATGTAACCTTCAAGTCCTTGCCCTTAGGCTGCTTGAAAGCCACAAATTCCCACCAATCCAAGTCTGGTGCGTTTTCGGTCAGTTCGACAACATACCTGAAAAGGTCCATGTCGCCCTCGGCCGAGAAAGTGAGTGTGCGGCCCGACGGTGTGGGCTCACCCATCTCGAATGACAAGCCCTCGCAATACTCTTCAAGGTGGCGCTGCATTTCGTCCAAGAGTTGCTGCTGACCTTTTTCATCAAGTTCGCCCAGCATAGTCAGTTGTTCGTTGTTGTTGGCAAACCACTGCCAGAATTTTTCGTAATCGTGCATACTGATATATAAGGTTTTGTGTTAATCAACAAAAATAGCTTCACATTCAAGTTCGACACCGAAAGTCGACGCCACATCGGTTCTGATGGTTTCTGCGACTTCGCGCACTTCCTGTCCTGTGCAGCCTCCGGCATTGTAAAGCACCAACGCCTGGTTTGGCCACACACCTACTCTACCGATTCGTTTGCCCTTCCAGCCACATTGGTCGATAAGCCACCCTGCCGAAAGCTTGTTGCCCGGATAATGAGGCATATTGGGGTATTTCTCCAAAAGGCGGCGGCAGGTAGCCTCGTCGACAATGGGATTCTTGAAGAAACTACCTGCTGAGCCATGCTCGGCAGGACGCGGCAGTTTGCTCCACCTCAAGTCCGTAATCGCATCGCGCAGTTCCTTGGCCGAAGAATGAGGCATATTTTCAAGAGCCTTGTATCCAAGATTGGGGACAAAAGACCGGCTGAGACGATATATAACATTGAGTACCAGATATCGGCCAGGAAACCTCTTAAACATGGAACTCCGGTAACCGAATTCACATTCCTCGGGTGTCAAACACTTGAAACCGTTGTCCTGAATGTCATACACACAGACCGAATCGACATAATCTTTTGCCTCGGCTCCGTATGCTCCGACGTTCTGCACAACAGAAGCTCCGACCGTACCCGGAATTGCAGACAGGTTTTCAAGGCCATACAAGTCTTTCGCGACACACCATGATACGACATCGTCGAGCGTCATACCGGCATCGGCCGATACATAAACCGTATCGCCGTCAACCCTGTCCACTGCCACCTTGCCGCGCGACATCATTACTACCGTCCCGGCATAATCACGGGTAAACACGACGTTACTTCCACCACCCAACACAAAATAACGGCTTTCGAAACATCCAGCCGAACGCAATTTCTCGATAGGTTTTGAATATCGGTCTATTGGGTTGTTTCCGTCATCCGTGCCGACGATTGCAAGTCGTGAGGCTTTGACGTCAATGCCAAATGTATTGTATGGCAGAAGCGAAACGTTGCTTTCGATTGTCAAGCTGTCATTCATTTCTTCTTTGCAATATTCGAATTGAAGTATTTGGGATTGCCAGTCACATCACTTATAACGCGCACGAACGGAGGGAACTTGACATCCTCCGGGCGCTCGGCATCCTCTATCTCGAGCATCATGTGCTCCATTTTGGGTTCGACGAACTCGTCAAGCTCGAAATACTGGTTTTCCCACACAAAACAGTGACGTTTCTTCACCACTGTGCGTTTCTCAGGATTGTATTCCTGCAGCAGTTCCTTGTATTGTTTCTCGTTAATACGGCGCTCCTGTTCATAGTTGCGGTCTGCGGCGAGGCGTATTTTTGTCGTCAGGAAATAGACGTTGTTCCCTTCCTCGCCCCTCATACGGATTCTGCGTTCCTGTCCGTTGACCGGGACAAGATACGTCTGCCGTATGTCGCTGACGTTGCTGTTAGGTATTTCGCCATCAACATCGACAAGGTATTTGCGTTCAATCTCTATCGGCTGTGGCACGCCCAAGACTTGCGATATTTCTTTCAGTACACGCGTCATTTTCTCTTCAAACGTGCAGTCGTTACCGACGACCCTCAGATGCGGATGACCGGTCCAAGCCCTGACCAGACTATCGTCTATTGCCCTGGCCTGCTCTGGTGTCTCACTACGCGCTGCATTGTTGCCAAGTGTGTAGAAACGTTCTGCACCCTTGGCTGCCGTTGCCATGTGGATGACTGCCGCATACCGTGCGTCGCGAAGTTCGACAACCGATTTTCCGAGAGCCGACAGCAGGTCAGACCACAACTCGCCCGACATATATGCCTTAAGGTCCATCGTACCGCGGTCGCATACAATCAGTACCGGTTTGTTGCAATGCTGCGCAATCCGCTCTATACGATCCTCCAGTTCAATCTGGAACTCCATCAGTTGGCGTTCGCTCTCCACAAAAAGCTCTTTGTCGGTGGTAAGGAAATTAACACCCGACTGTGTGAACAATGTAGCAGCTTCAGGCACTGTATAAACCTGCCAGCCCATACCCGAGAAGTGCTCTACAATGCGAGCCAGCGCCGTTGTCTTGCCCGCACAAGGACCTCCTGTCAGAACTATTTTGGTCAACATCTTGTCTATACTATAAGTAAATTTAAAGAATAACGTGATTTTAATTCGCTTATTGCACGTCACAAAACAAAAAAAAAGGAACGTTCATGCGAACGTTCCTTGAATTCTAAGGTCTAAGATGTCACGGAATCCGTATCGCAAGACATCTTATGTGTTAATAATTAGTGCAAGAATGCCAGGAGAATACCTGCAGCCACTGCCGATCCGACGACACCAGCCACATTCGGGCCCATTGCATGCTGCAACAGATAGTTTGTCTTGTCGTATTCCAGACCCACGTTGTTCGATACACGTGCAGCGTCAGGCACAGCCGACACTCCGGAGTTGCCGATAAGAGGATTGATCTTGTTGCCCTCCTTGAGGAACAGATTCATAAACTTGACAAAGAGCACTCCGAAGAATGTAGCCACGATAAACGAACCGGCACCAAGAGCAAAGATAAGGACCGAACGGCCAGTGAGGAATGTTGTTGCCTGCGTCGATGCACCTACCGTGATACCGATAAGCAGCGTGCAGATATTGACGATTGCGTTCGAAGCCACTTCCGAAAGTCTCTTCGTGACACCGCACTCCTTCAACAGGTTGCCGAAGAAAAGCATACCGAGCAGAGGCAGGCCGGAGGGAACGATAAATGCACAGAATATGAGGCCAAGGATTGGGAACGAGATCTTCTCAAGCTTGGTCACCTGGCGCGGAGGACGCATGCGGATAGTGCGCTCCTTCTTGGTAGTCAACAGACGCATGATTGGCGGCTGGATGACAGGCACAAGAGCCATATACGAGTATGCTGACACCGCAATGGCACCCATCAGGTCAGGAGCCAACTGCGACGACAGGAAGATAGCCGTAGGACCGTCAGCACCACCGATGATTCCGATTGCACCAGCCTCGTTGGGAGCAAAGCCCAATGCCAAAGCACCCATATATGCGGCGAAGATTCCGACCTGGGCAGCAGCTCCAATAAGCATAAGCTTAGGATTGCTAAGCATTGCCGAGAAGTCGGTCATAGCACCGATGCCAAGGAAGATCAGCGGAGGATACCATCCGTTCTGCACACCATGATAAAGAATATGGAGCACCGAGCCGTCTTCGTAGATACCAATCTTCAGACCAGGATAGAAAGGTATGTTACCTACTATCATACCAAATCCGATTGGCACAAGGAGCAGAGGCTCAAACTCCTTTTTGATACCCAAAAAGATGAATATCAAACCAATTAAAATCATTATTATGTGGCCCCACTCCACGTTGGCGAAACCAGTGTAGTGCAAGAACTGCACAAGTTGCGTCGACATGAAGTCCATGAAGCCACCCGAAGCTAAAATATTCATTATGAATTAAAGTTTAAAGGTTAAAGTTTAAAGGTTAATGTAGTCAGACATGTCCGACGGATGCGATGAGCACGAATATTATCCAATCACAACCATCACATCGCCCTCAAGAACAGAATCGCCCTTACGGACCTTAACCTCAGTGACGGTACCTTCAACATCGGCTTCAATATTGTTTTCCATCTTCATGGCTTCAAGGAGGACAACTGTCTGTCCGGCCTTTACCTTGTCGCCCACGTTGACGAAGACATCAAGAATAGTGCCCGGCAGCGGAGTGGTGACCTTTGAGCCTTTCGAGGCTGCAGCCGGCGATGACGTCTGGACAGTGCCGCTCGGAGCTGCACTGACTCGCGGAGCTGTACGCGTTGTCATGGTAACCTGTTTCTGCTTCAATTCCTTGTCGACTGTGACTTTGTACGGTGTACCGTTGACGTCGAGAGATATTTCCTGACCTTCTACTTCGTTGATATCAACAGAATATTCAGTGCCGTTTATTTTGAACTTGAAATTTTTCATTCCTATGTGATTTATCTTTTGTTAATAAAATAGCGATTCATGTTGTAGAACTTTGCATTCCAAGGTGTCCATGCCCGCTCGACTTTCTGAATGGTGATAACAGTGTTTTCATCATCGTGCATCTCTTCATCATACATGTATATTGCTGCAGCAATAGCGGCATATATCTCTCCTGAAGTCTGCGATGCAGAGGGTGTGACCACGTTCGACTCTTTGACAGCGTTGGCCTTGTTTGCCTTGCGGTCTTGAGTTCTGGTAATAAGCTTACCATATCCCTTCAAAATCAGCGATATGCAGAGGAGCGCAAGAAACACAACCGAAACAGCGACAACCGTAAGTCCGATACCGATGGGGTCAGACTCACGAATTCGGTCAGCCTGTTTGGGGACGTGATAATGCAAACGGGTACTATGTCCTTCATCAGTACTGATGCCCTCAATGCCATTAGCCATGCTCAGAACATTGATGTCATATCCAAGCTGGTTGCGACCGACAACAATCAATTCGTCGGGGAATACCTTAAAGGCATACGAGCAGCAGTTGAAATCAACTCGTTTTACAATGTTTCCGTCCATATCGCATACAGCCAGATACGACGAGTCTTTCACCGACGAAGCAAGGAAGATAACATATCCGTCATAGAAGCCTACAGCCTTGGGACGCAAGACGTTGGCCAAGTCATGGCGACCTTTCGATTCGTCAGCCATGACACGAATAGTCGTGTCGAAATTCATCTTCTCGCGACGGAAAATCAAGTCAACCGCGTTGTCAATACTGTCGATGACCACAAAGAGATCCTGGTTGCCCACATAGCACATGGGGACAGCGACGAAATCAGTCACGTCAACGCCAATGCCGCTTTGCGGATTGTTGGTCTCGAAGTGCGTCAACACAGTGTCAGCGGCATCCACGGCAGGTGCCTGTGCCCACGAAACCGAGGTACACATGAACGCAGCGAGGATGGTAGCTGTCAATGTTTTTATAAATATATTCATAATAATTGATGATTCGGTATTAAATAAACAAAACCGGGTTTCGGCAGGTCGGTGCCGCTATCGATGCGGCACCGAAATTCCGAAACATTACGATGCGTGAAGATTAGTTTTTCTTCTCGCATTCTTTCTTGCAGCCTTCGGCATTGGCGCAGCCTTCAGCCTGTGCTTTCTTGCAGCATTCGCCTTCGCCTTCAGCTTTCTTGCAGCAGTTGCCTTCGCCTTTGCAAGCGGGCTTCTGGTGGCATGCGCTGGAGTCGGGGCAGGTGCAGTTCTCGCAGTTAGCAGCAAGGCACACGCTGTCAGGACATGTCATCTGGCAGTGCTTCATGCATTGCTCGGTCTGTTCCATGTTGACATTGGTGGTGTCGGCTACTGTGTCGGTATTGGCAGCGTTACCGTTGCATGATACCATTGCGAAAGCGAAAGCGATTCCTAAGAATCCGGAAATTAAAGCTTTTTTCATTTTTTTATTATATTTATAAAGATTAAAAAAGTTTTCAAATTGTGTTTAACAATATTTTTTGCTTCATTGGCTTGGAATGCGCCTCCTGAAGCGTCATCATACTACAACGGGATATTGCAGTGTTTCTTGAGCGGGAGCGAATCCTTCTTCGTTGCCAACGCCTGCAGAGCACGGATAACACGGAAACGGGTGTTGCGAGGCTCGATAACATCGTCAATGTAGCCATATTTGGCGGCATTGTACGGATTGGCGAACTGATCGTTGTATTCTTTCTCCTTTTCGGCGATGAATTTGGCTTTCTCTTCGGGATCGGTAATCTCCTTGAGGGCACGACCCTGAAGCACCTCGGTTGCACCGCTGGCACCCATGACGGCAATCTGAGCCGTGGGCCAAGCATAGTTGATGTCGCTACGCAGCTGTTTGCACGACATGACGATATGGGCTCCACCATACGATTTGCGGAGCGTAACCGTAACCTTGGGCACTGTGGCTTCGCCATAGGCGAAAAGGAATTTTGCACCGTGTGCGATGACGCCGGCATATTCCTGACCCGTTCCGGGAAGGAAACCAGGCACGTCGACAAGCGTCACCAACGGGATGTTGAATGCATCGCAGAAACGGACGAAGCGGGCACCCTTACGGCTGCTGTTGCAGTCAAGGACACCGGCCATCGACTTGGGCTGGTTGGCAACAACGCCTACCGACACACCTCCGAAGCGTGCAAATCCGACAACAAGGTTAGGAGCGAATTTCTCATGCACCTCGAGGAATTTGCCGTCGTCGACAATGGCATGGATGATGTCTTTCACATCGTAAGCCTGGTTGGGGTTCTCGGGGATGATGGTATTGAGGCTGTCCTCCAGACGGTCGATAGGATCTTCGGTCGGGACATAAGGAGCCTCTTCGAAGTTGTTGGAAGGAATGTAGCTGATGATGTCGCGGATAAGCTGCAGCGTAGCCTCTTCGGTCTCGCCAACGAAGTGGGCAACACCCGACTTGGTAGCGTGAACCTGGGCACCGCCGAGTTTTTCGACAGATACGTCTTCGCCAGTGACGGTCTTCACAACCTTAGGACCGGTAAGGAACATGTAGCTGTTTTCCTTTGACATCAAGATGAAGTCGGTCAGTGCAGGCGAATATACCGAGCCGCCGGCGCAAGGGCCAAAGATGGCCGAAATCTGAGGAACAACACCCGAAGCAAGAATATTGCGCTCGAAAATCTCGGCAAATCCTGCCAACGAGTTGCAACCCTCCTGTATACGAGCTCCGCCCGAATCGTTAAGTCCGATGACGGGGGCTCCGACCTTCATGGCCTGATCCATAACTTTGCAGATCTTGAGCGACATGGTCTCAGACAGGGAGCCTGCAAACACAGTAAAGTCCTGTGCAAAAACATAGACCTGGCGTCCTTCGATGGTACCGTATCCGGTAACGACACCGTCGCCGAGGTAAGACTGTTTCTGCATGTCGAAATTTGTACAACGATGAGTGACGAACATATCGAATTCTTCGAAAGAACCCTCATCGAGCAGCAAGGCTATACGCTCGCGTGCAGTGAGTTTTCCTTGTTCGTGCTGCTTGTCGATGCGCTTTTGGCCGCCGCCCATCTTGGCTTCACTTCTTTTGTCAAGAAGTTCTTTTATTTTTTCTTCAAAAGCCATTTTTTGAATTGTTTGTAGGTTTATAATGTGGGGTTTCGCTCTGCTCTTAGCGGCTTCCGCTACACCCCGGAATTTCGAGATTGATTATTTGCAGCAAAGTTCGGTGAGTACGCCGAGAGTGCTCTTGGGGTGAAGGAATCCGATATGGAGGCCTTCTGCGCCGCCGCGCGACTGCTGGTCGATGAGGCGGACACCTTTCTCCTTGCATTCGTTGAGGGCCTGGTCGGTGTCTTCGACAGCAAAAGCGATGTGATGCATGCCGCCCTTACCGCCATTCTTCTCAATGAAAGAGGCTATTGTGCTTTCAGGGCATGTGGGTTCGAGAAGTTCGATTTTCACGTCTCCGATTTTGAAAAAAGCCGTCTTGACTTTCTGGTCTGTGACCTCCTCGATAGCGTAGCACTTGAGGCCCATCACATCTTCCCAGTACTTGATGGCTTCATCCAGATTGGTAACTGCGATACCAATGTGTTCAATGTGTGAAGGTGTCATAATTTTTATATTTATTTATTATTATTATAATTTTTACATAAACAAATTCATTAATTTTCGCCTATGTCGCTAATACACAACGGCATAATAAAAAACTATGAATTACAAAATTACAACAAGAATTTGGATTGGCAAAATTTTTTTTTCACAAGCCTATCCTTTGGTGCATCACATCCACGCTTATTGCATCCAATGTACCTACAATCAGGAAATAACGTTTTCGGCCTGGCATCTTGAGATAGTAATTGTCAGCACGATACGACGGCGGCATCCTGTCGTCAATGAGCAGGTCGCCACGTTCGTCGTATACGCGAATTGCCGTCCCCGCAAGCCGAGCAGCCTTTTCAATGCGAAGAATCCTTCCTTCAATAAAAATCCAGTCCTGCGGGTCGTCATCACCAACAATTTGTTCTGTGTCCGTCTCCACATGGTCGTACATGCTGCCTTCGTCAGTCGGGGGTTCAAGTTTGTCGCGGAACATGCTTTCCGGCAAATACAGGGTGTCGTGAATCCAAACAGTATCATGAATATAGACAACCTCCTGCACCATCGGGTCGCTTGGGCATCCACGCGGATACGCGACATTGTGGAAACGTTTTCCTATTGCAGAATTCAAATAGTTTTGACGGCTCCCGCAAGGGATAGTGACATTTGTCGACGAGTCGACTCCATAGAAAGGCGTTTCGTCCAGAATTGGAGGCATGTCTGAATTAAACTCAAGCAACTGAAAACTGCAATAAGAGAATGCATTAGACTTGATGACACCTACGCTCGGCGGCAAATGCAGCATGCGCAACGATGTGCAATTGGTGAACGCATATTGGTCTATGACTGCCGAATGCGGATTGTCACCTGCAAACTCAACCTCTTGCAGACCGTAAAAACAGAAACACAGGAACTGTGGAACGACTGCCACTGCAGGGCCGACCGTCAGCTTGGCTTGGGATTCGCACGCGTAGAACAGGCTTTGCATCGACGAGACGTTTTCCGACAATAGCACAATCTCTTTCAGGCTCTTGACACTGCTGAATGCAAATTGCGATATGTAGCGGACTTTGTCGTGTATCACAAGGCTGTCCAGCATGTCGCATCCGGCAAAAGCCGACAACGCAATCTGCACGCTGTCGCACTCCAATGCCACAGACTTCAGGTTAGGACATTTGTCGAAAGCCGCATCCCCAACATTGACAATAGTGTGCGGCAACGTAACGGCCAACAGACGCTCGCACGAGGCAAAGGCGTGTGGCTCGACAGATGTGACTATATAGCGTTCGCCATCGTACACGACCTCCGAAGGAATCACCAATCGGCCTTTGACAGAGGATGATGCACCCATAATGCGCATCATCTCCGACTCGTATGCCGAAACACTTACTGTACCTTTCCCGTCGACAGGAGGCATGTGTTCGATAGAGAAAAACAGATTCGATCCTCCTACTTTTTTCACAAAATCAAAAGCATTGGCATATTGGGCCAACAGCAAGACGGACAGCAGGAGAAGTAAACGTTTCATGACAAGATCGTGTTCAACAATGATAGTATTGATTGACAATCAATTCCACAGTCACTGTGCAACTGTTCGACGGATCCGTGTCTTATGAACTTGTCAGGTATGCCGAGCCTTGTCACAACCGGTTCAACGAATGACGGCTCCGACGCGCGGCGTTGCTGGTAGTATTCCAGCACCGCACTTCCAAATCCGCCTTCCAGACAACCGTCCTCGACAGTGACCACATGAGCATAATGTTGTGCGACATGGTCCAAGATACCAGTATCGAGAGGCTTCACAAAACGCATATCGTAGTGGCCAATCCTGATGTCCTTCTCAGCCAGAGCCGCAACGGCCTTCGCTGCTTCATTGCCGATGTGCCCTATCGAAAGGATTGCCACCCTCTCCCCTTCTGCAAGACAACGTCCCTTACCTATCTCGAGAGCGTGCATCTCGTTTTCCCACTCGGCATGTACCGAAGCTCCTCGCGGATAACGTATCATAATCGGCCCGCATTCGTCGGTCTGGGCTGTGAACATCATGTCACGAAGCTCGTGTTCGTCCATCGGGGCACATATCGTCAGATTTGGTACAGGACGGAATGCAGCGATATCGAATACACCATGATGAGTCGAACCGTCCTCACCGACAATTCCTGCCCGGTCAAGACACATGACCACATGCAACCGCTGCAGCGCAACATCATGAATAACCTGATCGTATGCTCGTTGCATAAACGACGAATAAATGTTGCAGAACGGAATCATGCCCTGTGCCGCCAAACCTGCGGCAAAGGTGACTGCATGTTGTTCTGCAATGCCCACATCGAATGCTCTGTCGGGCATACACTCCATCATCATGTTGAGCGAACAACCCGTAGGCATTGCCGGCGTTATGCCGACAATCTTGTCGTTTTTGCGGGCCAGCTCAATGATAGTGTGCCCAAAAACATCCTGATACTTCAGCGGCTGGTTGGTACTGCTGCTTTTCAGCTGTTTGCCCGTCTCGACATCGAAACGTCCCGGAGCATGATATGTGACCGGATTGTTCTCGGCTGCTTTCAGTCCTTTACCTTTTGTAGTGACTATGTGCAGAAGCTTAGGACCATTGAGTTGTTTGAGCTGCGAAAGCACTTCGACAAGTTGCTGTGTATCGTGTCCGTCGACTGGTCCGAAATATCGGAATCCAAGCGACTCGAACAAGTTTGCTCCGTCGAGAAGCGACGATTTGAGGGCCGCCAACGATTTCGAGAAAAAATTCCTGCCCCACGATTGACGCTTGTCTCCGCCCGTGCGACGCCAAACACTCTCCTTGATTTTGTTGTATTGTTCCGACGTAGTGATTTTTACAAGGTAACGGCTCAGTCCGCCCACGGCCTTGTCTATCGAGATACCGTTGTCGTTAAGCACAACCAGGATATTTGATTTTGAAACGCCAGCATTGTTAAGAGCCTCAAAAGCTTCGCCGCCGGTCATCGAGCCATCGCCAATGACGGCAATATGCTGACGGTTTGTGTTCCCTTGCAGTTTAGAAGCAGTAGCCATTCCCAGAGCAGCAGATATCGAAGTGGACGAATGGCCTGTCCCGAAAGCGTCGTACGGACTTTCGTCCATCCTCGGGAAACCGCTGATACCGCCATAGGTGCGGATTGTAGGAAATACATCGCGACGGCCGGTGAGTATCTTGTGCGCGTATGCCTGATGGCCTACGTCAAAGACAATCTTGTCGTCGGGTGTATTGAAAACGTAATGCAATGCCACGCAGAGTTCAACGGTGCCAAGCGACGATGCCAGATGGCCGGGATGGGTGGAAAGTGTATCTATAATATAGTCACGCAACTCCAATGCCAACTCCGACAAATCGGAAATAGGCAGTTTGCGAAGGTCCTCCGGACTGTTAATATTTTCTAAAACAACACCTTTCAACACATCAGCTTTTTCTGTTCAGAATGCAAAGATAGCAATAAAAATCATTTGTCGACCTGATAAGTTGGAGCAGACTTAGGAAGAGGCTCAAATTCTTTGTTCAGTTTCTGGTCCGAGAGGCGCCCCTGAGCGCTGTCGCGAAGCTCCCAACGGCCGTTTACAAAGACATACGCCTGCTCTGCACCCGTTGGCACATAGTATTGAGGCAGACCCTCCATTCCCGGAAGCATCGGGGCTATCTCGTCGAAGAGGATCATCTTCATCTTCTCCTCATGAGGCACCTGCATATTGATTGTGCGTCCGTTCTTTTTGATTTTCTTGTTCTCGTATGTCCGTACAATCTGTTCGTCGAAGCGGACATTGACCATGGCATTGCGCGAATACTCCAGAACCACACGGCGAAGGTTCTTCTCGCGACGGAACAGGGCTTGCCCAAACTGGGGCCGCGAGCTGCTGGAACGGAACAATATGGGTTCGATGACTTTGCGTTGCGTCAAAGCGTTGACACCTGTCCAACCCAATAGTGTGTAAAAAACTTTCCCGTCATATTTGGTTTCGACAAGCTCCTGATATACACTGCCCAACCAGTTTTCGGGTCCTAAAACGACTTCGTTGACAGAGATGAGTTCGTCCGACTTGTCGTTAAGTATATAGACATCGTAGCCTCCCGACTTTTCGCTATACGACTGGACGAACCCGAAGCACTCGTATTCGCCGTTATCGCGTACCACCGGCCACGTGATGATGCGGAATTGGCGGTCGCTCGAGGTGAGTACCGACACGTAATTCCCGAAATTCCAATCCCAATAGAACGACTCATCCACATGGAGGGCTTCGTCCATCAATTGCACAAACTGCTCATTGGCATTATATCGTTCGTTGTCTGTCGGAGCATCCTTGATTTTTTCGACAAGAGGTTGCATATTGCGCTCATACGCACTCATGACGTCCTTGTTCTGCGCCGGCAGAATAGTCCCCAGCGGGCACATCGACAGAACGAAAATACAAATATACAATATTTTACGCGTTTTCATCTCAAGGCAGAGTTTTTATTTAAGTAATTTGTTTACCTAATAACAATTTAAATTAGTATTTTTGTAATTACTCAAAAAAAACGTTTTTATTGTAAATTATTGAAAAAAAATAGATGACACAACAAGAACTCATTGAAAATGCATTCGAAAACCGCGAGTTGCTCAACAATACCGAAGTAAAAGAGGCCGTCAACGACGTCATTAGCCAGCTCGACAAAGGTCTGCTGCGTGTAGCCCAATCCGATGGCACGCAGTGGCATGTCAACGAGTGGGTCAAGAAAGCCGTTCTGCTATATTTTCCCATGTGCGGCATGCAGACCATTGAAGCCGGACCGTTTGAATATCATGACAAAATACCACTCAAAAGAGACTATGCCTCGCAAGGTGTAAGGGTTGTTCCTCCGGCCACAGCGCGATATGGGTCATACCTTGCACCCGGTGTTGTCATGATGCCGTCGTACGTCAACATCGGAGCTTACGTCGATTCCGGGACGATGGTCGACACGTGGGCCACAGTAGGCAGCTGTGCCCAAATCGGCAAAAACGTACACCTTAGTGGCGGTGTCGGAATCGGCGGCGTTCTCGAACCCGTACAGGCAGCACCTGTCATCATCGAAGACCACTGCTTCATCGGTTCCCGCAGCATCGTGGTTGAGGGTGCTCACATCGGTGCCGAAGCCGTGCTTGGTGCCAACACCGTAATAACCGGCAGCACCCACATCATCGACGTCAGCAATTCCGAGCCCGTCTACTACAGCGGCTATGTGCCTCCTCGCAGCGTGGTGATTCCCGGCAGCTACCTCAAGCATTTTCCGGCAGGCGACTACTCCGTAAGCTGTGCGCTTATCATCGGACAGCGCAAAGAGAGTACCGACAAAAAGACCTCCCTCAACTCGGCTTTGCGCGAGTTCGGAATCAGCTGATTTCCCGAAACTCATGATAGTTTCCAAACACACACAAACTGCACAAAAATTTCTTCACGCCCCAAAAACACAAACAATGAAACGTTCCTTTCTTTTTGTCGCACTGCTGTTCACCGTCTTTGCATCATGCAAAAATTACGAAGATTTCGATTTTACAGGCTCAGTCGTTGACTACGAGATGTGCAACGGCATCTCGGAAATCGGTTATGCCGTGGCCCTTACAAGTCCGGACACCATAGGGGGCGACTACACCACACGCGAAATGCAGCAATTCCAAAACGTGGTTGTCATTTACGGTTCCGACAGGATGCTCCATAGCGGCGACAAGATATCAGGAAGAATATACTTGGACCCCGGCCATTCGGAAGCCGAATGCAACTACCATTACAACGACCGCGATGTGCCGGAAGCTGTCTTCACAAAGCTGTCGGTCGAGAAATAGCGCATTTCCACCGCTGTCACGTGCTGAAATAACGCACTATCAACAAAATCAGAATCAAGGCTGTCAACAGCAGCATCAGATACCCATGATTGTGCAGCGGCCTGAGCAACTTGCCTAAGCGGCGACGCTCTGCCCCTTTTGCAACCACAACCATCTTTCGCTCGCCGTCCTGGAGTTCCTCCTCCACATGGAGCGGCATCGGTGCAGCCAACAGGCTGTACTGCAGCGTTTGGTCAAAATCCACCACCGACACATCTTCCGGCATGGAAACAATTGCATAATAACGTCTTATAAAGCCTTTGCCCGAATCACTCCGGGCAAAGGCTCGATAGACTGTACCTGAGGAGGTTTCCGACACTACCGACTCGATATGGTAACGTCGAAGTGTTCCCTCTATCAGGCCTCCTATTGCGGGCGATGTTGGTTTTGTGTCCATTTTTTCCGAACGACGATGCTATCGTTTGTTTATCATCTCAACAGCAAGAGCAATGGCACGGTCGAGGCCGTCAGGGTTCTTGCCTCCTGCGGTAGCGTATGCGGGCTGTCCGCCGCCGCCACCCTGTATTTCCTTGCCCGATGCACGCACGATGGCCACTGCATCAAGACCGGAATCGATGCGGTTCTGTCCAAGACATATCATCAGCTGGGGCTTGTCGGCCACCACACTGCCAAGCACAAGGGCCATGTCGGGATTGTCGTTGCGCAACTGCATGACACCATCCTTGAGTTGCATGAGGTCGCAATCCATCCGCTTGGCAACCAGCATGTCCTTGCTCAACTCGGACGACAGCGAACCGCATATCGAAGCCACTCTTTCCTTTTGGAACGATGCAATCTGGCTGCGCAGCTGAGCGTTCTCATCCTGCAGGCGTTCGATGGCGACGGCGAGGTCTTTGGGATTCTTCAATAGTCCTTTTGCTGCTTCGAGCTGGTCTTGCAGGCTGTCGACATAACGCGCTGCACCGCCACCGGTTACAGCCTCGATACGACGCATACCGGCAGCAACAGCTCCCTCACTTACAATGCGCAGCGAGCCGATGTGACCAGTATTGTCTGTATGCGTTCCGCCACAGAATTCAACACTGTCGCCAAATTTAATCACACGCACCTTGTCGCCGTATTTTTCTCCGAACAGTGCCATTGCACCGAGTTTGCGAGCCTCGTCGATGGGCATTGCACGATGCTCTTCAAGGGGTATGGCATGCCAAATGTCGATATTGACTTGCTTCTCAATTTCACGGATTTCCTCCTTGGTGAGCTTTGCAAAGTGCGAGAAGTCGAAACGGAGGCGCTGGTCGTCGACGAGCGAACCTTTCTGTTCGACATGAGTTCCAAGCACATTACGCAACGCCTTATGGAGCAAGTGTGTAGCACTATGGTTGCACTGGATGGCAAAACGGCGGCAACGGTCCACCTCGGCTTTGAATGTGGCCTTCAGGTCTGAAGGAAGCTTAGTTACGATATGTACAATCAGATTGTTTTCTTTCTTTGTGTCAACTATCGGGAGCACCTCGTTGCCGTGTCCGATGGTTCCGACATCGCCCACCTGTCCGCCACCTTCACCATAGAAGGGCGTGCGGTCGAAAACAAGCTGGTAGAATTCACGGTCCTTGGTACGCACATGACGGTAGCGGACAATGTGCACGTCGCACACAAGTTCATCATACCCGACAAATTCCTGTTCGACGTTGGGCACAATCTCCACCCAGTCGTCGTTTTCGGTTTTTGCTGCTGCGCGGCTGCGGTCTTTCTGCTGGGCAAGTCCCTTCGAGAATCCTTCCATGTCGACGCTCCATCCTTTCTCGGAGGCCATAAGTTGCGTGAGGTCGATCGGGAAACCGTAGGTGTCGAACAGCTCGAAAGCAAAGGCTCCGTCGATAACCTTTTCGACTTTCACCTTCTGCTCACATGCTTCGCATGTCGTCTCGCACTCGGATGCTTTAGCAATATAGTTCTCAAATTTCAGTATGCCATTCGACAGTGTTCTGAGGAACGACTGCTCTTCTTCCTGTATAATACGCACCACAAGTTCCTGCTGCTTGGCCAGTTCTGGGAACTGTGCACCCATCTGGCCGACGAGGGTCGGCACGAGCGTGTGGAGGAACGGTTCCTTGAAGCCGAGGAAGGTATAGCCGTAACGCACAGCGCGACGGAGGATTCGGCGGATTACGTATCCGGCTTTTGCATTGGAGGGCAGCTGGCCGTCTGCTATCGAGAAGCTGACGGCACGCAGATGGTCGGCACAGACGCGCATGGCGACATCAGCTTGCTCGTTGTCGCCATACTTGAAGCCCGACTTCGTTGCAAGTTCCTGAATCAATGGTTGGAAAATATCGGTGTCATAGTTCGATTTTTTGCCCTGCATCACCATGCAGAGACGCTCGAAACCCATTCCCGTGTCGATATGTTTGGCCTTCAGCGGCTCGAGGGTTCCGTTGGCCAGTCGGTTGTATTGCATGAAGACGAGGTTCCAGATTTCGATGACGAGAGGATTGTCCTTGTTGACGAGCTGTGCACCAGGCAATTTGGCTTTTTCTGCATCGTCGCGCAGGTCCACATGAATCTCGCTGCAAGGACCGCAGGGCCCCTGTTCGCCCATCTCCCAGAAATTGTCTTTCTTCGAACCTTTAAGGATGTGGTCTTCCGGCACATGCGCTTTCCAGAGCTCGTAGGCTTCGGTATCCATACCCAAGCCCTCCTTTTCGTCGCCTCCGAACACGGTGACATACAGGTTACGCTTGTCGATTTTCATCACATCGGTGAGGAACTCCCAGCCGTATGCTATGGCCTCCTTCTTGAAGTAGTCGCCAAAGCTCCAGTTTCCAAGCATCTCGAACATCGTGTGGTGATATGTATCGTGGCCCACCTCTTCCAGGTCGTTGTGTTTTCCACTGACGCGCAAGCATTTCTGCGAATCGCACACGCGCGGGTATTGAGCAGGGGCATTGCCGAGAAAAATATCCTTGAACTGGTTCATGCCTGCATTGCAGAACATAAGCGTCGGGTCATTCTTCACAACCATCGGGGCCGACGGTACGATATGATGATTCTTAGATTCAAAAAATTTAAGGAATTGGGTACGTATTTCGTTTGAAGTCATTATATATAAGGGTTAAAAGGTTAAAGGGTTTTAGGGTTAAAAGGTTATAGGGTTATAGGGTTTTAGGGTTTAAAGTTAAGGTTAAGGTTAAGGTTAAAGGGTTAAAGAGGACAGCTACATTCGTGTAATTCGTTGGTCGTGTGCGACCATTCGCGAAGATAGAGACCAAGTAAATATTCGTTCAATTCGTGATATTCGTGTTCAAAAAATATGAAAGATTTTTAAAACTATTTTCGAACGATTTTGAGCGCAGCGACCAAAATAATTATTCGTGATATTCGTGTTCAAATAAGGGGTTATAGGGTTTTAGGGTTAAAGGGTTATAGGGTTAAAAGGTTATAGGGGTATAGCTTTCCGTTTTCCGTTCTCCGTTCTCAGTTCTCAGTTCTCAGTTCTTAATTCAGAATTCGTCGCGTTCGACGAGTAGTATTGCACTTTGAGGTACTATATAATATTTTTCGCCCTCATATTTTATCTCGACGGCACTTTTCTGCACGAACAGGGCCAGGTCGCCCGGCTGCACCTGCAACGGCAGATAGCGCGGCCCGTTGTCCTTGGGGTTCCACGGCTCGTCATCGTTCATATTCGGCAAAGCATAGCCCGGACCGCACTTGAGGATGTAGCCCGACTGTATCTCTTCCTTGTCCTGGTAACCGGCCGGAAGGTAAAGCCCGCTCTTGGTGCGTTGCGATGCCGTCCCTTGCTGAATCAGGACACGGTCTCCAATTACTATCAGTTTATCTAAATTCTTGTGTGACATTGTTTGTTCTGATATTCCGTACGAAAACGAAAGGGTTATAGGGTTAAAGGGTTTGAAGGGTTTCAGTTCTCAGTTCTCAGTTCTCAGTTCTCAGTTCTCAGTTCTCACATCTCACATCTTCGTTCTCCGCTCTAATTCAGCCATGGGTGGTCAAGGACATGCGCAACGGTCTGGTCCATATCGTTGTAACGGTACTCGCCCAAGCGTCCGCCGAACCACACCTTGCTCTCTTTTTCGGAAAGTTTACGGTATTCGTCGACGAGTTGGTTGTTGCGGTCGTCATTGACGGGATAATAAGGCTCGTCGCCCGGCACCCATTGTTTGGGATATTCGTATGTAACGACCGTATCGGGCTGTTGGCCGAACTCGAAATGCTTGTGTTCTATGATTCTCGTATAAGGCGTTTCGGCATCGGTATAGTTGAATACGGCATTGCCCTGATAGTTGTCCACACCTTTCATCAACTTGTGGTCGAACCTCAGCGAGCGGAAATCCAGATTGCCAAGCCGATGGCCGAAGTACGCATCAATCGGACCCGTATATACCACACGGTCGGCCATCGCCATGAGCGAATCCCTCTCGGCAAGGAAATCGCAATTGAGGCGCACCTCGACGCCGTCGAGCAACTTCTCAAAAACCTTTGTATATCCACCGATAGGGATGCCCTGGTACGGGTCGTTGAAATAATTGTTGTCGAACGTGAAACGCAACGGAACGCGGCGCAACACGAAAGCCGGAATCTCCTCTGCCCGTCTGCCCCACTGCTTCTCGGAATAGCCCTTAATCAGCTTCAGGAATATGTCGCGTCCTGCCAGTTTCATTCCCTGCTCGTAGAGGTTGCGGGGCGATTCGACATCAATGCGCTGCTCGGCAATGCGTTGACGCGCCTCGTCGGGTGTATGCACATCGGGCCACAACTTGCAGAACGTGTTCATATTGAACGGCAGATTGTATAACTCGCCGTTGAAGTTGGCAATCGGGCTGTTGACGTAATTGTTGAAACGGCAGAACCGGTTCATGTACTGCCATACTCGCTCGTCCTTCGTGTGGAAAATGTGGGCACCGTATAGGTGAACATTGATACCCGCAATATCCTCCGTATAGCAATTTCCGCCAATATGCGAACGTCGCTCCACGACGAGGCATTTGTAGCCCTTATCTGTAGCCTGGCGCGCGAAAACCGAGCCGTACAATCCCGCACCAACAATAAGAAAATCGTACATCACTTCTTTATAACTTTACGTATTACAATATTTTGCCCATCGAGGCATGCCTCCGATGGATTCACAAGCCGACAGATGACCTCGGCCACATCCTCCGGTTGCATAATCGTCGAAGGATCCTCTTCCGGAGCCAGACGGCGACGCAACTTGGTGGCACAGCGTCCTGGCGAGACGCAGTACACCATAATGCCGTACTCCGACAGCTCCGCCGTCAGCGTGTCCGACATCGAGATGAGCGCCGCCTTCGACGACGCATAGCTCAGCCATCCCGGACGCGGAGTCATACCCGCCGTAGAAGCAACATTGAGTATTTTGCCGCCTCGCTGCTTCATGTATTTCACACACTCCCTCATGAACATGAAAGGAGCAAACACATTCACCTTATATGTCAGCTCAAAACTCTCGAGCGATGTGGCCAGCAGCGGCGTCGGGTCGGTATATCCGGCAATGTTCAGCAGGCATTCAATGTGCCCCATCTGCTCGACAATTGCAGACACAACCTCCGGAATACGTTCCGGATACGAGAGGTCGATATTGAAAATCCGGACATTGCTGGCATGAGCACCCATACTGTCGCGAGTGGCCTCCAAGTCACTCTGGTTGCGGCCCACCAAAGCAAACGAATCAAAATAGCCGCATTCCGACAACTTTATTGCCGTCGCCTTGCCGATACCAGAACCAGCGCCGGTGATAACACATGTTCCCATAGTCTATTTCCTCCTTCTGAATACGTCGTCGTATATCTGCTCGCCAGCAAGCATGTCGATGCGCGTCGTCAGCTTGATGTCGTAGTCCATACCCTCGCAAATCTCGACATACGTGTCTGGAAAATAATGAAATATCATACTACCATCCTCCGTAAACTCACGACCCTCCTCGATGGCCTTCTTGTGAGCCTCCTTCAGCAGACGCGTCTCGAACTTCTGCGGCAGCTGCACGTTGACCAGCTCCGAACGCGTCAGAAGACCCTCAAAACGCTCGTGCCCCTTGACAACCGTAAAAGGTATACTCGTTCCGAACGTGGCGTTGCGATGCGAAGCTCCTATCAGCCGCTCGAAATCCTCCACCTTCACAAAGGGACGCGCCGACTCATGCAGTATAACATCCTCCGATTCGACGAGGCGCAAACCATTGAATACCGACTGCTGCCTCGTAGCCCCTGCCGGTGCAAAACGTACTGGCTTGACCACACCATACTGCTGCAGCATCTGCTTGATATGTGACTCATACTCCGGAGCACAGACAATGACCATATCTGATATCGAGTCGATCTGGTCCACACGTTCCAGGATGTGCATAATGACAGGCTTGCCTGCCAGCAGAAGATACTGCTTCGGAACAGCATTCTGCATGCGCGTGCCCACACCACCCGAAAGTAATAATAAAGTATACATTATTTAAAAGGTTTGAAAGGTTAAAGGGTTTTAGGGTTTAAAGGTTAAAGGTTAAAGGGTTTTAAGGTTAAAGGTTAAAGGATTATAGGGTTATAGGGTTTAAAGGTTAAAGGTTAAAGAGGACAGCTACATTCGTGTAATTCGATGGTCGTGTGCGACCATTCGCGAAGATAGAGACCAAGTAAATATTCGTTCAATTCGTGATATTCGTGTTCAAATAAGGGTTTGAAGGGTTTTAGGGTTAAAGGTTAAAGGTTTGCTCCACTTCGGTCGCAGGCCTGCAAGCAGGCAGGGAGGGTTTGAGGGTTTGAAGGTTAAAATTTTACTTTTTTAAAAATTCTCTTTTGAAAGATTTTCAAAACGATTTTCGAGCGATTTTGAGCGCAGCGACCAAAAAAAATTCGTGTAATTCGATGGTCGTGTGCGACCATTCGCGAAGATAGAGACCAAGTAAATATTCGTTCAATTCGTGATATTCGTGTTCAAATAAGGGGTTAAAGGTTATAGGGTTAAAAGGTTAAAGGTTAACGTTGAATGGTAATTGTATCTGAAGTTAAAGTTAAGGTTAAAGTTAACGTTAAAGTTTTGTTTTAGTTTTTCGTATCTGAAGTTAAGGTTAAGGTTAAGGTTAACGTTGAAGGGTAATTGTATCTGAAGTTAAAGTTAAGGTTAACGTTAAAGTTTTGTTTTCGTTTTCAGTTTCTTCTCTATTGCTTCTATAATCATCTGCGACGGCATTTTCCCGTCAATGGGTTTCAGGTATTTGTCATAAAAATCCATCCTCTGCTGCCGCTTCGGATCATTGCCGCCCACCACCACGTCGCGCAGAAACGCCTCGATATCCTCCAGACCACCACCCCTGTAGTGGCACTCGAACGCCTCCAGTCCGAACGCGTTGAAGCGCTCCCTGAAGTGCGCATCGTGCGTCAGGTACATCACAGGATTGTGAGTGAACAGATATTCCGTGGTGAACGAGCCACAGTCATGTATCATCGCATCCGACGTCAAGAAGAGGTCCACATACGATGTCTCCTCAATCTGCGTGTTCTCCATCTCCGCCCATTTGCGGTAGTAGTTCTCCGTACGCTCCATGCCCCACAGCTGCTGAAGCTTGAATTTCAACAGCTGGTGCGGCTTGAACGCCCATTGTATCTCATCACTGTATTTTTGCGCCAGCTCCACCATGTCGTCGCAATGCAGCAAGAACGTCGAAAGCTCAATGGTCTTGTCAATCGTGTGGTGCGGAGCCCAGATGACACGCTTCTTGGGCTTCTCTTGCCGCTTCCAGTTACAGGCTGGATGGTAGTCCTCGCGCAGAAACACCTCCGTCCCCGGATAGCCCGTCACCACCGTGTTGGCACCACCGTTGCGCGCATTCTCTACAGCCATCTCCCTATGACGCTCCGTCTCCAGCAGATACATTCCCACCAGATTGTGGAATATAAGGTCGAAATTCACCTTCAACGTATTGAGCGACGTGAACCCGTACGACACATAGCACGTCAACGTGTCGCGGAAATGGTATACGAAATACTGCGGCGGAATATCCTTGTACGGCGTAGTGAAAAACACAATGTCCGGACCAAGCGACTTCTTGATGTCCATCCAACGGCCCCCCTCGTCGCGCGGCACAACATACTCATACCCCTTCTCCGCCAAAAAATCCTCCGTGCGACGCAACGTAGCCTCAACCTCCTCCGCACTGAAACCCTTGTAGACACTATATGGACAAACCACCACGTATGGATGGAAACGCCCATCTTCCAGCATCGCCTTGAAGAGGTAGTCCACCTTCCACATGCCAGGAACCGTCAACAAAAAAGCAACCTCAATCGGAGCCCCGCCGCGACCCGCAGCCTCCCATTTCGGAAGAAGCCGCTGCGCAGCCGCCTGCTGACAGCGCCCAAAACGCTCCACATACCTCTCGAAAACAAAGGGCACATGACTCCGCACAACATCACGGTAGGCAGCAACCAAACGCAATTTATACATCAGCGACCTGTCAAAACTCCTCTCTCGCATGGTACAAAGGGTTAAAGGGTTATAGGGTTTAAAGGTTAAAGGTTAAAGGTTAAAGGGTTTAAAGGTTAAAGGTTAAAGGTTATAGGTTAGTGATGATAAAATAATAAAGTAAAATGATATCTGCGTCAGCATTTTCGCCGTCGGCGAAATAATCTACAAGATCTACAAGATTTCGCTCGCGTCAGCGAGCAGGAGATTTACTTTCCGTTTTCCGTTTTTGATCGAGCCATATTAATCTACAAGATCTACAAGATCTCGCTCGCGTCAGCGAGCAGGAGATTTAGTTTTAGTTTTAGTTTTCGTTTTCGTACGAAGTCACTTTCCAATACAGTCCTGCAGCCACCACTATCACCGCCAGCTGCAGCCACACACTCGTCCCCACCAGCACTGCAGGCGCAAACAACAAGGCCCGCAGCGAGTAGAAGACCACCTTCCCCACAACAGCAGCCACAACAGCAGCCATAAACACATTCGTACGCCTCTCCATGAACGTCAGCAACCCAACAGTCACCAACAGCTCAGGAACCATACATACATAGTTCGCAAACAACGGCATACCCGTCACCAGCATCGACACCGTCGGCATCAATACCGCCAGCACGTAAGCATTGGCACGATTGCCCACCAGCAGCATCGACCCCAGCAGGCACAAAAGCATAGGATTAAGCCTATACAGCGGAAACGCCACTGCGTGCGAAACCGACGGAATCAGGCAAACCATGCCCAAAATAAACAAATCAATCACAACAACGCGCAACGATAACGCTGTTTTTGAGACAGTAATATTCATATCCTTATTCTATTATTTTTTGCAAATATACACTTTTATTTTCATTCTCCACCTTCCTTATCGTACAAAGTTGTCTTCGTCTTCGTTTTCGTCTTCGTCTTCGTTTCATCGGAGCAAAGTCACCGTGCCGACTTTACGTTGCGAAATCTGAGGCCGCGCAGCAGTACGATACACAATACAATAAGTGTACGTCTCTTGCGGACACGCAATGCCGCGATAGGTTCCGTCCCAGGCCCCCGTAAGGCCATCGAACTCCGTAATCTGCAAACCGTTGCGACGGAAAATGAAGACTCGCATCTCCGTCACATCGTACGAGAACACTCGGAAGTGATTGTTGGTATTACCGTCCGGAGTGAAAACATTAGGCACCCATATAGCCATACTGTCTACCGTTTCGACCACAACAGTCGTGTCGATAGGCGGCGGTGACGGTGGTACGTATGGTGTGTCGACAAGCAGCACCAGTCTTATCACACTATCGCATCCATCGACCGATTGGTAATACACCGTAGGCCCGTCTGTCGGCCGGAAATAATAGTTCCCGTCAATCCACAGCATACTGTCGCCCAACGTAATGATACGTATATCGTCGCGATGGTAGGACGGATGGATGTGCACCACGCCCCACACATTAGTGTCGCATCCCGATTCGGATTGTCGACGCCCGACATAAACAGTGTCGCCTTCACTATACGACACCCCGTCAATCGTCATGCTGTCGCATCCCCCCAACGGCTCAAAAACATCAATCAGATCCTCGAAAGTGAGCGACATTGTCGTCAAACTGTCGCAACCTGCAGCATTTGTTGTAGTGTAAGTGTAGACACTGTCGCCGCTACAGTATATGCCATTCCAGTAGAACGACCCGCACGTCACACTGTCCATCATCGTCAACGACGTGTCGCTGAATAGCAGTACACACGCAACCGTATCGACACCACCCCCACACAATCCCTCATCCGACAGCAAAACCCTGAGCCTTAAAGTGTCGGGCGTCGCAGACAAGTCGCTTATCGTCAGCGTATCATCCGACGAGACTTCAATGTTTTCGTTTTCGTCTTCGTTTTCGTGGTGCGCCGTCGGCTCGGCCGACAACGAAGTCAAATACCAACCGTCCACATCTCGTTGCAGAAAGCTGTACGCCGTGAGCGAAGCGTTGCGGCACAGACGGACCGTGTCGCCGTCATTAAGCACATTGCCGTTGATAACTATTCTATTGGCGATAGCATTGAGCGAAAAACCCAACGCATAGCCATAGCTTTCGTTGTTGCCCACACCGTAAGCATGCGCCACAAAGCCCGTCGCACCAGTGCTGTACAGATGGTGGCTGCCGGCAGACACCATCACACGGGCGTATGAGTATACACTGTTGACATAGCCGCCAATAACAATGCTATGGAAATTGGACACTCCTATCGGAGCCCCGTCCAGATAGATGTTACCCGCATTGCTCGTTTCCGTGACAATATTGATATAGTGCGAGTTCGTCAGCTGGTTTGGATTATTATAGCTCAAAAAGACCACATCGCCGATCTGCTGCTCTACCGGAGGCAGCAGTATCATCGACGGATCGCCGTCCGGACCCGCCACATTCTTGCTCATGATATACATGTTCACCATCGACGGCTGCGTCGTTTGGATATATTTGAAATAATCCGTACCCGTCATCGCGAAGCTATAACTCTCGCCCGCATCGAGCACAGCCACACTCTGTAGGTTCACGAAAACCTCGCAGCCGTCGCTCCCCGCAGTGACCTTCACCAAGTCGCCCGAATGGTTCGCCGTCATCGTCGCCACAAACGTGCGACCCCAATAGACCGTAGGCAGGCACTGCTCGAAAAGGTGGTCGCAGTAGCTGCCCGTCGGCGAAGGGACATGGGCACATTCATGCCCGTTGAATACAGCTATTCGCTTGTCACTGGTAGTATATATATGCGTCCCGCTATAGTCTCCCGGTGTCACACTCTGCATGAAAAAACACTCTCCCGCATCCAGCACCCTCGTGATGGGTCCACCCCCAGTTATGCCCACCGACGACGACGTCGGCTCTATCGTCACTACCGTCGAATCCTCCACCCCGACAACAAGTATCTCCGACGGATTGTAGGGACGCCACGACTCGAACGTCTGTACAATATAGTCGTTGCAAAGCGACGGAGTAGGCAGAATAAACGAGACATCGAACGAGGTCGGCAGGAAATTGCTCGCGTAGACCGAAACGGTGTCCGTCGTCGTGATATGGATACCCTTGCCCACCGTCCGACCCGACTGGTAATTATAGCAGTCCGACGTATCGATATTGACGATAACGCTCGAGCCTGCCGGCACCGAAAACCCCTCACTCCAACCCGTATTCGGATTGCTTATCGTCCCCGTACAAGCACGGATGCCTGTTATGGCTACACTCATCCCCGCCTCTATCCTACCCTTCATGAACGAGAACCAAAAGTCTGTTCCCATCGTCGAACGACCCTGACACCACGCTCTCATCAAAGGCAGCATCAGGAACACAACAATCAGTACTACACGACAATATCTATTATTCCTATTCATAAACACGATTCAACAAACGGTTTTTCCCCTTTTCATAATTGCACAATTTTCTTTGCCATTAAACGGTCTTCGCTCTCAACAACCAGTGTAATATACCCTTTTGGAAAACAGTGAAGGTTAACGGGGCTGCCACGCACAAGGCTCCTCCACGCGTGCCACTGGCACTTGTGCCATCCATTCGCTTACTGTCCACAATCTGGTTGTCGACAACCAGTGTATACACATAAAAAAACATCTATAGGTATTTACCTGTTGATTATTACTATATTATAAAAACAATTATACAAAAACTATCCTTATTTTCACAATTGCAAATATATATAAAAAAAGAAGATTATCATTATAAAATGTCAAAAATAATTAATGCGTAAACTTCCGTCTTTGGTGGAATATTACAGTGAAGGTTAACGGGGCTGCCACGCACAGGGCTCCTCCACGCGTGCCACTGGCAATGAAAGTAGGACGGGGCTGCCACGCACAGGGGCTCCTCCACGCGCTCCACTGGCAATGAAAGTAGGACGGGGCTGCCACGCACAGGGGCTCCTCCACGCGCTCCACTGGCAATGAAAGTAGGACGGGGCTGCCACGCACATGGCTCCTCCACGCGCTCCACTGGAGCTTGTGCCATCCACGACTGGCGCTTGCGACTGTTTAAATAATGACTGCTATCAAAAAATACACGTTATGGTCTTATTTCCATCTCATTTTTATTCGATTATTTTTTAGGCCATTAAGTTTTATTATTTTTAATAATTCATACATTATACTAATTATCAAATACTTACAAATTAGCATCCAACAAAATGATAAAAAATTTTTATTTTTTTTTCTTTTTTTTCATACTAATTCTTTTTTATTGTGTAATTTTGCATTCTCATTCGGAGAAAAAAAAACAGAAATATAAACACAAAAAACGAATTAACATGACTAAAGCAGAAATCGTAGCTTCCATTTCAGAGAAGACCGGAATTGAAAAAGTCGCCGTTTTGGCAGTTGTCGAAGAATTCATGACTACAGTTAAGGATGCCATGATCGGTGGTGAAAATGTTTATCTCAGAGGCTTCGGCAGCTTCATCATCAAACGCCGCGCTGAAAAAACGGGACGCAACATCAGCAAGAACACCTCCGTCATCGTTCCTGCTCACAACATCCCCGCTTTCAAACCCGCCAAGTCTTTCATGAACGAAGTCAAGGAAAACGTAAAATAAGGTTTTATACCTTAATTATGCATCAAAAACGTCCAGCCTCTGCCGGACGTTTTTTTTAATATAATATCTTTCTGGCACTTTTCAATCATATCTCCCATATCACCCCCGACAATCATACAATGAAAAAAAAGTCTTTGATAATAAGCACATTCCTACTGCTTGCCTTCTTGTGCTCCTCATCGATACAAGCTCAAAAAAATGTACAGGTCTTCCGCACCAACAACAAAGCATCCTCCTCTGCTACCATTGACAACAGCGCAGCACAATGGGCAGAAGAACTGATGGCGCACATGTCGCTCGAGGAGCAAATCGGACAACTGATGTTTGTGCGTGTACCGCTAACCATGACAAAAAAACAGCAACGCGAGTTCGAAAAGAACTTCTCTAAACTGAAAGTCGGAGGGGTCTGCTTCTTCAAGGGTACGGCAACAAACCAGCTGGAGCGCACTCGACGCTACCAGAAAATGTCGGAGGTGCCTCTCATGGTCACTATCGACGCGGAATGGGGTCTCGGTATGCGACTCTCCGACTGCTACAGCTTCCCAAGACAGATGCTCATGGGCGCTCTGTCGCCTAAGAACGACTCTCTGATTGCGCTCTTCGGAGAGGAGGTGGGACGTCAATGCCGCAAAATGGGCATCCATGTCAACTTCGCTCCGGTATGCGACATCAACAGCAATCCTCGCAATCCCGTCATAGGATGCCGCTCCTTCGGCGAAAACAAAAAGAATGTGGCTCGAAAATCGGCTTTATACGCCCTGGCTATGCAACGCATGGGTGTCATCGCTGTCGGAAAACACTTCCCGGGACACGGCGACACCGACGTCGACAGCCACCTCGACTTGCCCATAATCAAACATTCTAAGGATTATATCGACAGCGTCGACCTCTTCCCTTTCAGGCACCTCGTGAAAAAAGGCATTCGCGGCATGATGATTGCTCACCTCCAGGTCGATGCCTACGACAACCGACTGAACATGCCTTCCTCTCTGTCGGAACTGATTGTAACTCCGCTGCTGCGCAAGGAAATGGGTTTCAACGGGCTCATATTCACCGACGGCATCGACATGAAGGCTGTGTCGAACAACTACAAGGACGGCGAGGGGGCTATCCGCGCCATCCGCGCTGGTAGCGACGTGATTCTCCTGCCCATCGACGTGGAAAAGACTATCGACGCCCTGCACCACGAAGCCAAGCATGACAAGGCTTTCCGCAAAATGATCGAGGATCGCTGCCAACGTATCCTGCAGGAAAAATACCGCTGCGGTCTTGCCGAGATGAGGCTGGACAAGCTGGCTGTACCTTCGAAGGAGGACGCAAAGCGTTGCAAAGAGATAACTCAGCGCATGGCGGCCAAAGCGCTCACGCTGGTGCTCAACGAGGACTATACGCTGCCTCTGCGCAAGGATGAACCTGTGGTCAAAATAGCTGTGGGCGCATGCGACACGGCTATAACGAAATTCGACGCTAAACTCGAACAACGTATTCGCAATGCTGGAACGGTTGTCATTTCGCTCTTCGGCAACCTCAGCTCGGCAAAGAACTACGGCGTGTCGGACGAAACTATTGCTCTCGTGAACAGCATCGCCGCCATCGACAATGTCAAATCGGTTCTGGTCATCTACGGCTCTCCCTATATCCTCGAATCGTTCCCGAAGTGCAGCAACTCGCTGCCGGATGCCATCGTCATGGCTTACCAGAACATGGCGGAGACGGTAGAGGCTACTGCTCCTGCTCTGGTGGGCGACAGCCCTTTCGAGGGTAAGCTGCCGGTATCGACAGGCGGTTACCGCGAGGGTACTTCGCTCAAAGCGGTCGCACGTCCCGAAACGTCGCCCTACGACGAATTGCGCAAGGCGGGTATGGACGATAAATGTTTCGTGAAAATAGACTCCATCGCCAACGAGGGTATCAGGCAGAAAGCCTACCCGGGCTGCCAAATCCTTGTCGCAAAGGACGGCAAGATTGTCTACAACCGCTGCTATGGAAAACTGACCTACAACGCCTCGTCGCCCGACGTCGACAGCAACACGGTCTACGACCTGGCTTCGCTCACCAAAGTGTCGGCAACGAACCTGGCGGTGATGAAACTGGTGGACGCCGGAAAGCTCTCTCTCGACGACAAGCTCTCCAAATACTTGCCCTACCTTAAACGTACCAACAAGAAAAACATCACCGTCCGCAAGGCGCTGAGCCACTACGCTCGTCTGAAAGCTTTCGACGCCTACTGGAAAACAGCGGAAGAGAGCGGCAACCTGTACGTCGGCGACAACCCGCCTCACGACTATACGCAAATCGGAGACAACACTTATATCAAAAATTCTTTCAAAGAGGGTATGCTGCTACGAATAGCCGTCAGCAAACTGGAGAAAGAGC
Organism: Bacteroidales bacterium; assembly: GCA_017522065.1. Taxonomy (GTDB): domain Bacteria; phylum Bacteroidota; class Bacteroidia; order Bacteroidales; family P3; genus Colimorpha. The sequence goes on from JAFXAD010000052.1 coordinate 62,647, forward strand.
AACGTTACCTCTATAGCGACCTGGGCTTCATTCTCCTCGCCGACCTCGTTGAAAGGATAAGCGGCCAATCGCTCGACATCTTCATGCAGCAACAGTTCTACTCGCCGCTGCAGATGCAAAGCACCTGCTTCCAGCCCCTGCAGCACGGCATCGACATCGCACGCATTGCACCAACGGAGGAGGACAAGGCGTTCCGCAAGCAACTCTTACGCGGCTATGTGCACGACCCCAACGCCGCCGCCATGGGTGGCGTCGCCGGACATGCAGGCCTTTTCTCTACCGCCACGGATCTCTTCAAGCTCTATCAGATGATGCTCGACTCTGGCAGCTACAACGGACACCAGTATGTTTCCGCCAAAACGTTCAACACCTTCAACAGCCGACACTATGCAGAGCACGGCAACCGCAGGGCACTGGGGTTCGACAAGCCTCTCATTAACGGTCGCAGCTCGCACGTGACTCCGATGGCATCGCAATCCAGCTTCGGACACACCGGATTCACAGGCACCATGGTCTGGGTCGACCCTCAGTATAACCTTGTCTACATTTTCCTTTCGAACAGGGTGCATCCCAACTCTTCGCCCAACAAGCTGGCGAACATGAATATTCGTACCGACATTCAGGATCTTATCTACAAGTCGCTCCCGACTACTTCCCGCGGCCCTGCAAAATGATGAGGACCGTGTAAACCAATATCTTGATATCTGTCGCAATCGACATGTTCTCAAGATAGAGCAGGTCGTAGCGCAAGCGTTCGACCATCTCGTCGACATTCTCGGCATAGCCATATTTGACTTGACCCCACGACGTGATGCCGGGCTTCACCTTCTGCAACAGGAGGTATTCGGGTGCGCGCTCGACTATCTGGTCAATGAAATACTGCCGCTCGGGGCGCGGACCGACCAGCGACATGGTCCCCTTCAGCACGTTATAGAACTGGGGTATCTCGTCGAGACGGTATTTGCGCATCACTCGTCCAAATGGTGTTATGCGCGGGTCGTCGTCCTTGGACAACGCGGGCCCCGCAGCCTCGGCATCGACATACATCGAGCGGAACTTATGCATCTTGAAGGGCTTGCCACGATAGCCAATCCGCTCCTGAGCGTAGAACACAGGACCGGGCGACGTGCACTTGACTATCAAAGCCGTAATCACAAAAACAGGCGACAGCACTACCAGTGCAAGCATGGAAATCACAATATCCATCAGTCGCTTGACAGAATACTGCCATTCCTCCATCGGACGGGGATTTATCGTAATGAGCGGGGAATGGAATATTGAATTGAGCTTGACGGAGCCGTAAACGATATCGCGCATGTCGGGGGTGATCTTTATTATCACGTCGTCGCGACGGTCCAGCAGGCGAATGACCTCGTTAATCTTGGCGTTCTCGTAGTCTTCGATAGCGAAGATAACCTCCTCGATTTTGTATTTCTCGATGAGCGAATTGAGGTCTTCGACACCGCCCAGATGCGGCATGACGGCAAGCAGACGCTCGTCCGTACGTCCGTTGACAGTGATGAAACCCACAAACTGGTTGCCGGAATAGACAGCTTGATTGTCAAGATCCTTGTATGTGTTGTAGGCCTTTTCCTTGCTGCCGATAAGTATTGTCGGGAAGCCGATGCGCCGTTTATGCACCATGCGTGCGGTGTGCGACGTGATGACAAGACGCCCGAGGTATGTGAGTCCGAAATGCAGCACGAAGAGCATCAAGAAACTGATATAGTAGTTCTTGTACGACCTGATATTGTCGTCGAGCAAAAGTGCAAAGAAGATGACTATCACACCTATGAGCGACGCCCAAAAGGTCATCTGCAGCTCTTTCAGACGGGCTTTGCGATAGACATTCTTGTATGTGCCCTGCATGGCATAGAAGATGCACCAGGCTATTGGTAGCAGGACTATACCCCACCAGAAATTGGAGTCCTGAAAAACAAGGTTGACATCATCGAAGCGGTCGTTGTCTATCGACATTTTACGGTAGAGGAAGAATATTGCCCATGCCGTCATTGCTGCAAGAACATCCCACAGCACATACTTGATTGTCTGTTTCCTTTTGTTCAAAACACGCTCTTTTATTCTGTTACATCACAATCAGTTTCACATTGTCTATAAAGACATTGCCGGGCCGTCCGCTATTGTTCAGCACCGTAAAGTAGGGACGTATGTCTGGATAATGGTCGTATTTGTCAGACCACAGAGCGCCAATGTTCACATACAGCTTTCTCCAGCCCTGCTGCGGTTTACCGAATACTCGCATATAGGACTGCGTGACATTCAATCCGTCGTATGTTGTCGGATTGCTCAATCCGATAGAGAAGTCAATATCACTCCAATAGTCCAGCTCGAGGTACATCACCAGCGACGGGTCTGAAACCCTGAAGGTGGTGTCGCTCCAGAAATTGACATATTTCACACCCTCGCCAACCCTTACGACGCCGCATCCGTATCCGGAACAGACCGTGTCGAGTGAACTGCAGATGGTCATTGCCGAATCGATGGATATCTGTCCGGGACCCGGCTCGAAAAACTCTTTCCACAGTACCTTCATAATGCTCTTGGAGATATAACGCGTCGTCACCGTACCCAAATCGGTCACCGAATCCTTTGCAAGACGCACACTGTCAATCTGAACCATTTCGTAGTAAGGATAGTAAATCCGTTTGCCTGCAATGCCATCCTGTTTCACTATCGGACTGATGCGGACATAATTTATAAGTCCTTGTCGCAACACGGGAATCTTGCACGGCAACTGGAAGGTGCCGAGGTTGGTCTCCGCAGTGTCGTTCTCAACCCAGATGACGACATTGACAGCATCAATATCATTCGTAAAGAACCCCGACTCGGGACTCCACGAATCGCTGGGGTTATCAACAACATTCATTGCATCTATCTTGATGTACGACGGCTCGGTAACATCGCCTTCATAGCGGTCGCACGATGCAAAGGCTGCAAGCATGCAGCACATCAGTATAGTCGGGAAAATGTTTCTATTCGTTCTTTTCATATATCCAATAACGGACCTTCGTCTTTTTTATTGCACGTTTTTTTCAACTTTCTCTTCCGCTGCGCAACGGTAAGTCCGACAAAGGCCACAACGATGCCCGCCACCTTCATCCAACTGAGGCTCTCCTGCCCTATCGCCAATGCCAGAAGCAACGAGAAGACCGGTATGATATTGTTATATACCGAACCCGCCGTCGCTCCGAGTTTGCCCATTCCGTAATTGAAACACATGTAAGCAATGGTCGAACACAACACACCCAAGAAGCCGATATACAGCCACATGTGCCAATCATAACTCAACTTCGGCAGGCTGTGCCAATCCTTCACGAGCATCAACGGAAGAAAATAGAACAGGGCTATCAGATTCTGCCAACTCGTAATGGTGATAGGATGATAATGATCCAATATCTTGACAAGTGTCAGAGTATAGAAAACGGCAATCAGCACGGCACAGCCAAGCAGGACAAGCCCCTTGGGGTTGGCAGTGAATGTCATGTCGTCGTTCAACGACATGAGCGCGATGCCTACAAGCGACAACATGACACCAATGATAGTGCCCACACGCAGTTTCTCCTTGTAAACCACCCTCATGGCAAAAGGGATGAACAATGGAATGGTGGCTACAATTATCGAGGCCAAACTGCCCGAAACAAGCTGCACGCCGCCCGTTTCGCAGATGCTATACAGGAATGGCTCGGCGAACGCCAGAATGAGGAAATATTTGATATGCTCACGCTTAATGCGCTCAAAGCGACCCGTCAGCAACAGCAATGGTATCGTAAACACTGTCGCTACGAGCATTCGCCCGGTCAATATTATTGTCGGGGTGATTGACGCCTCACTGACAAACAGTTCCTTGGTGAATATGAACGACGCTCCCCACAGCGCCGACGAAAGCAGAAGCAATGCTTGTGGTAAATATTTCCTGACTTTCCCGTTTTCCGTTTTCATTTGTTTAACTGACTCCTTTTCCGTGTTGTTTTTCATGCCGCAATCTCTGCTTTCCGACATTTGTTATGAACAATTTACTATCAATATGTTTTTTTTTCGTACCTTTGCAAAAAATTTGCAAAAATACATTTTTTTTTATAATCTAACAAAGTCTATTCATTACACCCTCCCGATATGCTAAGGATAGGCATTCTTTCCGACACTCACGGCGTCATTCCGCCACAAGTCTATTCCTTTTTCAAGGATTGCGACGAATTGTGGCATGCTGGCGATATTGGCATGGGAGTCCTTGACGAACTGAGACAATTCAAGCCCACCGTTGCCGTATACGGCAACACCGACGGCTGGGACCTGCGCTACACCATCCCCGAGTGCCAATTGTTCCGACGCGAGAACTTCAAAATCGTCATGACTCATATCGGAGGCTATCCCGGACACTACACCAAAAGCCTTCTGCCTCTGTTCGAATCCGAGCGGCCTGACATTTTCGTTGCCGGACATTCGCATATCCTGCGGGTCATGTACGACAAATCGTACAATATGCTCCACATCAACCCCGGCGCTGCAGGGCGACAGGGCATACACAAAAAATGCACCCTCGTGCGCCTTACGCTCGACGGCACTCCGAAGAATTTGGAAATCTGCGAATTCAACAAAAACTAAATCACCACCTGCACCACTGAGTTCATCTCGCAACATAAACAAACCCAACATACTATAATCCATAACACTCGAAACGTAATGAAAGAACTTGCAATGCACGTCTACGACCTGATGGAAAACTCGACTGCTGCCAATTCCACTCTCGTCAAACTGACCATACGCGACAGCCTCAAAGACAACATATACGCTTTCACCATCGAAGACAACGGCAAGGGCATGTCGCCCGAGTTCCTTGCACGTGTGACAGACCCCTACACCACCTCACGTACTACACGCAAAGTGGGACTCGGACTGCCGCTCATAAAAATGAACAGCGAGAACTGCGGCGGTGGAATGAAAATAGAAAGTCAAGTAGGCAAAGGCACCAAACTCGACTTCTGGTTCCAGCACAACCATTGGGACCGTCCGCCCATGGGCGACCTCGCCGGTACCATCGTGATGCTGTGCGCAGCCCATCAGGACATACACATCATTTATCGGCACATTACCGACGAGGGCGAATTCGTATTCGACACCGACGAGATTCACGAAGCCCTCGACGGAATGGACATGAACGATGTCAAGGTCTACAACTGGCTGAAAGACATGGTACAGGAAAACCTGAACGAAATCCATTACAACAACTGATCATAACTCTTCCGTCCACGCTTTCGCCGCCGGTGGTCTCTTCGCAACCGAGGTGTCAAACCACCTGGTTGGTCCGTTTTATGTATACAGGTATTAGCTTCAGTGCCAGTCCGGGCATGCACTTCAGCAGCCAGTCGAGCATCCGGAGCGACATCTTGCTCCTGAAATAGGAGTTCCTGCTATAATCCGGCACCTGACGCATCATCTCAGCCCTAATCTCAGCGACCGTCGACTTCTTGGGCTCCAGCGAGTTGTACACATAGTTGAATACACTCGTCAAATAACCCTTCTTGAGATAAATGAAATCTATCTCGGCCTTATAGTCGTTGTATACACCTTTGTCTTTCAAGAATTTCATAAGCGAAGCAAAGGTAGCAAGGCGTTTCTGGTATTTCGTGCTGTCTTTGGTGGTACACACCGAACCCGGACGTATCAGGTAGTGATAGAACGGCTTGTCCACGCGAGCCACAGAATTGGCCAACAACAAGTTGCTCGTGACGAAATAGCTGTCGTCCGCACTGCGCGTCTCCGGATATTCAATTCCGGTAGCCAACAGCATCTCGCGACGATAGATGAACGTCCAGAACAACGAGACATAATGCGTCAGGAAGAAGCGCCGCTTCTCATCGGTCAGTGTACCGGGCTCGATTTCAGGATTGCGCAGTATCTCAGTCGGCTGACCGTCGAGGTAGTCCTTGGCAGCCTGGCAGTAGCAAAGGTCTACCCCACCCTGCGCGATGGCGGCATTATAGAGTTCCTCGAACATCGTCGGCTCGACCCAGTCGTCGCTGTCGACAAAGGCCACATATTCGCCTTTGGCATGGGGAATGGCGAAGTTTCTCGCCATGCCAGCTCCCATATTGTGTTCCGGTTTCAGGAAAACGAACTGCGACTTGCGCGGATGGTCGGCAATCATTTTCTGCACCAGCTCGATACTGTTGTCCGGACCATGGTCGTCGACATAGATGAATTCCATTTCCTGCAATGTCTGCTCCAGCAGCGACTGCGTGCATTTCTCTATATATTCTGCAACTCCGTATACCGGGAGTATAACTGATACTTTAATCATGGTAGAGGGTTTGAGGGTTATAGGGTTATAGGTTATAGGTTATAGGTTAAAGGTTAAAGGTTAAAGGTTAAAGGTTAAAGGTTAAAGGGTTATAGGGTTTGAAAGTTTTCAGTTTTCAGTTCTCAGTTCTCAGTTCTCAGTTCTCAGTTCTCACATCTCACATCTCCGTTCTAAAGTCCTTCGTACTCACGTGTTGACTCTTTCACGTTGGCTTCGAGCGATTCACGTATCATCTTCTTCAGTCTGAGAACCTCGTTGTCTACATCGCTACGCTTGGCAGGGCGGTACAGGTTCTTGTATCGCAGCTTGGGCGACACGTCGAATTTCAGTTTTGGCAAGGTGCCAAACACATCGACGGCCAACCTGACAGGCAACGGACTTTGGACTATTTCGACGTGATAGTCGTAGTTGTTGCTCAGACTGTGCCTGCCTTCAGCAACAATCTGGTACTTATGCAACGAGAGGAGGAAGGGATAGACCTCCAACTCCTTGCGGAATACCGTCATTGCCACATCGAGGCTGTCAACGTGTATCTTGGTATCGTCCTCACGCCATTTCTTCAACTGCAGCAACTTGGCAATCTTGTCGATGTCTTTATTATCAAGCACCACAAGGTCTTGACCTGTCAACGCTGCAGCTCCGCGAAGCGTGCTCATCTTAGGCTTGTAGAACGCATTGACGTATGTCTCAGCACACAGGTGGAAGTCGGCTCTTCCCTCCAAGTCGTTCAGAAGCGGGACAAGCGTGTCGACGTATGGTATCATCTCTATGAGTTCCTGGATATTGATATCCAACAGATGGAAGTCCATGCCCACAAAGATGTGGTTCACGCGCGGTGTGCGGTAGAGTCCCGTCAGCTGCATCCTTGCCGCCTTGCATACGAAACCGACCTGGTTCAGCACGGCTACACCATCTTTAATTTGCACATCGCCGGCAACCTCGCGAAGGTCGTTTTCAAACGCCGTTGCCTCCTTGATTCTCGTATGCAGTGTAAAATCAACATCTTTGGGAACTATGAATGGGTGCGCAGAGGTATCGACGTTGTCTTCTTTGCGCTGGGCCTGGAGCGTATCCTCGTCGGTCCCCAGCCCGCTGAAAGCATCGAGCAGGTCGTCGACATTGGTGTAGTTCGAGGTGAAATAGAGATCGCCCTTGAGCATATCCTCATGGCTGAGCCATTTTTCAAGACCCGTAACAGCTCCCGACAGGTAGAAGTCAGAATTGCCGAACACCACATTGGCACTTGCAATCTCACATATTTCAGGCTTGTAGTTGAACTTGATGTCCGGAATCTGGACCATGTAATCGAACTGCTCCAAGTCGATGTAGCCACGCTTGAAATCGACATCGAGATTTGGCGACCATTGCTGCAGCACATTCGGCTTCGACGGGTCATAGTTGGCTCCGCCCTTGATGGACAAACCGGCAAGGTCGATGGTCGTGCTGTCGTTTATCGCACAATGCAAAGCACTGCTTCCCATATTGATATCATATTTCACCTTGTCGCTCGACTTCGAATGGGGCACCATGGCAAACGTTCCTTTGGGCTCCGTCATCGATGCGTTTATCGAGTCCATCGAACCGCTGAGCGAGGCAAAATCAAAATCGCACAACATCCTGAATGGCTGCGTGGTGTCGAAGATGTCGTTTATGGCGACAGCCAGTCGCGTCTTGCCCAACGAACCGTCAATCGTGTTGTTTGGAAGCTGGGCCTTGATATTGTCTGCCGTTATCGTTGCCGACAGCAGTTCCTTGAAGAGACCTCGTTTGATTTTCGACGGCAGCTGCACATTGACATTTGCCTTTGGAATCTGAGCGTATATCGTATCATAATCCACATCGATGTCCGTCAGTCCGATGTCGCCACTCAGCTTCATGTGCGCAAAGTCGCTTTTCTGCAGCTGGTCGAGATTCGTTTGCGCCTTCAGGTTCAGACGGGCTTTACCGTCCAGCGTCATATTCAGATCGTCCGGCATCATCGGTTTCACATCCGGCAAATAGATAAGACCCCTCACGTTGGCATCAATATTCATCTTGCCCATAAGGTCATCGACACGGCCCGACACCTCTATGTTGTTTCTGCCCGTGCGCGCCGCAATCTTGGTAATCTGTACATTGCTCACACCGTTATCGTTAAGGTCCAGGTCGGCGCTGAGGTCGGCATTAATGCCATTGAATGCGTATGGCAGCAGGCTGCGGTCTTGGAAACTGCCGTCTTTCAGTTTCAGGTTGGCCGTCACTGCAGGCATCAGGCTGTCTGTCAGTTGACCTTTGACGGTACCTGTCAGCACGGCATCGGCATCGAGGTTCATACCCTTCTGCCATTCGCGGAACTTTTCGGGCAGCATAGCCAGCAATTCGTTGACACCCCATTCGTTTGTCGCAAAACGGAGGTCCATCGACATCGGCTCCGAATCGGTGGGAAGATTGACCGTACCGTCGGCCTCGATTTCATAACCTTTCAAGTCGGCCACAAGCCGGTCCACCATCACCTGACGACTGTCCATATCGCCTTTCAGTTCTCCGTTCACGGACAGCAGATCACCTTTACGTCCTGCTACCGCATCGTTTACGAACTCCTGTCCGTCGAGCGAGAAGCGACCTTCCTTTATTTTCATTTTTAAATTGCCGTCGACGCTCGACCCCTTTGTGTCGCCATCGATTTTGAAAGCAATGCCCTTAAGCGACGCATCCATCTTGCTGCTGTCGCCGTCGAGCATGAAACCGGCATTGTCGACATCCATACGGACCTTGGCATCGATATTGTCGGACAAGTATTTGCCGTCGACAAAAAGATTCAGGTCTGCCACCGTTGCCGACATTTTCGACGCAAGGTTACAGTATGTGGCGTTGAGCCGCTTGAGTTTTATGCTCTGCAGCGAGACGAGCTCGGGCATCTCAAAAGGCTCGGAAGCTGTGGTATCCTCCGACGCTGGAAAAATATCGAAATTCGAAGCCCCCTCAGCATTCGTGTGCAGGTTGGCATCGACCTTGTCAACAACCAGCTTGGTCACTTCGATATTTTTGTTTTTCAAGTATTCGCGCAGGTTGATCCCGACACTTACGCTGCCGATGTTGGCCAGCGTGTCGCTCACCGCACCCTCCATCGGATTGACAAGCGTAACGCCCTCCACGTTCAAGCCCACATACGGGAAAGTCTTGAAAAGCGTCAGGTCGACATCTTTGAAACTGCTCTCGCACGTGATGAACTTGTCGGAAAACCTGTTGACAATCGAGGTCAGTCGTGACGGTGTCAGCACCAGCCACAAGGCAATACCCACTGTCACCACCACCAGTCCCAACAGCGACGCAACCGAAATAATCGCGATTTTCCAACCCTTTTTCAAACCGCGTTTCTTTTCAGCATCAGGCCGAGTATTCTGTTCTTGTATGTTAGCATTCTCCATGATTCGTTTCCGTTTCCGTTTTCGTCTTCGTTTTCGTTTTCGTGCCGAAGGCCTTTTCGTTTTCGTTTTCGTTTTAGTATAAAATCACTATTTCACTCTTTTGTATTCAAAAGTCTGGTCATAGTTGTCCTTATACCTCATCACCTCGTCGTCGAGGGCGACGATGGTGTATGTTTTCGGAATGACACCGCCCATTTCCATCTGGTGGACAAGAGTCAGGCGGCTGCTCTTCTCATCAAACGACCATGTGAACGGTTGAGCCTCGCTTTCCTGCACATCGTCGCCAGTGTCCCATGTGGCACCCGTGCTGTCAGGGTCGTAACGATAGTACTCGGTTCCGCTAACCCATTTGCCGACAATCAGATTGCCGTCAAAGACCGGGTCCTCCTTACACGAGGCAAGCATCATACACACACCCGCCAACAGCAATAATAAGCGTATATTTTTTTTTCGTCTCATCAATTTAAGGGTTGTAAAGGTTAAAGGTTAAAGGTTATAGGGTTAAAGGGTTATAGGGTTATAGGGTTTGAAAGTTTTCAGTTCTCAGTTTTCAGTTCTCAGTTCTCAGTTCTCAGTTCTCAGTTCTCAGTTCTCAGTTCTCAGTTCTCAGTTCTCAGTTCTCAGTTCTCACATCTCCGTTTTCCGCTTTCACTCGTATCTGTAAACCTCCTTCAGCATTCGTCCATATCCATCATAGTCAAGCCCGTAGCCTACGATGAAATCGTTTGGTATCGAGCGACCTATGTAATCGATCTTGAAATCCTTTTGGAAACTGCCAGGCTTGAAGAAAAAAGATGCAATATAAATCCTTTCCGGTTCCAGCTTCGCCAGGTCGCTCAGCATCGCATCCATTGTGATACCCGTGTCGACAATGTCCTCGACAATGACGACGTGGCGACCCCTGCATTTCGCCGGGAATGGAAGATCCCTCTTGACACACCCCGTCGTGCTCATTCCGCTATAAGAACTGTATTTCACGAAACACGTCTCCGCATCGAAATCCAATGCACGTGACAAATCGGCCATGAACATGAACGCCCCAGTCAGCGTCGGACAAAAAATAGGATTCTTGTCTCTCAAATCGCGCGAAATATTGGCAGCAACCGTTGCGACCGTCTCCTTAATCTCCGCCTCCGACATGTACAGTCCGAATTGTTTCCCGTTGACAGTCACCATATCATTCCTCCTCCGGTTCTTCAACAGAATCGAGCACCAGGCGGAAGCCGTGGAACCCGTATCCATAGTCCGGCTGATACCAGCTGCGGTCACTTACCGTACATCCCCACGAGGGGCTGTTCAGGCATCCGCCTCTTAGGATTCGGCTGTCGCCGTGACGCGGTCCGCGCGGGTTAGTCTGCGCTTCTGCCGAATAGGCCTCGTACCAATCCGAGCACCATTCCCACACATTGCCCGCCATGTCATGAAGACCCAATTCGTTGGCCTTCTTCTGCCCCACAGGGTGAGTGATGTTGCCTGAATTCATACCGTACCAAGCCACAGCACCGGGGTCGCCGTCCTGACCCGGAAACACATGATTTTTGGAGAGATTGCCACCGCGGGCCGCAAATTCCCACTCAGCCTCAGTAGGCAGTCGGAAACGGTAGCCCGTCATCTGCGACAGACGTGCGATGAACATCTGCGCATCGTTCCACGACACCTGCTCCACAGGCAGGCTGTCGTTGTATTGCCAGCGGCTCGGATTGTTGCCCATCACCGTAGTCCACAGGCGCTGTGTCACCTCAAACTTGCCCATATAGAACGTGTCAAGAGTCACCTTATGAGTCGGGAACTCAGCCTCATAGTTATGTTTGGCAGCTCCCGGGCGGGTGCATCCCATCGTGAACGTACCTCCCGCCACAGGCATCATCCTGAACTTCATGTCGCCCACCTTAATGTCGACCGAGCCGTCATCGACCTCGACCGAAAAGCGTATCACGCTGTCGGCAGCATTGTATCCGTTCGAGTCAGGCTCGTACGGAATTCCCCTGAAGTCCGGCAGATCATAGACTATTATCTTCTTGCCCTTGCCCGCCTTAATGTTTTTCCCGATATCTCCCGCCATGTTCTGGATATAGTCTCCATAATAGCGGCCGCCATCGATAGACACACACACCCTGATATTCGCATCTTTGCTGAGATCGTAGGTCACAGTTACCTCCTTATCCTGTCGTTGGAAGGCCACGTTGGTAATGTTTTGCGCACCAACATAGTTGAAAAACAACATCGCAAGCAAGAATAACATTCTATTTTTCATATATATACAACTATTTTAAACACATTTATGCCAAATTGCAAATATACGAATAAAATGTTAAATATCGTCTTTTATATTGTATTTATAAATAAAAAAAGAGCCAACAGGATTGTGCAAATCACTTATGGTAACCTCTAAAATTCGTTTAATTCGCGTTTTGTTAGCAAAACAAATTTCTAAATATCAATTCGTTTAATTCGTACAATTGCTCATTGCATTTTCTTTATTCATTATGTATTCGCAGGCATACCACGCCGTTTTAAAAAATTATTAGAGGTGCTCTTATTTTTAGTAATTTTTTTTTGCGTAACTAATAAAAACACAGCTATATCACGACACAAAAGGACGATTGTTACCGGGCAATGAGCGAGCCGCCGAGTTTTACAACAACACTTGGCTGCAAATTCACATTGCCATCGGCGTTCAAGCACCAAGGTGGCACCGCTCTCGACAGTCACGTTGCCATACATGACATTCGTCGTCACATGGTATCAGAAAAACTGTTTTTTTTCATAGTTTTACAATTTTTTTGATTGTTGTTTGCTCTCCGTCACAAACCCATAGAATATAAGTTCCCTTGCGAAAACCAGACATATCTATCATGCTGTTCTCATCAGAAATAAAGCCTTCCGAGACCACAACACCTGACATTGAGACGACCTTGTACTTGCACTCGGGTGAGGACAAACCATATACAGTCAACATGTCTGATGTTGGGTTTGGGTATACACCAATTCCTTTTTCCTTTATAGGCACTATACCTGCGCCTAAATGGGAAAAACCACATTGAGTGTAAGAATCTTCGTATAATGAATACGCATCCAATATATCCTCTGAATAATAATTTCGGTAATGAAAGTCCCAGACTGAATCTTTTGTATGGCACCATACGGAAGGTCCTCTCCAATAGTAATTTGATGTTCTATAGGTGGCACAGTCAGGGTAACATATCCCCATAGACGGTCCCACACCCTCAATAAAAAAAAGGGTGTCATATTCCTCATTAACCATACAATAGAATGGTGCTATACAATTAGTACGCATCCACTTCCTGCCATCCATGTAGAATATACTGTCGACCATAATAGGTTGACCCGGCCTTCGCCCTATCACCTCGCACTGTTTCCAACTTTCTGTATTCAATGTATCTCCCACTTGTAGAGTAAGATCCATTACAAGGATTTCTGAAGTAATGACAGGAGGATTATTGTATACATGCTGGGTAAAGCGAAGGTACAATTTGTCATGCATCATACTCTCTCTGACATAACAGGGTGAAAAACCTGAGTATGCACGAAAACCATGGCCTGTTGAATCTCTTAAAATGTAATACTTTTGCCCATCAATAATAGCGGTATCGTCACATTTTGTATATTGGAGGAAATGGTTGACATAACCAGCCGCAAGAATCCCTTCCCATTTTGTTATGCTGTCGCCGAAGACGGACTGGTATACCGTTGTGTCCTGTGATTTTGCGGAAGTCGTCAGTATCGCCAACATCGCAAAAAAGAATATTTTTTTCATAGTTTTTAAGTTTTATTTGGTTAGTATCATTATTTATAGAAGTTATTTTCTAAAAAAACATAACGGCCTATATAAACCACTAACGTTTAGTAATTTTGCGGTATAAATCAAAAAAAAACACCGCTATGTCACAATGCAAAAATACGTTTTTTTCTCAAAATTTAAGTTTTTTTTTCAAAAAAACACAAGGCCCTCCTTGCGTGCCACAAGAGCTTGTGACATAACAAAAAAAAGAGAATCCCTAACGGAACTCTCTTATTATGCATAGATTTTTTTGCGACCTCTACATTTCGCAAAATTCATGTTTTGTTTGCAAAACTAATTGGTTGGGTTGCAGAAATATATTCGTAAAATTCGTGTTCGAAAAAATTACATATTTGCCACAGCACGTTTCTACTTACAATGAAGGTAAACGGGGCTGCCACGCACAAGGCTCCTCCACGACTGGCACTTGTGTCATTTTGAATTATCAACTTCAATCAAAGCCCTGCCGAATAGTATTGTATCTGTTCTGCAATTTTGTCGAGGGCCGGACGCAGCTTGGGCTTTATCATCATGGTCATCATCGGGTTGCCGCCCTCGATTTCGGCGCGTACCAACACTCCGCACGACGTCTCGTCTTGTGCTTCGATCTTCATCACCATACGGAACGGCAGAGGCGAGTTGCTCCCCTGGGCTGGTGCGATGGCCACCGTGGTGTATGGCGTACGCTCGGCATACTGTAGCGTCAGCTGCACAAACCCGGCAACCTTGAACGAACACGTGTCGCCATCGGTCTGAAAGTCTTCAACCTGCGACGGCAGCAAACGTTGGAAATTGCGGAAGTCGCATGCAAAACTATACAGTTTTTCGGCACTGCACTGCGCCTGCACTTTTTTTGATTCAGCATTCATAACGTTCAGTCTTGCATGTGTTGTTCGGACCAGAGTTCGGGGTTCTGACGCCAGGTCTTGAGCGACTCAAGGTCTTTCTCCATCACGTATTCCTGTTCGCAGGCCACTTTGATGAGCGAATCGTAGTTCGTAAGGGTATGGAGTTCGACCTGTGCATCTTCGAAATTCTTGGCAGCAACAGCAAGCCCGTATGTGAAGATGGCTACCATTCCTTTCACGTAGCAGCCTTTGTCGCGAAGGGCGTGGACGGCAATGAGCGAGCTCTTTCCCGTCGACACAAGGTCTTCGACCACAACGACAGTCTGGCCACTATGTATCTCGCCTTCAATCTGATTGGTCAGACCGTGTTTCTTCTCCTCAGAGCGGACATAAACGAACGGCTTTCCGAGTTCCTGAGCCACCAGGGCGCCCTGTGCTATGCCTCCTGTTGCAACACCGGCAATGACATCAACATCACCGTAGTGCTCGTTGATGATATCGACAAAACGCTGGCGTATGTAAGTCCTGATCTCGGGGTAAGAGAGGGTCACACGGTTGTCGCAGTAGATGGGCGACTTTCTTCCAGAAGCCCATGTGAAAGGATGGTCATTATTCAGTTTTACGGCCTTTACCTGCAAAAGGAAAGTGCTTGTTTGTTCGGCAGTTTCGTTCATTTCTCTGTCTTTTGGGTTATTGTTTTGAATGCGCAAAAATACAAAGTTTTGGCATTACTCGAATCAAAAAATTACTAAAAAAATCACATCACCGTCCCAAGCACTTAGTTTTCACTAATTTGCTCGGCAATTATCCGCATTGTGGAGTAACTCTCGGCCAGCCTGCGGCACCACTCCTCCGCCCCTACCCATTCCAAGGCTGTTATACCCTCTTCGGTTTGAGGCACAAGCGGCTGACTGCCTGTAGTTTTCATCTCGAACCAGGAGGTCTGTTTGAAGTGCCATCCTCCATACAGATTGTATATATGGTATGTTTTCAGCCTAAGCCTGCCGAGGGTCAGGTTTTTAAGCCCAGTCTCCTCATTTGTTTCCCTCATGGCAGCGACAGCAAGGGTTTCGCCCTCCTCGACTTTGCCCTTGGGCAGGTCGGCACGGCCGTTGCGGGTCATAATGAGCCGGTTTCCATAATCGTCCGACACTATGCCCCCCGCAGCTTTCACAAAAATGTAGTTCATCCTGACGTATTGGATGAATCTGCGCAAATATCCCTTCTTGCAGTTCACCCATACGTTGCGGTTTCCCTCGGTGAGCGCTGCAAAACAGCTGCCGAAGTCCGTGTCGTCCATCAGCAGGGTGTCGGCAGAAAGAGCAGGTATAGGCTTGTCTGTCAGGACCATGCTGTTATGCTGAAAATTTACTGTCATCATTTTTTTTTTTGCAAATTTACATCACTTGACCGAAACTGAAAAAAAAATTGTAATTTTGCAAGTTCTTTTATGCATATCGACAGTGATTGCCCCCCCAAAAAAACACCCCCTCAAACCCTTTAACCTTTAACCTTTACCCTTTAACCTTTACCCTTTAACCCCTTGGAAAAAGATTACACATACGAGCTGGCGTTGACGATGCTTCCCGGCGTAGGCACGGCAACAATAAGGCAACTGCTTGACATTGCGGGAACCGCCGAGAATGTTTTCAAAATGTCGAAAAAAGAGCTGGATTCACTCTTCGGCAAACATAAAGACATCGTCAATGCCATTGTCGGCAAGACGGTGTTTGCCGAAGTCGAGAAGGAGCTCGCATTCATCAACAAGAACCACATCGGCGTGCATTTCTACACCGACGCCTCATTCCCCCAGCGCCTCAACAGGGTCGGTTGCGAAGACGCTCCGGTGCTCCTCTATTCGCTTGGCAATGCCGACCTGAACGCACAACGTGCAGTGAGCATCGTCGGCACACGGCGTGCCACACCGAACGGCGTGGATTTGACCCACAGGCTCGTAACGGGCTTCAACGGCGAAAACATCACCGTTGTCAGCGGCCTCGCTATCGGCATCGACACCGCTGCACACGAGGCTTCCCTCTCCAACTCACTGCCCACCATTGCCGTTCTTGCACACGGACTCGACAAACTCTACCCTCCCCAGAACCGTAACCTCGCAAAGCGCATTCTGGCAAACGGAGGCATGCTGCTCACCGAGATGCGCAGCGGCACTGCACTCTCGCCGCGCATCTTCCCTGTCCGCAACCGCATAATTGCAGCCCTCTCCGACGCCACCGTCGTCGTCGAAGCCTCCTCCTCGGGCGGAGCCTTGATCACGGCAAACATAGCCATAGGCTACCATCGCGACCTCTTTGCTTTTCCGGGACGCGTCGACGACAAATACTCGGCAGGGTGCAACGCCATCATCGCATCGTGCAAGGCCATGCTCATCCGCAACGCCGACGACCTCTTCAACAATATGGGGTGGGAACGCAACGTCAAGCATGTCGGGACCCAGACAACCATGTTTCCGGAGCTGGCCGGCAACGAAAAGACAGTCTACGACGTGCTTGTGAACCATCCGGAAATAGGCACCGACGAGATTCGCGACCTCTGCGGACTGCCATTGCCGCAAATTGCAACCGCACTGCTCAGCCTGGAACTAAAAAGCCTGTGCAGATGCCTTCCAGGTAAAATATACAAAGTAAATTGAATCAACCAATTAACAATAACGACGCTATTTTTTCGATACAAAATCATTGTTTTTTTTCAAAATATAGTAAATTTGCAAATTCATAATCGCACGAAAAGCAAAGTATAAAACCATTGATAACAAACAGAATATGCTATCGGTAGGTTTCTATACAGCTTATATTAAGTCCTAATAAACTATAAAGATATACAAAATACATGGAATCTAATTGCAAAGGTAAAATTTCTCAGATTATTGGCGCTGTTATCGATGTTACATTTGACGACGACGTTACTCTTCCCGACATCTACGACGCCCTTACCGTGAGACGTCCCGACGGAACAGACATTATTCTTGAATGCCAGCAAGATATAGGCGAAAACACCATGCGTACAATCGCTATGGACAGCACCGACGGACTGCAGCGCGGCATGGAGGTCGTATCGCTTGGAGGACCTATCTCGATGCCCGTAGGCGAAAACATCAACGGACGCTTGTTCAACGTCATCGGACAAACCATCGACGGCATGCCCGAACCGGTTTGCGACAAGAAATACGGCATCCACCGCGAACCCCCGAAATTCGAAAACCTTTCGACAACACAAGAGATTCTTTATACCGGAATCAAGGTCATCGACCTCATCCAGCCATTCCTGAAGGGCGGAAAAATCGGTCTCTTCGGCGGTGCCGGTGTCGGCAAGACCGTGCTCATCCAAGAGCTCATCAACAACATCGCCAAGAAATACAGCGGCATGTCGGTGTTCACCGGCGTCGGCGAGCGCACACGCGAAGGCAACGACCTGCTGCGCGAGATGATTGAAGCCGGCGTTATCAAATACGGCGACGCATTCCTCAAGAGCATGGAAGAAGGCAGCTGGGACCTCTCGAAAGTCGACCCCGATGCGGTTCGCGACTCGAAGTGCACCATGGTCTTCGGACAGATGAACGAGACTCCCGGCGCACGTGCCCGCGTCGCCCTGTCGGGTCTGACCTTGGCCGAATACTATCGCGACGGCGACGAGAAAACCGGCGGACGCGACATCCTGCTCTTCATCGACAACATCTTCCGATTCACACAGGCCGGCTCCGAAGTGTCGGCTCTGCTCGGCCGTATGCCATCGGCTGTGGGCTACCAGCCTACACTGGCCACCGAGATGGGTATGATGCAGGAACGTATCACATCGACCAAACGCGGCTCGATCACATCCGTCCAGGCCGTCTACGTGCCTGCCGACGACCTCACCGACCCCGCTCCCGCAACGACTTTCGCCCACCTCGACGCCCAGACGGTGCTCAGCCGTAAAATCTCCGAACTCGGTATCTATCCCGCTGTCGACCCGCTCGACTCCACATCGCGCATCCTTTCGCCCGACGTCGTAGGCGAAGAACACTACAACACCGCTCAGAAGGTGAAGCAGATACTGCAGCGCTACAACGAGTTGCAGGACATCATAGCCATTCTCGGTATGGAAGAACTCGGCGAAGCCGACAAACTGGTCGTCAGCCGCGCACGCCGCGTTCAGCGTTTCCTCTCTCAGCCGTTCTTCGTGGCCGAAGCTTTCACCGGTCTGGAGGGAAAATTCGTCAACATCGACGACACCATCAAGGGTTTCAACATGATCCTCAACGGCGATGTCGACTATCTGCCGGAACAGGCCTTCCTGCTGGTGGGAACCATCGAAGAAGCTATCGAGAAAGGCGAGAAAATCCTGGCCGAAACGAAATAACGAATACCAATGAACGTAAGAATCATAAAACCAGACTCGACCGTTTTTGAAGGACAGGCCTCGCTGCTCCAACTGCCGGGCACCAATGGCCTTTTTGAAATCCTCGAAAACCACGCGCCTATCATCTCATCGCTTGCCTCCGGAAAAATCCGCATCCAGACTGACGATGGCGAAAAGACTTTCGACATCAAGGCCGGCGTTGTCAAAGGACAGAAAAACGACATACTCGTTCTGGTTCAATAATCCTATTTTTTGACTTAACAAATCAAACAATATTTTTTTATGAAAAAATTATTTACTGCACTTACAGCACTTGCTTTGCCAGCACTAAGCTTTGCCAGCGAAGCCGACCTGAAGATGCCTGAAGGCTTCAGCACGAGTCCTGACACCAACATCCTCTATTGGGGATTCCTTATAGTCGGACTCGGTCTGTTGTTCGGATTCTGGCAATTCAGCAAGGTCCGCAAACTCCAAGCCCACAAGTCGATGCTTGAAATCGGTAACGTCATCTTCAAGACTTGCTCAACCTACCTCAAACAGCAGGGCAAATTCCTCGTCATCCTCTTCTTGTTTATTGGTGCTGCCATAGCACTCTATTTTGGTGTACTCAGCGACATGAAACTGGGCGGTGTTTGCCTTGTTCTTGCATGGACAATCATCGGTATTCTCGGTTCCTATGGCGTGGCATGGTTCGGTGTCCGCATGAACACCCTTGCCAACGCACGTATGGCTTTTGCCTCGCTGCGTCGCCGTCCGCTCGATCTTCTCAACATTCCCCTTCGCGCCGGCATGAGCATCGGCATCGTCCTCATCTGCGTCGAACTCGTCCTGATGCTCGTCATCCTGCTTTGCATGCCTGGCGACCTGGCCGGCAGCTGCTTCATGGGCTTCGCCATCGGTGAGAGCCTAGGAGCCTCCGCCCTTCGCATTGCCGGCGGCATCTTCACCAAAATCGCCGACATCGGAAGCGACCTCATGAAGGTGGTCTTCAAAATCGGTGAGGACGACCCGCGCAACCCCGGCGTCATTGCCGACTGCACTGGCGACAACGCCGGCGACAGCATCGGACCCACCGCCGACGGTTTCGAGACCTACGGCGTCACCGGTGTGGCTCTCGTAAGCTTCATCCTCCTCGCCGTTCCCGACCCGAGCATCCAGATCAAACTCCTTGTCTGGATATTCGTCATGCGTATTCTCGGTATCGTGGCCTCCGTTCTCGCCTACTACATCAACGGCGCCATCGCCAAGGCTCGCTACAGCAAAGCCGACGACATCAACTTCGAGAAGCCCCTTACCTCGCTGGTTTGGATAACCTCTATACTCTCTATCTGCGGCACCTTCCTGGCCAGCTATTTCATCCTCAAGGATGTCACCCTGGTCGACAACCTCTGGCTCGCACTCTCCATCATCATCAGCTGCGGCACACTCGGTGCAGCACTCATTCCTGAATTCACGAAAATCTTCACTTCGCCGACATCCAAGCATGTCAACGAGGTCGTCAAAGCTTCCGAACAAGGCGGCGCTTCGCTCAACATCCTCAGCGGTCTCGTTGCCGGCAACATGGGCGCTTTCTGGACAGGCATTGTCTTCTTCGTCCTGATGCTTATCGCATACATGGCCGCCGCCGGCTTCGGAATCGGCCCCGTCTTCGGTCCCTACTTCACCATCTTCGCCTTCGGACTTGTAGCCTTCGGAATGCTGGGCATGGGCCCCGTCACCATTGCTGTCGACAGCTATGGCCCTGTCACCGACAATGCCCAGTCAGTCTATGAGCTCTCGCTCATCGAAGACGATATCGAGAAAACCACCAAAGAGGTCGAAAGCGAATTCGGATTCACACCCGATTTCGAGAAAGCCAAATATTATCTCGAAGCCAATGACGGCGCAGGCAACACCTTCAAGGCCACTGCCAAACCCGTGCTTATCGGAACAGCCGTTGTGGGAGCCACTACGATGATATTCTCGCTGATTCTTATGATTCAGAAGGCCCTCGGCATCGAGCCCGCCAGCATCCTCAACCTCCTCAACCCCTACAGCATCCTCGGATTCATCCTTGGCGGCTGCATCATCTTCTGGTTCACAGGAGCTTCGATGCAGGCTGTGACCACTGGTGCCAACCGTGCCGTCGAATTCATCAAAGGCAATATCAAGCTCGACCCCAACGCTCCCAAGAAAGCCGACATCGAGAAGAGCCAGGAAGTTGTGAAAATCTGCACCAACTATGCTCAGAAAGGTATGATCAACATCTTCATCGCCATCTTCTGCTTTGCACTTGGCTTTGCATGCATCAGTTCGCCGGCCAGCATCGGAGGCGAGAATGCAGTATGTCTCTTCGTCAGCTACCTCATCTCGATAGCCGTCTTCGGACTCTTCCAAGCCGTCTTTATGGCCAACGCCGGTGGTGCGTGGGACAATGCCAAGAAGGTTGTTGAAGTCGACATGAAAGCCAAAGGCACACCGCTCCACGACGCCAGCGTGGTGGGCGACACCGTAGGCGACCCCTTCAAGGACACCAGTTCCGTAGCCCTCAACCCCATCATCAAGTTCACCACCCTCTTCGGTGTACTCGCTATGGAAATCGCCATTGCTCCGAAATTCCAGACCACGGCACCTTGGCTGGGTCTCGTATTCATAGCCATTGCCCTCTTCTTTGTCTATCGTTCGTTCTTCAAGATGCGTATCAAGAGCTGAACAGAACACACTGACAATTAAGGCTTGAAAACAAAGGTCGAAGACAAGGTTCTTCGACCTTTATTTTTGACCGCAAACCATCAAAAAAAACACACAATAATAAAATAGAATCGCCGTTAAACAAAAAAATCACCCAAACACCCCACAACCCCCTATAATCCTTTTAACCCTTTAACCTTTAACCCCTTATTTGAACACGAATATCACGAATTGAACGAATATTTACTTGGTCTCTATCTTCGCGAATGGTCGCACACGACCATCGAATTACACGAATGTAGCTGTCCTCTTTAACCTTTCTGCCTGCTTGCAGGCCTGCGACCGAAGTGGAGCAAACCTATAACCTTTAACCTTTGTAACCCTCAAACCCTTCAACCCTTTAACCTTTAACCTATAACCTTTAACCTTTATAACCCCCTTACATAATGAAAATAGCAGTTGTAGGAGCCACCGGACTCGTCGGAGGCGTCATGCTAAAAGTTCTCGAGGAACGCGGTTTTGCCGACAACGAAATCATCGCATCGGCTTCGCCAAAATCAGTAGGCAAACAAATACGTTTTGCCGACAGGTATCTAACCGTCGTAAGCGTCGACGATGCAATAGCAATGAAGCCAGACTTCGCAATCTTTTCGGCCGGAGCAAGTGCATCGCGCCAATACGCACCCCTATTCGCCGCAGCAGGTACAACAGTCATCGACAACTCGTCGGCATGGCGCAAAGATGCCGACAAACCACTTGTCGTCCCTGAGATAAACATCGATGTCGTCAAGCCAGACGACCGCATAATCGCCAACCCCAACTGCAGCACCATCCAGATGGTTCTTGCCCTGTCGTGCCTGCACAAGAGGTATCGCATCCGTCGCCTCGTAGTCAGCACCTACCAGTCCATAACAGGCACCGGCATCAAAGCCGTGCGGCAGCTACAGGAAGAAGAGGCCTGGCATGCCGACGAAGTGCGCAAAAACGCTCACGAAGTCCCCTCGCAGCTCGACGCTATGCCACCTCACAGCCAGGCATACCCCTATCAGATTTTCCGCAACCTCTTTCCTCATGGTGGCGACTTCAACGACGACGGCTACACCACCGAGGAACAGAAACTCGTCGACGAGACACGCAAAATACTTCGCGACCCCGACATAGCAGTGTCGGCAACCGTGGCGCGTGTGCCCGTCGTCGGAGGACACAGCGAATCGGTCAACGTCGAGTTCTATGAAGATTTCGACATCGAAGAGGTGCGCAACATCATTGCATCGACCGAAGGGGTGATTCTTTACGACAACCCGTCGACAAACACATACCCCATGCCAATCATGAGCGAAGGGCGCGACGAAGTGTTTGTCGGACGCGTGCGGCGCGACTATTCCCAACCACGCACCCTCAACCTATGGGTCGTTGCCGACAACCTGCGCAAAGGCGCTGCCACCAACGCCATCCAGATTATGGAAAAACTCATCGAAAAAAAATAAGACAAGCTATCCACATAATGAAAAAGACTATACTACTGATTTTTGCAGCCGCAGCATTGTTTACGGCCTGCGGCAAGAAAAACCTTACCGACGAGACGCACAGTTTTGCCGAAAACCGATGGATGCGCTTCGAGCCCGAAGTGTTCAAAGTCGATATCCGAAACACTGACAAACAATACATCATATCGACAACACTCACCTACGACACAACCATCTTTTCGGCTGACGAGCTCCCGCTCGTAATCGATTTCTACGCCGACAGCAACGAGTTGCACAACTTCATGCCATCCATTCGTCTGAAAACCAAGAAAGGAGCCCTTCGAGGAAGCGCCGTCGGACAATTCCATACCGTGACCGACACCATCGACCGCTGCCGCACATTCAACAAGCCAGGCACATACACCTACCGCATCAAGCAAGGCACCTCCAAATATCAGATTGACGGCATTTCGAGCCTCAACTTCAAAGTCACCGAGCTGTAGAAAAGCATGATCGACCAGAGCATAAATAAGAATATCGACCGTATCAAACTCAAACTAAAGACAATACCCGAGACACCCGGAGTCTATCAGTATCTCGACGAGAAAGGTACAGTCATCTACGTCGGCAAGGCCCGCAACCTGCAACGGCGTGTCAATTCTTATTTCAACCGCTACGACGACCACAGCTCAAAAATCAAGATGCTGGTACGCCACATCTACGACCTGCGTACCACGGTAGTAGCCACCGAAGTCGACGCCCTGCTACTCGAGAACAACCTCATCAAGCAGTACCAGCCGCGCTACAACAGCATGCTCAAGGACGACAAGACCTACCCCTACCTCTGCATCACCGACGAGGACTATCCGCAGCTGCTCTTCACACGCGACCGCACGCGCATACGCGGCCAGTTCTTCGGCCCCTACCCCAACCAACGCATAATGCGCGAGTTGCAGGACATCATCCGCAAGCTCTTCAACTACCGCATGTGCAAGAAGAAACTTGTGTGGGACAAAGCCAAGCAGACCGTTGTCGGAGGCGACCGCCCCTGCATCAACCACCAGATAGGACTCTGCAACGCGCCCTGCGTTGGGCTCGAGAGCCACGAGGCCTACATCGAAACCTTCAGCCGCATACGCAAAATATTGCGTGGCGACTTTGGCGAGATTCTCGACACCATGAAGAATGAGATGCTCTCGCTTGCCGACGAGCTACGGTTCGAGGAAGCCGAGGTTATCCGCCGCAAGATACGTCTGCTCGAAGAATACCAGTACAAGTCGACCGTCGTCGGCACCAGCGTTCACGACGTCGATGTCTACTCCATCCTCTCCGACTCCAAATACGCATACGTCAACATGATGCGCATCAAGAATGGAGGTATCATCTACTCATTTTCGACCGAAATCAAGAAGCAGCTCGACGAGAGCGACAGCGAAATCCTCGCCACCATCATCACCGCCCTGCACGAGCAGACCGAAAGCACTGCCAAAGAAGCCGTTGTACCCATGATTGTGGACGACATACCCGACGACTACCTGCACCAGACCGTCCCGACACGCGGCGACCGCAAACAGCTGCTCGAACTCAGTCTCCGCAATGTCCGCGCCCACCAGCACCAGTGCATGCACCAGCGTATGCTCGTCAACCCCGACGACGGACGCAACCAACTGATGGAGCGACTTCAGAAAGAGCTGCACCTCAAGCGTATACCCGTCCACATCGAATGCTTCGACAACAGCAACATACAAGGTGCCTACCCCGTGGCAGCCATGGTGCGTTTCACCAACGGCAAGCCCGACAAGAGCCAGTATCGCAAATTCAACATCAAGACCGTTGAAGGACCCGACGACTACGCATCGATGGCCGAAGTCATCAACCGGCGATACAGCCGTCTGTCCGATGAAGGCAAAGAACTCCCCGACCTGCTCATCGTCGACGGTGGTGCCGGACAGATGGAGGTGGCGCGCCGCGTCATTGTCGACGAGCTGCATCTCGACATACCCATCGCAGGACTTGCCAAGGACGACCGTCACCGCACCAACGAACTGCTCTGCTACGACTCCGACTGGCAGATACGCGTCGTCGGCCTCAAACCCACCGACCAGCTGTTCCACCTCCTTGAACAGATACAGAACGAGGTGCACCGTTTCGCCATCAGCTTCCATCGCGACAAGCGCAGCAAAGGAACCTTCAAGACCCAGCTGACCGACATTCCCGGCATTGGCGAAAAGACTGCCCGCGACCTGCTGTTGCGTTTCGGCTCGGTCAAAGAGGTGCGCCTGCAGACCCTCGACGACCTCACCAAAGCCATCGGCCCTGCCAAAGCAGAACTCGTCTTCAAATACTTTGCCGAGAAACAATAATGGTTTACACCTACCAAAAGAGATGGTTTTTTGCCAAAGCTGAGCGAAGAACAAGCCTGCTTGTAATTCCGAAGCCATGCAACGCAGACGAAGTCAACGCAGAGGGCAAATCACAAAGTGTTCGCACTATGCTGAGGCGAGAAAACGACAGATGCGAAGAAACCAACAAGAGTGTCAAAGAAAAATAGTATCTTTGCATCACGAAACAAATAAAAAAAACAGCAATAAAGGTGTAATGGACAAAATTAATGGTTTTTCAGAGGACTTATTCGCTAATGGACAAAAATATTGGTCGAATTTAGTTAAGGATTTTGCCGGATGAAAAACAGGTTGTACCTTTGCACCGTCGATGAAGCGGAGAGGAGCTCTGCTGGGGAGCAACTCCTCAAGGTATAGTCGACAAAGTAAAACACAGATGAAAGGGCTGCCGTATTGTAATGAACCCCGAAAGTTGGACAAAAAACTTTCGGGGTTTTATTATGAGGAAAAGACACACGATTGAGGAACGGATACAAGCCGTCAGGATGTGCCAAAGAGGGCACAGTGCAGATCATGTTTCCAGGGAGTTAGGCAT
>JAFXAD010000053.1 GCA_017522065.1 Bacteroidales bacterium
GTTTTCGTTTTCGTTTTCGTCTTCGTTAAGGTTAAAGTTAAGTTTTAAAGATAAAGTTTTTTTATTGTTTTGTTTTAATAAGTTGCCAGATGCAAATCGTTGCAGTTGTGAGTATTTCGGCCATTGGTATCGACAGCCAAAGTCCTTTTGTCCCGAACCATATCGGCAACAGGATGAAAGCCAGAACCACAAAGACGATACCTCGCAGCATAGTCAGTAGCACTGCTGCACCGGATCGTTCGATGCTTTGATAATAGCCCACCATACATATATTTATTGCCATAAAGACGAAGCCTGCAGCATAGTAGGGGAGTCCTTCGCTTGCGAGAACCGCAGCCCTCTCGCCGCTGTCGAGGAATATACCGACAATGCTTTTTGAGAAAAGCACAAAAAGTATCGTAATGACGAGTCCGAGGACAACGCTCACAAAGATGCCGAAAGTCAGCGTTTTGCCTACACGTCCCGTCTTGTTGGCTCCATGGTTGAAACTTATGATCGGCTGAGCCGATTGCGCCACAGCGTTGTAGACCATATATACCAACGGGAAAAGATAGCATGCTATACTGTAGGCCGATACGCCGTCGGTACCCATGTATCGTTTGAACATAAGGTTTCCGCTCAGCATCATAACCGACACCGCCAACTCCCCGACAAGACCCGATGCACCGAGACGTATCATGTAGCCAACGTTGCGTATCGACAGGCTAAGGCTCTTTCGTGTGGTTTTAAGACGGTATAGTTTCAGAGTCTTCGTGCGGAAAACCATGTAGTACGACACCATAATGACAGCGACAAGGCCACCTATGTCCGTCGCGAGCGAGGCGCCTTTCAGACCCATCTGGAGCGGGAAAATAAAGACATAGTCAAGCGCAATGTTGACAAGTGCCGGAACCATGTTCGACATCATGGCATAGCGCGGCGATCCATCGAGACGTATGATGAACAGACCGATAGTCTCTATCATCATAAGCAGGCACGTGGGGATGAACCAGATATAGTATTCGTATGCAGCCTCGAACAGGCTTCCCTTTGCGCCGAGCAGTGTGAGAATCGGCGTGGGAAAACAATAGCACATTGTTCCGATCAGGAACGATGTGATTATGCCGGCAATGTAAGCCTGAGTCGTGTTGATTCGTGCCGCTTTGACGTTGTCTTTGCTCAGGTGTATCGCCGCCACGACGCTTGCACCCATTCCGAACATCATGCCCAGACCACTAATCAGCATCATGATAGGGCCGACCAGGTTGATTGCCGCCAACCCCTGTGGGCCAATACCGTGACCGACAAAGATGCCGTCGGTGAAAATGAATGCCATGCTGAAAAGCATCCCCAGGATGGTAGGAAAGAAAAAGCGTGAAAAAAGTTTTTTTATGTCGGAATTACCGAAGTCTATGTTGTCGCGATTGTCTCTCATAATGCGATTTCTGTATATAACAGCAAAAAAAATGTTATTATATAATGCACAGCGTCAGCAGATTCAGCCACTGGCAGCATGTTTCCAAACAAAATGCAAAAATACTAAAAATATTTGAGAAGTATATATGGTTTCATTATTAGAATGTAAAATCGGGATGTGTCATCACTGAAGTTCAAATAAAGGCGCGAAATGGAAATTGTTGAAAGACCATGATTTTTTCGAAACTTTTTCGGGAGCAAAGAACTATATGTCTTGAAAAATGTGTATTTTTGCAGTTAAAACTTTTCAATGCCGTCTTGTGGTTTTCCGATACAAACGGTTAAAAATTAAGTTTTAATAACATTCTGTAATATTAAAATATTTGTCAACTTTAATAATTTTGTGTCAAAAACATTATTCTTATGAATATTTCACTTAATAAAATAGATTTCAATCACATAAATTCGTCTGTGGTTTTTCTGTATGGCAGCGAGGTGGCAGCACGTTCGCTTCCTTTCAAAAAAGACGAACTTGCTTTCGTTCAGCAGCGCAGAGCTGTCGACGCATCCTCGCTTGTGGTCCTCAACAGGTTGCCATACAAGATTTATGTTCAGAACTTTGACAGTGAGTTGCCCAATGCCGAATCGCTTGAAAAACTGCGTCGAGCAGCTGCCGGCATACAGTTGATTCTCGAAAAAGAGGAGGTGAAGGAGGTGGCTGTCACCGGCGAAGGCATTATACCGGAAGAGGCTGTGGCTTTTCTGGAAGGTCTGCACATGGCCAACTATCGCTTCGACAAATATAAAACAAAGAAAAGCACCCTGCTGACCGATGTCGTCCTTGATAGCCATATCCTCGACAGCGAGGCTCTCAGGGAGAATCTGAACCTGTGGCGCCGTATAGACACCCTGCGCGACTGGGTTAATGAGCCAGTCATGTACCTCAATGCGCCCAAATTTGCAGAAATGTTGAAAAAAGAGTCTGAGAAGCTGGGCAATGTCGACTGTACGGTAATGGGTCAGAAGAAGATTGAGACGCTGAAGATGGGTGGTCTGCTTGCCGTGAACCGCGGAAGCGAGGATGAAGCTCGTTTCGTTGTTCTTGAATACAAGCCATCGAATTTCATAAACAAGAGACCCGTTGCACTTGTCGGAAAAGGTATAATGTACGATACCGGTGGTCTGAATATCAAACCTGGAGACTATATGGTTGAGATGAAGTCAGACATGGCAGGTGCGGCAACTATGGCTTCGACCCTCTTTGCTGCAGCCGAGAACCATCTGCCTGTTTGGTTGATGGCCTTCTTGCCACTGACTGACAACCGTCCCGGCAAAAACGCATACGCTGCCGACGATATCCTCACGATGTACGACGGCACTACGGTGGAGATAACAAATACCGACGCCGAAGGAAGACTTGTCCTTGCCGACGCCATCGCGTATGCCGACAAATGTGACCCCGAACTCATAATCGATGCCGCCACGCTGACAGGTGCTGCCGTCAGAGCCCTCGGCACATCGGTCATCGCCGCTATGCAGCAGGATGCAGAAGGCCCGATGAATCTGCTTGGCATAGTCGGACAGCAGGTGTATGAGCGCCTTGCGCCGCTTCCGTTCTGGAAGGAATACGACGAGTTGCTCAAATCGGAGGTGGCAGATATGATTAACTGCAATCTGCATGCCAATGCTGGGACGATTACGGCAGGACGCTTCCTCGCCCATTTCGCCCACCATCCGTATATCCACCTTGATATAGCAGGCGTCGCCTTCTATTCCAAGCGCGAGCACTTCTACGGTTGCGGAGCGTCCGGATTCGGACTGCGACTGCTCTACGCTTTCTTGCAGACGTATGATGCGTTGAAATAACTTCGTACGAAAACGAAGACGAAAACGAAAAAAGCCTTCGGCACGAAAACGATAACGAAAACGAAATAAGCCTTCGGCACGAAAACGATAACGAAAACGAAAAAAACTTTAACTTTAACCTTAACCTTAACTTTTAGATACAAAACTATTGTCCCTTTCACTCCCCTTTCACTCCCCCTTCACTCCTCCTATAACCTTAAAACCCTATAACCCTTTAACCCTATAACCCTTTAACCTTTAACCTTTAACCTTTAACCTTTAACCTATAACCTTTAACTAAATCATAATTCACGTGACGAAAACAGAAACGAACAAGATAAAAGTCGCAATCACCCAAGGCGACATCAATGGTATCGGCTACGAAGTGATACTCAAGACTTTCTCGGATGCCAGAATGTTTGACCATTGCACACCTGTACTGTACGGTTCGACCAAGGTGGCTTCATACCACAAGAAGTTGCTCCCTATGCAGCAAGACCTGGTTTTTACGGCAATACCGAATGCTGAACAGGCGCAGGATAAGAGATTCAATGTAATCAACCTGGTCCAAGACGAGATAAAAATCGAGATGGGCAAATCGACCGAGAATGCCGGATTGCTTAGCCGCATGGCTCTTGACAGGGCTTGCGAGGACCTCAAACGCGGCGCTGTCGATGTACTTGTCACCGCTCCAATCAACAAGAAAAACATACAGTCGCCCGAGTTTGATTTCCCGGGTCATACCGAATACCTTTCGAACAAATTCAACGGCAAATCGCTGATGATGATGGTATGCGACAGAATACGTATCGGGATTGTTACCAATCATTTGGCTCTCAGACAAGTTCCTGATGCCATCACGATACCCCTTCTGCTCGAGAAAATCGAATTGATGCATAAGTCGCTGAAACGCGATTTCGGTATTCCAATGCCCAAAATCGCTGTTCTGGCACTCGACCCGCACGCTGGCGACAACGGTGTGATTGGCACTCAAGATGCCACGGTGGTGAAAGCCGCCATCGATGAATCGTATAACAATGGCATTCTTGCCTTCGGGCCATTCCCGTCGGACGGATTCTTCGGCAGCAGCGAGTTCAACAAATTCGACGGTGTCCTTGCACTGTATCACGACCAAGGACTGATTCCGTTCAAACTGATGTCGTTCACAGAAGGCGTGAACTATACCGCCGGTCTTGACGTCATACGCACTTCGCCGGCGCACGGAACGGCATACGACATTGCTGGCAAGGGTAAAGCGAGCGAACAGTCGTTCCGTCATGCAGTGAACCTTGCATGCGACATTCTGCGTCACCGTCATGAATACGATATGCTGGCGGCAAATCCGCTATAATCATAACTTTAACCTTATCATTGCTGATGAAAAAACTGATGCTGATTGATGGAATGGCGATGGTGTATAGGGCCTACTACGCGCTGAACCGGAATCCAAGAATGAACAGCCATGGCATGAACACATCGGCTGTGCTCGGCTTCACGATGACCCTGTACGACTTGCTTAAACAACAGAAACCCACGCATTGTGCTGTCGCTTTCGACCTTTCGGAGCCCACATTCCGTCATCAGCAATACGGAGAATACAAGGCTAACCGCGACAAGATGCCTGAAGATATCCAGCAGGCAATGCCATACATACACAGCGTCATTACCGGTTTTACGATACCCATGGTTACGAAACAGGGATATGAGGCTGACGATATTATAGGTACTATGGCACGTCTGGCGGAAGAGGCTGGTTTTGACGAGATTTTGATGGTGACTCCTGACAAGGATTTCGCACAACTGGTTACGGACCGCACACATCTCTATCGTTTTGGAAGGATGGGAAAGCCCGACACGGTCTACTATCCCGACGACGTGCGGCGCTCGTTCGATGTGGAAAGTCCTCTGCAGGTGGCTGATATTCTTGGTCTTTGGGGTGATGCCATCGACAATATTCCCGGCATTCCAGGCGTTGGAGAAAAGAAGGCCAAACAACTTGTGGCTCAGTTTGGAAGCGTCGAAAACTTGATTGCGAATAGTGATGAAGTGCGTAACGAGAAACTTCGCAACCTTGTGAAGCGATATGCAGACCAAGCTCTTCTGTCAAAAAAACTTGCAACAATTTGTCGTGAAGTGCCGGTGGAATGGGACGAGACATCGCTAATGGTGGGAACACCCGACTACGAGAATCTGGCGGCACTCTTTGCCGAGTTGGAATTCAAGGCATTTGCGAAGAAGATGTATACTGATCTGAGTGTTTCGGATCCCGATTTGGCCATGAAACTCAACTTGAGAGTCAAAGGCGGCAAAGGTGGATCGGAAAGCGCGGAACGGAAAACAGAGATCGGAGAGCGAAGAGCGGGGAATGGAAGCAAGAAGCCAACAGACCCGCTGCAGGTTTCGCTTTTCGAGACCAAGGACACCCCAACCGACGAGCCACACACTCAGGCCACACTTCGAATGGCAACAATCTCCATGTTGTCAGAATTGCAGAACAAAGATTTCGCCATTTTTCTCGACCAAGACTCGAAAACGGGCACCATACGCGGAATTTCGTTTGCTACGAGTGGCGACGAATCGGCCTATCTTAGCTTCAGCGGAGGTGACAACTATTCGTTTCTGCAATCTGCACTCGAAAACCGTAACACGTTGAAGGTGTGCTATGGAGTCAAGAACCTTAAACACATTCTGAAAGACCATGGAATCCGCTTGTCGGGCGAGATTTTCGATGTGGAACTGGCACATTATCTTATAGATCCTGAAGCCCGTCATTATTTGGATTTTATTGCATCGAGCATGTCGTCGACGGTATTGGACGAAAGTAGCGCCGACTATCCGTGCCAGGCTGCAACAACACTTTGGAGTCTCTATGAGCCTATGAAAAGCCGGCTGATAGAAAACGACATGTACGCCCTGTACAAAGAAGTGGAACTGCCACTTACTGACGTACTTGTCGATATGGAAGACGAAGGAGTGCGTATTGATGTCGATGCATTGAAGCAATATTCGAACGACTTGTCGCTTCAACTGGCTGAAATCGAAAAGGAGATATATAATCTCGCTGGATGTGAATTCAATATCGCTTCGCCAAAACAATTAGGTGAAATACTTTATGACACCCTGAAAATCACAGACAAACCGCCACGTACAGCCACCAAACAATACAGCACTGCCGAAGAGGTGCTGAAGAAACTTGAGGATCGACATCCAATAGTTCCACTGATACTTGAATACAGGTCTATCAACAAGCTGGTGTCGACATATTTGGATGTGTTCCCAAAACTGATAAACAGCCAGACCGGACGGTTGCATACGATATACAACCAGACGGTAACGGCAACCGGACGCCTCAGTTCATCCAATCCCAATCTGCAGAACATTCCAATCCGCACCGACCGTGGACGCGAAATCCGCAAGGCTTTCGTTGCCAGAAACGACGACTATACAATCCTTGCAGCCGACTATTCGCAGATAGAGCTTCGCATCATTGCCTCGCTGTCGCACGACCAGCACATGATAGAATCATTTTCCAAACACCAAGATATTCATGCTGCTACTGCGGCGAAAATATATCATATCGATCTTGATTCGGTCAGCAAAGAGCAACGTCGCAATGCGAAGTCAGTCAATTTCGGCATCGTATACGGCATCAGTCCTTTCGGGCTTGCAGAACAACTTGACATTCCGAGAAAAGAAGCCGCCGCGCTTATAGAAGAGTATTTTGCTCAGTATCCGTCAATAAAGCAATACATCGACAGCAATATAGAGTTTGCACGCGAACACGGATATGCACAGACCCTGCTTGGAAGGAGACGCTATCTCTATGACATCAACAGCCGTAACGCAGGATTGCGACAGTTTGCTGAGCGTAATGCCGTGAACATGCCCATACAAGGGACTTCGGCCGACATGATAAAGATTGCCATGATACGTATCCATCGGCAGTTGAACGAGTTGAACATGAAAACAAAAATGATTCTTCAGGTTCACGACGAACTTGTGTTCGATGTCTACAAACCCGAGCTGGAGCAGGTGAAAGAAATAGTGAAATACGAAATGGAACATGCCCTTCCGCTAAGTATACCTGTCGAAGTCGGAATAGATGTCGGAAACAACTGGCTCGAAGCGCACTAACCTTATTTTTTGATATAAAATCCCATCATTCACACCATCTAAAAAAACGATATCGAAAAGCCTCGCACATTGGACACCGAAAAAATCATATTAGGAATAGACCCGGGTACACAGATTCTTGGATATAGCCTACTTGAAATCAAGGATGGCAAGCCGTGTGTGTTGGCGTTGGATGTGCTTTATTTAAAGAAAATAGCAGATTTCAATTTGCGAATAAAAAAGATTTTCGACTCGACGTTACGCATCATCGACACGTTTCATCCCGACCACCTTGCAATCGAGGCCCCCTTTTTCGGAAAAAATGTTCAATCAATGCTTAAGTTAGGCAGAGCGCAGGGTGTGGCTATTGCTGCAGCAATGAGCCGCGAACTTTCTTTTTCAGAATATGAGCCGGCCACGATAAAGCAAACGGTGACAGGCAACGGAAATGCCGCAAAGGAACAGGTGGCGGCAATGCTAAGAAGTCTCTTTACCTTCCCGGAAGAGCCGCACTATCTCGATGCAACCGATGCATTGGCAGTTGCCTATACTTGTTTCATAGAGCGTTCAAATCCTTATGCCGATGTACGTGAGCAACTTGTGAGTAAACCCAAACGTTCGAAAAAGTCAAGACGGAAATCGTGGTCGGAGTTTTTGACCAACAATCCTGACCTTATCAACACATAGCATGAGCGTGGGAAACGAAAGAGCTTTGAACGAAAACGAATTGAATTTACGAATTTTAAAAGAATACTATAATAAAATAAGGTGACCTCCAAAAAATCTTTTTTCTTGAACACGAATTTCACGAATAATACGAATAATTGTCTACAGCCCAACTAATTTGTTTTGCAAGCAAAACGCGAATTAAATGAATTTTAGAGGTTACCATAAAAGATTTTCTCATAAATCAATTATAAATTCAAAATAAACAACAATGGCGACAAAAACCGGAGAAGGATTCAGCAGCTCGTTTGGAGCTATTATGGCCGCTGCAGGTTCGGCTGTAGGGCTTGGAAATATATGGCGATTCCCTTATATCTGTGGACGATACGGGGGTGGCGCATTTCTGCTGGTGTATATATGTTTCGTGTTTTTCATTGGCATGATTCTCATGATGAGTGAGTTTGTTATCGGTCGCAGAACGGGCGAAGACCCCGTCAAGGCATATCCGAAACTGAAGCCCGAGCGTCCGGCATGGCGTTTTGTTGGACTTATAGGATTGATAACCTGCTTCTTGATACTTTCAATATATTTGGTCATCTCCGGCTGGACGCTGAACTATTTCTACGAGTCGGCTGTAGGCACTTTGGCGTCAATACAAGACAGTGACTTTGGTGTTCACTTCAACGAATTTGCATCGTCTGTTTGGCGTCCTGTATTGTTCATAGCTGTTTTTCTTGCCTTGACTGCTCTCGTGGTGATAGGCGGTGTTGAAAAAGGCGTTGAACGTGTATCCAAACTGCTCATGCCCATACTTGTAGTACTCATATTTCTGCTCTGCATCCGCTCGGTCACCCTTAAAGGTGCATCAGCTGGACTGACATACCTGTTTCATCCCGATTTCAGCAAACTGACCGGCGAAGGTATCCTGGCAGCACTCGGACAAGCCCTCTTCTCATTGTCTGTAGGTATGGGTGTCATGATAGTGTATGGATCGTATCTGCCGAAAGATGAGAATATTCTGAAGACATCGATTTGGATCACGGTATGCGATTTCTTCATCGCTGTCTTGGCGGGTGTCGCCATATTCCCAGCAGTGTTTGCTTGTGGTCAGGACCCGACAGGCGGCCCGGGACTTGTATATCAAGTGCTTCCGGTGGTTTTCAATTCAATGGGAACCATAGGAAGGGTGTTTTCGATAATATTTTTCCTTCTCTTGACACTTGCCGCATTGACTTCGGCTATCTCGCTGCTTGAGGCACTTACCCAATGGCTGTCGGGCGAGAAGATAAAACGCACCATGTCGGCAATCATTATGTCGCTGATAGTGTTTGTGTTGGCTGCCGCAGCTTCATTCTCTTTCGGAGATGGAATATGGAGCGGATTCAAAATAAGTGGATTGCAGATATTCGACTTCCTCGACAAAGCTACAGGAACAATCCTGCCTCCTGTATGCGCACTGCTGACAATTATATTCTTCGGATGGGTGATGAACAAAGAGGATATCATCGACGAACTGTCAAATCATGGTACCATAAAGGTCGGATATTTCAAGGTGTTCTATTACTTTCTGGCCCGATTTGTGGCACCGGTTGCATTGCTCGTTGTGCTCGTGGCGGGAATAAAGAACTGAGAAGTGAGAAGTGAGAAGTGAGAACGGAGAAGTGAGAAGTGAGAAGTGAGAACGGAGAAGTGAGAACGGAGAAGTGAGAACGGAGAAGTGAGAACGGAGAAGTGAGAACGGAGAAGTGAGAACTGAGAACTGAAAACTTTCAAACCCTATAACTCTTTAACCTTTAACCTTAACCTTAACCTTAACCTTAACTTTTAGATACAATTCATCAATGTTCGTTAACTTAATAATTCATGGCCATTTTTAACCTTAACTTTAACCTTAACTTTAACTTCAGATACAGATCTATTGTCCCATGGTACGAGGTTTTTCGTTTTCGTTCAAAATAAAGCGTTTCGTTCCGATTCTTGTCGGCACATTCTTGATGGTGTCCTGCGGAAGACTTGAAATCAAAAAGTCGATTGATCCAAAAAGCGTGTCGTTCGAAGCACGATACAACGAAGATTTCGAGGGTGTGCTGTACCCATCCATGCTGCTCGCGCTGGCAAACTACAGGGGCAACGACCCGATGCCACTCTTCAGCGTCACCGTTACAGCACCGCAAAACAATTCGGTACTCCGCATCGTCGCCGACTCGACAATATTGAACTATGTAAGCATAACGCAGGAAACGCTCCCTAAAAAAGGAACCACATACACCTTCGTTCCCGTAATAAAATGGAAGTTCGACAATATGTACCGGCTCCGTCAGCAGGGAAACATCGACTTGACATTCACATGCTATATTAATGACGAAGAGGTTGATGTGAAAAATATCAGGCTTAACTACCGCCCTGTCAACGAATGCCTTATGTCGCTGGTCGGACACGATGGCGTTTACCACGACTTCAGATGGCTTTTTGTGGCATACGTCAATGAAGACCACCCTAAAATTGACGGCATTTTGAGCGAAATACTCTCTCAAGGAATCGTAACAACATTTGATGGCTCGCGAAGTGAGAAAAAAGTTGACACCCAGATGCGTGCTATATGGTACTATGCTCTCAGCAGAGGGCTTTCATACTCATCAATTTCGTGTACTTCGAATGGCTCGAAAAAAGCCAATTCGCAACATATCAGGTTTTTTGATGATGTCTATAACAATCGTCAAGCCAACTGTATAGACGCCTGCGTATACTTCTCGTCGATAATGCGCAAAGTGGGTTTGCAGCCAATTATATTTGTGGAACCATGCCATGCCTATCTCGGCTACTATACTGACAAAACCCGCAAGAAAATAGCCCTTCTGGAAACAACAATAACCGGTTGGGTCAATCTGCCGGAACTCGACAACCATTACGACGAAGAGAAAGGCAAACTCGAGGAAAAATACTATAACAAAATATCCAAATACCTCAGCGACAAACAAAAGGCAGACTACGAAAAAGAAGGCATGCCACTCGAGGATTTGAAGAAAGATGTTTCGAACAACCTCTTCGACCGTGCAAGTGAATACCAGAAAGAGAACTACAATAATAATAAAGACATGTATACCGATTCGGCACAAGCCATGTACCAAATGCTTGTTGTCGAGGAAATCAGGAAGCAGATTTCTCCCATTCCTGCCGTTGAAAACGGAGAAGTGAGAACTGAGAAGTGAGAAGTGAGAACTGAGAAGTGAGAACTGAGAACTGAGAAGTGAGAAGTGAGAACTGAGAAATGAGAAGTGAGAAGTGAGAACTGAGAACTGAGAACTGGAAAAAAAATTTAAACCTCACAAAATAATGCGCTACGCAATACATCTTGCCTATAACGGAGCCAACTATTGCGGTTGGCAGACGCAGCCCGGTTTGGCAACAGTGCAGAAAACACTTGAAGATGCACTCTCGACACTATTGCGCACATCTATCGCCATAGTCGGGTGTGGTCGTACCGATACCGGCGTCCATGC
Source organism: Bacteroidales bacterium (assembly GCA_017522065.1). Taxonomy (GTDB): domain Bacteria; phylum Bacteroidota; class Bacteroidia; order Bacteroidales; family P3; genus Colimorpha. The sequence goes on from JAFXAD010000053.1 coordinate 11,520, forward strand.
ATCCGACTTCTATGCTCATTTCGATTTGCAGACGAAAATTGATGAGAATCTTGTTTTTAAACTAAACAGTTACCTTCCACCTGACATCGCCATCTACGATATTTTCGAAGTGGCAGACAACTTCCATGCGCGGTTTTCAGCTCTAAGCCGTACCTACCAGTATCATGTGTCGAATGCAAGGCTTCCGTTTGAGCAAGGGCAGTATTGTCGCATTTATTTCAACCCCGACGTACAAGCCATGAACGATGCTGCTGCAGTTCTGATGCGATACACAGACTTCACCAGTTTCGCGAAACTTCATACTGACAACAAAACAAACATTTGCTACCTCAGCGAAGCCCATTGGGATAGAGTGGGGGAGCAGATTGTATTCACAATCAAGGCAAACAGATTTCTGCGCAACATGGTACGTTCGGTCACTGGCACCCTCCTTGATGTGGGACGCGGAAAACTGGATATGGCTGGTTTACGCTCTATTATAGAACAAAAAAACCGTTGTGCCGCTGGTGTAAGCATGCCTGCGCAGGGACTCTTCCTGACAAATGTGGAATATGAATGGGGAGAACTGAGAACTGAGAAGTGAGAACTGAGAACTGAGAACTGAGAACTGGAAAAAAAAATAAAACATAACAAAACAATGAAATACACAGAAGTTGATATTGTCTTGTCCGAATGCGGGATATATCGCGACATGTTGATATACAGTCTTGGAGACGAAGGTCCCTACGACAGTTTTGAAGAAACTGCCAAAGGTCTGAAGGCTTATGTCCCAAGCGAACAATATGACGAACGGTTCCTGGAACAATGTTTGGATGAGGTCAAAAAGTGCGCCCCTGCATTGGAGTACAAGTATACAGTCACCGAACCGGAGGACAAGGACTACAACGAAGAATGGGAACGGAGTCATCAGGCTGTGCTGGTTGAAAATTTCTGCTGGGTTCGCGCCCCGTTCCATCCGCATCGCGACGATGTTGAATATGAGATAGAAATAGAGCCTAAAATGTCGTTTGGAACAGCACATCACGCTACAACCTACATGATGCTCTCTCTCTTGCAAAACAAGAATGTAGAAGGGCTGAAAGTTCTTGATATGGGAAGCGGCACCGGGGTGCTTGCTATCCTTGCAGCCAAAAAAAGAGCCTCGTATGTGGAGGCTATCGATGTTGACGAATGGGCTTACAAGAACGCTGTGGAAAATTTTGAACGTAACGGAGTGAAGGTGAATGCCCTGCTTGGCGACGCCTCGTTGCTTGCAGGCGAGAAGAAGTTCGACGTTATCATGGCAAACATCAACCGAAACATACTTTTGCGCGACATGCCTGCGTACGCAGCTGTCTTGTCGGAGGGCGGTTCGCTGTTTGTTAGTGGATTCTATGAGCATGACATTGATGCTATCAAGTCGAAGGCAGAGAGCCTTGGAATGCACCTCGAACGAAAACTCACTCGCAACGAGTGGGCATCGCTGGAGTTTGTGTTGACACATAAAGGATAAATAAATTACAAAAACCTTAACCTTAACTTCAGATACGAAAACGAAGACGAAAACGAAAAAAGCCTTCGGCACGAAAACGATAACGAAAACGAAAAAAACCTTAACCTTAACTTTATTTTAAACGGCGAATTACTCGAATTACGCGAAGGCTACGCAGGATATAATTACATGCTAATTACTCTAATAAATAACCTTAACTTTAACTTTTAAACAATTTAAAACAATAAAACTATGGATTTGTCAGGCAGAAGAAAAAGTACCAACGTAGAAGACCGTCGTAGTGGCAAAGGCGGCAAAATAGCAGGTGTAGGCATCGGAGGAGCGATAATTGCAGCTCTGATTGCCATCTTTATGGGCGGAGACCCGTCGGAAGTAATACAACAACTTGGAACACAGGGGGTGCAGACCACAGAATACACACCCACGGAACAGGAAGAACAACTGAAAGACTTTGCCGAAAAAATTCTGGCAAGCACTGAGGATGTTTGGAGTGCCCAATTCAAAAAGATGGGCAAAACCTACACACCTCCTACAATGGTCCTCTTCCACGGAAGTGTGCAGAGCGGCTGCGGCAGTGCCAGTTCAGCAATGGGTCCTTTCTACTGTTCGGCAGACAAATGTGTATATCTTGACTTGGACTTCTTCAACGAAATGCCTAAATCGCTTGGCGCCGGAGGCGATTTCGCTTATGCCTATGTCATTGCGCACGAAGTAGGACACCATGTAGAGAACCTGCTCGGAATTCTTGGTGACGCTCATAGCAAGATGGCTCGGGTTGGCGAAACCGAGAAGAACCAGATAAGCGTTCGTATCGAATTGCTTGCCGACTTCTATGCCGGTGTGTGGGGATACTATGAAAACAAGATGTTCGGTTCACTTGAAGACGGCGACCTCGAAGAGGCCATCAATGCTGCACAGAAAATCGGTGACGACTATCTGCAAAAGAATGCGCGCGGTTATGCTTCGCCCGAATCATTCACACACGGCACATCAGCTCAGCGTGTAAAGTGGCTCAAAAAGGGACTCACCACAGGCGACATGAGCAAAGGCGACACATTCTCGCAAAACTACAACTCACTTTAAGAGCAATACCTGCAAAAGATAAACGGTCGACTTCCGACAAGTCGACCGTTTCTTTATTTAAGTGTATTCACAGATTTTTTGGTCCAGAGCGTTAGGAATTTTTCCACTTTTTTACGGCTGTAGCTTTTCCCTTCTTCCAACGATTCCGATTCCTGTATGTGTATCGGTTTACCGTTTTCGTCGAGCACAACAAAGACCGGGAATCCGAACCTGGCAGGATTGCCGAGATACTTCATAGCCTCGGTGTTCTTGTTGTTTTTCGAGTAGTTGATGTGCACGTACACATAGTTTTTCTCCAAAAGCGGTGCTATAATGCTGTCGGTTGTGGCGAAGTCTGCAAATCGGATGCACCATGGACACCAGTTGCCACCCACCTGACACAGCACATAGCGGCCGGTCTGCTGGGCCAGAGCTGTGGCTGTCCTGATCTGGTCCATACCGTCGACCTCTTCGTTATAGTATTTCGTTTGGGCCGAAATCTGACATGCAGATATGACTATTGCAACAAATAAGAATATTCTTTTCATAAAAGGGTATAAAGGGGTTTAAAGATTTTTTTTTGGTTAGTTGCTACGGTAGCCGTTAGGGTTCTTGCGCTGCCAATTCCAGCTGTCTCGGCACATTTCTTCTATCCCGAATTCAGCCTTCCAACCGAGTTCTTTCTCTGCTTTCGACGGATCGCTGTAGCATGTGGCAATGTCGCCGGCTCTGCGGGGCTTGATGGAATACGGTATCGGAACATTGTTGGTTTTTTGGAAAGCATTGACGACATCAAGAACGCTGTATCCATGGCCTGTACCCAGATTATAAATGGCAAGCCCGCATTTCCTCTCAATAGCCTTCAATGCAGCGACATGGCCACGAGCCAAATCGACAACGTGGATGTAGTCACGCACACCTGTGCCATCATGCGTGTCGTAGTCATTGCCGAACACACCCAGTTCGGGCCGTTTTCCAATGGCCACTTGGGTTACGTAGGGCATAAGGTTGTTGGGTATGCCGTTAGGGTCTTCGCCCATTGTGCCGCTGGGATGTGCACCGATAGGGTTGAAATATCTGAGCAGCACAACATTCCATTCAGTATCAGCTTTCTGCATATCTGTCATAATCTGTTCCAACATGCTTTTGGTCCAGCCGTAAGGATTTGTACATTGGCCTTTGGGGCATTGCTCTGTAATCGGAATTTCGGCGGGGTCTCCATAGACGGTGGCCGACGAGCTGAAAATGACATTCTTGCAATTGTGTTTGCGCAACACGTCGAGAAGCACGAGTGTGCCGCCTATGTTGTTTTCATAGTATTCCCAAGGTTTTTCAACCGATTCTCCAACAGCTTTGAGTCCAGCGAAATGGATGCAAGCATCACATGGATGTTCGGATAGGACGCGTTCCATTCCGGCCCGGTCGCGGATATCCATCTGGTAGAATGCCAGAGGGCGTCCGGTGATAGCCTTAACCCTGTTCAGCGATTCGGACGACGAGTTGCTCAGATTGTCCACAACCACAACGTCATAGCCTGATTGTTGAAGTTCAACTATAGTGTGTGAGCCGATAAATCCGGCTCCGCCTGTGACTAATATTGTTTTCATTGTCTTTGAATGATTTTTTAGCGTAGCACGATGGTATTTCCTTAATTTTAACGCATACATATATAAAAAAGTATATCTGTCAAAAAAAATGTGTAAATTTGCACATTCAAAATGATGGAATACAATTATGGAAAACTTCATAGTATCAGCACGTAAATATCGTCCTACGACTTTCGAAAGTGTGGTCGGACAATCGCATATAACTACCACGCTGAAGAATGCCATACGCACGGGGAAACTGGCGCAGGCTTTTCTTTTCTGTGGTCCGCGAGGTGTAGGCAAAACCACTTGTGCCCGCATTCTGGCAAAAACCATCAACTGCCAAAATCCCACTGCAGACATGGAGGCATGCAACGAGTGCGAATCATGCAAATCGTTTAACAACAACACTTCGATGAACATTTTCGAGCTCGATGCTGCATCAAGCAATTCTGTCGACGGAATCAGGGCTTTGACCGAACAGGTAAGAATACCGCCGCAAGGCGGCAAATACAAGGTCTATATCATTGACGAGGTGCACATGCTGTCGACATCTGCATTCAACGCATTCCTGAAAACACTTGAGGAACCGCCGGCCTATGCGAAATTCATTCTCGCAACTACCGAAAAGCACAAAATCATACCCACCATACTCTCACGATGCCAGATTTTTGACTTCAAACGTATTCAGACAGAAGACATTGTGCACCATTTGGAGTATGTTGCAACACAGGAAGGCGTAACTTTCGAACCCGAAGCATTACACATTATTGCCCAGAAAGCCGAAGGCGGATTGCGCGATGCTTTGTCCCTCTTCGACCAGTTGGTAAGCTTCACCCGCAGCAACCTGACCTACAAAGGATGTCTGGAAAACCTGAACATGCTCGACAGCGACTATTTCTTCCGCTTTGTCGACCTCTTCAGACAAGGCGATGTATCGTCCACACTGCTGCTGTATCAAGAGATTATCGACAAAGGTTTCGACGGGCAACATTTCATTACGGGTCTTACCGAACACCTGCGCAACCTTCTGGTCAGCATAGATCCTGCTACCCATCGTCTGCTCGATGTAAGCGACACCTACCGCGCCAAATTCGGACAGCAGGCACACGATTGCGGTATTGCATTGCTTATGAAATACCTTGAAATAGCATCCGACTACGAATATCGTTTTCGCGATGCCAACAACAAACGTCTTTTTGTTGAAATAGCTCTCATGAAGTTGGCGACTCTTGCAAAAAGCATGCAGCAACCGGCTGCAGGATAGATAGCAAGAACGCCACAAGCGGAACATATAACACAACCGACTCCTCCTGATGTGTCCAGTAGCCACCAGACAGTGGCTGACGATAATCCTGTGCCGAAAACCGAAGACAGCATTCCCACGGAAAAGACGACCTTGCCTCCTGCGCAGCCGTCGAAAGCACATGTCGGATTGCCGACTGCTCGTCTGACTTCCATATCAATATCCTCGCCTCATGACGTAAAGCCTGTTCTAAACACCGAGCCCGTCAAAGCTGAGCCCCTTACGCAAGAACGTCTCGAGACTTATTGGAAACAACTTCTCGAAAGTTGCAAAGGCGATGAGGAACTGTACGGACTTATCAACGACAAAGTGATTGAGCTGAAAGACGAAAACCTCTTCAATATCCAAGTGCCGAATTTGTACTACGATACACTTCTGCAACCATACCAACTGCGAATCCTCGATTTCCTGCGCAAAGCAAGTGGCGTAGAAATGCTGCAATACAGAGTGGTTGTGGCTTTTGAGAAAACCGAACGCAAGGCATACCTTCCCAGCGAGAAATTCGAGGAGATGGCCTCTCGCAACCCCTCGATGCTTTCGCTCCGAAAGCTGTTCCCGGATATTGACTTTTAATCGATAAACAAGTGCAACAATAATATTACAAAACAAACGTTTTCATTAAACAAGCCGACTAAAGGAAGTCGAGAGATTTTTGAAAAATATTGAGCGGAGCGACCGAACCAAGCGAGCGGGGTGATGAAAGGTTTTCAAAACGATTTTTGAAAGATTTTGAGCGGAGCGACCAAACCATTGTGAGAAAACGGCCTAATTGAATTGAACTTTTAATACAGATGCAAGAAAAGGGACTTTGGATATATTTTATACTTCTTGGTGTGCTGATTTTCAGCGCACATCTGTTCGCTGCTTTTTTCCGTAAAAGCCGCGTCCCGGACGTCCTTTTTCTTGTCGGCATCGGCATCGTCATTGGTCCCGTTTTGGGTGTCGTCAACTCCGAAATGCTTGGCGATTTCGGCTCTTTGTTCGCGTCTGTCACTCTTGTTTTCATCCTGATCGACAGCGGAATCGACATGCACATCAACGACCTGCGCAAATATTGGGTGGGTATGGTCCAGGTGATGCTCTATTCTTTTATCCTTTCAATGTCGACAGCTGCAATATTGGCCCATTACATTGCTGACATAGAATGGCTTTCTTCGTTCTTGCTTGGCTCGATGGTTGCCGGTACGGGTGCTTCGATAGTCATACCGATGATACGTCAGATGAAAGTCAGTGACAAGACGCGCACGGTGTTGACTCTCGAGTCTGCCATTTCTGCAGTGCTTTGTATTGTTGTTGCTCTTGCCTTGATTGAAGGCTTCAAGATGGGGCAAATCCGCTTCGAGCGAATAATTGGCAACGTGTTGGCATCCTTCTTCATGGCCACACTGTTCGGCATCGTCGGAGGGATAATCTGGTCAAACCTTCTGATTCGCGTGCGCCGAATCCAGAACTCCATGTTCATGACACCTGCATTTGTATTTGTCATTTACGGTCTCACGGAGGCATTGGGATTCAGTGGTGCGATATCGGCCTTAGCCTTTGGAATAGTGCTTGGTAACGCGCCTTATTTCAATTTCAGCTTCATTCAGAAACTCTTCGGCAAACGGCGACCTCAAATGCAGACGCTTCAAGAGAATGAGAAATCTTTCTTCAAGGAAATGGTCTTCATTTTCAAGACGTTTTTCTTTGTCTATATCGGCATAAGCATTCCGTTCACAGATCTTATCGCTCTTCTGTATGGCCTGATTATAGCCACTGCAATCTTTGTTGTCAGACTGATTCTTGTCTCGATTGTAGGTCGCAGCAACACAAGCATCGACCGCTGGATTGTGTCGATCATGATGCCCAAAGGCCTTGTGTCTGCTGTCCTGGCTTCCTTGCCATGCCAAATCAACAAAGCTGCCGGCTATGTTCTTATACCTAATGCCGAAAGGATTGAATGCATAGTCTATTCGGTCATATTCTTTTCCATTATCCTGTGCTCAATCCTTGTACTCATGTCGCGTCGCAAAATCATTGACGAGCAGTTTGTTCCAGAACAGATGATGGAAGTATACGACTACGAGTGACATGAAACAATTCTCTTTTTTCAATCTTCAATTTTCTTCGTGATGAATTTTTGCAAATACGATGGTGCCGGAAACGATTTCGTATTGATTGATATCCGACAAAACGACCCAGAACTAACGACCGAGCAGATTGCCCATATATGTCATCGTCGATTTGGAATAGGTGCCGATGGTCTTATGACATTGGGGAATGCCAATCCGCCTTACGACTTCGAGATGCGCTACTACAACAGCGATGGCAAAATCGGCTCGATGTGTGGCAACGGAGGACGCTGCATTGCTGCGTTCGCATACACCCTTGGACTGGGACACAAAAGCGGGGAAGCCCAGAGCACACTGAATTTCATTGGCTACGATGGTCCTCACAGTGCCGACATACTTTTATGGGAACCCGACGAGGGCAAAGGTGTGGTACGGCTTGGGATGCGCAATGTGGAATGCAAGGATATAAAGCGTTGTCTGGACGGATGGTTCCTCGATACGGGCTCGCCACACTACGTTCAGCGTGTCACCGATCTCGAGCATTTCGATGTCGTTGGTGAGGGACGGCGCATTCGTCACGATAAGATTTTTGCGGAAGGCACAAATGTCGATTTCATAGAGGACATGCCCGACGGAAGACTTTTTGTGCGCACTTACGAACGTGGCGTTGAAGACGAGACCTGGGCATGCGGCACTGGCGTCACTGCATGTGCACTGGTTAGTGGCAACACACAGATTACCACACGCGGTGGCGACTTCGCAGTTTCGTTCAACCATACCGGAACAGCCTACGAGGACATCAAGCTCACCGGACCCGTTTCGTTCAATTTCCGTGGCCAAATAACCCTTTAACCTTTAACCTTTAACCTTTAACCTTTATAACCCTCCAACCCTTTAACCTTTAACCTTTAACCTTTAAACCCTCTAACCCTTCAACCATAATTACAGATGGACCTCTTCAGCAACATCGACATAGAACCCGCTCGACAGCGCATCGCCCAGCTTACTACCCTCATAGACAAATACAATTATGAGTACTACATGAACGACCAGTCGCTCGTCAGCGACTTCGAGTTCGACAAGCTCCTTCGTGAGTTGCAAGAGCTTGAACAGCAGTACCCTCAACTTGCGCTCCCTAATTCGCCGACAAAGCGGGTAGGGGGTGAGATAAACAAGTCATTCAGACAGGTGACCCATCGGTTCCCGATGCTTTCGTTGGGCAACACATATTCAATTGAGGAAATTGTGGATTTCGAGGCCAGAACTCGCAAACTGTTGGGCGACATCGAGTTCAGCTACACGTGCGAGTTGAAATATGATGGAGTGGCCATAGGACTTACATACCGCCACGGCGAACTGGTTCAAGCAGTAACGCGCGGTAACGGCTCGGTTGGTGACGACATCACGTCGAATGCCAGGACAATCCGCACCATACCGCTGCGACTTACGGGCGACTATCCCGACGATTTCGAGGCACGTGGCGAAGTGGTATATCCCTTCCACGATTTCGAAGCCTTCAACCGCCAGCGCGAAGCCGACGGCGACGAGCCGTTCGCCAATCCGCGCAATGCAGCAAGCGGAAGCCTTAAACTGCAAAATTCGGCCGAATGTGCCAAGCGCAAGCTGCAGTTCTGCATGTATTTCATGATGTTGCCTGCAGATGCCAAGCCCGACCCTCGTCTTGATACCCACAGCGGTCGCTTGGAGGCAGCCAAGTCGATGGGCTTCAAAGTGCAGCCCTATATCAAGGAATGCAAAAACATTGCGGAGATACGTGAATTTATTGACTATTGGGACAACGAGAGGTGGAACCTTCCGTATGCAATCGACGGTATAGTCATCAAAGTCAACCAAGTATCATTATGGGATCAGCTTGGCGAGACGGCCAAATCGCCGCGATGGGCGATAGCGTACAAATTCAAGGCGCAGCAGGTTTCGACGCCATTGTTGAGCATATCGTATCAGGTAGGTCGCACGGGAGTGGTCACACCTGTGGCGAACATGGAACCCGTGTGGCTTGGTGGAACGACGGTGAAACGCGCCACCATGGTCAATGCCGATTTTATTGAGAAAATGGGCATTTGCGAAGGCGACTGGCTGCTTGTCGAGAAGGGAGGTGAGATAATCCCCAAAATTGTAGGTGTCGATGTCGACAAGCGCAAGGCAGGAGCCAGACCTGTGAAATATGTGACCAATTGTCCTGAATGCGGGGCAGCCCTTGTCCGTGCCGAGGGTGAAGCAGGCTACTATTGTCCCAACCAGGACGGATGCCCGCCACAAATAGTCGGTCGCCTCGAGCATTTTGTGTCGCGCAAGGCGATGAACATCGACAATCTCGGTTCCGAACGACTCGAGATGCTCTATAGCAAGGGTTTGGTGACCACCGTTGCCGACCTCTACGACCTCACGCGCGAACAGCTTGTGGGGCTCGAATCGTACGACGCCGATGGATTGCGTCGCACCACCATCCAGGAAAAGGGGGCCGAGAATATACTCGCAGCCATACGCGGGTCAGTCGAGGTGCCGTTCGAGCGTGTGCTTTTTGCACTCGGCATTCGCTACGTCGGCGAAGTTGGAGCCAAAAAGCTTGCTCGCTATTTCAAGAATATCGATGCATTGATCGCTGCAAGCGAAGAGGAACTGGCATCGGTGGAGGATGTGGGCGAAAAGACGGCACGGTTCATCTACGACTATTTCCGCGACGAGCGTCACCGCCAACTGATTGAGCGTCTGCGTGCTGCGGGGCTGAAGATGACCGTTGTGGAGACGCGCCTTTCCGACGCCCTTGCCGGCAAGACCTTTGTTGTCAGCGGCGTGTTCAGCCGTTTCAGCCGCGACGAAATCAAGGCCGACATCGAGCAGCACGGCGGCAAAGTGAGCAGCTCCATCAGCGGTAAGACCGACTATGTGCTTGCAGGCGAGAAGATGGGCCCAGAGAAACTGAAAAAGGCTGAAAAACTGGGTGTTCCGATTATCAGCGAAGACGAGTATCTGAAGATGATTGCAAAATGAAGAAATTCTTGCTTGCCCTTTTGGTAATTTCCGCGCCACTATTGTCTGTTGCTCAGCCGCATACGACTGTCTCGCTGCTGTCGGGCTACACCGTGCCCAATTCGTCGGAATGGAACTATATCAAAGACGTTTCGGCGGGCATCGATGCCGCATTTGCCTGGCGTCAAGATTGGGGGTTCCGGGCCGACTCAGCAGCATTTTTCCCGTTGCTGCGCAAGCCGTACTGGATGGGCGTGAGGGGCAACTTCACCTATTTCCCCAACGACATAGCGGGCCACCGCATTGGCATCAGCGGTTTCCTGCAGCAGCCCCTGTTCGAGTTCCGGCATAGCATAGATACCATCGGCGATTTCAGGGAGCACCTGAACCTCGAGATGGATTTTGGTTTGGCGTTCTACACCAATCCCTATTGCCGCACGCCAAATCCTGACAATGTCTTCATCGGCTCGTATACTAACTGTATGATACAGATAGGTTTGTCGTATGCGCGAAGGATGCATGATATGTCGCAGGTCGTCTTTGCGGCCAAGTTTGCGCATTCCTCCAACGGCTATCTGCGCAAGCCCAACAAAGGGCTGAACTACCTTCAGCTGTCGATCGGCTATACCTTGTCGGATCGCAACATCTATCAGCGCGGTGGAGTGCGCGAGTCGCTGTTCTCCGTAGAAAACGACATAGCGTGGTCGAAAGCCTACATACCTTGGTTAGGACGTCATTTCGATCCGGTCGACAATCCTGCTTTTCGCGGTGGCGAATGGCTTGTTTCGTATGCGCCGGGCATCGTTATGCCGCGCTATAGCGGTGCCAGCCGCAAATATTTCTATGCCCATACGGCGCAGGCGGGATGGCTCTACAGGTTCAATCCGGCGCGAGCCGTCGGCGCGACCCTCGACCTTACATACAACTACAGCCACACCGCCGTTATTGCCCACTGGAGCGAAGGCTACCGCCTGCCGTTCTACATCGCCGCGTCGGCGGCCTACGAGGCAACCTACCATCGGCTCACCATCCACACAGCGCTGGCGGCCTACATCACGCGCAGCGAGCACGGCACCACGCCGCTCTACGAGCGTGTCGGACTATACTACAACCTGAGCAAGGAGTACCGCCCTGTGCGCCACTTTGTCGGCGTCGCCCTCAAATCGCACATGGCGCATATTGACTTCATCGAGTGGCACTACGGCATACGGTTTAGGACACACCGATAGCGCACGGCCCTGCCAATAGAAAGGGTGTTATGTATTTAACGACCGACTGCGTTGGCGGTTGCCATGCCGGATTTTGAGATCATTGTTTTCGGATTGCCACTGTAGGTCAGGTTGCTGCTGCCAGAGAGGTCCATTTTCAAGAGCTTTGAGCATTTCACCTCTGCGTTTGACATGCCCGACATGGAGCCTTCAATTTCAGCAATCTGGATACTGCTCATATTCAGACTGCTGCTACCCGAAAGATCGAAATCCATACGGTTGACTTTGCCGTTTGCTGCTAATTGTGACATACCACTTAGACCGGCCTCAATCTCATTCACATCCATATTGCACTTGACTGACGACGAGCCCGATAGGTTTATTTCGGCTTCATTGGCTTTCAAACTGCCTGTAACGGCAGTCATTCCGCTTAGACTCATATCGGCTTCGTTGCAATGCAGTTTTCCTTTGTAGGTACTACTGCCCGATAGCGAAAGTTTTGATTTTACAGCCGTCACGTTCGATTCGAACTCCGTCATCCCTGACATGTTCAGACTGAAGATCTTCACTGCAATCGGCAGTTTTGTTTTGAAACTTGAAGAGCCACTCATATAAAAAGAGCATAGTTTTACATTGTAAGGAATAGTGACGTATCCGCACGGGGTGCCGTCTGAGTTTATGTGCAACGAACGGTCGAAACCGATTTTCAGCATCCCTTTGGTGTACTTGACCTCGAGAAATTTCTTCAGTTTGTCGTTGACACTTACAACAATCGAGTCGACAGTGTCGCACATTGTGACTTTGAAACTGCTGCTGATTGTCAGAGAGTAAAATTCCTCGGCAGTAAACTTGTAGGTCGACATCGGGTCGCCTCTTTTTATATCAATATGCCGTCCTGTGCTTGCATAAGAAACAGAGTCCGATTCCGAAGGATAGCTGTCGGTTCTTTGTGTCAGAGAACATTGGTTTGAACAAAGCAAAGGAATTAATGCGAATAATGCAAATGTTTTTTTCATGACAGAATGGTTTTTATTCGATATCAATATTGTTAGATACTTAAGGTGGCCTCTAAAAATTCGTTTAATTCGCGTTTTGTTTGCAAAACAAATTTCTAAATTTCAATTCGTTTAATTCGTACAATTAGCCGTTTTAAATAATTATTAGAGGTGATCTTAATTATGATTTATTTAGCAATTATAAGGCCGAATTTTATTGGATATGCATCCGGCGACTGCTTAAATGTTTGTATCGTCGATGTTTGGACAAACAAGCCTATGCTTTCAAAAAATCGGAAGTCAACCCGCAAATCCAACTTGTATGGGTTGACAAATTGCGAAATGTCGCGGACGTCCTGGTACTCTGTGCTTTTGCCGTCCAACCGATGTTTGAGCCCCGTATGGCGTGTGTTTATTGCCAATGCAGGAATGGCAGTGACAGATATCTTGAATCCATTGAACCTGAAGCCTAACGAGACGGGTATGCCGATGTATCGTGTCACCACGCGGCTTGACCAGTCGTCTAAAGTAGTGCCTGTAAGGATTTGGTTCATAGTTGTATAGTCGGAGTAATCCTGATTGGGCAGTTGGTGTATTATGTCTTGGAAATTGCCATTGGCGTCCATTTCGACAAGCGGAGTGCTGAAATGGTATACATCTGATTCGTAGCCTATTCCAAGCGAGAGGTCAAAGTGGTCTGACATTAGCGCCGCATATCGGAACTCCAGCTGCCATGACGACAGCGTTGTGCGCAGATTGTATGCTCCATCCATTTTCCCGAATCCGTTATACCATTTGTCACCCCAATTGTGGAGCCCCCAAAGGAAAGCCCCGCCAATGCGGTCTTCCCAGTCATAATAATTTGAGGTTTCATTTGAAACGTACTCCACCTCGATGATTTCGTTGTTATCCTGCAAATCTTCTTCGCCATCTTCGTATGCTATAACAGTTTCCTCGACAACAGAACCTGCAGGATATATTTTTTCTTCCTCACTTTCTGATGCCAGTTCGGCGGTCTGTCTCTGATTGTTGATTTTTTTGCGTTTTTCAGCTATCAACTGCTGTGTCGCAAGATTAGGGGTCGACAGAACAACTTCGTTTGATGGATTGCTCACGGTATCTTTTTTAAGTTCTGCTATCAAGCCATAATCCTTGTCACGGGCATTTGTGAATGTGACTGATGCTTTGCCTTTTCGGTTGATATAGAGCAAATCCTGGCGTTTCAAATGAATCTCATATAGGACAATTCCTTCCGGGTCGTCGACAATCAGTGTGGACCCTTTTATCATTATGCACTCGTCATCTATAGGATCGTCATATAGTGGGTCGTATATCACGTCGACATAATTTACTGTATCATACACTAACCGCACTACGCTTTTCCCTGCAGCTTGCAGGCGTTCAATAGGTCGGCTTATTGTCTGTCTGAGTGTCTCGACCGATTCGTTCACTTGTATGATACCGCTACGCGGTGTAGCCGGTTTGTCTGTTTGGGCTATGCAATTATCCACTTCCGTTAGAACGGCAAATAATGACATTATGCAAAATATTCGTTTCATATTGTTGACAATAAATGTTTTAATTTGAGAATTTTTCAATTACTGAATTGTAATAATCTAAACTTGCAAGTTGTATGGTGTTTTTAATGTCTTCTACAATGTTGTTTATCTCATTGTTTTTTGGGGGTCGACCAATCGATGTGTCATTTGTTTCGATATAGGTAATCAGTTTTTCGCTTACGATCACTTCAGCCTTTTTGTCATTTGTGTCATCAATATATTTTATAAGTTTATCAGTAATTATTATGTTCTCTTCTTTGGGTAAAATGGCCAACTCGTCATAATCGCATTCTTCCACGCAAGCATCAATAGGTGCTAAAGACTGCATTCTCTGTATGGTATCGTGTGTAAAACTGTTGTTTGTTTGTTCTTTTTCATCTAAATCGAAATGCGAACTTGCATCTGTCGAAGCTGTAATGGCAGGAGGAACCGATTGTGGATTCGGACCGCTTGATGCTATCAGTCTCAATCCGATTGCCAAAGCCACGACCACAGATGCTGCTATTGATATACCAATCCAAACTATTTTTCTTTTATTGTTTGTAATACTGGATGTTGAGGGTATCTTCTTCAATCTTTCCTTGAAAGGGTATGTCGTGTCCTCATATTCCGACAAACGCAAGTCCGGATCATACATGTCGGCCATTTCTCGCCATGCCTGATTCTCATTGATTGCTTTTTCGACCATCATTTTTTCTTTGTCGTCGAGCAGTCCTTCTTTGTAACGGAACAGATACAGTTCGTAATTATCGTGGTTTATATTCATTTATCTTATGTTTATCTTAATTTTAAAAGTATTTCCTTTAGTTTGATTCGCGCTCTGAATGCGTTGACTTGTACAAAACTGTAGTTTTTGCCTATTATCTTGGCGACTTCGGAATAATCATACCCTTCGATGTCGTGCAAGGTTAGTATAGTCCGTTGCATTTCTGTCAGATAACATAGTGCGCATCTTACAGTGTCTTTAAGTTCGTATTCTTTGTCGGGGCTTATTGTTCTTTCTTTACCGGTCGCCAAGTCGGTATGTTTTACGGCGATTGTCTTCTCGTGCCTTAGTCTGTCTCGCAGACGGCGTTGCACGACGAGGAACAGAAAACCTTTGCATTCGCTCAATTCAATTTCCTTATGTTTCTGCCAAAGGGCGACAAAAGCATCCTGAACGGCATCGGCACACCAATCTCTGTCATCGCAGCAACTTGTTGCAAATCTGTACATATCGTCTGCCATGGTGTCGATGGCTTTATTGTATTCTGCTTGTGTCAAGGATTCAACTTTTTCGATTTCTTTACTATAATATCGTTTGAGGGGGTCAAAATAATACAAGTCGGGAAAAAAATATTAGTTTTGCACTTTCTCTAAAGATATTATGAAGTCACGTTTATTATTCATATTCAAATTATTAATGTTTTTTCTGCTGTTGTTTACGGTTCAGAAAACTTTTTTCATGTTGTTGAATGCGGGTCACTCGGAGGGTGCTCCGTTTACGGAATGCTTGCGGGTGCTGTGGTACGGATTGCGATTGGACGTGGTAACGTCGAGCTATCTGATGATTGTGCCTGTTTTGACGGTTGTTGTCAGTTGTTTTTTCGACCGATTTGCGCTTCGCAGGATTTTGAGGCCTTACTATGTGGTTGTGGCTATTGTTGTGACGCTTATTTTCGTGGCGGACGCGGTGCTGTACTACTATTGGGGCGCGAAGATGGATGCTAACGATTTGATGTATGCTGCTAATCCTAAGGATATGTTTGCGAGCGTGAGATGGTGGAGTGTCATAGTTGGAGGCCTGGTTGTGGTGGCATTGGTGTGGTTGACAGTGTGGTTGCTGTGCAGGGTGACGCCGCAGGTTGTGGAACCGGTGGGGAAGAGATGGTTGGCGTTGTGGTTTGTGCCTGTTGCGGGGTTGGTTTTTGTGGGCATGCGGGGTGGTGTGTCGGAGTCGACGGCAAATCCGTCGTATGCTTACTTTTCGCGGTATGGGTTCTGCAACCATGCTGCGCTGAACCCGTCGTTCAACATGATTCATTCGTTGTTCAAGTCGGAGGACTTGGTGGGTGTGTTTGACTTTATGCCGGAGGAGGAGGCCGAGAGACTGATTGCGCCGCTGTTCGTAAAGGATGGTAGGATAGAGGACACGCTGTTGTGGACTTCGCGTCCGGACATTGTGATGATTGTGTGGGAAGGTGGCGGATGGGATATGGTGATGAACGACAGTGTGGGGCCTAACTTAATGGCGCTGAGTGATGAGGGGGTGTTGTTCTGTAACTGCTATGCTAATAATTTCCGTACAGACCGCGGGCTGGTTTCGCTGTTGAGCGGATGGATGGGAATGCCGACGACATCGCTGATGAAGATGGCTGACAAGTGCCGCAAGTTGCCTTCGCTGGCGTCGTCGCTGAGGAATGTGGGCTACGTGTCGAGTTTCGTGTATGGTGGTGATGTTGACTTCACGAATATGCGTGGTTATCTGCATGAAACGGGTTTTGAGGATGTGAGTGGAAGCGAATCGTTCGCTGAGAGCCGTCGGTTGAGCAGCTGGGGCGCTCCTGATGCATATACATTGGTGCCGTCGTCGCTGTGGGACGGAGAGCGAAGGACGGAGAGCTCGAGGCGGTTTGATGTTATTTTGACGCTGAGCAGCCATGAGCCGTGGGTGGTGCCGATGCGCAGGCTTGCGGACGACCGGAAGAATTCGTTTGCCTATACGGACTCGTGCATCGGGGTATTTGTCGACAGCTTACGAACCTCGCCGCGATGGGACAGCATGCTGGTTATCATCGTTCCTGACCACGGGGTTCCTCTGGAGGGGGGACAATCGACGAGTGACTATAGGGTTTCGCATATCCCTATGGTGTGGACGGGTGGCGCGGTCAAGGGAGGTCGTGTGGTTGAGGAGGTTATGATGCAGAGCGACTTGGCAGCGACGCTATTGGCGCAGATGGGACTGGGGTTTGATGACTTTGTTTTCAGCCGCAATGTGCTTGCACCGGGGTTCGGAAATGGGTATGGGTTTGCATTCCATGCTTTCAAAAACGGGGGTAATCTGATTGACAGTTCGGGGGTGACACGATTCGAATGTGCCGATGGTTCGGCACGAACGGTCGCGGGCAATCCTGGGTCGGACCATGGGGTTTTTATAAGGGCACTTCTGCAATATGTGTACAGGACGACGGGGAGACTGGAGTGATAGAAGGGTTTAAAAGTTATAGGGGGAGTGAGAGGGGAGTGAGAGGGGAGTGAGAGGGGAGTGAGAGGGGAGTGAGAGGGGAGTGAAGGGGACAATTGTTTTGTATCTAAAAGTTAACGTTAAGGCTTTAAAGATTAAAGGGGGGTAGTTGGCTGCTGAAGAAAACGATAAAAAACAAAATCTAAAACAATAATAAAAACTAAAAACAGCATAATTATGAAACATATTATTTATTTAGTCGCCGCAGCGCTCACCATTGCCGCCATTGCAACTTCATGCTGCAAAAACAACGAAAACACACAAAACACACAAAACAACAATGCCGCAGACCAAACATTCAGCACAATCATGAATCGTAAGAGTGTCCGTTCCTACACCTCCGACACCATTCCTGCCGAAATGATGGACAAAATGCTGCACGCAGCTGTTGCTGCACCATCGGGTATGGATGTCCGTCCGTGGCATATTGTGGTTATGACTGACAAGAGCCAATACGACACGCTCTTTGCAGGCAATTTCAACATGGACAAGTTCAAACAGGCTGGAGCCGTCGTCATCTTCTGTGCCGACACTACCGTCACACGTCCTCCACGCGAAAACCCCGATGCTCCCGCCGTAACCAAGCCCAACCTGACATGGCGCGACGACATGGGTGCTGCAACGGAGAATTTTCTCCTGGCTGCAGAAGCTCTGGGACTTGGCGCCGTCTGGACGGCCTGCTACCCGTATGGCGACCGGATGGATCCGATTGCAAAGTTCTTGAATCTGCCGGGGAACGTGGTTCCCTACAGTGTCGTGCCTGTGGGATTCCCTGCTGGGGATGAACAGCCGAAGGACAAATGGGACGCGGGTCGTATCCACTACAACCGCTGGTAAAGAAAAAAGGAGCCGTTAATAAACGACTCCTTTTTTTGATGTTTTAAAGGTTTGAATATTTAACAGGTAAATGTATCTGAAGTTAAGATTTTTTTCGTCTTCGTTTTCGTACAAAGTCCTGTATCTGAAGTTAAAGCTTAAAAAGGTATAAGTGTTTTAATGTCATTCCAATGAAGCAATATGAGGGTGGCGAGTAGCGCAATTATCAGTATGGCCAGTATCCAGCGCCAAGGGTGTCGCTTGGGTGGGACGGGCTCGGTCTCGACGGTGTTGGGCTCTTCTGCCATGTCTGTGTTCGCAGCACCTGTGTTTTGACTGGACACGAGGGCAATATTCTCGGCTCTTTCGGATATTGTTCTCGAGATGGTCTTGCTATCTGTCCTGGCTGCAGCGGGAGGTTCCGGAGTGACAGCAGTGAATACGGCCGGCGACTCTTCCACTTCGGCAGCGGGAGGTTCCGGAGTGACAACAGTGGATACGGCCGGCGGCTCTTCCACTTCGGCAGCGGGCTCGACGTAGTCTATATTAGACGGCTGCTGCATGGGGGCATTGCTGTCCTGGCTGCAGTAAGGACATTGGTCGTTGTCGTTGTAGAAGGGTCTGCCGCATTTGGGGCATTTGATGAGCTTCATTGGAGTTAAAGGTTAAATGAGTGACTATTTGAGATACTTGTCGAACCAGTCGATGAAGTTGCGATGCCAGAGGAGGCTGTTCTGCGGCTTCAGCACCCAGTGGGTCTCGTCGGGGAAGTAGAGGTAGCGACTGGGGATGTGGCGCATCTGGGCTGCATTGTAGGCTGCCATTCCTTCGGAGGCAACGATGCGGAAGTCGAACTCGGAGTGGATGACGCAGATGGGGGTGTTCCACTTGTCGACGAAGAGGTGGGGCGAGTTGGCGTAGCTCTTCTTGATCTGCGGGTTGTTCCAGTCCCAGTAGGGGCCGCCGAGGTCCCAGTTGTCGAACCACATTTCTTCGGTCTCAAGGTACTGCTGCTCGAAGTTGAACATGCCGTTGTGGGCGAGGAAGGCTTTGAAGCGTCGTCCTTCGTTGTAGCCTTTGACGTCGTGGTTATGTCCGGCGAGCCAGTAGATGCTGTAGCCGCCGAAGCTGGCGCCGCAGGCACCGATGCGCTCACGGTCGATCATGGGCAGCGAAGCAGCCCAGTCGGTAGCGGCCATATAATCCTGCATGCAGAGTCCACCGTAGTCGCCGCTGATTTCTTCAAGCCATTCCATGCCGAAGCCAGGGACACCGCGGCGGTTGGGGGCTATGACGAAGTAGCCGGCTCCGCTCATGACTTCGAAATTCCAGCGGGTGCTCCAGAACTGGCTGACGGGGCTTTGCGGGCCGCCTTCGCAGAAGAGGAGGGCAGGGTAGGTCTTGGTGCTGTCGTAGTCGTAGGGATAGATGAGCCAGGTGAGCATATCTTTGCCGTCGACGGTCTTGACATAGCATTCTTCGACTTTGCCCATACGCACCTGCGAGAGGACGTCGTCGTTGAAGGTGCTGAGTTTGGTGCCTTCAACCTTGCTGTCGCTGGTGTTGTAAGCATAGAGTGTGGCGGGATACTGTATGGATACCTGGGTGGCAATGATTTTGTCGCCATTCATCTGGATGCCGTTGACGTCGTGGTAGCCGTGGCTGAGCTGACGCACCTCTTTGCTGTCGCAGTTGAAGCCGAAAATCTCGCTCATTCCGCGATACGAAACCACTGCAAAAAGTTCCTTGTCGTCAGCGCTCCAGCAGAGGCTGCCCACGCTGTAATCGAAGTCGGCGGTGAGGTCGGTTTTCACGCCTGTTTCGAGGTCCATGACCATCAGGCGCAGTTTGTCGCTCTCGTAGCCGTCGCGCTCCATGCTTTCCCAAGCCACCATCTTGCCGTTGTGGCTGAAGACGGGGTTCTGGTCGTAGCCCATAATGCCTTCGCTGATGTTGGTGGTCTTGCCGTCTTCTATGTTATAAAGGAAGATGTCGCTGTTGGTGGAGTGTGCATAGTCGTAGCCGGTTTTCTTGCGGCAGGTGTAGACGATGGTCTTGCTGTCGGGACTGTAGTTGTACTGCTCCGTGCCACCCCAGGGACGCATAGGGCATTCGAAGGTGCTGTCGATGATGTTGACAACCTTGTCCATCTGTGCCTTACCGTTCTCGAAAGGAACATAGAATATCTGGGGAATCTCGTCTACCCAGTTGTCCCAATGGCGATACATAAGGTCTTCGTTGATGCGGCCCGTCGTCTTGTCAAGTCCGGCATAGAGTTTTTCGAGGTGCTCGGGACGCTTGACGGGGATGGTGCTGATGTAGACCAGTGATTTGTGGTCGGGAGCTATCTTGAAACCTTCAAAACCACGCTCGTGTTCGGCCACCACCGATTCGTTCTTGCTGCCAAGGTCCATCGAAAGGATCTGGGCACCGCGGCAAAACATAATCGTATTGTCGTCAAGCCAAGCGGGGTTGAATTCGCTCTGTGCCGTAATTGTCAGGCGTTCACCATCGCCGCCCTCGATGGGCATCAGGTAAAGTTCGGCATTGTTTTTGTTCTGCTCCATATCGGTGTAGCGCAGGGTGTAGAGCACCTTGCTGCCGTCGGGGCTGATGGCATATTCGCTCATCACACCAAGGCTCCACATAACCTCGGGGGTAAAACGGCCGTCCTGGACGGCAACTTCGGGTTTTCCGATAACACTATCGTCATCGCCCGTACCGTTTTTTGCACACGATGCGACAAGTGCCATGGTCACAATTGGTAATAAAAATCTTTTCATTTTGGTCGATTATTTAATGTTAAACATTTTTATATATAAGGGTTTAAGGGTTTAAGGGTTTAAGGGTTTAAGGGTTTAAGGGTTTAAGGGTTTAAGGGTTTAAGGGTTTTAAGGGTTGAAAGGTGTTGTACCAACGCCCACGGAATCAGACTCTCCTCATCAGTTTGGGCAGAACCGACGCTTTCCACGCTGCGAAGTCGCCTTCAATAATGTGCTTGCGGGCACACCCGACAAGCGTCAGGTAGAAATTGAGGTTGTGTATTGACGCTATCTGCAAACCGAGAAGTTCCTCTGATTTTATCAGATGGTGCAGATATGCGAAGGTATAAACGCGGTCGGCCTCAGCTGTCGAATTGGGTGATATGGGCTCGAAGCAGGTTTCCCATTTCTTGTTCTTTATGTTCACGGTTCCTTCCCAGGTGAAGAGCATGCCGTTGCGTCCGTTGCGTGTCGGCATGACGCAGTCGAACATGTCGACACCGCGCTCGATGGCTTCGAGCAGATTGGCCGGAGTTCCGACACCCATAAGATAGCGCGGACGGTCGGCTGGCAGAATGGCATTCACTACCTCTATCATCTGGTACATCACCTCGGTAGGTTCGCCTACAGCGAGGCCACCGATGGCATAGCCTATGGCATCGTGACTGGCTGCATGCTCGGCGCTTATTCTGCGCAAATCAGCGTACTTGCAACCCTGCACAATCGGGAAGAGCGCCTGTTGGTGACCATAGAGTGGCTGTGTTTCATGGAACCTTTTCATGCAGCGGTCCAACCATCGATGTGTCAACTCCATCGACTTCTTTGCGTAAGCGTAGGGCGACTCGCCTGGAGGACACTCGTCGAACGCCATCATTATGTCGCTTCCGATGCAACGCTCGATGTCAATCACCTTTTCGGGAGTGAAAATATGTCGTGAGCCGTCGATATGGGATTTGAATGTACATCCTTCTTCAGTAATCTTGCGATTGTCGGCGAGCGAGAAGACCTGGAATCCGCCGCTGTCGGTCAGTATCGGCCTTTCCCAGCCCATGAAGCGATGCAGACCGCCAGCAGCCTGCAGGATGTCGACACCGGGACGCAGGTAAAGATGATAGGTGTTTCCCAATATGATTTTTGCATCGATGTCGTGGCGCAATTCGTGCTGATGGACGGCCTTGACGCTGCCCACAGTGCCGACGGGCATGAATATTGGCGTTGGTATATCACCGTGGTCAGTATGGAGTATTCCGGCACGGGCGTGGGTCAGTCTGTCTGTTTTCTCAAGGTCAAAATGCATGTGAACGTTTGTTCTATGTTGAAAAAATGTTTTTAAAAACAAATGCAAAAATACACATATTTTCCAAATTACAGCTACTTTTGTATTTTCAAAACATAAATGCAATGTTTTTCATAAATATTATAAGCAACACATACACATTTACTTTGCTGATTGTTCTCGTTGTCTCACTGGTGGCTGTATGTCTCTATTATGGGCTGATATGGATGCGTGTGGGCCTTTACAAAAACAGCCGTATCCCCAAAACCGACGAGATAAAGCAAAACGAATACCCATCGGTTTCGGTCGTCATCGTCGCTCAAAACGATGCGGAAGACCTCAAGAAATCGCTCCCGTACCTGCTCGAGCAAGACTACCCGAACTACGAAGTCGTGGTGGTCGACTATCTGTCGCACAACGATATAGAAACAAAATATGTGCTCCGTATCTGCGCCGAAAACTATCCAAACCTCAAGCCGATAAGCTTCAACGAGGATGTCAACATGTTCCATGGAAAAAAATACCCCATCTCCATCGGAATCAAATCTGCCACCAAGAATGTCATATTGCTGACCGAACCCGATTGCATACCGCGGTCATTCAACTGGATAAAAGAAATGATGCGTGGCTATATGCGTGGTGCCGACATCGTGTTGGGCTATTGCAAACTCAAGACTCCCAACACCCTCCTCGGACTCCTTCAGCAATACGACAATATGGTTTTCAGCTCTTCCTATTTCGGAATGACAATTATGGGCAACCCCTACGCCGCAACGGGGTGCAACTTGTCGTACAAACGCGGTTTCTTTTTCGACAGAGGCGCTTTCATCAGACATTACAGCATTCCCGACGGCGCTGACGACCTTTTTGTAAACCAAAACGCCAACCGTCGCAACACCGCCATAATCCTCGACTCCGACTCGTTCGTAGAACGTGCTGGCCGCGAAACCTTCCATCAATGGCATAACGACCGCAAATCGCGACGTTCCACGCGATGCTATTACCCTCTAAAAGATCGACTTTTGCTGTCTTTATACCCCCTGACACTCATTCTTTTCTACCTCTCGCTTGCACTGTTCTGGATTGCACTGCCGAATATGTGGCAAATCCCTGTTGCAGTGCTTGCACTGAAAATTATTTGGCAAACAATATGCGGAATTTTTGCCGCTAAACGTTTCGATATCAAAATAGTACAATTTTTAACTCCATTTTTTGAGCTTTATTTTCTATTTGCAAATACTTTTTTGGCATTTACTTCGTTACGTAGAAAAAAATAAATCTTAATGGAGTCTGCACCTCAGCTAACAACAGAAAAGGCCAAACGCGACTATCAACTCGTATGCCGCGCACGCGAACAAGGCGACCAACGCGCCTATGCCGACCTTATGCGTATGTATAAAGAGCCTATCTATCTGATGCTGCTGAAAATGACCAACAACCCCACCGAGGCCGACGACCTTACCATCGAGGCCTTCGGCAAAGCGTTCTCCTCACTTCATCTCTACACTCCTACACACGCCTTCAGCACCTGGCTCTTCTCAATAGCAACCAACAACTGCGTTGATTTCATACGCAAGAAAAGACTTCAGACAATCTACCTTGACGATATCAAGACAAGCGTTGGCGACGATGCTTATGAATATCCTATCGCATCCGAAGCCCACAACCCCGAGGAGTCAATCATCCACGAACAACGCGTCCAAATGCTGCGCGAAGTGGTCAAACAACTCAAACCACGCTATCGTCGCCTCGTCGAATTGCGCTATTTCGAAGAACTCTCCTACGAAGAGATTGCAGAAGAACTCAATATGCCTATAGGTACTGTCAAAGTGCAGCTCTTCAGAGCTCGTGACCTACTATACAACATCCTCGTTTCCAAACGGGAACAACTATAACTCAAAACCATTCAACTATTCTTTACAAACCGCAAGAACTTAACCCTAAAATACTACCCACACCTTGAACGATAACGATCGAGACCGAAGTGGCGACGGTGCCGGACCTGAAACCCACGACCCAAAAGAATCAGTAAAGCAATATACCGTCGCACACAATAAACTAAACTCCACAATGAGAATGCTTTGCAGTATCATGTTACTGCAAGCCATTTTGTTTTTTTCTTTTCATGGAGTTAAAGCACAGCACAGCCAAACCGGACAACTCAAAGGACTGTCGCTCATTGTCGACGTCGGCATGTTCGTGCCGAACAACACTCATGCCAACTTCTACAACGGCAACCCCGACAATGTCAACACCCTCAATCGCATACTGCATAGCGAAACATACGGCAACAGGATTTGGAACAACCTGACAGAACAAGACCTTATAGGCAGTGCCATAGGCAACTACAATCAACTGACTGTGGCCGAATACGGTGACATGTATTACCGACTCGCATTCCAACTCGGTATGGGATTCCGCTACGATTTGGACAACAACCACTTGGCCTGGATCGCACGTTTCGACTATGCCAAACTCCATGCAACAGGTGCCGTCCTCATCAATAGCGGACACAACATGTCGTATCTTTCCAACCAAAACGAATATGTCGTATGTCCAACTTCCGGCGTTGAAGAACGTATATATATAGACCTTGGACTTCTGAAAAAATTCAAGACGACTAAAGGCCTCGACATCGAAATCGGAGCCGGCGGAAATATCAACAACACCAAAGTCGAAAGCAGCGACATCAGCATTGCCGGCGTAACCTACAGCATCCTCGACATCTGGGGCGGACAGTCGCCTTCGTCGTTCGTCGCCAGCTACGAATACATCAACCAAGGCGGCATTGGCTTTGGAGCTTTTGTGTCGGCTGGAGTAGGCTACACTCTACCAATCGGAACGTCAATCTCTATCAACTACACATTCCACTACAACAAAGTGAACCTTGACCGATACACCTCCTTCGCACCTCACCACGCAATCAAACTAACCGTAGCACTCAACAACTTCAGTTTCTTTTAATCCCGAAAAAAAACAATTCCGTAATAACGTAATCCCGTAATACCGAAAAAAATAAAATAATAATATGATAGATTTCGAACCATTGTCTGAAAGCAGACACTCACATTTTGCCAAAGAGCTCTTCGAATCGGCCTTCCCCGAGGAAGAGCGCCCTCCGTTTAGATGCCTCGAAGACCGCGACGACAGATTCCATTTCTTGGTCGCCACTCTTGACGACGAACCTCTTGGAATACTAACCTATTGGATCTTCGAGGATTTTGCATACATCGAGCATTTCGCTATCGACAAAGAATTCCGCAACCGGGGACTCGGCAAAGCTACAATGCTCAGCTTCATGTCGCAGCACCCGGACCAGATTGTACTCGAAACAGAGATGCCGTCAACAGAGCAAGCAGACCACCGGCTGGAGTTCTACACCGACCTCGGCTTCACTCGCAACCCCCAGGAATACTGGCAGCCCTCTTATCACGGCAAAAACGACATCACCCTTCAAATGATTGTGATGTCAAAATATGAACTCGATGACGGCGAATTTGACGAAATTCGCGACATACTATACCGCGAAGTGTACCACTATAACGGCCGCAAAACAAAATAAATTTTTGTTGTTTCAAACATTAAATCAATATTATAAAGATTTGCTTTGAAAAAAAACAAAAAAAAATTTTGTCAGTATCTGAAAAGTGTGTACTTTTGCAACCGATTTCGAGAGAACGAAACAATGGCTCCTTAGCTCAACTGAATAGAGCATCTGACTACGGATCAGAAGGTTGCAGGTTTGAATCCTGCAGGAGTCACACGGAAAAAGAGGAATGAAAATTCCTCTTTTTTTATTCACATGCAAAATGGATTTCGACAAAAGAAATTATCGAAACAAGTGTACTGACTCGTTTTATTTCCAACTCTGTTCTATACAATTTTTTCCTTTCATTATCGTTTTTATATAAAAACAATCTTATGAAAAGGACTTTTCTGTTATTTATTGCCATTGCAACCGTCGTGGTTGCAGCTGCTCAGAACGATACATTCAAATGGAATTCGGTCGACAGCTTGATTATGAAACAGTATTATTCGCAGGCTTACGAGCAGGCCGATTCCAATTTCAACAAAGCTATTGCCGACAACGACTCTCGGCAAATCCTCGTTTCGGCACTCTATCTCGCACAGATTGGCGCCGAATTTAAGGAAGACAATAATGATTCGTCGCTGGCCAGATATAAGAATATCATGCCCCGACTAAATAATGTCGACCAATCCGTTTGCCGTATAATGCTCGCCGACTTTTATGCCCAAAACCGTTGGAATCGGAACAGCGAGTCGGACGAAAAAGATCTCGACTACAAACTTTGGTCGTTCAATCGCCTACGAGATACGGTGACTTCGCTGTTGTACGAGGCCTTGCGCGATGAAAAAACGCTCCAACAGACAGCCTCCGGATCTTTGGGCAAACTTGTATCTGTCAGAGAAGGAACCGATGGCGACCTGACGCCAACCCTCTACGACATGCTGGTACGAAAAGCCTTGGATATCCTCTCTCTGATGGACTATCCACGGCTTATGCCTGGCGATATCGGCAATGCTGAACTGCTCTTTGCCGAAAGCGAACGCTTCATAGAAGTCCCCATCGAATGTTCTGACCCATCAAGAAACATGGCTCGTTTTGCTTTGAAAGCATTGCAGAATCTTGAACGTTTCCATCTCAGCCGCGGCGAAAGCGAAGGTTTAATGATTGAGTTGTATGATATGCGTTCTAAAAATATTGCTTCATTAGTGAATATCCCGGATGAGCAGATGATGGATTTCCAGCTTGAACAGCTGCCTCGGGTCATTGCGCACTACCGCCAAAAGCCTGATAGCCACATAACTCTGCTCTACCATTCGCTTGCAACTATACTCTGCAGTCGTGAACGCTATGTTGAAGCAATGACGGCCATCGACACTGCGTTGGCCCTTTACCCCGACAGCCCCGGCGGCGTCAGCTGCCACAACCTGCGCTGCCGCATAAAGAAAAAGAATATCTTGCTGGATTTGGACCGGATCGGCGTCTCTTCGCAGTCGCAGCTGGCCGTGGTTCACTCGACCAATGTCGAACATCTGTATTTCCGAGTAATCAAGTATGTTGACTGTTATGACAGGTACGGAGATAAGGAAGTGCGCGCCAAACTGCTGCATCAGAAGGTGCTGGAGCAGTGGGACCAGCCTGTCGCGCTGCGTGGTGACTACAAGCAGCAGGAATCGTACTCCGTTGTTCCACCACTGCCGCAGGGCGACTACCTGCTGCTTGTTTCGGACGTGCCGGGTTTCGACACCAGTGGCATCGCAACACTGCACTTCAAGGTCGAGGACATCGTGTTTGTTGCCGATCGTAACTACGGCGCAATCCAGCGCGGTTTCGTCATCGAGCGCGCCACGGGACGCCCTGTCGCCAACCTCAGCGTGACGCTGAAGGGCCGCAGGGACTACAACAGCGCATTGCTCACATTGGCCACAACAAGCACCGACAAGGATGGATACTATGATTTCTCGCCTTACGTCAAGGCCGACTGGAAGTCGATGCGGAGGATGGAGGACACGCGCGTTTTCGCGACATACAACGGCTACGAGATTAGCAGCGTATATGGTGGGCTGGACAGGGATTCGCTTGCACCTTCGCCGATGGCGCAGAGTGCGCATTTCTTTTTCGACAGGCCTGTCTATAAGCCCGGCGACACCGTGTCGTTTGCGTACCTGACCTATCGCGACAACCGCACGTCCGGGTTCACAGTCCCCGACCGCGACTTGGAGTTCATTCTCAAGGATATAAACAGCAAGTCCATCGACACCCTGACGCTCGTTTCGGACGAATACGGACTGTGCGAGGGACGCTTCGTCCTGCCTGCCGACGCCACTCCGGGCCAGTGGTCGATACGGACTGGCCAATATGGTGGCGAATCGAAATATTTCATCGTCGAAGCATACAAGCAGCCCAAGTTCACCGTCACCCTTTCGGCTCCAGCCAAGGCTAACGCTTTTGGACAGACAGCTCGTTTCGAGGGTGTTGCCGCCTCCTACAGCGCTGTGCCCATAAGTGGCGCCAAGGTGAGCTACACCGTTGACCGCAACGAGATGCACCCCTGGTGGCGGCGTGGATGGGACCGCTGGTGGCATCCCGCTGAAACAAAAACGGTGGCCAGCGGCGAGGTGGTTACGGCCGACGACGGCACCTTCAATATCGACTTCGTCCCGATGCCCGACTCGAATGCCGACTTTGGCCGCAAACCCTGCTTCACATATACCGTCAAAGTCGATGTGACCGACATCAACGGCGAGACGCACAGCGCGCAGGCCTCGATAAATGTCGGCTTTGTCAACAGCTTTGCCTATATCGACGAGGATGACGAAAACCGCGACGATGTGTCGCTCGCCCTTGTCTGCCGCAACCTTGACGGGCAAGCTCTCGACGGCACTGCCAGCATCGAGGTGGTGCGACTGGCGAAGCCCAGCAAGCCACGGATGCGCTACGATATGATGGACTATGACGACAGTACAATCGCTATGCCTTTGGACCGTAGCGAGTTCGAACGGCTGTTTCCGTATTATGACTATGACGGCTCGGCATCCGACATCGAGCGGTGGCCTGCCGAGAAATCTGTCTTTTCGACCCAGGTGCGCTTTTCTGCCGACAGTCCTTATCGCTACAGCCTCAAGGGTTTGGCTGCTGGAGCCTATCGTCTGCGTGCCACGGTGCGCACCGCGAGTGGCGACACGATGACGACGACGAAGGATATCGTCTACGAGCCGTCGGGTGCCCGTCGCCCTGTCGGTTCCGCACTGCTGTCGGCATCGGTCGACAAAGCGGAGTGCGAGGTGGGCGACAGCCTGACCCTGCGCCTCGGAAGCCGATACGACGACGTTACTTTCTATGTCCTTATACATAAACACAATGTCTGCTACCGCCACCTGCTGCGCACCGTCAGCAATGGCTTTGTAGAAGTCGCGGTTCCCGTCGGCGAGGAGATGCTCGGCGGATTCAAAATAGAAGTCGCTGCCGTTAAAGCCAACATTATGGAACGCAGCAGTTTCGATATCGGGGTACCATACTCTGACAAGCGGCTTGACGTCAGCTTTGAGACTTTCCGCGACAAGCTCGAACCCGGCAGCAACGAACGCTGGACGCTGCGCATCAAAGACCGCAAAAGCGGCAAGCCGATAGCTGCCAATCTGCTGATGACGATGTACGACCACGCCTTGGACACTTACGGCAGCCTGAACTGGCATCTCAGACCTTGGAGCCAGAGCTCATATTCCACTATTTTTGGCAGTATAAACTATAAGACATCAGGGAGTTATGGATTTACTCCAAACTTGCCATTCCGAACCAATGCCTACTATCGCTATCGCATCACAACGTTGAAGGAGGGCTTTTTCGAGCGGCAATATGCTTCAAACCGTATGTACAAGACGGCAACGGCCCGTGGCGAAAGTGGCTTTGTGGTTATGGCCGAAAAAGTGCCGGTTATCGAAATCGGCGCTCCAGAGTCTGGTGCTCGTCTCTCGTCTGAGGATATCGGACGTATGCCGTCCAACTCTGTCGACGGAATCGTCGCTGCCGTTGCCGGTGTGGGATACGAAGCTGCCGACGAAGCCGCTGTGACGGAAGAAGAGATTTTGACTACCGCCGAAGACGGTGGCAGCGATGATGTCCAGATACGCCAGAACCTCAACACGCTGGCCTTCTTCCGTCCGACGCTGCGCAGTGGCGACGACGGACTTGTCGAGCTTTCGTTCACGGCTCCTGAACTGCTCACCGAATGGAGCATCAGCGGCTTGGCGTGGACCAAAGACCTCAAGGTGGGCAGCGTCAGCGCAAAAGCTATCACTCAGAAGCGCCTGATGGTGGTGCCCAACGTGCCGCGCTTCCTCCGCCACGGCGACACCTGCCTTTTCTCGGTCAAGGTCAGCAACCTCAGTGGCAAAGACCAGACAGTCGACGTCTCGTTCGAAATGTTCGACGCCGTCAGCAACGAGCCGCTACCGATGATCGTGGGTGGCGACACGCGTCAGATTGCCATAAAGGACGGCGCCAGTGGTGAGGTAAGCTTCCTCCTCGCAGCTCCAAGAGCTCCCGTATTTATGGCCAACTACAGGGTCATTGCCCGCGGCGACGGCGTCAGCGATGGCGAGCAGGCAGCCATACCGCTGTTGCCCAGTCGACAGCTCGTCACCGAATCCATGGCATTCTACATCAATGGGGCAGGGGAGAAGCACTACGAAATGAAACACCTTGTCGAAAACGGCAACAAAACCTCTGACTCTCAAAATTTCACACTCTCCAACCATAGCCTCACTGTCGACCTCACGCCAAATCCTCTCTGGCTGGCCATCCAGTCGCTCCCATACGTGGCTCGGCAGGATAACCCTTCCAACATCTTCCTTGTCAATTCTATCTATGCTAATAGTCTATCTTTTAGTATTGTAAATAATAATCCTGATATAGAAAAACTTTTCCGCCTCTGGGAGAAAGAAAAACAAGACGTTTTCCAGTCTGAGCTGGACCGCAATACCGACCTCAAGCAGACTGTTATGGAAGAGACTCCTTGGCTGCAGGAGGCCATCAGCGAAGAACAGCGTCACCGCGATGTGGCACGCTTCTTTAACCGTACAACACTGAGCCGGCAGCTGCAGAAAGACCTCGACCGGCTCCTCGATGCCCAACGCGCCGATGGCGGATGGAGCTGGATAGACGGCGGACGCTACTCGAGCCTCTATACCACACAATACATTCTGAAAACTCTTGGACTGCTCCAGCAGCAAGGTGTCGAACTCGACAACCGCACTCGCCGTGCTCTCGACAAAGCCCTCGACTATGTCGATCAGGAAACATATACTTATTATAAGAAATATGTTAAAGGCACCAACTTCGAACCGGTCAACCTCGACTATCTCTACGTTCGCAGCTACTACCCGGACAACAAAATGACAAAGCAACAAAAAGAGGCCTACGACTTCTTCTACAGCAACGCCAAGAAGTACAACAAATCCTATCGCTCTCTCTATTCGCAGGCCGTGCTTGCAATGGTGTTCAACCGCGGTGGCGACAAGTCGCTGGCTCGCGAAATGACTGTACGTATCCGCGAGAAGGCTCTCCGCAGCGACGAGATGGGCATGTACTGGCGCGACAACACCAGCGGATGGAGCTGGAGCGAACGTCCCATCGAAACCCAAGCTATGCTGATTCGCACTTTCGCCGAAGTGCTCGCCGACAAAGAAAGTACAGCCCTCATGCAACAATGGCTGCTCAAGCAGAAGCAGACAACCAACTGGAGCACTGATGTGGCAACAGTCAATGCCATACAGGCCCTCATGCTCAATTTGCCAACCGACTCCAAAAAGCAAAACAGCTCCCACCAATCCATCCTGACTCCATCGTCCATAAGCCTCTCTTTCGGCAACCACAATTTGACGTCCGACTCGACAAAACATCCTATTCACGTCAGCCAACGTCTCAAAGGCAGCGAGATAACACCCTCCGACGGAAAACTCACAATCCGCAAAAACGACGACGGCATAGCCTGGGGTGCCATGTATTGGCAATATTTCGAAAACGTCGAAAAGATTCCTGCCAGCTCCATGGGCGTGTCCGTCAATCGGACATTCTATAAAATTGAGGGCGACAAACTCTCGAGACTCGACTCCGCCACCTCCATCCGCGTTGGCGACAAGATCCGCGTACGCATCGAAATAACCACCGACCGCAATCTCGAATACCTCGAGCTCAAAGACCCACGTTGCGCAGCCCTCGAACCTGTCAGCACACGGAGCGGATGGCACTGGAACGGTGGACTTTCATACTACTGCGCTGTAACCAATGCCGCACAGACACTTTACATCGACCGGCTCAACAAGGGTTCCTACCTCGTCGAATACGACCTCTACGTCAACAACGCAGGAACCTTCGTCACTGCTCCCGCCACAATCCAAAGCCTCTACGCACCAGAGTTCCGCGCCCTCTCGCCTGCAAAAACAATTAAAATCACCAAATAAATCTCATATTTCTAAACTTTTTTTTGAAAAATTTTGAACTAAGCGACCAAGCCACTATAAAATCATCAAATAAAACACATGATTAGAAATCTCATAATGGAATGGGTAATTGTATCTGAAGTTAAGGTTAAGGTTAAGGTTAAGGTTAAAGAATGAAAGATTTTTAAAATGATTTTTGAAAGATTTTGAGCGGAGCGACCCCAAAAAGAAATTTGTAAAATTTGAAATTAATTCTGAAGAATTTCTGCGCGTAGCGCATCCCTCCAAGCATGGGCAGTGAAAGATTTTTAAAATGATTTTTGAAAGATTTTGAGCGGAGCGACCAAAACCAAGCGAACATGGGAATGAAAGATTTTTAAAACGATTTTTGAAAGATTTTGAGCGGAGCGACCCCAAAAGAAATTTGTAAAATTTGAAGTTAATTCTGAAGAATTTCTGCGCGTAGCGCATCCCTCCAA
>JAFXAD010000054.1 GCA_017522065.1 Bacteroidales bacterium
GGGGGAGTGAGGGGGAGTGAGGGGGACAATAGGTCTGTATCTGATGAAAGGGGGAGTGAGAGGGGAGTGAGAGGGGAGTGAAGGGGGAGTGAGAGGGACAATAGGTATGTATCTGATGAAAGGGGGAGTGAGAGAGAAGTGACGAGGGAGTGAGGGGGGAGTGAGGGGGACAATAGGTCTGTATCTGATGAAAGGAGGAGTGAGAGAGGAGTGAGGGAGGAGTGAGAGGGACAATAGGTCTGTATCTGATGAAAGGAGGAGTGAGAGAGGAGTGAGGGAGGAGTGAGAGGGACAATAGTTTCGTATCCGAAGTTAAAGTTAACGTTAAGGTTAAGGTTAAAGTTATCGTTAAAGTTTTCGTTATCGTTAAAGTCATCGTTTATATAAATTATAATCGTGGAACAAGTAAAAGCAAAGAAATTCTTAGGACAGCATTTTCTCACCGACGAGAGCATTGCCGAGCGAATAGCCCGCAGCATCGGTGCTGATACCCGCTGTCTGCTCGAGATAGGTCCCGGCATGGGCGTCCTCACCAAATATCTCGTCGACAGCCCTCAATATCATTTCAAAGCCATCGAGATAGACCGCGAGTCGGTAGCCTACCTCCACGAGCACTACCCTACCCTCGACCTCATCGAGGGCGATTTCCTCCGGCTTGACCTCAAAACCATCTTCCCCGAACCCTTCGCCGTCATCGGCAACTTCCCCTACAACATCTCGTCGCAGATACTCTTCCGCGTTTTCGAGAACCGAAACATGATCCCCGAAGTGGTGGGCATGTTCCAAAAAGAGGTCGCCGAACGCGTCGCCGCAGGCCCGGGCAACAAGACCTACGGCATCCTCAGCGTCCTCCTCTCCGCCTTCTACGACATCGAATACCTCTTCACCGTCCACGAGCACGTCTTCAATCCGCCCCCAAAGGTCAAGTCCGCCGTCATCCGACTCCGTCGCAACGGTGTGACGCAGCTCGACTGCGACGAACGGCTCTTCGTCCAAGTGGTGAAGACCGGCTTCAACCAGCGCCGCAAGACCCTGCGCAACGCCCTCAAGCCCCTCAACATGTCCCTCGACGGCATCCCCGACACACTACTCGCCAAACGCGCCGAACAGTTGTCCGTAACGGACTTCGTAACGATAACAAACACACTAACAAACTTATCCACTCAAAGTTAAGATAATAACATTCTAAAGTTAAAATAATTCGCTAAATTCGAGTAATTGCTCATTGCATTTTCTTTACTCATTAGGTATTCGCAGGCATACCACGCCGTTAAAAAAATATTAGAGCAATCTAAAAGTTAAAGTTAAGGTTAACGTTAAGGTCAAAATTAAAGTTAACGTTAAGGTTAAAATTAAGATTAATATGTCAATCATCGAATTCATCATCCTCGCCATAGCCCTCTCCTTCGAGGCTCTAATCATCATGCATGGCTGCGCTTCGAAAAGCAACATTCGTCTTACAAAAGGCCTTGCCGAATCAGCCATCATAGCCCTCGAAAGTGTCGTCCTCATGCTCGTCGGCCTTTACATCGGCAACTTGCTGCGCTTCACGCCCGAATCGCTTGGCGAGTCCACCACTCGCGACCTGCTGACCGACAGCGACAACCTCGTCTGCCTGGCACTGATGATATTTGTAGCCCTGCGACTCATGTTCCGCACCGGCAGCAAAAAGCACAAAGCCCCCAACTACGACATCAGCCGCTACCCCACCGCAGCGCTACTCGGCATCGCCGTAGGCATCAACAGCCTGCTCGTAGGCATGGGACTGGGGTTCCGCATCGATGCCGGCGACAACATCTGGCGTGCCGCCGTCCCCCTTTTCGTCATCACCACCATCTTCGCCCTGCTCGGAGTGATGCTTGGCCGACAACAGAAAGAGCTGCGCTCGCGCCGTTACGCGCTCGTCGCAGCCCTGTTCATCCTTGCCTTCGCCCTCAAAGGCGCAATATGGGGATAATCACCGTATCATCCAGTTCACTCCGACAAGGGTGTTAAACTGGGTGTCAGAGCCCATGGAACCCTTGGAACCAGAGACACCGGCCTGCAAAGTCAGTTGCAAATCGGGACGTGCTTGCCAACAAGCCTCGAAACTGCCAACTGGCCGCCCAGGGCTGTTGATGTTGCTTCCGCCAACGCTGAGCATCAACCGATCGGTAGCCAACCAGCGACCATACAGCGAAAACAGCAGCCCAGTATTGAAATCGTATGCGTTGACGCTGTACCGGTTCCAGCCATAGCCCAACTCATAGTCGATGGCCCAACGCTGGCCTATGCGGTTGCGGAACTGAAAGCCAATTTCCGGCTGAATCGTCTGATCCCACCGATCCACGTATGCATTTTGATAAGCCCCATATCCAATATGCGTATAGAACGACGTTCGTGGCAGGATGCCTTTACCCTCAAAAAGAAGGAGTTTGGCACCTACCGAAGGATATACACCTGTAGTGTTGCGCAGATAGACAGTGTCCCATGTGTTGTATGTACCTCTCACATTGAGAGTCAATTCGGCATGGCTGCCGATACCAAAACGAAGACTTGTCGATAGCCCTACGCAATGAAGGTTGGCATCGAAACCCTGAATGTTTCTGACATTGAAATTGTAATAATCCACAGCACTGTTCCACTGAATATGCTTTGCACCCATCACGTTGGGACCCGTGGTGGAGAACAGGGGACTGACCGTATCGTTTTGAGCATGTGCCGCTGAGTAAGCCGCACAAATCATTACACCAAAGAAAGCAACTGCAAGAAAAGTGGATTTGAAATTGTTGTTTGTCTTCATTTTATTTCATTTTTTTTGTTTGTAGTACGCAAGTAACCCTACTTGCGAAATGGTACTTATGTTAATATTAGAAGAAATATGTTACTCCTGCCGTATAGATTTTTTGTCCCGAAACGGGATCCTTGTATGTTGGCAACAGGTTGGAGAAGAGGCGGATGCCGTGAACAATGCCAAGGATATCGGTGCTGAAACTGAGACCTAACTCCATTTTCCACGGATTCATTGCATTAAAACTGTCGCGGCCGTAACCCTCGTAGCTGAACGTGCCGTCAGACTGATGACGAATGGTTTCCAAATCGAAATACTGCGACACGGCCAATCCAGCAAAGAAATCGACGCCTATAGCCAGGGTGCCTTTGCTCTCAGGCCAGGGATACCATTTTATCTCGACAGGGATGCCGACATAGCTATGGAAGGCATACTGTTTATAGGTCGACGGCTGGGTAGAGGTGAGAAACTGCAATCCGCGGTCGAAGAGGTCGTCGTGGTTTGTTCCGGCGGGTTCCACGGCATAATAGAGCGGCTCCCAGACGAAGTCGTAGCGCAGACCTGTCGAGAGTTTCCAATGTGGCGTCAGCTGCCAGCTGGCCAAAAGAGGTATCTGGACATTAAAGCCGTACTTGCTGTAATAGGGCGAATGGTCGTTACTGTTGAAATAGAGTGTCGATCCTGCCGAAATGCCAAGCTGAACATTGAATCGTCGTGTAGTGTCGACCTCAGTTGCTACACTATCGGTCTGTGCCCAAAGGCACACCGTCGCATTAAGCATCATAGCAAAAAAAATTATCCGCTTCATATCTTATTATCTTTTAGTATCAATTACAAAATATTGAAAGCCAACATCGTCCCGTCCATCTTGCTCGGATTGGCGCGACGCAGCTGGAACCATTTGCGGGACTTCTTCTCGCTCTTTTCTTCATGCTTTGCCACCTGGGTCTCCACATCGGCATGTTCGCGTCCGATATTGGTGTCGCTACCCGTATCCACCGGAATCATATCCTCACTGCCCGGCACATACATCTTGTCCGCATATTGCACATCTATATCGTACTCGTCAATCAGCGTATCCTCAACAATCTCTTCTTTTTCGATCGGCACCGTGGCTTCATTCTCTGCAATCGGCAACTCCTCGTCCTCGGTCAAACTTTTCGTTTTCGTGTGAAGTCCTTCGTTTTCATTTTCGTTTTCGTACATAGTCTTCGTACGAAGTTCTTCTTCTTGCACCGTCGCCTCCTCTCGGACATGGACCGACGGCGTTTCTGCCACAAGCGTGCCTGTAGGCTGCGACGCATCCTGTGCAGTGAATTTCACAATCGTAGTCACGAACAGCACCAGACAGGCTGCTGCCGATATGCCTATGCTCCATCGGCGCCACAGCACCTTGCGATGTGCGGACTCTTCATCGGCGGCCAGGCTGTCAATCAGATCGGACAGCTGCTGCTGGCGGCGGTTGTCGCGTCCGGCATGCTCAACGGTTCTGAGCAGTTCATCGAGATCGAATTTTTCGTCAGTCTTTTTCATATTCCATTATCATTTGTTTCAGAGTGTTGTAGGCTCGCGAGAGCAGCACGTATACATTTCCTTCGCTTATCTGCATTGTTGCAGCTATTCCCTGCGTGTCTTGTCCGTCGTAGTGCTTCAGTCTGACGGCCAGTGCCTGTCGCTGCGGCAGGCGGTCTATCAGACGGAAAGCCAACTGGAGTCGTTCTTCGCCATCCTGTTCTTCGTCAGCTATGTTCATCCGCTCGTCAATCTCGACAGTAGGTTTATTCCTCCTGATCATGTCAATACATTTGCGTTTCACCAGCGTCTTGCACCAGGCCTCCAAGTTTACCACGTCGCGCAGTCGCTCGCGGTCGTTCCATAGCGACACAAAGCAGTCCTGCACCACATCGGCTGCATCATCCTCATTGCCCAGCATCACCTCGGCGAGGTGCTGCATCTTTGGCTGCATCGGCAGGATTCTATGTTTGAACATTTGTGTGTCGCTCATGTCTTATAGTCGCAGGGCTATCGAAAATCTTACACCGTAAAGACAAAAAAAAGTGCAGAATAAACAATAAATGTTTGTTCTGCACAACTTTAAATCACGAAAAATTATTTTCTTAAAGCAACCTCACTATTGGGAAGTAATTCGTTTTTCCCAAATTTATTTGTTCTTGCGCTGGCAATCCTTGGGGGTTACGCAAGTACCGCTGGCGCGGCAAACGAGGATTTTCTCTTCGAGCACATCGGCTGCGCTGGCGCTGATGTCGGGGCGGGTCTTGATGACCTTGTAGGCCTCGAAGCTCATCTTGCGGCTGGTGTTGCCGACGTGGGTTATCTCGCCGTATGCCTCGATATAGTCGCCGGCATAGACGGGAGCCTTGAATTCGACCATGTCATAGGCGCAGAAGAGGCCTTCGTCGCCGTCTTGGATGATAAGAAGTTCGGTGGCGACATCGCCAAAGAGGTGCAGCATGTGGGCACCGTCAACGAGGTTTCCGCCATAGTGGGCGTCTTTTGCGCTCATACGAACGCGGAGCATTGATTTTACTGCCATTATTTTTCTGTTTTAATTGTTTATATTTGATTTGTTTACATATTGATTTCCAACCTATAATCCATCACACATAACCCATAACCATTATGGTTTCATGTCTGCAAAGATACACAAATTCAGCCGTCTGCCAAATCTTTTTTTGCCATGTCGCTAAAACGGCGTATCTATGCAACCTGTTTTCAAACCCTGCATTGCCTATGACAGAAGAGAAATACAACGGAACCGCCGACGACATACGCGACCTTGTCGAGGGGAAAGTCCAGCGCGAACTGTGCCGCGAGGTGTTGGCCATCGGCGACACGATGGACGTCCTGCGGAGCAAGTGGACCGTCGAGGTGCTGACGGCCATCGTCTGCGGCAGCACCCGTTTCAAGGAGATTCTCGCCTCCATCCACGGTCTGAGCGACAAAGTTCTTGCCGAGCGCCTGCGCGCCATGCAGGACGACCGCCTCATCGACCGCTGCGAGTACCCCACCCCCACCTACTCCCTCACCGACCATGGCCGCGCCCTCTTCGCCCTGGCCTACCGCATGTCCTCCTGGGGCCTCCAACATCGCCAGTTGATGCTCGGAATCGACTAACCAGCAGGTAAGCAGCGGCCTTTATTCCTTTTTTCCGCCGTATCTTTGCAGCAGAAAAAAGAAAGGAATAAAGATATGCATCTCACTGAACCTGTTTACCGTAACCCGTATTGGCCTACGTGGCCGCTCGTTCAAATCACACAAAGTTGCACGCACAACAGTTGCAAGTTCTGCACCATGTATCGCGATGTGCCGTTCCGCATGCAACCCATGGAATGGCTCGAGGAGGACCTGCGCGAGCTGCAAGCCATAGCGCCCGACGCGAAGACCATCCAGCTGCTAAGTGCCAACCCGCTGGCTCTGAGCTTCGACCGCCTGATGCCGCGCCTGCAGCTGATACGCAAATACCTGCCCGGCCTGCAGCACATGTATGCCGCCACTCGCGTGGACGACATCAAGAACAAGACCGTGGAGCAGCTCCGTGCGCTGCGCGACATCGGTGTGGACGAGATATCGCTGGGCGTGGAGAGCGGCGACGACTGGACGCTGAAGCGCATCAACAAGGGCTATACCTCGCAGGACATCTTAGAACAATGCCACAAGCTCGACGAGGCGGGCATACGCTACTGGATGACCTTCCTAAACGGTGTGGCAGGTCGCGAGCACAGCCACGACCATGCCGTGCACAGCGCCGAGGTCTTCAACCAATGCCACCCGATGCTCGTAGGCACCGGCGGTCTCACCCTCTTCCCCGGCACGCCCCTGCTGGAGGAGGCCGAGCGCGGCGAGTTCACACCCTTGACGGAAAAGGAGATGCTCGAAGAACTGCGCACATTTGTGGAGCACCTCGCCTGCGACTGCAAATTCATCACCCACCACACAATAGCCGCCAACCTCAGCGGCCCCGATTTCCTAAAAAGGAAGCCATATATCTTGTCCACCCTGGACGACATCATCCAGCATGGCGACATGGATGCACTCGAAACCATCAGGACTAACAAACGAACATTATAAACGATAGGAAACCAGACTATATGCATTTTTCAAGCGGAATCAACTGCCCTCCCTACGAATCGGCTGACGGGTACTTGCAGACTACCGAGGGCTGCTCGCACAACCACTGCCTGTTCTGCACGTACTTCAAGGACAAGAAATTCAAGAAGTCGCCCATCGAACAAATTGAGGCCGACATCAAGGAGATACCCCAGTATTTCGGCGCACCCAAGCGGATATTCCTTCAGGGAGCCGACGGCTTTGCGGCTGATTACGACGTGCTGATGAAAACGGCAGAGCTGCTACACAAATACGTGCCATCGGTAGAGACCATCGGAGGCTATGCCCGCATCGACAACTTCTACGACAAGACCGAAGAACAGCTGCGCAACATGGCTGCTGCGGGCTTCGCCAATCCTTACATCGGTGTGGAGAGTGGCGACGATGTGGTGCTGAAGCGTATCAACAAGGGCTATACGGAAGCCGAGGCCCGTGAGCAGTTAGAGAAGATTGACGCATCGGGGCTTCCCTACGTCGTCAACTTCCTCAATGGCGCTGGCGGCCACAATTACGGACTGACCAATGCCCAGCGGACGGCGGCACTCTACGACGGATTGCACATGACGATGGTGAACACCTCGATGCTGACCGTTGTGCCAGGGACACCGTTATACAGGGCGATGGAGAAGGGCCTCTATGTGGAATCCACCGAGAAGGAGAAGTTGGAGGAAATCCACGAGCTGGTGCGCTGTCTGAACAACGACACCATCTTCATGAACGAACACGCCTCCAATCTGTTCCATGTGCAGTGCCGTCTGCCCGAAGCAAAGGAGGAACTGCTGGAATACATCAGGAAGTTCACGGAAAGCAACGATGAAAAGGAGTTGCGCCAGTATCGTGAACGGGTGACGAGGGCATTCAGATAACGGCCACAATAATAACCGCTGAAATAGTATAGAATATTAGTCCTTCGGGGCAAAGGGGCACTTACGACCGATGCACTGGTTGTTGATGTGGCTGCGATCGGGGCGCATGCCACAAGGCTCTCACGACTTTCGATGCTTCCTGTCCGCAGGGCAATGAGTTTTGAACTTATAGAGCCCACCAAGATATAAAAAACGAAGCGAGACAGCCAAATGACTGTCCCGCTTTACGTTTATTGGAACGGAATTTGTGCCCGGTTACTTCTTGATGATGTAGTCGACGAAAATGCCGGGGGTCTTGACGTTTTCGGGAGCGATGCTACCAGTCTTGACGATCTCCTGAGGCTCGACGATGACCATGTCGGCAGCCGTTGCCATCATGGGGCTGAAGTTCTGGCTGGTGCCTTTGTAGACCAGGTTACCCTCCTCGTCGCTGATGTTGGCTCCGATGATGGCGACATCAGCATGGACGGGCTTCTCGAGCAGGTACTCTTTGCCGTCGACGGTGATTTTCTCCTTGCCCTTCTCGACGATGGTACCCAAACCAGTCTGCGTCAAAACGCCACCAAGACCAGCACCAGCAGCGCGTATCTGCTCTGCAAGGGTTCCCTGAGGCTGAAGGGTAACATCCAGTTCGCCAGCGTTCATCTGGTCGATAGTGTTGTTGTTGGTTCCGATATGGGTAGCAATAAGTTTCTTAACCTGGTGGTTTGTAATAAGTTTACCGACACCCACTTCAGGATATGCCGTATCGTTGCAGATGATAGTAAGATCCTTGACACCTTTCTCGACAAGGGCGTCGATCAGTGCGATAGGGTTGCCCACTCCGAGGAATCCGCCAACCATAACGGTCATACCGTCATGAATTTTTTCAGCAGCTTGCTGTACAGAAACAAATTTGTTCATAGTTATTTAATTTAATTTCGTTTATCTTTTGACATTGAACAGAGTGACTTACAGCGAATTTCATAGCAAAACACACCGAAGTGCCACTCCAGTAATGAATTTGCAAATATAAGATTTTTTTTGAAATCATTAAAAAATAGCACCACAACAAAATAATTTTTGCCACATGACGTTTTTTGAGTAATT
Source organism: Bacteroidales bacterium (assembly GCA_017522065.1). GTDB lineage: Bacteria > Bacteroidota > Bacteroidia > Bacteroidales > P3 > Colimorpha. The sequence continues at coordinate 8,854 of JAFXAD010000054.1, forward strand.
TTGCACCGCAAATTATAATTTCAACAGATGAAAAAGACGATAGCAATATTCGGCCTGACACTATTCATTGTCAGCCTATTGAATGCACAAGACTATATTGTACCGGAGGAGACGTGGTACCACACCGAAGTGCTCGGAAGCAACTATCACGGCTATGTCTTCAACAAGGAATGGAACGTGGACATCATGGTCGAGAACCAGGACGGACGCTTCACGCCCGAAGACATCGACATCGCCAAGGCCGAGAAACTGATGCAGAAAAAGCTCGCTTTCCTCAACCGCAACCACGAGAACCAGGAAGGCATGTGCCCCATCATCGATGAGCACATCCGCAAATACACACGCCAGTATGTGGGATTCACCGACATCAACGGTGCCAAAATCATCTGGATCAACGCCGTATGGGACGACAATATGGCCAAACAGCTCTCGCAGGACATCGTGCGCACCGAGGGCGGCTGCGGACGCTACTGGAGCATAAAGGTGAACCTCGACACCGAAAAGGTCTACGGCTTGGAAGTCAACGAATCGGGCGACGTCAAATACATACCTCGCGTCAAGAAGCCCGGCCCGCGCATCAGCAAACCACGCAACGAACACAAGGTGCAGCGCATACGCAAAACCGGTATCATGCACAACCCTGCCGAAGTGACTTTCTGACTTCGTCCCGAAACGTAACCTTGTACGAAAACGAAGTCCTGCCTTCGTAGCCAAAGCTTGCACCTTTGCGGCCTCAAGCCTGCAGAACAAACAGAAAGTTAAAGGCGATCACGGCAATTCGAGTAATTCGCGTTTTCGCATGCAAAATAATTAAAAGTAAAAATATTATTCGCCCAATTCGCTTAATTCGCCGTTAAAAAAAGTTATTCGCGTTTTCGCTTGCAAACAGTTAAAAATAAATAATGTTCGCCCAGTTCCTTGAAAAAGCCTTCATCCTGAAATTCCTGAAATTCTGCGTCGTTGGAGTTTCGGGAACCGTCATAGATTTTGGACTCACATGGCTTTGCAAAGAGATTTTCAAAATCCCCAAGTTCCTTGCCAACGCCATAGGCTTTGTCGTCGCAGCCACCAACAACTACATTCTCAACCGCATCTGGACTTGGGGCAGCACCAACGAACAAATCGGCATCGAATACACAAAGTTTTTTTTCGTCTCGCTTATAGGACTGGGCCTCAACACACTGATTCTATACATCTTCAACGAGAAGATAAAGATGAACTTCTATGTATCTAAAGTAATCGCCACCGGATTTGTGATGCTCTGGAACTTCTTCGCCAACAACTATTTCACTTTTGCAGTATGAACCTCAAAAACATCTCTTTAGCATTACTGCTAATCCTATTCTCCTCCACAGCCTTCACACAAGAAAAGACTCTCAAAGTCCGCCCCGACGCATTCCCGCCCGTCGAGGAATACGGCGACACCAAGGCCCTGCAGATGGCCAACACCGTCGACGAGATGGCCAACTGGGACCGCTACCCCACCTACGAGACTTACCTGCAGATGATGCAACAATGGACCGAGAAATTCCCTACACTGTGCCACATCGACACCATTGGCACAAGTGTTCAGGGACGACTGATACTCAGCATGTACATACAGGTCCAAACCTTCGACGAGATGTACCGTCCCGAGTTTTTCTACACCTCCACCATGCACGGCGACGAACTCACCGGATTCGTCATGATGCTTCGGCTTATCGACACCCTGCTCAACGGATACGGCAACAACCAGCAATACACCGACCTCATCAATCGCACGCGCATCAGCATCAACCCGCTCTCCAACCCCGACGGCACCTACCGCTCGGGCAACAACACCGTGCAGGGCTCGGTCCGCTACAATGCCAACAACGTAGACCTCAACCGCAACTTCCCCGACCCCTTCGGCACAGCGCCTCTCAACCCGCAGCAGGTGGAAACCGCCGCAATGATCGAATATGCACAAAACCACAATTTCCGGCTCAGCGCCAACCTGCACGGCGGCAGCGAAGTGATGAACTATCCCTGGGACAGCTACACCTCTGCCGAGCAGCCACACCCGCACCGCGACTGGTGGATCGAGGTCTGCAAACGCTTCGTCGACACCAGCCGCAACTACAGCAACAGCCACTTCCGCGACGCCTCCAACTCAGGCTACATCGCCGGTGGCGACTGGTACGTAATCCCCAACGGCCGGCAGGACTACATGAACTACTACCACAACTGCCTGGAGATGACCATGGAAGTTTCTACAGTAAAGAAACTCAGCAGCAACCAGCTTCCCGAATATTGGCGTTTCTTGCAGCACTCGCTGGTCAACTATATCGGGGAGATCCACTCTCTTCCCAACGGCACCAACACCATCAGCGACATCGTCAAGCCGACGCTCCGCGTCCTTCCAAACCCGACACGCGACAGAATCCTCATCGACAGCGAGACCTCCGAACCCGTGCTGATTTTCGACATGCGCGGACACTGCGTAATCGAAAGACCTGCCGGGACACGACTCATCGACCTGCAATCACTGCCCTGCGGCATCTACATCCTGCGCTGCGGCACCAGCACCGCCAAAGTGGTCAGACAATGAGGTACCGACACGTCTCCGTAGCCATACCCGTATTGGCGGAATACAAAAAACTGCCTCGGCTTGTCGAAGCTCTCCTCTCCCAAAGTTTCAAGAACTTCGACATCTATATTTGCGTCAACAACCGCGAAGGGTGGGCCGACGACGGCGACGGACAGCACAGCGCCATGTACCACGACAACCAGAAGGCACTGCAATACCTGCAAAGCCTCGACGCCGGACAGCCTCTCACCGTCATCGACCGCAGCAGCCCCACCAAAGGGTGGCAAGGCAAACAACACGGCGTCGGCTGGGCCCGCAAAACGCTCTACGATGCCATTGCCGACACGCACGACAACGACGAACTGATTGTCAGTCTCGATGCCGACACCGAATTCTCCGCATCATACTTGGAAACAGTCTGTTCGGCCATGAACAACGCCCCGCACCATAGCGCCCTGTGCCTACCCTACTACCACCTCCTCAGTGGCAACGACACCCTCGACCGCCCCATGCTGCGCTATGAAATCTACATGCGTCACTATCTGCTCAATCTCCTGACAATAAGCAGCCCATACGCCTTCACTGCCCTCGGCAGCGCAATGGCATTCCCCCTTTGGGCCTACAAGCGGGTGGGTGGCATCACTCCCCTGCAAGGCGGCGAGGACTTCTACCTGATGCAGAAATTCGCAAAAACCGGGCGTGTGTTATTATCTTGCAACGAGGTTGTTAGACCGCAAGGACGTCCCTCGCTGCGTGTACCCTTCGGAACAGGCCCAGCCATCGCCAAAGGGCTTGATTCCATGGATGCTACTTATCCATTGTATCCCGTCGAGGGATTTCAGGCCGTTGCCGACACCTATGCCCTGTTCGACAAGTTGTACGACGAAGACGTAGAGACGCCTATGAGCGATTTCCTTCGTCAGCATCTCAAGACAGGCAACCTCTGGCAGCCTCTGCGCAAAAACTTCAAAACAAGGGATTTATTCATACATGCCTGTCAGGAGCGTGTCGACGGGCTGCGCATTCTTCAATTCCTGAAAACATTCCCGGTGCGCAGGGCTGAAGCGGAGCTCGAAACACTATGCAAACTCCATGGAATCAGCATGCCAACCGACTTTAATTTCCGTTCCTCATCCGTCGCCGACATCGACAAAGTGCGTAACGGACTGTTCCATTTGGAACAAAAGATGCGTTTTGAAAAAAACAACACAATAAAATAGTCTTTTCGACGTTGAAAAGATTTATTCAGATTGTTTCATCACTTAAACAGATATACAATATGACGACACTCGACGCCACAACCCTGGCAAACGTAAAAACATGGCTCGAAGGAGCATACGACGAAGATACCAAAGCCGCCATCCGCAAGATGCAGGCCGAGAACCCCGAGGAACTCAACGAGAGTTTCTACCGCAGCCTCGAATTCGGCACGGGCGGTCTTCGCGGCATCATGGGCGTTGGCACCAACCGCATGAACCGCTACACCGTCGGCATGGCCACACAAGGCCTCGCCAACTACGTGAAAAAATGCTTCCCCGGCGAAGAGCTGAAAGCAGCCATCTCGCACGACAGCCGCAACCACAGCCGCGAATTTGCCGAAATCACCGCCAACGTTTTGGCAGCCAACGGCTTCACCGTCTATCTGTTCGACGACATGCGTCCGACACCGGAGCTCTCCTACGCTGTCCGCTATTTCAAATGCCAGACGGGTGTGATGCTCACCGCCTCCCACAACCCCAAGGAATACAACGGCTACAAAGCATACTGGAACGACGGATGCCAGCTGGTTCCGCCTCACGACACCAGCGTCATCGACGAAGTGGAGAAAATCAAGTCGCTCGACGATGTGAAATGGACTGGTGGCGAAACCCGCATCAAGACCATCGGAGCCGAAGTGGACGAAGCCTTCATGCAACAAATCGAGAAGAACGTGATCCACCCCGAGTGCATCCGCGCCAACCACGACATCAAAATCGTCTACACCCCGCTCCACGGCACCGGCATCAAGCTGATACCCACCATGCTCGAGCGGCTCGGATTCACCAATGTCAACGTCGTCAAGGCACAGGCCATCCCCGACGGCAACTTCCCGACGACCCCATCGCCCAACCCCGAGGAGCATGCAGCCATGAAGATGGCCGTCGACCTGGCCAAAGAAATCGATGCCGACATCGTCTTCGCCAGCGACCCCGATGCCGACCGCGTGGGCGTTGCCGTCAAGAAACCCGACGGCCAGTGGATGCTCCTCAACGGCAACCAGACCATGTCGGTTCTCATCTACTACCTGCTCAAAGAGTGGAAAGACCAAGGCAAGCTGACCGGCAAGGAATACATCATCAAGACCATCGTCACCAGCGAGCTGCCTGCCGATATCGCCCACCGCTATGGCGTCAAAGTCTACGACGTGCTGACCGGATTCAAATGGATCGGCGCAAAAATTCTCGAACTCGAAGGCAAAGAGACCTTCATCGGTGGCGGCGAGGAGAGCTATGGCTACATGATTGGCGACTTTGTGCGCGATAAGGATGCCGTTGGAGCATGCTCCATGATTGCAGAAATCGCAGCATGGGCCAAAACAAACGGGAAGACCTTCTTCGACGTGCTCGTCGACCTCTACAAGGAATTCGGCTTCTACAAAGAAGGACTCCTCAGCGTTGTCCGCAAAGGCAAGAGCGGTGCCGAAGAGATACAACAGATGATGAAGGACTACCGCACCAACCCACCCAAGCAGATCGACGGCAGCCCTGTGGTCCGCATACGCGACATCAAGACCCTCGAAGACAAAGACCTGACGACCGGGAAAGTTGAAAAGATCAACCTCCCGTCGAGCAACGTGCTGCAGTTCTTCACGGCCGACGGCAACAAGGTCACGGTACGCCCCAGCGGCACAGAGCCCAAAATCAAATTCTACTTCGGAGTGAAAGAAAATCTCAGCAAGAAGGAATATTTCGACCAGACCAACGCCAACCTCGACGCCAAAATTGAAGCCATCAAGAAATCGATGGGGCTGGTGTAAGTTGTTTTGTTAGGCATAATACAACAAGACGATGGACAATTCCTTCCTGCCTCAAAACAAGAATTACCGTTCGTTGATTGCTTTCCAAAAGGCTGAGTGCATATACGACATCACCTACTATTTTGCCCACAAATATTTGAAGGTTGGCGACAGGACAATCGACCAGATGGTTATGGCGGCACGGTCGGGCAAGCAGAATCTGGCGGAAGGCAATATCGATGGTGTGACTTCGAAGGAAATGGAAATCAAACTGACCAACGTCAATAGGGCTTCATTGCATGAACTTTTGTTGGACTATGAGGATTATCTTCGAGTCAGGGGGCTGGCGCAGTGGGGGAAAGATGACCCCCGCTCAATACAAACGCGTAGTTTCTGTGCCAAGCATAACGACTCTGAGACTTATAGAAAGAAAATACAAGATCGCAGCGACGAGGTTATTGCCAATATAGCTATTACATTGATTCATCAGGCCGACACTTTGATTGTCGGCCTGATTGAATGGCTGAAGCGCAACTTTAAGGAAAACGGCGGAATAAAAGAAGAAATGTACCGAGCCCGCAAGGATTGGCAACGGCGGAATGGATGAGGGGGAGATTAGGCATTGTAGGCTAATTAGGCATTGTAGGCTATTTGGGCAAGTTATACGTTTTAGGCTAATTGGGCATACTAAGCCGCCTAACTTGCCTAACCTGCCTAATTCGCCTAACCTGCCTAATTCTCCTAAAAAAGAACGCGCCATAACAGCAACCCAAAAGCCACGTTATGCAGAATGTTATATTTTTACTAACTTTGCAATCATATATCCTATGCTTGTAATCAACACAATTCTATGAAAAACAAATCGTTTTCCAAACGACTAAGCGGAAGGGTCATCCTGATTGTGGCTATAATTTTCGTCGTAGGCCTTGTAGTGGTTGGTATCACCTCCAACAATCTTATAGCCGAAGAAGCCGAAAACTCCACACGTGCCATCCTTCACGGCACAATCAGCGATTTCGAGATGCCGCTGACCGAAGTAGAGATATCGACACGCACCGTGGCAGCACTCATGGTCACGACCACAGATGTGGATATTGCCGAGCAAATTATTCAGCAGACCGTGGCCCTCGACTCGCTGATCTGTGCCGGCGCGGTAATGGTACCCACCGCCGAAGGCCCTGCCGTGCTCTACAGCTACGAGGACAGCAACGGCACGGTAAGGAGTTTCAGACAAAAAGGAGGCTGGGCTGACGACTCATGGGCAAGCCGCTGCATGGCGGCAGCACAGAAATACCGCCGCCCCTTCTGGGCACCACCCTACATGGCTGAAGGCGACCGGCGAATGCTCGTCACCTCCTATTGCCTCCCCGTGTTCCGCAACGAGGGGGGCGACAGCACGCTGATTGGCATAGTGACCTCCGAACTGCCCATCGAATGGATGGAGACGCGCTGCGAGAACCTCAAGCCCTACAACAACTCGATGACCACGGTGGTCTGTGGCGACAAGTTAGTCGGCATTACAGATACCAACATCATTGCACAAATCAAACAGACCATAGCACAGAACGAAGACCTCCGTGCCTTGGAAGAAGACCTGAAGAAGGGCAAAGACAGCATCCGCCGCTTCTGGTCGGGCTCGAAGCTCAACTTCGTCGTTTTCGGTCCGCTGCACAACGGCTGGATGGTCTCAATCACATGCCCCTACAAAGAGGTGCTCATGCGCTCCAGCAAGATGCACGTGAACCTGATAATTATCGGCATACTGGGAATAGTGCTGCTCTACTTCGTCTGCCGCCGTACCATAAAGCGCATGACGCGCCCCATCACCGAACTCTCCGATGCCGCGCTCCAGATGGCGCAAGGCGACTTCAAAGCCTCGCTGCCCGAAATCAAAAGCCAGGACGAAATGAAGCACCTGCGCGACTCTTTCATCTTCATGCAGAACTCCATAACCGACTACATCAACGAGCTGAAAACCACCACCGCCGCCAACGAGCGCATGGAGTCGGAACTCAACGTGGCACGCAACATACAGATGGGTATGCTCAACCGCAACTACCCCGACAACCTCCACGCCATGCTTGTCCCTGCCAAAGAGGTCGGAGGCGACCTCTACGACTTCGTCCTTCGCGACAGATCCCTCTACTTCGCCGTGGGCGACGTGTCGGGCAAAGGCGTCCCCGCCTCGCTCATGATGGCCATCACACGTGCAGCCCTCCGCTTCGTCGCCAGCATCGACCAACCCATCAACACCATCGTCAGCCGCATCAACAACAGCGTCACCGACTCCAACAGCAACAACATGTTTGTCACACTCTTCGTCGGTCGCATCAACCTCGACAACGGACACATGGAGTACTGCAACGCCGGCCACAACCCCATCATCATCATCCCACCCCACGCCGGCCCCTACTTCCTCAAAGCCAAGGCCAACCTGGCAATAGGCATCTTCGAAGACTTCCCCTACGAAGCCGAAACCATCGACATCGCTCCCGGCACTCGCATCATTGCCTACACCGACGGCATCAACGAAGCCGAACGTGCCGACAAATCGCTCTTCGGCAACCAACGCCTTCTCGATTGGGCCTCCACACCCAAGGCCCGCGACCGCTCCCTCTCCGAGAAAGACATTGTCGAAGACCTCTACGCCACCGTGAAAGAATTTGTCGGCGATAACCCCCAAAACGACGACATAACCATCCTGAGCTTTAGTCTTTAAACCTTTAACACTAACTTCAGATACAAAACCATTGTCCCTTTCACTCCCCTTTCACTCCCCCTTCACTCCCCTTAACCCTTTAAACTTCAACCTTTATATGAAAAAACGTTTCAACCCCATAAAGGACAAAAGCAGCGAAATCATCGAGTTCCTCATGTCCTCGCCCGACATGCCCGACGACGAGGCGCTGCGCTTCAAGCTCCGGCTCTCCATCGAAGAGGCCGTCGAGAACGTGGTCCGCTACGCCTACGACGGCGGCATCGGATGGCTCGAGGCAGGCACAAGCCTCGACCACGACAGCCTCGTCCTCACCATCGAACTGCGCGATGCCGGCATACCCTTCAACCCCCTCGAAAAAGAAGACCCCGACATCACCCTCGGCGCCAACGAGCGAGAAATCGGCGGGCTCGGCATCTTCCTCTGCAAGAAGATGATGGACTCCATCAGCTATCGCTACGAGAACGGGAACAACGTGCTCACCATGAGCAAAAAAATCTGATTGTAACGCTCCCAATATTCAGACCGCTGATATGCTAAAAGTTTCCACTAAGGAAGACACCTGTAAATCGCCTGCATTTTTAAGAGTTCAGCATCGTTATCCATCTGCAAACCATTACTTTTAGAACCGCTCTGACAATTACAGGAAATCTCTAATTGTTGAACATTGTTTTCATTTATCGCCTTCGGCGAGAAATTAAACAAATTGAAAAAATAAAATTTTGCAGATTTTGTTATTAATTTGTCCAATTTCTGCTCGAAGAGCATTTGAAGAATGTGTTCGGAATGCTTGAGACATTTTGGTCGCTTCGCTCAAAATATTTCAAAAATCAGCTTCAAAATAAAAAATGTCGTAACTTTGCACTCGCAAAACCAAGAAAACGAAAACATTGATTTTTATTATGAAAACAGCAACAAAACATCTTCACATCATTTTAATAGGCTTAAGCATGATTCTATTTGCATCATGCCATGAGGAAGAAACCTTCGAACCCGAAATCAAGATTTACAGGTTCGGAAACACAAGCGGACATAAGGTAAAAATCGAATATCCAAACATAACAATTGATGTTCCATTGCATCAATTTGTCGACATAAACTCTGACGATATTAACACCTCTTCCGGGTGGGCCAATCTCATATTCGACGACACACTGACCATCAGACATTTTGTTTACGAAGTCATTGATTCTACACAGGAAAGCTTCTATGGAGGACCAGCCCATGTCGCCAGGTTATATCCTCCAAACCACAACGTCATAATCTGCTATTTCCGTCCAGACTACCACGAAGGCAATAAAGCAATCCGCGAATATGTAGTCACTCCTTTAGACTATCAGATCGCCATACAGTATCACGATTCAATACCACCAACAACAAACATAAAAGCATTATGAAAGCAAAAACCGTATTGTCCTTGATAATCGCCATAGCAACACTCTTTGTTTGTTCCTGCGAGAGGGTAGAACATGGACAATACCAGGAAGAAAGCCACGACCAGTACCGCATCCTAAACCATTCCGGCCAGACAGTACTCCTGAAGTCGTACTACATTCAGGCTGAAATCAAAAACAATGAATACATTGACATATCTGCCCCACAATGGTTATTCTCCGATGCAGAACATTCCGATGACAGTGTGTGTCTGTTTTATTACTTCAACGAACTTGTTGTACACAAAAAAGTTCAGCATGGGAACTCGACTCTGTTCCTCCCTGCCTACAACAACATCATGGACACAAGTTCATACATCGCACACAACAACTCGGCAAACGGCATTATATACCATCATTATACCATACTCCCCACAGACCTCCAATAAGTGCATAGCTACACCTCGATCAATCATATATTCCCACAGGCAGCTATATCATTCGCATTCAGACCTCGGACGGCAAGACGCACATCGGCCGATTCGCAAAGAAATGACCGCCCCGTCGAAATTCGTTTCTCTTTTCTCCCGATTTGTAAAACGCAATATGGTACGCAAGCATCCCTGCTTGCGAAATAAACATTTCCCTTTGCCAATTGAAAAAAATGTCGTAAC
>JAFXAD010000055.1 GCA_017522065.1 Bacteroidales bacterium
GTGCCGGCGAGATGTTCCAGGTCACCACGATGGACCTCCGCAACATACCACACAAGGAGGACGGCTCGGTCGACTACGACCAGGATTTCTTCGGAAAGCAGACAGCTCTGACCGTCAGCGGCCAGCTGGAGGGCGAACTGGGTGCTACCGCCCTGGGTGCCATCTACACCTTCGGCCCCACCTTCCGCGCTGAGAATAGCAACACGCCGCGCCACCTGGCCGAGTTCTGGATGGTCGAACCCGAAATGGCTTTCTATCAGCTCGACGAGCTGACTGCACTCGAAGAGGAATTCATCAAGTTCCTCGTCCGCTGGGCACTTGACAACTGCAAGGAAGACCTCGAGTTCCTCAACAATATGATTGACAAGGGCCTTATCGAACGCCTGAAGAGCGTGGTCGACACCGACTTCGTCCGCCTGCCCTACACCGAAGGCATCAAGATACTGGAAGAGGCCGTCGCCAAAGGCCACAAGTTCGAGTTCCCCGTCAGCTGGGGCGTCGACCTGGCCTCGGAGCACGAGCGTTTCCTGGTTGAGGAGCACTTCAAGAAGCCGGTCATTATGATTGACTATCCCAAGCAGATCAAAGCCTTCTATATGAAGCAGAACGACGACGGCAAGACGGTCCAGGGCACCGACGTGCTCTTCCCGCAGATTGGCGAAATCATCGGCGGTTCGGTCCGCGAAGAGAACTACGACAAGTTGATGGCCGAAATCAACGCACGCAACATCCCGATGAAGGATATGTGGTGGTATCTTGACACTCGCCGCTATGGCAGCTGCCCGCACGCCGGCTTCGGTCTGGGCTTCGAGCGCCTGATGCTCTTCGTCACCGGTATGAGCAACATCCGCGACGTCATCCCCTTCCCGAGAACGCCCAAGACCGCTGAGTTCTAACGCTGCGCCGACTGCTAGGCAATTGCTTCTGCGCCAAAGAATAATACAAAAAGTATTGTCTCGCAGTCAAGACATATTTAATCCGCACAGTATCAGCTGTGCGGATTTTTTTTGCAGTTTCAAAAAGACTTTGTATTGTCACGCCTTCCCAGATGATTATATGACTGGCTCACGGCTGAGTATCCAGATTGGGACTGACTTACAGATTCTGAGCGCCACATATATCTGGCCTTATTTCAGGTTCATTTTCAGGCCTATGCTGAGGCGGTAGGGCTTGGTTTCCTCGGCAACGTCGACCAGATTGCTGAAGCCGAATCCGCCCCAGTCGAAATAGAGCGTTGCCATCAGCTGCCGCGTCAGGCGTACCTCCATGCCTAATCCGCCCCATACGCCGTCGGTCTCGCCGTTCAGTCCGAATCCGCCACGCAGCACATAGTCCACACCAATGTCGCTGCCCAGCGGGAGCGCGTGGAGCGCAACAAGGGCACCGCCTGTCAGGTTCAGATCGTTGTTGTTCCAGCTGATGCTCGTGAAGTTGTCGTTGTAGGCCATTAATCCCGTTGGCGAGCAGTGCATCATCGACAGGTAACCGCCCACTTCGAGGCGTTTCCAAATCCTGACCGACGCTGTGGCGTTGAGGGCTCGGCTGGGATGGTTGCGGAGGAAGCCCGACCCGAATGGGTACATTCCGTATTGGCTATAGATTTGATTGTATGTGGCGCCGACGTTGACGCGCTGCCAAACACTTTTCTGCTGCGCTGTGGCTGTGGTGGCAAAAAGCATTGCCAATATAATTGATAGTCTGATTATTTTCTTCATTTCTCAAAAGAATTAAGTTCTCTATAGAATTTTCGTTTTCGTATGCAGTTAAAACGTGAAGCAAACGCCTGCCGAGAAGGGGTAGAGTTTCTGGTCCACAATGGGCTTGGCGTCGGTGTTGCGGCTACTTGTGCGGAAGAGGGGTGTCAGCGATGTTTCGGCGAAGAAGGAGACTCGGTTGTAGCCTATGTCCAGACGGAGTCCCAGCTGGAACGGGTTGATAAGCCGGCCCAGTCGCTCGTCTTTGGTCGAAGCCACCGTGAGTTCGTCGGTATAGAAACCATGGCGGAGGAGATGTGATTTTTTGCGATAGATTGCAAATCCAGGCCGCAGTTCGCCACCGATGTGCAGGCCTTTGTAGTCGGCCCTGGAGTGCCACTGAATACGGATAGGGAATAATATGTTTACAATGGTAAAGTCGCTATTCCACAATATTTTGCCATGCTTCTGCTCTTCGTTTGCAAAGAGTGCCGACGCGTCGACGGCTTCGAGGGTACTGATACCGCTCACGGTGTCGGTATTAAGCGACAGGTAGGCGTTGTCGACGTGGAAGGCCTCGGCTTTCATGCCGAATCCGGCCGAGATGTCCCAATGCGGCTTCTGGAAGAATGCCCAACGTGCTCCGATAGAATAATGGCCTGCCGGACGGATGCCCCAAACGAAGTTGCCCGTCGGTGCATTGAATCCGCCGAAGGGGGTACTGCCCAGCGTGCTGATGCCGAACGACCAGTCCATAAAGACCGGCACCTCGCGCGGGTCTTTGACGAGCGACGAGAAGAGTGACTCATCCACCTCGCCGCCAATCTCTACGATGCGACCGGAGCCGTATGCGTTGGAGCGCTTGTTCTTGGCCTCGATGCTGCGGTAGCGTATCCAGCCGTAGTCCTTGGCGTCGATATAGGCTTCGTCGGCCACAACAGTTGCGGTCACTTCGATGATGCTGCCATTCTCGGCATCGAGGGTCAATGTGTTTAGTCGAACGGTCTCGTCGTTTGCGCTTTCAAACGTAATCTTTGAATATTCTTTGGCGTTGAGCGTCAGATTTTTGCTGTTGGTGTGTACCTGGATGCCATTGCTGTAGGGGAAGTCGTTGGATGTGAACGACAGCTTGCGGCTCTCGCTGTCGAACTTGATTTTGCCTTCGGGGAACCGCAGCGAGTCGGCTTCCTCGATTGTGCCGTAGGTGACGACTGCGATATAGTTGGCCGTGTCGTAGATTATCTTGATTTCTTTTGTCGCATTGGCAATAATGTTGGCAGGAGCCCATGGCAGTTTTTGAGTCAGCACGATGGGAAACTTTTGTGCCGTTGCGCTTGTGCTCAGCAACAGGGCCAGCGGTAGCAGGATTTTTCTGAATGTTTTCATAATATTATTGATGCTTGATTATTCGTATTAAAGGTTTCTTTTGCAAATTCACTCCTCGCTAAAGGCCAGCATGGTGTCGATGTTTTGTGAACGGCGGCTCAGGGTGGCGGCAATCCGGTCGATGGTTCTGCCTACAAAGCCTTTTCTCTCCTCGGTTGCCAGCAGAGAGTTTTCGACAATGTAGCCACGCACGACGTCGGGGCGGGTTGTCGCAGGGTCGCGCAGAGGTGTCACGTCGACCAGTCGGTCGGTTTCAACCACAATCACGCGCCCACCCACAAGTCGGGCCCCTTTTGTCGGGCGAACCTCGCCCGTCTGTGCCAAAAGCTCTTCTTTTGGGTGCGTTTGCGGTATGTTGGTGCTTTGCAAGATATTTTCGTTGTCTTCGGTCGTAATCTCTTCGTTTGTAGTCTCGTGCACACTATTGGCATAAACTTCCTGATGGGAGCGGAGTACGGATTGCGGAGTGTGGATAGGTGAGTTGTCTTTTTTGTTTTCGTGCTGAAGGCTCTTTTCGTTTTCGTATGTGGTCTGTGCCAGATATAGAGGCTCGCGCTTCTCGGGACGGATGTAAAGGCTGTCGGGCAGGATGGTGTCGCTTACGGTTCTCTGGGCAGTGTCGGCATCGGCAGTGACTGCTCCACCGTCGTTCTGCGGCAGGAATGCGCGGACCACACCGGCAGCAACGACGAACAGCGTTATGGCGGCTGCAACGCCCATCCACATTTTCTTGCGGCTCTGTGCAGCCTTCGCTGCGACGTCGTGCATCAGGCGCTCTTTGCCAGGCATCGTCACCAGTGGAGGCGTGACGTGCAACTCAGGCGACATGATTTCTGCCAATTCGTCGCGAAGGTCGGGATGCATGTCGAGGAAAGCTTCCACTTCGGCAGCTTCGGCAGCACCAAGCTCGCCGTCGGCATAGCGCATCAGGTATCCTTCGTAGTTTTCGTTGTTTATCATTTTTTTAAATTTTAGATTCGGATGGATTTTCCTAATTTTTTTTCGTTTTCGTCAATTCCGGTATTCTTCCAAGAGTTTTTTCATTGTTTTTCGTGCCCTGAAAAGGTAGACAGCCACCTGCTGTTCGCTCAGCCCCGTCATCGACGCCATCTCGCTGTATCCGTATCCTTCCAGGTCTTTCATCAGTACCAGTTGTCTTTGCACGTCGGGCAGCTGGTTTAGTGCGTGCTGCATAGCGTCGCGAAGTTCGAAGTCTGTGTGTTGTTCATACTCTTCTTGTTCGGGTTTCAAGGCTTCGCTTGCTCTGAGTTCCACGTTCTGGTGTCGATGGCTGTCGACCAGTCGTCTATATAGCAATCTTATCAGGTAGCCTTTGGCTCGGGCGGCCTCTATCGTTTCCCTTTGTTCCCACAGGGTCACGAAGACATCCTGTACGGCATCTTCGCTGGCCGCACCATGACCGGTGTAGCGCAACGCGAAGCGATAGAGGTCGTCGCCGTGCTGCTTGATGCAATCGTTATATTCCTTTGTAGTCATCGAGTGCCTTGTGAGAGTATCTTGTCGATTATCCTTTTTTGCACAATATACGTTTGTGGTGTAAAAAATATTACAAAGGAAAAAAAGTTTTCAAGAAATCACGGATAATCACTCAATTAAATGGCGAATTATGCGAATTGCCCTAAGCTACGCAGGCTGTAAATTCTACGGCGTAGTCCTCTAATTACTCGAAATTTTATTTCTCGCAGAAGGTGGGAAATGGAGTCAGTTTAAATCGCTGTCGAAAAGCATGCCGACAGCGAGAAAAAGCAGGAGGGCGGGCACCCCGAAACGGCTGCCCGCCTTGCCTGCCAAAATGCTTGCAAAAAACAGTGTCGAAAGTACGAGAAGGATTAATTCGATTTGCATAGTTTCATGATTGAGAGTGCTTCGGCGCCGTGGAAGCAGGCAACTGGTGTTTCGGACTCGAAGCGGCTGCCTTCGTAGTGTCCTGCCTGGAGGAGGAGGCATGCACCGTCGGTGCTGAAGAGCAGGTCGAGGGCGCCGTTGCCACTGACTTGCGGTTTGAGACGGGAGAGGGTGAGACTGTCGTTCGAGCCCATGGCGTCGAGTGCAGTGCGATAGTCGGAAGCGGAGAGGTAGATCTTGGTGTCCTTCATACGGCACGAGGTGGGTTTATAGAAGAAGTACCACATGGAACCGCTGAGGTTCATGGCGGTGAGTATGAAGCCGAGAGCGGTGCAGATGATGCCCACTGTGAGCATAATCATGCGGAGGCTGTCGGAAGCTTCCGATGTGCGCATCATGATCAGTAGGATGATGCCGACGGCAAGGACGAGCAGTGAGGGGATGGGGTTCTGTTTTTTCTTGACGATAACGTCATTCATTTGGTTTTCGATATATTGATGAATTGTTTCCATGTTGTTGTTTTTTAAATGTTTTATTTGTTGTTTTGGTTTTCTGCTGTTCCGCTTACGATAATGTCGGTGAGCGGAATGTATTTGTTGCCTTCTACGCGAGTCAGCTGGGAGTAGAACACACGTTCGTCGCGGTCGCTGTAGCGAACGAGGGCCAGCTCTGGCTGTGCGGACTTCTTCACACGGCTCAGTGCATCTTCGTCGTGGGCCTCGAGAGCGGCGACGACATCGTCCTTCACCATGGCGGAGTAGTAGGTGTAGGTCGGCTCGAGCACTGCGTGGAGTTGACGGCTATAGGGGCGTCGTGAGTCGCCAAAAAGATAATAGCACACTATGGTGACAAAACTGCATCCGCCAACAACCATCATGCCGACAAAGGTGGACGACCAGCCGGCGGAAGCGTTGGGGATCATGAAGAAAAGTACACCGCATAGTACTCCGATGGCTGTCAGTATCCAGCCTGTCCAAAAGGGGAGCAGCGTATGCCGAATCTCGGGAAGATTATAAATTGATTTTCTGATATATTCCATAATTTTATGCGTAATGATAAAACTGACAATGTCCAACAGACAAAGTGAAGCGGAGTTGAATCTTCGCTGTCTGTTTTTGTTCTATTTCATTAGTCGTTTTCTCGCCTCAGCATACAAGCAAGCTTGTCTGCATTCGGCTTAACGAAAACGTTCCTTTTCAAGGGACCGTTTTCTCGCCATTCCAATATAAGCAAACTACCATTGGTCATTTGGCTTATCGAAAACGTTGTCAAAAAAAATTTTGTAACTATATGCTCTGTAGGTTGTTATTGCCTTTGGTGAGCATCGCAAAAAATGGATTGAATCAGAGTCTCAAGCAAAGCAGGAGATAGAGGTAGCCAGGTTGCGCGCAACGAGGAATGAGCACACGGA
This sequence comes from Bacteroidales bacterium, assembly GCA_017522065.1. Lineage (GTDB taxonomy): Bacteria > Bacteroidota > Bacteroidia > Bacteroidales > P3 > Colimorpha. The sequence goes on from JAFXAD010000055.1 coordinate 6,358, forward strand.
CCGGCGAGGTGGGGAATATGCATCGCGACATCGCGACTATACGGCTCAGAGGCGATGCATTCTCGTGAACGACACGCACCACGGTGGGGGCGGATACGGAAGGTTGCCCAACGGCAAGCAGGTTGTCCATCCCGAGGTCATCCCATTGGGGACGGTTGTCACGTGTGCGTTCAAGTGTATTGCTTGTTTTGTTGTGATATGCAATATGTTGTGCTGCAAACGAAGCCTGCCACCCCAGTAGGAGCAGTGCAAGGATAACAAATCGTTTGGCAGTTGTTGTCATATCGGTCGAAATATTCTGGTTTATAATTGTTTAATGAGATATGATGCTGTTCTGTTTCTGAGTGCAAAGGTATGCTTATTTTGCCATTTGAGGAAATTTATTTCACCCAAATGTAAAAAATGAGTATTTTTGCATCCGTTTTGCATGGTCGCTTCGCTTAAAATCTTTTCAAAATCTCTCAATTCAATTATGACACAGAACGAGACAGACATAATGTATATGCGCCGTTGCCTGCAGCTGGCACTGAATGGAATGGGACGGGTGCGCCCCAACCCAATGGTTGGTTGCGTCGTTGTGAAGGATGGCTCAATCCTGAGCGAAGGTTTTCATCAACATTATGGCGGCTGGCATGCCGAGCGCAACGCCATTTTGAATGCGGAGTGCGACCTGCGCGGAGCCACCCTTTATGTCAACCTTGAGCCTTGCTCGCACTATGGGAAAACGCCTCCCTGCGCTGATCTCATCGTGGAGAAGGGTGTCAGCCGTGTGGTGTGCTGCAACGACGACCCGAACCCGCTTGTCGCGGGGCGCGGTTTTGACAAGCTCGAGGCTGCTGGCATAGAGGTGGTGCACCATGTGCTGGAAGGGGAGGGGAGACATCTTAACCGACGTTTCTTCACCTTCATGGAAAAGCAACGGCCATACATAATCCTCAAATGGGCCGAGAGTGCTGACGGCTACATGGCACCTGCAGCAAAAGGAAACTACTGGATAAGTAGCGACAGCCAGAACCGGCTGAACCATCGCTGGCGCACAGAAGAGGCGGCGATACTGGTGGGGTCGCAGACCTATCTCGACGACCGTCCGCAGCTTACGGCTCGACAATTCTGTGGCCCGCAGCCTGCGCGGATTGTCCTCGACCGACGCGGACGGCTAACAGATGTGCCGGAAGATTGGCTGCACCTGCGCTGCGGTACGCTCACCGAGGTGGCACAGTCGCTCTTTGAGAGGAAAATCCAGTCGGTCATCGTGGAGGGTGGCAGGCAGATACTCGATGCCTTTATCGCTGAAGACATGTATGATGAAGTGCGAATCCTCCGTGGCTCGTGTCGAATGGAGTCGGGGCTCAAGGCTCCCGATGCGACGGGACTCAAAAATGTCACTATCTATACCGACTAACAACTGATCTATACAAATGTTCGACGATATATACCACACCATCAAGGCACCCTCCGAGGGTCTCTACAAGGAGAAAGGCAGCAAGTTCTTGGCTTTCGCCTTTCCGGTCCGCACTGTCGAAGAGGTGAAGGCTCACCTCGACCAGCTGCGCAAAGACTACTTCGACGCGCGTCACCACTGCTATGCCTACATCCTCGGTCCCAACAAAGATGCTTTCCGAGCCAACGACGACGGCGAACCCAGCGGCACGGGCGGCAGACCCATCCACGGGCAACTGCTCAGCGCCGACCTTACGGACACGCTCATCGTCGTGGTGCGCTATTTCGGCGGCATACTGCTCGGTGCCAGTGGATTGGCCAATGCATACAAGACTGCAGCCCGCGACGCCATCCAGAACGCCACCATCATCGAAAAGACAATCGACATCCGCTACCGTCTGCATTTCGAATATGCCGCAATGAACGACGTGATGCGCATTGTCAAGGAATACGAGCTCTTACCTCGAAACCAGGACTTCAATCTCGATTGCCGTCTCGATGTCGAGGTGCGTCAGTCGCTCAGTGTCCGTTTCTACGATGCTATCGCCAACCTGCGGACTGTCAGAATCGAAACTTTGTGAAATAACGTTAACCGTAACCTTAACTCCAGATACAATATGAAAAACTTAGTCGCATTCTTTGTCTTCGTTTTCGTCTTTGTTTCAGTTTCACAGGCACAAACCGTCGAACCGAATTGGAAATCAATCAACGAGCGCGGCTATCCGTGGTGGTTCAGCGACGCCCGTCTGGGCATCTTCGTCCATTGGGGCCTCTACAGCGTGCCGGCCTACGCCAGCAAGGAGGGCTACGGCGAATGGTTCTACCGCGGCCTGATGACGGGCGACACCGCACGGCGCCGCATTATGAGCCTCTATGCCGACACCACGCTGCCCGTATTCGAGCAGTATGCCGAACTGACAAAGCATTGGAAAGCAGAATTGTGGAATCCTGATGAGTGGGCGCAACTGTTCAAAGATGCTGGGGCGCGCTACGTGGTGCTCGTCACCAAGCACCACGACGGCTACTGCCTGTGGGACAGCCCCCAGCAGCCCGCGTGGAACAGCACCGTCAGCGGTCCGCGCCGCAACATCGTCGAGGAGCTCACCGCCGCCGTGCGTAGCAAGGGGCTCAGGATGGGCTTCTACTACTCGCTGCCCGAATGGAGCAACCCGCGCCACATCTGGATGCAGGACCCGCCCAAGAAGATTGGCGACTATGTCGACAACTATATGGTTCCGCAGTTCAAGGAGCTCGTCGGCCGCTACCGTCCCGACCTCATTTTCACCGACGGCGACTGGCTGAACAGCGCCAAGCAGTTCCGCTCGGAGGAGCTCATCAGCTGGTACTACAACACCGTGGGTCCCAACGCTATTGTCAATGACCGCTGGGGCAGCGGCACGCAGCACGGCTTCCGCACGCCCGAATACAGCGCCGGACTCAGTGGTCAAGGCAACCGTCCTTGGGCCGAATGCCGCGGCATAGGGCGCAGCTTCGGTTTCAACCGCAACGAGGATGTCGCCAACTTCCTCACCGACCGCCAGCTGATACAGCATTTCTGCGAGCTCGTCGCCACCGGCGGTGGGCTGACCCTCAACGTAGGCCCGATGGCCGACGGTACCATTCCGTTTATCCAGCAGGAGCGTCTGCTGGCACTGGGCCGTTGGCTGAAAATCAACGGTGAAGCCATCTACGGCTCCGAGCCACCCGACGACGGTTGGCGCTGCAAACCGGTAATTATGATCAAAGACTACAAACACATAGTCAAGTGGCTGCCCGTCAGCGACAGCATCGGCTTCGACTGGGTGCGCAACTCGCCCGACCCCACCATCGCCGTCGACGATTTCAGCGTCATCTGGGAGGGTACCGTCACCGTGCCGGCCGACGGCAAGTACACCTTCCGTGCCGAGGCCGACGATGAAATCATCGTCACCCGTGGCGACGACACCCTGCTCTACTACAACAAGAACTGGGCCGAAAACGACCGCGCCGAAAAGACGATGAAACTCAAGCAAGGACAGAAACTGCCACTCAAAGTCCACTTCTTCGAGAAGGACCTCGAAGCCTCGGCCCGGCTATTGTGGAGCAAGGATGGCGGCGAGTTCGAACCCGTGCCGTCGGCGTGGAAAGGTATGGCCAGCTCATACCAGACCGTGCGCTGCTACACGCGCCGCGGCGACGCCTTCTACATCCTCCTCTTCGACCGTCCCGGCCAGCAGGTCAAAATGCCTCTGGACTTCATTCTGCCCGCAGAGGCCACAATCCGCCTGCTCGGCACTAACGACAACCTACCCTGGAAGCAGGACAAGGACTACCTTACAACCATCGACCTCTCGGCCGTCAATCCCGACCAGTTAAACGCCCTCGAACATGTATGGGTGCTGAAAATTGATGATTTTGGAGGAAGATACCGATTTGATAACTAAGGTGTTGTGTTTGAATTTCAAAAAAAGTTACTATTGCTGTAAGATTTTGATGTCCTGAAACGATTTATACATGAAAACACAAAATTGAACAGCAATGAAAACTATAAAGAAAATCTCTGCAACATTAATACCCATGGCAACAATCCTTTTCACCGTAGTCTCCGGTATTGGCATATCCGAGTTGCTCATCTACGCCCTTGCGTGACATTCTACCCTAAAACGCCACATACACCGTGACTCGCACAGAATACAACAACAATGTCAAAACATGGTCCGGCAACGTGCTACGCTTTGCCGTGTGGAACTGTGGCGACAGGATGCGTGGCGAAGATGCAGTGCAAGAGGCCTTTGCAAAATTATGGGAGAATCGCGAGCAAGTTTCTGTCGAGAAAGGGCTTGGATACCTGTTGACCGTGGCGCGACGCTACCTGCTTGACTGTTTCCGTCACGACGATGTCGTCTGTCGAGCTCATAAGGAAATGGCCGATACACAAGAGACGGCTTACGAAAGTCGCGATACAGGCTTGAGCGATGAGATGACGGCGGCACTTGTTCAGCTGCCAGAGATACAAAGGACTATAATGCAGCTGCGCGACGTGGAGGGATACAGCTACAAAGAGATAGCCGAACAACTCAAAATCAACGAAAACCAAGTGCAAGTCTACCTGTTCCGTGCTCGCACCACAATGAAAAAAATACTAATTAAAAAAGCCATATAAAAACAAGTCAAGTTTACAATACAACTCTTTCTGAAGTTTGCTCCACTGCGGTCGCAGGCCTGCAGAGCAGGCAGAAAGTTGAGGTTAAAGTTAAAGAAAAATGATAAACGAAGACAACATAGAACTCTATCTGTTCCGCTACAAGGAAGGTCTGCTTGACGAAGCCGAGACTGCCGAGGTGGAGAAGGCGCTGGCCTCGCGCCCCGACTGGCAGGAGCTAGCCGACCTCTATGATCCCGAGCTGACCTTGCCGGCAGGTGCCACGATGCCCTACGCAGACTTCGAGTCGCTGCGCGATGGAGGCCCGAGAGCCGTCGAGAAGAAAACAATCCGTCTCGGCGAGGCAGTATACTTGCGCAGGATACCTATTTGGAAGACCATAGGCATAGCAGCATCACTGCTGGTCTTTGTGACATTCTTCGTCAAGTTTTTGGACAACATGCCCGCCGATGGGGGCGCAATAGTCGCGGAGCAAGGAACAGTGACGGTCGATTCAGTGACGCAACCGATACTCGATACCGACGTCGTGGAGTCATTTATGGAAACACGAGAGTCGGCCCCGACACGGACAGTTGACAAAACTGACGAGAATCTGTTGGCCGAAGTAGTTGAAGACAATTTTTTTGAAGAACAAAATCCAGAAACCTATAGCGCCGAAACGGAACCCGAAGTCGAGATGACAAAAGCCGTGGATACAATAAAATATAAGATTGGCAATGGCACCAGTCGCGAACTCAACGACCCGATGGACCAGGAGGTGCTCTATGCCGACAACATTATTGTCAGGAAAGCCCCCGACCCTTCAGAATCCGCGCAGCCCACCACTCGCCAGCAACTTCGCAGCATCGCCAAGCGCGCCACGTCGATCATTGCCGGCGCCTCGTCCAACCGCCAACAGCGTCGTCAGGCCTTTGGCGAATATATAGAAGACCAAATCGAAAACAACGAAATATTAAGTAACATAATAGCAACTATAGAATGAAAACATTAGTTTCTTTTTTCAGCCTTGTGATTGCAGCCATATCGCTCTCACTCAATGTGGCAGCACAAACCAAAAGTGTCCGCGAAAGCATCACTGCCGACAGCATCACATCTATCAAAGTATTAGGTAATTCACGTGTTGTTTGGGTCCACGACACAGAGCCCTACATCCAGGTGTCGTGGTTCACCACCGACATCGAACAGCCTGAAAAATATGGTATCACCATCGAAGGTAACGAACTGACCTTCGAGGACCTCTTGGGCCGCTTCTACTATGAGCTGCACCTCGACAGCAGCACCAAGGTTCACGTCATCGTCGACGGCAACTCGCGCTTCGCCTGGCCTAACGGCAAAAAGACCGAGATTTCGAGCAGGATGGAGAACACCAGCATCAGTGGTGTGTTCAGCGAGCTGAAAGGCCTGGTCGACGAACTGGTGATCACCTACGACAGCGTGGCCAAAAGCGGCAACAGCAACAAGGCCGGCGAGGCCTTCGTCAACAGTCCCCGCAAGAAACGCAAATACACTTTCGGCGACCGCACCAACCTCGACTTCCACTGGGCCTTCAACAACTGGGGCGACCAGCCCTACAACGGCCTCATGAAGATGGACGGCCCCTACAACCTGCGCACCAGCTTCAGCAGCTACCAGCTCAGCGAAAACTATGCTGTGATTATGACCGACCATTTCAAACTTAACATCGGCATCGGCTACGAGTCAGACGTATACAAGTTCACCGACAACTACGTGTCGATGGATGCCACAACAGGAGCCCTCGCCACTCAGAATCAGGCCGGTGTGGATGCCGTCAGCGGCATTACGGGTAGCAATCTCGGCGACTGGTCGTCGCGATTCGTGACACGCTACGTAACCCTGCCCGTCGAGTTCGAATACCGCGACAAGAGCGCTCTAAGGTCGTGGCGTATCAAGCTGGGTGTCGTCCCCGGACTTTCGTTCAACAGCAGTCATACCGGCCTCAAGCACGAGTTGGAAAAACGTGGCCGCAACTATCAGGATGTGCAGGAGGGAGTCTCCAAGTTCGTAAACCCATACAAACTCGACGTGCGCTTCACCGTCAAGTGGAACTGGCTCGGCTTCTTCATCCAGCTGCCCACCATGCCTGTCTTTATCGATACCGACACCAAGGTTTACCCCATCAAGCTCGGCTTCATGATCTGAAACACAAAAGACCCTATCATACTTGTTGCGCGGCCACAGGCCGCGACCCACAATGCGCCCGACCGTTCGGCCGGGCGCATTTTTTGCATCCGCTCCCGAAGACAAAAAACAAAATTTTTTTGCACGATATGTAAAAAAAACGTTTTTTCCGTTACTAATATGTTTAGAACAAAAAAACACTGACTATGGACCACGGAAGGAACATCTGCCGACAGCTGAAGCAGCTGCGGCGCGACATCGCCGACCAGAACGGCATCGAGCTGCACCAGGAGGAGTGCACCTACAAGGGCCACTGCGACGGCACCTGCCCCCATTGCGACGCCGAGTTGCAATACATCGAGCGCGAGCTGGCACGCCGCCAAAGCCTCGGCAAGGCCGCTGTCGTGGCCGGCACAGTGCTGACGATGGCATCGGTGCAGACGGCACAAGCCCAGGAACCCATCCTTATGGGCAAGCCGGCAATGCCGGTCGAAGAGCGCGCTGACCAAGGCACGCTGAAAGGAACCGTTACCGACCAAAAAACCGGCGAACCGCTGATTGGCTGCAATGTCGTGTTAAGGCAAAACGGGCAGATTATCACGGGGGCAAGAACCGATTTCGACGGCATCTACACCATCAAGGGTGTAAAGGCGGGCACATATTCGGTGGAGTTTTCGTATATAGGCTACATCAAACTGATTGTGCCTGAATTTGAAGTCCGTGCGAAAGGCTTCACTATACTGAATCGGGGTTTATCGCGCAAAAAAAATGCCAACGACGAGGCGACTGAAGTCGAGCCCCCTTTGATGGGCATTGTGCCTGTGGAGCACATCAACATCGGTGAGCCCGACACAGGTCGTACTCCGACTGTGATTATCGAAACCAACAGCACTGGTGAGGCCACGGGCAAATACGCCATCGGCGGCGTCGAGACACAGCTGGACGGCACCCCGGCCAGCGAATCGGGCAATCCGTTGCCCAATGAGCGTCCGAAAATCGACGTGGTTAATCCGCTTGACCAAAAGGCACAATAGGTAATGGATGCAGTCCCATTTATCGGCGTTTCGCGTCACCGTATCGGCGTCGACGGCAACGGCGTCACTACGCTGGCGGCTTTCCACGGCTGTCCGCTGCGATGCCGCTACTGCTTGAATCCGGCCTGCACGGGACCGACCGACCGCCTGTTCCGCTACACGCCCGAAAGCCTTTACGAGAAGGTGCGCATCGATAATCTCTATTTTCTGGCCACCGGTGGTGGCATCTGTTTCGGCGGTGGCGAGCCGCTGCTGAGGATTGATTTTCTGGAGCAGTTCCGCGCACTGTGCGGCACGGCGTGGCGCCTGACGGCCGAGACGTCGCTGGCCGTTCCGCGTGCGACGGTGGCAAGGGCGGCCGCAATATTCGACGATTTTATTGTCGACATAAAGGACTCGAACCCCGACATATACAAGCGCTACACCGGCCGCAGCAACCGCCAGTCGCTGGGCAACTTGCGATGGCTGCTGAAAAAGAAAGGCGCTGATAACATAATTGTGCGCGTGCCGCTTATACCGGAGTATAACAGCGACGCCGACCGCGACCGCACAGTCGCTCTCCTCAAGGATTGGGGCGTCACGCGCATCGACCGATTCGAATATATAGTCAAAGAAAAGAATGAGAACAGTAATACAGCGAGTTAGGTCGGCTTCGGTCGACATCGAAGGTAAGCGGCACAGCGAGATAGGTCACGGCCTGCTGGTGCTTGTAGGCATCGAGGACCGCGACACCGAACAGGACATCGACTACCTGTGCCACAAGATTGCGCAGATGCGGATTTTCGACGACGAACAGGGCGTGATGAATCTCCCGGTAACTGCTGTCGAAGATTTCGGCATCCTCGTCGTCAGCCAGTTCACCCTTATGGCAAGTACGCGCAAGGGGAACAGACCCAGCTATATACATGCTTCGCGGCCCGATTTCGCCGTTCCGATGTATGAAAAATTCTGCAGCCTGCTGTCGAATGTTGTCGGCAAACAGGTGCAGACTGGTGTCTTCGGCGCCGACATGAAGGTGGCACTCATCAACGATGGACCGGTAACTATCATTATGGACTCGCACTTGAAGGAGGATTTTTAAAGTTGAACGTAAATGAATAAAGTTGTTTTATTGACAGGGGCCAGTAGTGGCATAGGCTACGATACGGCTATCCATCTTGCAAAGCAGGGCCACAAAGTATATGCAGCGGCTCGCCGGCTCGAACTTATGGAACCTCTTAAAGAATATGGTATTGTGCCTATCAGAATGGATGTTACCGACGAACAGTCGATGGCAGATGGTGTGAAGAACATATTGGACGCTGAAGGACGGATAGACGTTTTGATAAACAACGCCGGCTACGGATGGTTTGGCGCTATCGAGACAACCCCTCTGGAGGAGGCTCGCCGCCAGCAGGAAGTCAACGTGTTCGGACTGGCAAGGCTCTGTCAGCTGGTGCTGCCGACTATGCGCAAACAGGGCAACGGACGCATCATCAACACTTCGTCAATTGCCGGGAAAATAGTGCTGCAATACGGCGGATGGTACCACGTGTCGAAATTCTCGGTCGAGGCATTGAGCGACGCCCTGCGTATGGAAGTAAAACCCTTCGGCATCGATGTCTCGATGATCGAACCGGGCGGCATTAAGACCGATTGGGGCATCATTGCCGCTCGTCACCTGAAAGAGTCGTCGGCTGGCTCGCCCTACGAGCAATCGGCAACTAACGAGGCCGACTTGTTGCATAAGGCCTATTCTGGACGTTGGCTATCCTCGCCACACGTTATCACCAAAGCTATTTCGCGCGCTGTCAACAGCCGCCGCCCGCGTGCCCGATACCGGACGGGACGATTCTCACACCTTGGCGTCTTCTTCCATTGGCTGTTGCCTACACGTTGGTGGGATGCCTTGATGCGGGCCTTCAGCCGTGTCAAACTATAGGATTTGAGCGGCGATGTGAAAGGAATGAAGGAATGATTTGTTAAATTTTTTTTGATTTTTCTTGGCTGAATGATAACTAATGTGTAACTTTGCACATTGAAAACCAATAAAAAAGTAAAGCCATGAAAAAGTCCTTATTCCTTGTTTTATGCCTAATCTGCATGATTTCGGGCAAGTCGTTCGCCGATGTTGGCGATACGTTATCTTATTGTGGCAATGCAGCGCTGTCGACACGAATAGGTGTCAACAACACTACGTCGACAGTTTACTGGGGTATAATGCTTCCGGCGGCCCAGCTGTCGGGGCACGATTCGGTGCAGAGCGTACTTCTCTACGTAACTCCTACGGATGCGGGAACCTATACGCTCTACCTTTATCAGGGAGGCACATCCTCACCCCAGACGCTTGTCTACACAAAGACCTATCAGATTAATCCTTCTGCTGCGGGCTGGCAGCATTGTGCGTTAGACAGTTCTGTTGTCATTCCATCCAATACGAACCTTTGGGTGGTTTTCGCCAATACGGATGTTCTCTATCCTGCTGCAGCCTGTGCGTATGTCAACAACGTGAACAGCAATTGGTTGTCACTCGACGGAACTTCGTGGACGCATGCCGACACGCAGGTGGGACTGCCACAGAGCTACAGTTGGCTTATAAAGTGCGTCACACATACTTCAGCAACAGCGGCCCCTGTCGTTGTCGCGCATGGTCCGACTATGGGTGTTACGGGCTCTCCGTTGACCTTTACGGCCGATGCAAGCAGCGGAGCCACCGTGAGTTGGCAACTCGCAGGGGGCACGCCGACAACAGCCTCGGGTATGTCGGTTACCGCCACTTGGAACAATCCGGGCACTTACAATGTAATAGCTACTGCCACCAATGCCAATGGCACATCGCGCGACACAATAGTGCTCAATGTGTTCGAATGTCAAGAGGTCGTGTCGTTCCCATACACTATGGGGTTCGAAAGCACCGATCCGCTTGCCTGCTGGACCATTGTGGACGCAGATGGTGACGGGTATGCGTGGGATGCTGCGGTTTTTTCGGGCGCCGCGGCAAACAATGGGTCTGGCTGTATCGCTTCGGCTTCTTATATAAACGGCCCTGGAGCTTTGACCCCTGATAACTGGCTGATAAGCCCTCAGATATACCTCCCTCAGGACAACGGATTCACTCTTTCGTGGTATGATGGGGCGGTCGACCAGAACTATTACGAAGAGCATTACGGAGTATACATTTCAACAACGGGCACAGCCACATCGGATTTCTCTCTGCTGCAAGAATACGATATCACAGGCACTGCATGGACGCAGAAGTCCATCGACCTCAGCAGCTATGCAGGACAGCATGTCTATATTGCGTTCCGCCACTTCGACATTACGGATATGTATTGGATGAAGATTGACGATATAACCATTACCATGCAGCAACCGAGCACTTATTTGGTGTCGTTCGAGTGTGAGGGTAATTTTGCCGGCAAGGTTGACACGCTTGCTTCGGGCAACAATCCTTCGCTTTGTGGACAGCAGGTGTCGCTCAGTTCACAGCATACAACGCCGATATACATTACCTGCCAGAAATTCGAGTTCGACCTTGATGCCTTGTATGTCAATGGGGTAGACAGAAAGGGCGATGCGCAATTCATCCCTGGCGATGTGCAGAATGTTTATTTGTATAATTTCCAGCCAACTGAGCCTACAACGATTCGGGTACTATTTGTCGGACGTGAAATGACGGTGACTGTCATTGCCAACCCAACACAAGGAGGGTCGGTGACTGGCGGTGGAACGTATCACTATCTCGATACGGCAACTCTTGTGGCTACTGCGAACAGCGGTTACACATTTACAGGATGGAACGACGGCAACACCGACAATCCGCGACAGATTGTCGTTACGGCTAATACTACCTATACGGCTAATTTTGCTACATCTCAGTCGATTGATGAGGTGCTGGCTACATCGGTAAGGCTGACTCCTAATCCGGCATCGAGTTTTGTGGAACTTTCGCTTGAAGGCATCTCCGAGAGCGTGACGGTGTCGATAGTCGACTTGTGCGGCAGGACGGTAGTCTCGGTGACAGATGCTGACGGAGGGGGAAAAACAAGACTGGATGTGTCGTCGCTGCCAGCCGGCCCATACTTTGTGAGGGTCAGCGGCATTGGAGTCAACAACGTTTATAGACTTTTGAAGAAGTAGTTGTCGCGTATTTATCCCAGCAGAACGTCCATGGCCATCATCGTCACAAATCCTACGGCAAATCCTATTGTCGAAAGGTTTGTGTGATGGCCTTGGGCTGTCTCGGGTATCAGTTCTTCAACAACCACATACATCATGGCGCCTGCGGCAAAAGCAAGCAGGTAGGGGAGGGCTACACCGAGCGTCGAAGCCAGCAACAGTATCGCTACCGATCCGAGGGGCTCGACGACGCCGCTGAGCGATCCGATGAGGAACGAACGCCAGCGTGTATTGCCCTCGGCATGCATGGGCATCGATATTATCGCTCCTTCTGGGATGTTCTGGATGGCAATGCCTATCGAGACGGCAAGTGCTGCCGATAGCGTCAGGCCTTGGCTTTCGCCTGCAAAAACCACGCCGACAGCCATTCCTTCGGGTAGATTGTGTATGGTGACGGCAAGTGCAAGCATCGCTGTCCGCGACAGGCGTGACCGTGGTCCTTCGGCACGGGCGGCACCGTTGTGCAAGTGGGGGGTCACTTCGTCAATAAGCAATAGAAAAGCAATGCCTGCAAGAAAGCCTATAGATGCTGGCAATATCCCTCCCGTTGACATCTCCATCGAGGGCAGCAGCAGCGACCACACGCTGGCGGCTACCATCACTCCCGACGCAAAGCCCAGCAGCGTCTTCTGTAGCCGGTCGGGTATGTCTTTCTTCATGAAGAAAACAAACGACGACCCCAGCATGGTGCCTGCCAATGGTAGCAAGATTCCTATCAGTGTTGGTGACATTGTTTGTTTTGTTTGGTGTCGTTACAATGGCAGGTGCTGCTGCCACTATGGGGACAGTGACTGCAGCCGCAACTGCACCCGTTACCCCCTTTTAGCTGGTGTACAATCCAACGTACCACGCCGACGGCGGTAACTGCAAGTATCAGTATGACAATGACGTTTTGAATCATAACAGTAACGTTCCTAACTGGAATAACAGTGTTGATGCAATCCATGCCAATCCTATGGTATAGGCCATCGTGAAGAAGGCCCATTTCCATTTGCCGCTCTCGTTCTTGATGGCTACAATTGTGCTAAGACATGGCATGTAGAGAAGTATGAAAAGTAGCATCGATGCTGCCGACAGCGGTGTCATGTTCTCGCTGACAAGCTGTGAGATACGGCTCTCGTTTTCTTCTGCTTCAAAGTCTTCAAGTTGTTCTGCCTCTTCGCTGCTGGTGGCATAGACAACGGTCATGGTGCTGGCTACCACTTCTTTGGCAAAAACGCCCGACAGCAACGAAACGCTCTGCTTCCAGTCGAATCCGCAGGGCTTCATCACAGGTTCAATGGTTTTGCCGATTTTGGCCATGTAGGAATTCTCGGCCTGCAGCTTCTTGTCGTCGTTGGTGGGGAAATAGCTGAGTGCCCACACGATGATGGAGGCTGCAAGTATGATGGTACCCATCTTTTTGAGATATTCTTTGCCTTTCTCCCATGTGTGGCGCAATACGGCTTTCGCGGTAGGCATGCGGTAGGGTGGAAGCTCCATGACAAAGGGCAGACTGTCGCCTTTCACCACAAAACGACTGAACAATTTGGCCATCAGTACAGCCATAATCATTCCAAGCAGGTAGAGTCCGGTCAGCACCAATGCAGCGTATTTGCTGAAAAATGCTGAGACGAGTATCACGTAAACCGGGATTCGTGCCGAACAGCTCATCATCGGTATGACGAGCATGGTGAGCAAACGGCTTTTGCGGTCTTCTATGGTGCGTGTGGCCATGATAGCCGGGACGTTGCATCCAAATCCCATTATCATCGGAATGAAACTTTTGCCATGCAGACCCATCTTGTGCATCAGTTTGTCCATGATGAATGCTGCGCGGGCCATATAGCCACTGTCTTCCATAAATGAAATGAATAGGTAGAGTATCAGTATGTTGGGCAAGAAGACGATGACGCTTCCAACACCGGCAATGATTCCGTCGGCGAGCAGCGAACGAAGGGGCCCCTCTTCCATATTGTTGTTCACCAAGTCTCCAAGCCATCCGAACAACGCGTCAATCCAGTCCATAGGATAGGCCCCGAGTGCGAATGTGCAGTAGAATGTAACAAACATGAAGATGAGGAAGATGGGGTATCCTAACCATCGGTGAGTGACTATGGCATCGATCCTGTCTGTGTGTCTGTGAAGGGTGCTCTTTTCGTTTTTCTTGTAGCACTCGGCCAGTGCACCTCGCACAAAGGCGTATTTCGCATCGGTGATGGCACTCTCTATGTCTTGATGCTCTGCCTTGACGGTCATCTGGTGACCTTTGCTGATATCTTTGTCTATCAGTCGGCGGCCACTGCTTTTCTTGAATTCGTCGGCAAGGCGGTTGCGCATCTTCAATACGCTCCCGTCGGGGTCGTGCTCAGTGGTGTACTGCTCTAACTGGTGGTCGTTTTCCAACAGTTTGATGCTAAGGAAACGTGTGGAGAGCGTGTCGCTGAATCCATGCTCATACAGCTCGGTCCGAAGTTTCTTTATATACTGTTCCAGCTCGTTGCCGTGGTTGACATGGATGTGGCGTGTCTTGGTGTCGCGTCCTTCATAGACTTCTATTATCTTGTCGAAAAGCCTGTCGATACCCTCTCCGTTACGTCCGGTGGTGGGGATGATAGGCATGCCCAACAGGGTGCTCAGCTGCTCGATGTCTAGCTCGTCACCGCTCCGCTTCAGTTCGTCAAACATGTTCAGGGCCATCACCATGGTGATATCCATGTCGATAAGCTGTGTCGTAAGATATAGGTTGCGCTCCAGGTTGCTGCCATCTACGACGTTAAGAATGATGTCGGGATTCTTCTCTATGATGTGTTTGCGGACATATAGCTCCTCGGGCGAATATGCACTGAGCGAATAGGTGCCTGGCAGGTCGATGAGATTGAATGTGTAGCCTGCATGCTGGAAAGTGCCTACTTTTTCGTCTACGGTCACTCCGCTGTAGTTGCCCACGCGTTCATGGGCATGGGCTGCTATATTGAAAATGCTGGTTTTGCCACAGTTGGGGTTGCCGACAAGGGCTACGTTGATGGTTTTGCCGCGTTCGGCGGCTATATGTTGGGCGGCACTCTGCTCCTCAATCTCAATGCCTCGGTAGTCGTTGTGATTAGCAATCTCTTGTTCGGCCTCTTCCTCGCTCACTATCTCGACTTTCGCGGCATCACTGCGACGCAGCGACACTTCGAAGTTCATTATACGGTACTTGATGGGGTCGTTCAGTGGAGCGTTGAGGATTGATTCTACAGTTACTCCTTTGATGAAACCCATCTCTATGATACGCTTCCTGAATGCTCCGTGTCCGGAGACACGGACCACTACGCCTTTTGCACCTGTTTGTAATTCAGAGAGTAACATTGCTTTGCGGTTTTGTTTGATTTTTGCAAAATTACACTCTTCTTTTGGATGGTGAAATCCCTAAAATTAGGGATTTTTAATATCGGGTATCAGCACTGTCAGAATATTTCCTTGATGGTGTGCGATATGCCATTCACAATGAAACTGTCGCCAACGGATTTGTTCTTGATTGCCTGATAGATGGGCGTCTGTGCACTGATGGCGAAATAGTATTGCATTCCGGTAGGCGACTCGGCATCGTTTACCACAAACTTGCCGGCGCCTATGCTGAGGAAGAAGCGTTGTTTGTCTGTGACTACAATCGAGCCGTGCTCGGCGCGGTCGAAGGGAGACAGTCTTATGGCTTCCTGCAGATAGCGCAGGCTGGCATTGGCATTGCTGAGTTGTTTGGCGTACATGTCGCGTGTACGCATCATTTTTGTCCGGTAGCTGTCATATCGGTCTACGTTGGCTCCGTATTCGTTGCTCTGCTGCTGGGCCGAGTCCATTTCCTGCTTCGCAACGCCCGCTATGTGCTGTTGGTGGGATATGAGACTTTGGATTACTCTGATGCGTTTTTCTTCTCGTGTCATAATCGGAAAAAAGAAAAGGACGGTCGCATTCGTGACCGCCCTATGATTATTGTTGTTTTCAGCCTGTTATAGGCGGCCTGGGTAGACTTTCAGTGCTTCTTCAAGGCATTTGACGGCTGCTTGTAGATCCTCTTTGCACAGGCAGTATGTGATGCGTGCCTGATGGCGGCCGCGTTCGGGATCGACATAGAATCCGGTGGCGGGAGCAAGCATTACGGTGGCTCCCTTGTAGCTGAAGTCTGTCAGCAACCATTGGCAGAATTTGTCGCTGTCGTCGACAGGAAGGTCGATGACGGTGTAGAACGCACCTTTAGGCATCGGGCAGAAGCATCCGGGTATCTTGTTGATACCCTCAACGATGACGTTTCGGCGAGATACATACTCGGCCTGTACTTTGTCGAAATATTCCTGAGGAGTGTCTACTGCTGCCTCTGCGAAAATCTGGCCAAACGAGGGCGGCGACAGACGTGCCTGTGCCAGGCGCATGGCAATTGCATAGACTTCGCTGTTGCGTGTCACCATGCATCCTACACGGGCTCCACATGCGCTGTAGCGTTTCGAGACCGAGTCGAAAAGGATGGTGTTGCGCTCCAGCCCTTCAAGCTGCATTACGCTGAAGTGTTTATGGCCGTCGTAGCAGAATTCGCGGTACACCTCGTCGGCAAAAAGGAACAGGTCGTATTTCTTGACCAAGCCTGCAACTTTAAGCAACTCCTCGTGGGTGTAAAGATAGCCGGTCGGGTTGTTGGGGTTGCATATCATTATGGCTTTGGTGCGCGGAGTGATGACTTTCTCGAAATCCTCGATGGGAGGCAATGCGAAACCGGTCTTGATGTCGCTGGGGATGGTGACAATCTTGGCGTCGCAAAGCTTTGCGAAAGTGTTGTAGTTGGTGTAGTATGGCTCGGGGATGATAATCTCATCGCCAGGATTGAGACATACGGTGAAGGCCATCTGGAGTGCCTCGCTGCCGCCAGTGGTGACGATTACCTGATTCGGTGTCACGTCGATGCCGTGGCGGTGGTAGTAGTTGCACAGTGCACGGCGATAGCTCGGTATGCCGGCAGAGTGGCTGTATTCGAGAACGCCTTTCCATTCGGGCAACTCGCGGGCTTTGTCTGCCAGGGCTGCCAAGGCACCTTTAGGGGTCTCAATGTCCGGCTGGCCGATGTTGAGGTGGTATACGTGGACGCCACGCTCCTTGGCTGCATCCGAGAAGGGGACAAGCTTCCTGATTGCCGATTGCGGCAACTCCATTCCTTTGTTTGAAATCTGTGGCATATTGAATTGTAGATTGTGGTTAATAATGAATGGTTATTGCTCTACTTTACCTTTGATTTTCAGAGTTACGCGCGGCGAATCAATTGCGTTGCTCGTTACGGTGATGGTCTTGGTGAAACCACCGACGTTGTTGGTGTTGTAGCGTACTTTTATGGTTCCGGTCTTGCCAGGCATGATGGGCTCTTTGGTCCATGACGGTGTGGTGCATCCGCAGCTGGCTTTCACGTTGCTGAGGATAAGGGGCTCGTTGCCTTCGTTGGTAAAGGTGAACTCGCAATTGCCGTCACCTCCTTTTTTAAGGGTCCCGTAGTTATGCTCCAGTTCGCTGAAACTGATTTTCGGGCCGTTCATAGGTTGGTCCTGAGTTTTTACGTCTTGTGCGTTAATCATTGTGAACGCCATGCTCACAAACAAACTTAACAAAAAGAATTTCTTCATGATAGAATTGTTTTTTGATTGTTCAACGTTTATTTTTGATGTGCAAAGGTACACTTTTATTTTTTTTCTTTGTTGTGTTGTGTCAAAATTAATTTTTTTTATGTTTTGATCGTTAGAGGTGTTTTTCGCCTGAAAAGTTTGAAATCGAATGTTAAAAATACTAAAGCCGCCTGTTCTTCCCGGCATTGCAGACGGTGTCGTCCGTCGTCGATGCATTGGGTCTCTTTGTCAAACTCGGTTTCTGTTTTGTATTACTCAAGACGGTTTTATTGCATCTTTTTCAAACAAGAAAAGCCATACAAGGGACCTTCCTGTATGGCTTTGCGGAAACATTTGTTATTATGCGATATTTCGGTAACCCGGTTTACACAGGTGTACGCCCCTACTGTGTGACAGCCCAAAACTGTATCTGCAAAGGCTCGGCGGCGGTGCCTTGCTGGCCGCCGTTGACGAAGGGGAAGGTGGTGTCGGTGTTGAAGATGTTGTGCAGCTTGTGGGAGTAATAGCGTAGGGCTATCTGTCCGTAGGGCTGCGAAGGGGCGTGGATGAAGAGGAAGAAGCGCCCGAGGTCGTCGCACTGGGCAACGCCTACACATTCGTCGCCCACAAAGGCGCCGAGTCGGTCG
Organism: Bacteroidales bacterium; assembly: GCA_017522065.1. GTDB lineage: Bacteria > Bacteroidota > Bacteroidia > Bacteroidales > P3 > Colimorpha. The sequence continues at coordinate 24,518 of JAFXAD010000055.1, forward strand.
TCGACGTCGGTCGTCCAGATGTCGGAGGGTACTGGCGTATCGTCGGCCATCTGCAGGTTCACCTGGATCACGGCGGTCATACTGCTCGAATAATCGTAGTCGGAATCGGCCACCCAGGCAGGGTCGTCGATGTTGCCTTGTATGGAAAACGGTTTTTCGCTGACTTCTTCCTTGCCACAGGAGGCAAGGAAGAAGAGAGCAGCGAGTGCTATTGTCATTATTTTGTTTTTCATTTCTTGATGAGTTTAATCGTGGTTATTGTTCCGTTATTGTTCACCGTAGCGAAGTATACGCCTGCGGCAAGGGTGGTTGTGGGTGTCCATCGTGTGCTGGTGATGCGGTCGATAAGGACGCCGCTGGCGTTATAGATAGTGATGGTGAAATCATCCGCCCAGCCGTCGGTCGAGGTGAAGTCTACGTGGTCGGTAAACGGGATTGGGTAGGCGGTGATAGTTGAAAGTTGAGAGTTGGAAGTCGAGAGTATTACGGGGTCGGTCAGCGTGCCGTAATGACGGTTGGGGACTGCGGAAACGGAAATCGGAGAGCGGAGAGCGGAAATCGGAGCTACGCTGGTCTGCGTTCCGTCCTGCTCAATAACAAAGGTGATTTCGCCAGCGTTGTCGGTTCCGAGGGTGAGGAAGAACAGTGTGTCGCCATCGACAACCTGCGGGGTGACGGAGCAGACGGGGGTGCCGTTGATGTAAGCCGTTAGCTGAGAGTTCTGAGCTGAGAGCTCTGGGCTGAGTGCTGCGATGATTGTCATATTGGTGGCAGGTGAGTTGAAAGTTGAGAGTTGAGATTTGAAATCAGGCTCAGCGTTTTGCTTTCCGTTTTCCGCTTCCTTGTTGCCGTTGCGGAAGGTGAAGTTCACTGTGGACTCGGCGTTTCTGTAGAGCAGGTAGCCTTTGCCTGGGGTGAGGACCTTCAGCGAGCCTTCCCAGCGCTCGTTCTCCGAGAAGACGGCGAACTCGGTCTGCGATTTGATGATGTCGCCGACGGTGACGTTCTCGATATAGTCGGCCATAGCGTTAGTCAGGTTCAGCGTGTTGTTTAGCAGGTAGGGGAAGGCGTTCCAGCCGTGATGCAACTGGATGGTACGTTCGGCATCGGTGGCAAGGCGGCGTCCGGCCATCTGCGTATTGTTGTGGAAGTCGGCGGTGCGCATCAGGTACATCTGCCTGTAGTCCAGGCTGTAGAATGTGCCCGTCCACTGCTCGCCGTCCCATTCGGCAAACTGCTGTGTGGCGACGCTCTTCAGTTGGTCGCCCTGGCTCCACGGCGTAGAGCTGTAGAGGAGGTCGCCGACAGATGCGTTGCTGTCGGGTTCCAGATAGAACGATATCCAGTTCCAACCCTGCACGATGTCGAGGCTCTGCACCTCGTTGGCTGAAGTGGAGAGGAGAACTGGTGCCGCCGGCGGCAGGCCCACGGTGGCGTCGTTCTGGTAGCTTACGTCGGTCGAAGGCATCAGGCTGTAGATGCGTCCTGTCGATGCCTGCCACAGGCGGAAGTGGACGGGCATACCTTCAAACGCCTCGTTGCCGTGGATGGTGAGGTAGAGGTAGCTGGTGCCGGCTTCGGCGTTGAAGTCGACATTGGCACGTCCGACGATGTCGTTGCCCAGAAGTGCGACGACGACGTCGTTCGGGTCGCTGTCGTAGGTGCCGTCGACCATCACTTGTCCGCGCAGCGACATCTGGCGAGCGTAGCCGCGGGGGTTGTCGTCGTCCCACGGGCAGATGGCCTTGATTTCGACCATGATTTTCAGTGGTTCGCTGAGGCCGTCTTCGTCGGTGAGGTAGATTATTTCAGAATAGATGCCGACGGGCAGGTTGTGGTCGATGGTGAAACGCAGGCCGATGGTCTCTTGCGGGTTGATGCTGCCGTAGGCTTGGCTGACGCTCATCCAGCTGGGCAAGCCCTCGATGGTGAACTGGTGTCGGCGTCCGCTGATGTTCTGGATGTCGGCCGTCAGCTCAAAGTCGTCGACCATAGTCTCGTAGAAGACTGCCTGGAGGCGATTTTCGCTCCAGAGCAGCACGTTCTTGTTGACATACACCTGCCACATAGTGGGGCTCACTGTGCGGTTGCCGTTGAGGTCTTCCACGTTACGCACGGTGATGAAGATGTTGTTCTTGTTGATTTCGCGGTCGAGCATATTGATGTTGATGAGCAGCTCGTCCTGGTTGAAGCTCCAGTCGAAGTTCATCTTGGTCAGCAGGCCGCGTTCGCGCACGGGTGCGATGTCCTCGTCGGTTGCAAACTGGGTGTTGAGGGTTGAGAAATCCGGTACGGTGACAAGGGGTTGTATTTTTTCAACTACCGTGCCATCGGTGGTGCGGAAAATCTTGCGGTTGTTGATAGAGAAATGTTCCTCCATGATGCCGTTGCTGTTTTCGACCTGCTCGCTGAAGGGCAGCCATGCCACCAGGCCCATTTCGTCGCCGTAGGGTGCGATGTTGTCGTAGGTCTCCACCAGATTTTTGGGCAGTGCCTGTTCGAAGAGCACCAGTTCGTCGATGGTGCCATTAAGCACATCGCAGTTCCAGGCACCTCCGAGCATCATGTCGCCGCTCAGACCGCTTAGTGTATCGGTGGCGAAGGTGTTCATCAGGTTGCCGTCGACGTAGATGGCGGCATTGTTCTGCGTGCGGTTGACGGTCAGCACGTAGTGGTGCCAAGCGCCATCGGCGAGGTTGCCGCTGGCCTGCTGCATCATGTTGCCATTGCGGAAACGGAGGCTGCCGTTCTCGATGGCTATGAGTGTGCCGTCGAAACCGTCGACGCCCTGATAGCCGCGCTGGCGCCAGCCGGCGGAGAAGAGGGGCGCGTTGTTTGCCTCGGTGCGGAACCAGAACATAAGGGTGTAGTCCTGAATGGCCGAGCGCGAGAAGATGTCCTGGTCGAGGCTGACGGGCTGTGTGCCGTCGAGGTGCAGGGCATAGCCGGCGGGGGTGGTCCAGGCAAATCCTTGGAGGGTCAGCGTGGAGCCACTGGCAAGGTCGGCGCAGGTGTTGCCGCGGCCTTCGTTCATCGGGTAGTATGCCGCCAGTTTCTTCTCGTAGCCCGTAAGGGGCTTTTCATGGGTCTCAACAATCTCTGCCTGGTTCAAGGCCTTGATCCATACACGTGTCTCCAGCATATTGCCGCGGTAGCCGTGTCCGAAGACCAGCGGTGCGGATTGAGAGCGGAGGGATGAGAGCTGAGAGTTGATAAGGGAGTCTGTTAAGTTGGCCTGGTCGGTCAGCTCGCTGGTGCCGGCGAAGAAGCGCACCTGGTTTTCGTCGCGGTCGACGACGACCACCATACGGCGGAAGTCGGTGAGCGGCTCCATAGGTTTCGACTCCAGATGGTAGTCATTTATATCAAGGTACATACGGCAGCTGTCGCCGTCGGGGAGCAGGCCGAAGGAGATGTCGCTGCCCGAAGTGGAGTGTCCGAAGAGTTCCATCTTGCTTGCGGGGAGGGGCGAGTAGGGTTTGGCGATGAGGTCGATGCTGAACGACTTGTTGGCCAGCACGCGTGTCACTTCGCTCGAGGCACCGCACGTGGGTGTTCCGTCGAAGTAGAGCGAGGTGCCCGTCGTGATGCGGCCGCTCGAATTGGTGATGCCGAGCAGCTGGAAGTTGTTGTCCTCGTCGAGGTAGTTGCCGGCAATGGGCTCGTTGAAGCGCAGCTTGATGTTGTCGGCCACGCCGAGGATGCCGAAGGCCGGTTCGGGCTGGCCGAAGACGCGCGGCGGACGTGTGTCCTTGGTACCGGTGAGCACGGGCGACGACTTGGTGATGAAGCCCGAGCCGTGGCGGCAGAAGCTCACGGCGCGCAGGTCGTAGTGCTGCTCGATGGGGTCGCGCTCGCCGTAGAAGTGGATGTTGTCGATGCGGCCGCCGGTAATCATAGCCTTGGTGCCGCTGGCGGCGGCATAGATGGCGCTGTCGTAATAGTAGGAGCAGATGGTCACCCACTCGTCGGCGCTCTGCGTCGACAGCTTGTACTGTAGCTCTATGTGGTCGAAGCCGCGGTAGTTGACGTCATAGTCGATGATGCTCACCGGCAGGTAGTAGCCCGTCGAGTCCTTCGGCGAAAGGGTGTTGAGCACCCAGTTTTCGTGCGGTTGCTCGATGTTGACGTCGCAGCTCACCGGCATAAAGTGTACCGAGAACTGGGCCTGGCCTTTGTAATTGACGATGCAGGGCGACTCCAGTTCGATGATGAGGTCCTCGAAGTCGTAGCCGTCGCCGGCATAGACCTCCATAGTCTTGGTGATGACCTGCGAGCCGGTGAGCAGTATTTCGCGGCCGTCGGTCAGCGGCATACCGTCGATATAGACGCGGGCGCCGTGGGGGTTGCTTTCGTCGTTCATCTTCAGCTTAAACCTGATAGGATAATCCACAGCAGTGCCCACGGTGGCCTCGAGCTCGTTGTAGAGTTGGATGGTGAAGATGGCGGGACGGTCTATCGGCACATTGCTGAGTTCGTGGACGTTGATGTCGACCTTGGGGTTCTCGAGCTTGAGCGTGCCTGCCGAGAGTGGCATCTTGGGGCGGTATAACTCGGTGCTGTCGGCCACCTCGCAGGGGCATCTGGTAGCGCCGCCGCGCAGGTAGTAGACCAGTGAGCCGTAGAGGTAGTCGTCGCCGTCATAGTCGCCTCCTTCGCTGACGAAGTCGCGCGTGTCGGCCGAGGCAGTGTTGAAGGCAAAGTCGCTGATGCTCTTCTTCAAACGATAGACGCTGACATCTATATTGCTGTACATATCGGGTGCCAGGGTGAAGCCTATCTCACGTGTGTGCAAGAGGCGCTCCTCGGGGTCGCGTCCGAACTGGAAGTCGATAATGGGTGTCAAAGAAAACTCAACAGCTGAACCGTGTGAATGGGCTCCAAAATGGTATGGACTGTATTTACCGTGACCATCTGTATTTTCTTCACGTAAATCATTCATAGCGTTTATTATCATTTGTCCCACATGAAGACTAAATACATTTGCCAAACTTTTTATCAAGTTGCCTGTGCCCACATTGAAGCCGGGATAGTCACAATAGACGTGGTAAGCATCGCTGTAGGAGTAAGTGTCGGTGTGCGAGAGTGTGAGAGGGCCGCTGACAGAATAGGTGGCCACCGAGTCGTGCTGGTTATGGTGAATGGCGGCAACCTTCTCGGCCTCGTTCTGCAGCAGCAGTTTGGCCCAATCGGCGATGCGACGGTTCAGGTCGCCCACCTCGTCGACATAATACTGCGACGAGTTTTCGGGCAGCATCTTTACATAGTCGCCACCCCAGTTTGTGTCGCCAGGTGCTACGCGGCTCCAATATACTTGTGTATTGCGTGCGTTGGCGGTAGCCTGTGCGGTGGCACTGTCGCAGGTCAGCAGCAAGGCGTCGCGCTGGTGCATCAGCTGCGGGATAAGGTTGTCGCGGATATGGCTGTGGGTGTAGGCGAAGGTGGCAGCCAACGCGGGGCCGTTCTCCAGTTCGCTGCCGATGACCAGGTAGTAGCGCTGGCCGTTGGTGTCAACGCCTGTGCCCACGGTCTGCATAGTGCCGTTGGCACTGCTGCCGCCGAGGGCGGTGAATGTCACCGAGTCGAGAGGCTGCACAGCATCCACACGGCGAAAATAGACGTTCTGCACCGCGCCGATATAGACGTCAGCATCCTGACCGACAAAGTAGGGGTTGTCGCTGGTGCTGATGCGCTCGTTGGTGCGGAAGGTGTAGTTGCCTTCGTGCTTGTAGTAGTAGCTGCTGGTGATGGGCAGGTTAAAATCATAGGTTGTGCTGAAGTCCATAGACTGGCCGGTATACCAACCGGTATATATACCACCTACTCCACCAACTCCAACAACACCCATAATAACATTGCCATGTGTACCGAGGGTAAGACCGAAATCGAGTCCGAACTTGAACTGGAAGTCGTAGGTGTAGCTGTAGGAGTATTCCGCACCGCTCTCAATATAGGCGCTGGAGGTGCTTCCCGGCGGGTCGCGCAGCACGTCGAGCAGCTGGATGGTGCCGTGGGTAGAGGTGATGGCGTCGGCTGCGGTGGCGCGGTGACCGGTCACGTAGCCGCGCACAGCCTGCTGCACCACATACTCGCCCTCGCTCTCGACCGAGAGGTCGAGCACACGCTGCACGTTGGTATCGCTGCGCACAAAGGAGACATAGTCGATGGGGATGCTGAAGTCGGCGCTGCCGAGGGTGTCGAGCTCGAGGCTCATCACCTGCGTGTTGGCGTTCTCGTTTTCGTGCATACCGTTGTAGACCTTCAGGGTGCCGCCCTTGATGCGCACCTCGTCGAGGGCGCCGTTGGGGTCGTTGTTATAGTAATAGTCCTCGTGGGCGTAGGCGCGGAAGTCGTAGGTGCCACTCTTGAAGACCGGAGCCCCGAAGAGGTAGCTGTAGGTGCCGTCGGCCTGCTTGGTGGCCAAGGGTACCTGGATGATCTGGTTGGTGATGTTCTGGCGCGCCATAGTGGGCTCGCCGAAGTAGTCCACCTCCATACCCCAGTGCAGCTGCTTGCAGGTGATGCTGATGGGAGCGCGGTAGGTGAGCTTGTACTGTGCATTGCTGGTGGTGTAGCGGGCATACTGGCCCCAGGCGTTGGCGCCTGTGGGGGCTTCGCGCACGGTATCGCTCGCGGTGGCGGCATCGCTGAGGTCGACCACATCGCCCGTACGTCCGCGGCTGAAGAGGGTGGCATAGCCGGTGGCGTTGGCCTGCACAATCTTCCACCGCACGGGGAAGAGGTCGGCGCTGAACTCGCCCGTCACCGGGTCGGGCTCGATGACCACGCGACGCAGCTGGTAGTGGACCTGGGTCTGTCCCACAGTGTCCACACCATTCACTCCTCCATACAGGAGATGAGGAACAGTATATTCGAGTGTGTCCTTGGTGAGGTCGGAGGGCACGCGCACCACATAGCTCACGTTGTCGCCCTCGAGCTCGAGGACCAGGCGGAGGTTGTCGCCCAGATTGTTGTGCGAGAGGCCGAGGCCGAGGGGCAAAGCCGCTTGGTCGAGACCGCCGCTGACGCGTCCCGTGAGGCGCACCTTGGTCTGGTCCCACACGCGCACACCGTCGAGCGGTGTGTCGAGGGTGAGCAGGCTGTCGCCATCCATACGCACATAGCCGTCGCCGTCGAAGTGGTGGCCGTCCTTGACCACCTGCAGCGTGAAGGCGCTACCCTGCGGCACGCGCAGCTCGAAGTTGCCGTTGGCGTCGGTGCGCACCGGCGAGCCGGCAAAGCGCATCGTCGTGCCGTTGAGGCGGAAACAGGCGTCGCGCACCGGCACCGAGCTGTTCTCGAAGAGCACACGGCCGGTGAAGCGCACCGAGCTGATGTTGTCGAAGTTAACCCCCTGCGTATTGCAGCGGCTGAGCGTCAGCGTGATGGTGGCCGACGTGGAGTTGGTATTGTTGTAGCGGAACTGTGCGGTCTGCGAGGTGGGGGTGATGGCATATTCCACACCGCCGCCGTAGGGCAGACTGTCGAAGAGGTAGGCACCCGTGGAGTCGGTGGTGACCACCTGCACCGTGGCGCCGTTGTCGGTCCGCGTGGCAGTGACGGTGATGCCGGGGCATCCGCTGCCGTCCTCGTAGTGCACGCGGCCGGCGATGCGGCCGTAGGGCGAACGCGAGCCGGTGGTGACGTGGCTTGTGCTGACGGTATTGCCTTCGCAGGTGTAGCTCATCGTCACGCGGTACTGCCACACGGGGCTTATCTGCGGGTCGGCCGTGCGGTCCACCCAGAAGCTGTTGGTCGTGGTGCCGAGGGTGGTCCAGGCAGCGTTGGGGTCGTTGTCGGGCCGTGTCTCGACGAGGAACTCGTCGACGCCGCCGTCGGTCATCCCCCAGGTGAGACGCACATATTCGGGCGAAGTCTGGTGCGTGCCGCTGAGGCTATCGAGGTTGGCGGCATTGGTGTAGTAGGGCGTGCTGCTGCCACTGGCGAGTGAAAACGTTCCTTTGAGAGGGACATAATAATACAGTGGCAGACTGATGCCGGTTGTGTCGAGCATCCAGGCGTATGAGTAGTGGACGCAAGGACTGTTTGCCACATCGGTGTAGGTAAAGCCGACACGTCCGGTATAATAGGTGTTCCAGTCGGGATTGTGTATGACGCGGTAGAGTGCCGCCTTGATGGAGTCGCCTGGCACGGGGATGCGGATGGTGTCGCCCGTCTCCTGCATAATCTTGAGGATATAGAGTGTGGCACGGTCGTCCCAGTAAGCATGAGGTACGTGGCAATCGTGTCCGCACGGACCTTCGTAATTAGAGTTGTACACTTGAATTGACAGATGCACCTTGTGGTTCTCGGCGAAATTGTCGTCGACGCGGTATTCCATATCGTCCATATTGTCGGAGATGACTGCCAGATAGAGAGTCGGGTTGATGCTTGCGCTGCGGGCATAGTCGTGTCCTGTCCAGCCCCAGATGGCCGACGAGGTGCGGCGCACGCGGTAGTAGATGGTGTTGCTGTGCTCGACGGGGTTGTACCAGGCGGCGCGGGCGGAGTCGACGTAGGTGAAGGTTTTCTCGTTCGATGCGGTGTCGCCCCACTCGATGGGCATCATAGCGATGGTCTGCGCGTCGCTGAAGTCGCTGCTGTAGGCACGCTGCAGCTCGAACATATCGTTCGGCACGATGTCCTCTGCGTTGGGATAGCGTATCTTCCAGCTGAGCTGCTTGTAGCGGTTGTCGTAATAGGTGATGTTGTCGCCCTCGCGCTGGTAGGAGTAGGTGCTGGCTGTGAAGTCGTGGATGCGGTGGTAGGCGGGTACGTTGACTTTATTGGACGTGTACCACAGAATGATGTCCGAAGAGTCAGTAGATTCGGAGCTGTGCACCTGCATAAAGATGCGGAAGCCGGGCTGCACGGTGTCCTCGGCCTGCAGCCATAGCATACCGCTTTGTTCCTGACAGGGGATCTGTGCCGTGTTCCACGAGGTGTAGTACTTTATGGGCTGTTGGAAAGCGACGTAGGGCACCGCTACCTTGCCTGCTGAGTTGGCGCTGTTTTCGTTGTTGGAATAGAAGATGGGGTTTATCAGCTGGGGCTGCACATCGCGGCTGTTGAGGTTGCTGAAGGTGCCCAGGGTGAAGTTTTTTGTGTATTGGGTTTGGGTAGTTACAGGTGACCCATTGGGGAAAGTAGTCTCAGATACTGTTGATTGGAATTGAATACCCGCCGTGATAGTGCTCCCCAGAACCGCCTCTGGCGGATACCAGTCGAACTCGATGTAATACTCTTGTCGGTAGAGATTCGTGCGCACTTCTTCTGAATTAACTCCCTCCAAATCAGATGTCAGATTGTGCATTTGGATGGTATCGGTATTGAAAGCTGCATTCACGCCATCACTTGCCGAAGTGAACACAACGGTTCCCGACATCACTCGGAACTTATGTCCACCAAGATGATAGAGTTCAAGAATAGGCACAGGGGTCTGACCGCCCGCACTATAATAGTAGACCTGGCCATTGTTAATTAGACTATAAGTGTAGACTCCGTAATAAAAACGTACAGGAATCCTGAAGTGCAACTTGCCTTGTGCAGTCTTCACGGCATCGTAGTAGCTTGAGTCGACTATGCGTTGCACGAACGGACGATCTGTTGGCAGTGCCTGCGCCGACCTGGGCAGCAGCATCGCCGCCATCAGTGGAATCGCCATTAATAAAGTTTTAAGAAGGTGTTTCATATAAGTTTTTTATTTAGTTTTGCAGAGATGAGTAGATAAAAACAGCGACGAAATAAAGAAAAGTACGGAAATTTGTCATATAATTTTTAGGCATTTGCCATCTAATTCTATGACATCGAGTGCATTTGTATTATATTGCTAACCTACAATTATGAGTACAAATGTACAAATAAAAACGATTTGTTATACGTTTTCAGCAGATTTTTTCCCCGTTGGACAGAACGAGTTGAAAGTTGAAATCGCAAGTTATGTTGGGTGGCATTACGGGGAAGGAGTCAGGCAATCATTCCTGTAGCCACGACCAGAAGGGCGTCGTAGTCGTCGATGCAACGGGTCTCTCTTTCAAACCCGCTCTCTGTTTTGTATTCCTCAAGGTCGTTATATTGCATCCCATTCATACAAGAAAAGCCATACAAGGAACTCCTGCATGGCATTGCGAGAATAATTGTTTAAGTGAGATTGTTTATTTTTTCACTATTCGTTTTGTTGTGGTGCCTGATGGGGTTGTGATGCGGACAATGTATGTGCCATGAGTCAGGCCGGAGATGTCGACCGTTGCAGAAACACCATGTACTGGCGAAGAGAGAATTAGACTCCCGTTGGCTGCGAAAATCTCAATCCTGCGCAAATGGAAGGAGGAGACGACTGTAAGACTTGATGTGGCAGGGTTGGGGAAGAGGTGTGTGTAGATGTCTACTGGCGTATTTTGCGGTATGACGATGTCTGTTGTTCCGGTAGAGGTGTCTGGAGGAGTGATAAGACGGAACTGAATGGTGTCGGTCCATTCGCTCGCGGTGTCGGACGTGCAAATGGTACGCAGTCGGGCAGCGTAAGTGACACCGGTGTCGAGGTCCGTTAGGATTGCCATATTGACAGACAGCGAGTCGATATAGACTGACGGGTCAGGAATGCTGTCGGCGTTGAACACCTGAAGTTGCCATACGGTGGAGTCCTGATGGTTCCACGTGAGAGCCGCAGTGGCCGTGTCGATGTGGTCGATACGCAGACCTGTCGGTGGCAGACATTCGATGGTGTCGGGCGGGTTGTATGTATAGGATGTGTCGAAAATGGCAAAGAATGTAAATATTTCGCCGCCTCCGCCGTAATCGTAACGCATTATTCTAAACATATTCTCTCCATTATCACTGTAAATGTGTCGTTCATCGTTCATATTAGTGTCAAGGAATAGACAGTAGCTATAGTCCAGGTCGGGTATATCCCAAGGCCAACTTACCGCACTGTACACGGTTGGCCTGCGAAGATATACTTTTTTAGTAGTGGGGCACAGCGGATTCCACGCAGACTCGGGATAGGTCCAGGGTATTATAATACTGTAGTTGTTAAAGGCTGTGCCTCCGACAAAAAACAAGGTGTCCACTATGACGGGTTTGTTGAAGTATGCTTCGTATAAAGGGACGTTGATACTTTCTGGCGCTTGAAGAGTCCGCAATGGGTATTCTAAGCTTTTGTTTGGAGTTGCGGTGTCCCATCGGGTTTCTGCGACGAATCGGACGGAATCCCCTTCAGCGACATAGAGCCGGAAGTATTCGGGTACTCGCCCTTGTATTGTGGTGTCCAGTTGAGGGTCCTCAGGGTTGACATTGCCAATTCTCGCATGACCTGCTATGCCGATGATTTTTAGAGGCTTCGAAGTCATACAGGCTCTGCCGATGAATACGCTTCTGCCGGGACCGGTATCAGGTCTATAATTATGATAGTAGTAAGCATAATTATATATCTCGGGGTTCGTTTCCATATAGCGGTCAATCCAGTTGGTGTCCCAATAGTATAGGTATGGCAGTCGGTCCCCAAAACGTATAACTGTGTCGGTATTCTGTGACGTTGCTGACGCTATGGCAACTATCATTACTGCAAGTATTATTGTTTTTTTCATTTTTTTTTGTTTTATTGTTGATGATTATCAATTTTTTACTATTTGCAGATTATGTTTTGGCTTTGGCTTATATGTATTGCGTTGTTTAAAGGATTGGTATGCAATAAAATATATTTTTTATTATCTGTTGTATTTATTTGCAAATATAATGAAATTTTTAAAAAAAACATATTTTTTTTGCTAAAACAAATTATATAGTATGATAACGATTTGACATTCATTGAGTCTGTGCTCTCTGTGTGGCTGTTTGTGTTAAGACGTTCTGGATTTTTATCGTTGTACCTTAAATTTTATTTGTTTCTAATAAAAAAAAGTGTGTATCTTTGCAGTCCTGTTTGCAGTAAAATTAACATCAATTATATTAATCATATAAAACTAAAACTATGGCATTTAAAGGACAAATCGTTATCGATACCGAACGCTGCAAAGGCTGCGGTGTGTGCCTCGAGGCATGCCCTATGCATTGCATCGAACTATCGAAAAATGTAAATGGCAAGGGTTACAACTACACCCAAACCGTCAACGACAACTGCATCGGTTGTGCTTCTTGCGCAATTGTATGCCCGGATGGTGTTATTTCCGTCTACAAGGTTAAATGTTAAACAAGTAAAAAGAATTATAAAATGGCAAAAGAACTGAAATTAATGAAGGGCAATGAGGCTATTGCCCGCGCTATGATTGCCAGCGGTACGGACGGCTACTTTGGCTACCCTATCACTCCGCAGTCGGAAGTTATGGAAACTCTTATGGCCGAAAAACCTTGGGAAACCACCGGTATGGTTGTCCTGCAGGCTGAATCCGAGCTGGCTTCTATCAACATGGTATACGGCGGTGCCGCAACAGGTAAGAAAGTTGCCACTTCCTCTTCCTCGCCCGGAATCTCCCTTATGGCCGAAGGTCTTACCTATCTCGCCGGCGCTGAAATCCCCTGCGTTGTCATGAACGCTATGCGCGGCGGCCCCGGATTGGGAACAATCCAGCCCGCTCAGAGCGACTACTTCCAGAGCACCAAGGGTGGTGGACACGGTGACTATCAGCTCTATGTCCTCGCTCCCTCTTCGGTACAGGAAATGTACGACTTCGTCTTCGACGCTTGGGATATCGCTTTCAAATATCGCAACCCTGTCCTCATCCTCACCGATGGCGCTATCGGACAGTGCATGGAAAAATGCTACACCCGTGACTATGTCCCCCGTTGGACAGAAGAAGAACGCCGCGCCAAAGCTCCTTGGGGCACTTGGGGCAAACCCGCAACTCGTCCTCACAACATCATCACCTCTCTTGAACTCGATTCTGCACGTCAGGAAGTTTTCAACCAGAAACTCCAGAAAAAATACGCCCAGATGAAGGAAGAGGATGTCCGTTTCGAAGCCCTTAACTGCGAAGATGCCGACTATATCTTTGTGGCTTACGGTACATCTGCACGTATCTGCATGAAATCTATGCAGCTCGCTCGCGAAAAAGGTCTGAAGGTCGGTCTGCTCCGCCCGATTACTCTCTATCCTTTCCCGACCAAGCAAATCGCCGAACTCGCTAACCGCGTTAAAGGCATGCTCTGCGTCGAGATGAGTGCAGGTCAGATGATCGAAGATGTCAAATTGGCTGCCGACTGCAAGATTCCTATCGAGCACTACGGCCGCTTCGGTGGCATCATCCCCACTCCCGAAGAGGTCCTTGAAGCATTGGAAAACAAAATCATCAAGTAAAGTTGAAAAAGTGGTAAGGCTACAAAGACTATTCCCCTTTTGAACCTTAAACTTTTAAACCTTTTAAACTTAGAAAAATGGCAAATTTAGATATAGTAAAACCTGAAAACCTGGTTTACCAAAAATCAAAAGTTCTGACGGATGCCGTTATGCACTATTGCCCGGGCTGCGGTCACGGTACGGCTCACCGCATCATCGCAGAGGTTATCGAAGAACTCGGTATCCAAGACAAGACCATCGGCGTCTCTCCCGTAGGATGCTCGGTTATGGCCTACAACTACTTTGACGTCGACTTCCAGGAAGCCGCCCACGGACGCGCTCCCGCTGTCGCTACAGCTATCAAGCGCCTCAACCCCGACCGCTATGTCTTCACATATCAGGGCGACGGCGACTTGGCTGCTATCGGTACTGCAGAGACCATCCACGCCTGCAACCGCGGCGAAAACATCACCATGGTCTTCATCAACAATGCTATTTACGGTATGACTGGTGGACAGATGGCTCCTACCACTCTGCTCGGCATGAAAACCGCTACAACTCCCTACGGTCGCGACCAGAAACTCAACGGATGGCCGTTCCAGGTTACCGAACTGCTCGCTCAGCTCCCCGGTACCTACTACGTCACCCGCCAGAGTGTACATACTCCTGCCAACGTCCGCAAGGCTAAAGCAGCCCTCAAGAAGGCTTTCGAAAACCAGAAACTCCAGAAAGGCGTCAGCTTCGTCGAAATCGTTTCCAGCTGCAACTCGGGTTGGAAAATGACTCCCGTCCAGGCTAATAAATGGATGGAAGAGAACATGTTCCCGCAGTATCCTCTCGGTGACATCAAGGTTGATGGCGAACTGGTTAAGAAATAACAACGCCTCTCGTATCAACGTATAAACATATCAACGTTAAAACAGTTTAAAGTTATGACAGAAGAAATAATCATCGCCGGATTCGGTGGACAGGGCGTCCTCTCTATGGGCAAGATCCTTGCCTACTCTGGTGTTATGGAAGATAAAGAAGTGCTCTGGATGCCTTCCTACGGCCCCGAGCAGCGTGGCGGTACCGCTAACGTCACCGTCATAGTCAGCGACGAGCGTATCAGCTCGCCCATCATCAGCAAATTCGATACTGCTATCGTTCTCAACCAGCAGTCTCTCGACAAATTCGAGAAGAGTGTAAAGCCTGGCGGATTGCTGATTTACGACCCCAACGGTATCACTCACGAACCTACTCGCCGCGATATCAATATCTATAAGATTCCCGCAACGGAAAAGGCTACAGAAAAAGGTATCGCTAAGGTGTTCAATATGATCGTTCTCGGCGGTTTCCTCAAACTGAAACCCATCGTCGGAAGCGAATTCATCCACAAGGGTCTTGAGAAATCTCTGCCTGCTCGCCACCACAATCTCATTCCCCAGAACGAGGAGGCTATCGAACTTGGCAAGACTCTCATCGAACCGGTCTTCACCCTCTAAGATTATCTGTAAATCTTATAATAAAGGCTGCCCATTCGGACAGCCTTTTTCTGAATAATATTATGAAACAGACTACATTGTGCTATCTCGAACATCAGGGCAAGTACTTGATGTTGCACCGTGTGAAAAAACAAAATGATGCAAGCCACGACAAATGGATCGGAGTGGGAGGGAAGTGTGAGGCCGATGAAAGCCCAGATGAATGTATGTTGCGCGAAGTGAAGGAGGAAACAGGCCTGACGGTAACGTCATGGCGCTATCGGGGTATAGTGACTTTTATCTCGGATATTTGGCCTTGTGAGTATATGCACCTTTTCACTGCCGACCGTTGGAACGTCGAGTCTGATGATAGGCAGGATTTGGATTCTCCCGACAGTACGGCGACAACAATGAATCCGGCAACTCCTTATAATAATATGAATAAGCAATCAGATGCCGATTTGACATTGCCCGATTGTGATGAAGGTGATTTGCAATGGATTGATAAAAAGGATATTTTTGCTCTCAATTTATGGCCAGGCGACCGTATTTTCTTGCAGTTGATAATGAATCCTGACCAACCGTTCTTCTCTCTGAAACTCGTCTACAAAGGTGATGACCTTGTCTCGGCAAAACTCGATGGACGACTTATGGATAATTATCTGTAGAACGTATCTATACGGCTCAAAAAAAACAGAGTATCGAAATCCCGATACTCTGTTTTTTTGAGCTTAACCTGTGGGTTTATTCAGCGTTGATGATTGCTTTATGGACAGCGTTCCAGCCGGCAGCGTTGAGACCCCAGTTGTTGGTGGAGTTCTTGTTGCCTTGAACTCTCACTTTTCTTCTCTTGACTTTTTTGTTTGCATTAATACCCATAATACACTATTATTTTATTGTTCAACTTCTTGATTTTTAAGTAGTAGAAGGTTTTTCTCCTTCTGGAAATGTTTTGCAAAGATACATCAATTATTTGTTCTGGCAAACAAATTTCTCTTTTTTAACTATAATTTATCCTTCAAGATGCTCTTTGCGCAAAAGGTCGTTTACTGTCTTGACAGGATTGAAGGTCGCAAGCGGGACTTCTACAAATAGCGTAATCCATTCTGCCATTGCACCATTCCATAGTCCAGGAAGTTCTTGCGACTTGACGGTGACTGCGCCTTTGGTCTTTTTGCTTATGAATCCTGTTGCCGGGTCAACATATTTTCTCAAGTCAAACCGACGACCTCTGTAGTCTTTCGTTCCACATACCAAATCAACAGGGTTGAAGTGCGTTGCGGAATTTAGGATGGCTTCTTGGTCGGGATCCTTGCGGTTTATTTGTGCGGTCTCGACAATCTGTAGGCTTTTTACTCCGTTGGTGTTTTGTGTGAAGAATGGACCGCCACCGGGTTCCCCCTGGTTCTTGACCATTCCGCATATTCTTATGGGCCTGTTTAGTTTGGCTTTAAGAATCAATATTTTTTCTTTTGTGCCTAATTTGGAGTAATTGTCGGGCAATGATATGTTTAGCTTCTCTGTTGCGAATTTTGCAATCTTGCTTATCGTTCGGATGTCGGGATTTGAATTGAGTTTTTTGAGACTTTCGAAGGTCTTTGACTGTAGCTCTATGAGTAAACCTGCCAGTACTTCCTTATATATGATTGTTGTGTGTTTCATCCAATCCGGCACAACATTGTCTATGTTCTTTATGAATATTATGTCGGCTTTACATTCATTAAGGTTCTCTATCAGAGCTCCATGTCCACCAGGACGGAACGTCAGGCGACCATTCTCGTCACGAATGGGTTCGTTGTATTCGTCTACAGCTATTGTGTCGGTGTAATGCTTTTGTTCCGAAAGAGTTATGTTTAATTTTATGTTTAAGTTGGACTCGTAGTACTTCTTTACTTCGGATATCTTTTTGCGGAACAGTTGTCTGTGCTCTGGCGAAACAGTGAAGTGGATGTTGACTGTGCCATCTGCGTTTCTGGCGTAGTTTGCACCTTCTACTATGTGTTCCTCAAGTGGTGTACGGCTCAGCTCTCCATATCTGTGGAATTTTAGAAGTGCCTTGGGCAGTGTGCCGTATCCGAGGTATTGCTCTTTGAGCAGATAGTTGATGACGGTTGTGAAATCGCCGCGATCCATATAGTCGCTGAAGTCGAGAGAGGATCGTTCCATGCACGATTTCAAATCTTCAAAAAACGCAAATGTCCGTATGTGCTGAAGGAATTCTTTGACGGACGGAAACTCTTTCTCAAAGTTGTTGGCAACTCCAAAATAGGTCGAAGAAAATGTGTAAAGGTCTTTGAACATGCGAGATGCAGCCCCTGAAGCAGGAGTGAATTTCATTATTTTCTTCTCCTGCAGCGATTGCTTGTATAGCTTCGACAAACGCATTATCTCGCTATCGGTCATGCGTATTATGCCACCATTCTCAACGGTAGCGGCCTCGATGAGTTGCGTTTTCGGGAAACCTTTGTGGAAGTTGTCTATCTGTTTGAGTACGGTTTCTTTTGCAAGTCCCATGCTTGCAATTTGTTGCAGATCCTGTGCTGAAAACTGTTCTTTCATTTCTGCAAGGACTTAGCGCTGGTCTCTGATTATGTCTTTTTCCAGATTTATTGTCGATTTCACGACTTCACCAGGTTTTAGCCTGATAGTGTTGCTTCCTTTACGGTAGCAGTAGAATACATCGGGGGTATACATTTCGTCGTATCCGGTCTCATATTCTGCTGTCACGTTAAGTATGGCAGGAGCCTTGAATTGAGTGGAAAAAACTCCGCTGGCTGAGGTTACGCCTTGCGTATTTCCAAAACTTGTGTCGATGTCAAGAATTTTGACTTTAACACCTGAAACTGGCTGTTTTGTTAGCTCGTCTATGACTGTGATTTCAACATAACACGTTGTGTCTTTGTCACAACCGCTGAATAAAAGGGTTGATAATCCGCTTATTAAAACAAAACATGCAATAGCTAAAATTTTTTTCTTCATAAAAATACCGTTATTTTTGTCTTAAACGTTTTTTTTTTACTATTTTTGCATTGCAAAATTAATAATTTTCTGTGGTATGAAAGTTAAAAATAATCTATTTTTATTGCTTTTTTTTGTAACGATGGCGCTGTGTAATGCGCAAACAAATGAAAATAAACAAAATATGACTGAAAAAAAATATTACGTCCTTATCGAGACTTCGTATGGTAATATGACGGTCGAGCTCTTCAACGAGACTCCAAAACACAGGGATAATTTCCTAAAGTTGGTAAATGAGGGCTTTTACAACGACTTGCTTTTCCATCGTGTGATAAATAATTTTATGATTCAAGGTGGCGACCCGGAGTCGAGAAATGCTGGCCCGCAAAAACGCCTCGGCAATGGAACGGCTGGCTATACCGTTCCTGCTGAGTTTGTTAAAGGTCTGATTCATAGAAAAGGTGCTCTCGCGGCTGCACGTCAGGGCGATATGGTCAACCCGACAAAGGCATCGTCCTCGTGCCAGTTCTATATCGTGCAAGGCAATGTGTGGGATGCTCAAAGCCTTAAAATCATGGGTGAACGTATGGGAAAGGATTTTGACAAGCAGCAAATCGAAGTGTATACAACGGTCGGCGGTACTCCTCATCTGGACTACGACTACACGGTGTTTGGACAGGTCGTTGAAGGCCTTGATGTGATAGACAAGATTGCTGCCGTCAAATGCGGACCTGGCGACCGGCCTTTGGAGGACGTCAAGATGAGGATCTCTGTTTTGGAACGTTAGCCTGTTATTTGAAAACTAATTTGTACTACATAATCTAAAAAAAACATGTTGATTAATCAGATTGAAGATTTTATCCGCGACATTCAGTTGGCTTCTATCGAAAAGTCGAAGGATAAAGCTGCGGAGGTAGAACAATTCCGTATCAAGTATCTCGGAAAGAAAGGCGTGATAAGCGACTTGTTCGAACAGTTTAAGTCCGTGCCGAACGAACAGAAAAAAGAAATAGGACAAGCCTTAAACCGTTTGAAAACAGCTGCTCAGGCTAAAATTGAAGAATTTAAGCAAAATGTTGAAAATACTACTCAACAGTCTAGTTCCATGGATCTTACAATGCCAACGGACTATTCCGAGATTGGAAGCCGCCATGTCCTTTCTGTTGTGATGAACGAAATAATAGAAATCTTTTCACGAATCGGCTTTACTGTCGCAGAGTCGGTCGAGATTGAAGATGACTGGCATCTCTTCTCAGCGCTGAACTTTCCCCACGACCATCCCGCCCGTGATATGCAGGACACTTTCTTTGTGGAGAAAGAAGAGGGCAAGCAGGAGGTGGCTTTGCGTACACATACTTCTTCTGTACAGGTACGTGTCATGGAAAACAACAAACCTCCTATCCGTATCATTGCCCCGGGACGTGTCTTCCGCAACGAGGCAATATCGGCTCGCGCCCATTGTATATTCCATCAGGTGGAAGCGCTTTATGTCGACAAGAAGGTCTCTTTTGCCGACTTGAAACAAACGCTGCTCTATTTCGCAAAGGAAATGTTCGGCGAAAAAACGCAGATCCGCCTTCGCCCGTCGTACTTCCCGTTTACGGAGCCTTCCGCAGAAATGGATATTTCATGCAATATATGCGGTGGCAAGGGCTGTAATATTTGCAAGGGAACAGGCTGGCTCGAAATTCTTGGCTGCGGAATGGTCGACCCGAACGTGCTTGAGTCTTGCGGCATCGACAGTAAGGAATACAGCGGTTTCGCTTTGGGTATGGGCGTAGAGCGTATGGCTATGCTGAAATATCAGATCCGTGATTTGCGTCTGTATTTCGAAAACGACTTGCGTTTCCTCAGGCAGTTCGACGCTCTTGTGTAATTCGCCGTTAATAATGTGATAGTATGGCAGTTATTGAAATAGAAAACATGGAGTTCTATTCCTATCACGGTTGCTTCGCGGAGGAATCGAAAATAGGAACGCATTTTTTGGTGAGCCTTTGGCTGGATGTTGATACAACCAAGGCTCAACGTTCTGACAACATTGAGGATACTGTCAATTACTTGTCCGTCTACCAGACTGTGAAAAAGCAAATGGCAATCCCCTCTCATCTGCTGGAGCATGTTGCCGATCGTATTGCGTCCAGTGTTATGGATGAATTCCATGCTATCAGTAATATACGTGTGAAAATAGTCAAACGTAACCCTCCCTTGGGGGGCAGGATAGAAGGGGTGGCCCTGACAATTGAAAAGACTCGTGAATAACACGAGTCTTTTTTTTGATTCCATGTGTTTTGCGCTTCTTTATAAAAGCCCCTCGTCATGAAAACTGTAGTAGTCTGGTATGCCGTCAGGACGTATTCCGACTATCAGATGGTCCAATAGGTTAATTCTAAGGATTTTCCCTGCTTCCATGATGCTTTTTGTCAGATTTTTGTCTTGGGGACTCGGAGTGAGGTTCCCGGTAGGATGATTGTGTGCAACAATAATGTTCACTGCATTTTTTTCCAGGGCGGTGCTGAATATTCGCCGTATGTCTACAACGGTGTCGTTGAGCCCGCCCGACGAAATGCGTTGCTTGAACAATACTTTATTCCTGAAATTCATATATATGGCCCAAAACTCTTCATGTGGCAAGTCTATAATCGACGGGCTGATGTAGTTGAACATTTTTTCACTGTCGGTAAGAATGTATATCTTGCGGTCGTTACCCTCTGTCAACATTCTGTATCCAAGCTCCATAGCTGCTATTATTGTGATGGCTTTCGCTTCACCGATGCCTTTGTAGCCGCGGGTCAGTTCTGCTATCCCTTGCCTTGAAAGAGCGGATAGGTCGTTGTCGTTGCTCCGTAGTATCTCTTTGGCCAACTCGACAGCACTCTGCCCAACAGTTCCGCTACCTAACAGAATTGCAAGTAGTTCGGCATTGCTGAGCTCTTTTTTCCCTTTGGTAATCAGTTTCTCGCGCGGTCTGTCTTCCAAAGCCCATTCTTTCAATTTCAGAGTGCCTTTGTGCTGGGTCGTTGTTTGTTGTTTTTCAGTGTCTAATGTCTTGTTGTTGTCGTTGTCCATACTGTTGCTTTATTTTGTGCAAAAATACACATTTTTTTCAATCCGGCAACAAGCCCTGTATCTCCGCCTCCGTTAGCCGCTACGTTTTGTCTTCCTTCTCTGTGCTCCGAACTTTTTTCAGTGTCGCATGGGTTGATTCTAAGAATTTTAATAGTTGAATTATTAAATATTGGTGTTTTTTTTGCGAAATAACTTGTAGTGTCAATAAAATTTCCTATTTTTGCATATTCAAAAAATAGAATAACTAAAAAAAACTTTAACACGTAAGAAATGCAGAATAAAGGACTTATCAGATTTTTAGCGATAGCCTTTGTGCTTGTTTGTTTGTTTCAATTGTCATTTTCTTTTGCTACAAAGAAGGTGGAGAATAAAGCCAAGGCCAACGCTGCAAAGTATGTCGAGAGTGCACAAGGGCAGAGTGATATTAATGCCTGTGTCAAAAAACAAGGCAACAGCGAGTTGAGTGCTGCTGAACTTAAGAATTTGACTGCTATCGTAACTGACTCGTTGCGTACTGTAAAAGAAACCTACTACCTTGATTCCATGGCTAATGAAAAAGTCTGGTTGGGTTTCACCTACAAGAAATGCCAAGCTCGCGAAATCAATCTTGGCCTCGACCTCAAGGGCGGTATGAATGTCATGCTTGAAGTTTCAACAGTCGATGTGGTAAAAGCTCTCGCCAACTATACCAACGACGAAACTTTCAACAAAGCTGTCGAAATGGCTCTGGAACAACAGAAGAAGTCTGTTAACGAGGATTTCGTAAGCCTTTTCTATGATGCCATAATTTCTATCAAACCTGATGTCCGCCTCGCTGGATATTTCAGCAGCCAACTTACTGGCACGACTCTGAATGATGACAACAATACCATTCTCGCCAAACTGAAAGAAGAAACCAGCAGCGCTTATGACAGAACTTATGAAATCCTTCGCAAGCGTATCGACAAGTTCGGAGTTGCTCAGCCTACTATCCAGAAACTCCAGGCTTCCGAACGTATCCTCGTCGAGCTCCCTGGTGTTAAAGATCCTCAGCGCGTGCGCAAACTTTTGAAAGGTACTGCTCAGCTCGAGTTCTGGGCTACATATAGTGGCGATATGACAGATGCACGCCTGCTTAACGAATACAATCGTGTTGCCGGCTACCTTACCGCTACTGACGAATACCTTGCCGCTCGTCACAACAATAATACCGTGGACTCAGTGGTGGCCGCTGACAGCAACGCTGTGGCTGACTCTGTTGCTACAACCGAACAGACTGAACTTGCTGGTGTTCCTGAAGCAGAAACCGACGCTCAGTCTGAACAGTATAGAAAAGAGCACCCCCTCATGTCTCTCTTCGCTCAGTGGCAGGGCTATCAACCCTATCCTCCGGTCGTCTTCCGCGCAACCGAGGCCGACACTGCAGCTGTTAACCGCATGATTGCCGAAGGTATCCGCGCTGGCAAAATCAATGCCCGCGAAGTCAAATACCTCTGGTCTGTAAAACCTGTCGAAGAGAATTCTAATATCTTTGAACTTTATGCAATCAAGATTGAGGACTATGACAGAAACACAAACCTCCCCAAGGCTAAACTCGACGGAAGCGTGATTACGGACGCCCGCCAGGATTTCAGCAACACGGAAGGTAATGAGATTTCCATGTCGATGAATTCCGAAGGTGCTCACGCTTGGAAAAACATTACGCACGACAATATCGGTAAATGTGTCGCCATCGTTCTTGACGACCAGGTCTATTCCGCACCTCGCGTCAATGGCGAAATCGCCGGAGGCCGTTCCTCGATAACTGGTAACTTCACCCTCGATGAGGCAAAAGACCTCGCCAATGTCCTTAAGTCTGGTAAGCTCCCCGCTCCAGCACGCATCGTCCAGGAGGCTGTCGTAGGACCTTCGCTCGGTCAGGAATCAATCCACAAAGGACTTGTCTCTTTCATCCTTGCATTTATTATTGTACTTATATATATGGTCGTATTCTACAATCGTGCCGGTTGGGTCTCGGTTGTGGCTTTGGTGACCAACGTTTTCCTTCTGATGGGTGTGCTCGCATCGATTGGTTCAGTTTTGACTTTGCCTGGTATCGCAGGTATTGTCCTGACAATGGCAATGGCTGTCGACGGTAACGTTATTATATACGAACGTGTCAAGGAAGAACTGAGAGCAGGCAATAGTCTGTCCAACTCAATTGATAAGGGCTTCAAGAATGCTATGTCGGCAATCATCGACGGTCAGGTCACTACCTTCCTCCTCGGTCTTGTGCTTATCATGTTCGGCTCAGGTACAATCCAGGGCTTCGCAGTGACTCTCTGCATCGGTATTGTAACTTCGTTGTTCACGAGTATCTTCATTACCCGTCTGGTTATCGACTGGATGCTTAACCACAAGAAGAAAATCAACTTCTCGTTCAGCTTCAGCGAAAACTTCATGCGTAACGCCAACTTCGATTTCATGGGCAAACGCAAAGTTTTCTACATCATTGCTGCATGCGCTATCGTCCTTTGCCTTGTCGGTATTTTTGGCCGTCATTTAAGCATGGGCATCGATTTCACGGGTGGACGTACCTATGTGGTGCGTTTCGATCAGGATGTCAATGTCGTTGACGTTCGCGCAAGCTTGGCCGACGAGTTCGACGAAGCTCCTGAGGTCAAGTCATACGGCCCCAACAATCAGGTCAAGATTACCACCAACATCGTGGCCGAGGATTACTACGAGGCTTACAGACAAGCTCACAATCTGTCAGCTAATGATACTATCACTGATGAGATGGTGATAAATGAAAAGCTGTTCGAAGGCACAAAGAAATATTTCTCAAAAACTGACGACGGCAAAGATATCTCACTGGCACAGTTCTCGAATGCCGATATTTATCCTTATGGAATTATTCAGTCCGAACAAGTGGAGGCTACAATGGCAACGGATATGAAACGCTCATCCATACTCGCTGTCCTTGGCGGCTTGCTTGTGATATTCGCCTACATCGGAATCCGCTTCAAGAGCTGGCGTTTCGGTATCGGTAGTATCACGGCTCTTGCTCATGATACAATTCTTATCATTGGTCTCTTTGCATTGCTGCGTGGCATCATGCCTTTCAGCCTTGATGTCGACCAGTCGTTCATCGCAGCAATACTTACAGTGATCGGTTACTCTATCAACGCTACCGTGGTTATCTTCGACCGCGTGCGTGAAAACCGTAGCCTCTATCCCAAACGTACTCTCATTCAGCACATGAACGATGCCATCAATTCAACATTGGCTCGTACAATCAACACGTCCGGTACGACATTCTTCACACTGCTCATGATGTTCATCTTCGGTGGTGAAGTTATCCGCGGTTTCATATTCGCTTTGTTGATCGGCGTGCTCTGCGGTATGTTCTCCTCTGTATGTCTGGCATGCCCCATCGTATACGAGGTTAGCAAGAAGAGAGAGGAAAAAAGACTTCAGGCTTAATAAATATAATGTATACAATATAATATTGTGGACTTCATTGATATCATAATAACAATAGCCATTCTTGGTGTGGGTGGCCTTCTTTCCGGAGCAAAAAAAGGAAAGAAGGCTGCTCCGCAGCAATCTGCTCCAAGACCTGTGGCCCGCCCAGTCTTCGAAACTTTATTCGAGGATGACGACGATATATTTGATGAGGATGTCAATGAAGAGGTGTTCACCAGCGATTTCGCTGAAGATGTCAACGTTGAACGGGAAACCAACACTCAGGAAGAGTATTTCTCATACGAAAATCAAGATATGAATCAGACTTGGAAAGACACTTTCGAAAGTACAGAAAAGCCTGATTCCATGACTAATGATATGGTTTCTGAAGAAACGGGGTATTTTGATGGCAAAATAGATATCCGTAAGGCTTTTATATATCAAACAATCTTGGAACGTGTGAATTACTGATTTTTCGTTCATCTGATGTCACTCTATAAGTAAATGAATAAATAAAATAAATAATTAACTGTCTTACAAAAACAACAAGTATGTTTAGAAAGGTACTATTAACAATCGGGTTGCTTCTGGTCACTCAGGCAGTGGCCTTGGCACAGGGTACTATTAAAGGTACCATTACCGATGAATCTACCGGAGAACCCTTGATCGGTGCCAATGTCATCATCAAACAAGACGGACAGCTGGTATCAGGTGGACGTACAGACTTGGATGGTAACTATACTATCAAAGCTGTACAGGTAGGAAAGTATGACATTGAGGTCTCTTATATGGGATATCAAACTGTCAAATCAGAGATTAACGTTAAGGCAACAGGCTTTACAGTTTACAACGAGAAACTGGGAAAATCGGCTGGCGGAAAACAGCTTCAAACCGTTGTTGTCAAAACTAACAAGGTGCCTGTTATCGAAATCGGTGCTCCAGAGTCTGGTACTCGTCTCTCGTCTGAGGATATCGGACGTATGCCGTCCAACTCTGTCGACGGAATCGTCGCAGCTGTCGCCGGTGTCGGATACAGCGATGGCGGCTCAGGTACGGCTCGTGGTGAAGAGGGTATGGTGACACAGGTCGGTGGCGTCCGTACTCGTACCGGTGTCAATGTCCCGAAAGAGGCAATCGCCGAAATCCAGGTCGTCCTCGGTGGTACACCTGCAAATATCGGTGAGGCAATCGGTGGTACTCAGATTATTACCCTCAAACCGCCTTCAAACAAGTTCATGGGTCTTGTCAAATATGAGACCTATCTCGATTACCGTCTCAACAACAGCCTTGTTGTTTGGTTGACAGGTCCTGTCGCAAAGGCTGCCCTTAAAGATGAGAGTGGCAATAAGACCGGTACACGTACCCTTATCGGTTTCCGTTTCACCGGAACGGGCTCTTATTCCAAATTCGGTTACTACCGTCCTAAGGATGGACGCTACCTTGTCGTGAACGACGAAAAGGTTATGGAAATCGAGAATTCGCCCATCGATTACGATCCTGTTGAGGGTACAGTCAACTACACCGCTCAGCATCTCCGCACTTCGGACTTCGTCGAAATCAAACGTCCTAACGCTCGCAACTATTATGCAAACAAGGATCGTCAAGCTGATTTCGGCAGCTACTCCATCGCTCTTCAGGGTGCTTTGGATTTCCGTTTCACCGAACTTACGTCTTTGGTGCTGACTGGCGAATATGACTATTCTTATGGCCCGAACACAAGTCTTGCTTATTTCCCGCTCAACTTGCACAATGCTGCCAATGGCGTAAACAAGACTCACAATATGTCGATCACCGCTGATTTCACCCAGCGCTTCAAAGACCCTGAGCCTGTTGCTGACGAAAGTAATCCAGACGCCAAGTCGGAACCCGTTGTATCGAAGGTTATGTACAACATCACTGCTATGTACAACCGCTATACAACCAAGTCCTACAATGAGCAGTTCGGCGACGACCTCTTCAAATATGGTCATATCGCTACTTTCTACAGAACTCAGACTCCTTCGTATGAAATCAGAACCGATTATGAGTATCAAGGAACCACAACGTCGGCTTATGTGCAGAACAGCTGGATCGAGAATTCGCAGTTTGTAGCTCCCTCTGAGTACAACCCCATTCTTTCCAACTATACCACTCAGCTTTACAACATTCCTTCGCTGGCTCCGTATCTGAACAGATTTGACAATATCCGTTCATTCAACGGCTTGTACAACGGTCAGAGCCCCTCATACATCTATGGTCTCTCTTCCTATGCCAACGTTGGTGTTCAGAACGCTTCGTACGCAAAACAGGAAAACAACTATTATTATGTGTCGGCTAAGGCTGCTGCAACCGTCAAGGGTCATGACCTTGAAATCGGATTCCAGTATGACCAGTACACTGCTGCATACTATGGCCTCTCGGCTTACAGCCTCTGGACCATCATGCGTCAGAACGCCAACGCCCATATCCTTAACCTCGACTTCGAAAGTCCTATAGAACGCACCGTCGGTGACGTCCTGTATGTTGACTACAACCGTAAGTATGTCGAGGGTACCGAGACTTTCTCGGCTGAGGCTATCCGTAATGCCGTTGGTCTTAGCATGACCGACTGGCTCGACGTTGACCGCTACTCTCCAGATGATTTCAACTCATTTGGCGGCATCAACCTCTTCTCGGCAAATGAACTTTTCAACAACGGTAACCAGATCGTCAGCTACTACGGCTTCGACCACACTGGTGAAAAATACCGCAGAGGTACTTGGCAGCTCGAAGACTTCTTCGACCCCGTCGGACGTGGCCATAAGAACTTCCAGTATCTGCCTTCGTTCTCGCCCATCTATGCTGCTGGATACATCCAAGACAAGTTCTTCTTCCAGGATCTTATCTTCAACGTCGGTGTTCGCGTCGACTACTTCGATGGTAACCAAATGGTTCTTAAAGACCCCTACCTGCTCTATGAGTCTTACACAATTGGCGACCTCAAGAACGGTAAAGCCCCCTATAACACTGACAGAGCAAACAACGCTTTCCCAGAGGCTGCAACCGACGATTGGGTAGTCTATGTTAACGCATACGATGCCACCATTCCTACCGTAAGAGGTTATCGTAACGATGGTGTATGGTATAATAAAGAAGGTGTCGAGGTCTCTGCACCGAGCCTTATCTCGGGTGAGTCTGGTAAACCGACTCCTTATCGTACCGTCGACAGCCGTATCCCGAACAGCAGCGGCAACTACGTCAAATCGAGTGCTTTCGAAGACTACAAGCCTCAGATTGTTGTCATGCCCCGTATCGCATTCTCTTTCCCTGTCAACGATATGTCTCAGTTCAAGGCTAACTACGACATTATTGCACGTCGTCCCTCTTCGGGATGGCAAGCCGACTATCTCAGTTATCTCTACATGAGCCAGGTTACCGGTGCAATCAGCAACCCCAACCTGAAACCGGAACGTGTTACCAACTACGAGCTCGGTTTCCAGCAGGCTCTTAACAAAGACAAGACTGCTGCCCTCAGTATCTCGGCTTACTATAAGGAGACACGCGACCTTATTCAGTTGGTTCAGTACGCAGGTGCTGACCCCAACCAGAACTACTATTCCTATGACAACCTCGATTTCAAAACTACCAAAGGTTTCTCCCTCTCTTTCGATATGCGTCAGAGCAACAACGTCCGTATCAATGCCAACTACACTCTCCAGTATGCCGAGGGTACAGGTTTGTCCGCGACAACAATGTCTGAACTTATCAAGGAAGGTTATACTACTCTTAAAATGCTGAATCCTATTGCCGACGACCGCCGTCACGAGTTCAAAGCTAATGTCGACTACCGTCTTGGAAAGGAACAGGGTTGGAAGATTACTCGCACCGTTAAGGACAAAGACGGTAATCCCCGCAAGAAAGACATCTACCCGTTCCAAAATTTTGGTGTCAACTTCCTCGCTGTCGCACAGTCCGGCCGTCCCTACACAAGACAGTTCAGCAACACTCAGCAGACTATCGTCGGAAGTTATCGTGGTGCACGTCTGCCTTGGGGCTTCTACTTCAATGTTGTCGTCGACAAGAGCTGGCCGATCGAAATCAAACGCGAAAACGGCAAGAACCGTCAGACTATGCTCAACGCTTCGGTCACTGTCAACAACCTCTTTGACATCAGAAATGTCACTGGCGTGTTCGCAGTCACCGGCAACCCCTCGGACAACGGTTACCTTACCGACCCGGAAACTCAGGCTGTTATCAACTCCTATCTCGATCCCGATTCCTACAGAGATCTCTACTCGATCTATCTGAACAACGGATTCTGGAACTGGTCTTCGCCGAGAACTATCCGTGTCACGTTGACCTATAACTTCTAATTTGTTATAATGTGAAAAATTATAAAGAAATGAAAAATATATTTATTAAAACAGTCTTGATGGCTTTTGTGTTCTCATCTATGATGGGAACAGCCGTGGCCCGCGAATGCACTACATGCAAGAAGGCAACCACGACAAAGACTGCTATGCAGTCGAAGGCCGCTGCGTGCAAAAGAGCGCAGAGTACTGCTGAGCTGAACGTGAACAATGTCCGCGCATTAATTAACGGTTACGGCAATATGTGGTATGACGGTAGTATCTCACAGTATCACATTCCTAAAGATGCCAACACAACTCCTATGTATTGTGCTGCTCTTTGGATCGGTGGTACCGATGTTAACCAACAGCTTCGTCTTGCAGCCCTCCGTTTCGGTCAGGATGGCGATGACTATTGGCCGGGTCCCCTCACCGTAGATGGCGCTGCCGATATCTCTATCGAGGTGTGTAACTACTATGACCGCCACTACAAAATCACCCAGACGGAAGTCCAGACTTTCATGCAGATGTTCGACTATTCCAAGTTCCCTGCTGAACGCCGCGACAACTATGATGAGAGTCTCGTCGCTCAAGTGATAAAGGAATGGCCTGCTCATGGCAATTTCGCCAACCAGTCCTATTACCTGGCTCCCTTCTTCGACGCTAATGGCGACCACAGATACAACTACCAGGACGGTGACTATCCGTACTATGACTTCGACAATGCTCTCTGCCCGCGTACTCTTAAAGCTGCCCTTAAACCCGGTGAAAACTATTCTCCGAAACCGACTATGGACGACTCCGCCGGAATCGTCAAGAAGGGAACCGGTCTGCTCTCAGACCAGGTGCTTAAAGGCGACCAAACAATCTGGTGGGTGTTCAACGATATGGGTAACACTCATACCGAGTCGGGTGGACAACCTATCGGTCTCGAAATCCGTGCACAGGCTTTCGCTTTCTCGACCAACGACGAGATCAATAACATGACCTTCTATTCGTACGAAATCATCAACCGTTCCACATACGAACTGCGCAACACTTACTTCAGCCAGTGGGTTGACCCGGATTTGGGTTACGCTCAGGACGACTATGTAGGTTGCGACGTCAAACGTGGTTTGGGTTATTGCTATAACGGTGACGAAGAGGATGGTCCCGGAACGGGCCAGTACAGTGGTATCCCCCCAGCAGTTGGTATCGACTTCTTCCAAGGCCCTTACATGGATCCTGACGGTATCGACAACCCCAGAATCGACATCTCTAAGATGGCTTTATACTATCCTGAAAAACTCGCTGAATATCGTCTCGTCAATGGCGGATACGACACTATCAAACTCAACGACGATGCTGACCTCTACTATCCTCTCGCTTGGTATTTCCAAAAAGACGACTCTATCGGAAACTGTGCTATCAATGGTGTGAACTTCGGTAACAACATTGTTGATGACGAACGTTTCGGTATGCGCCGCTTCGTTTATTATAACAACTCTGCTACTGCAGACAACGGTGAACCCGACAAGGCTACCGACTACTACAACTACCTGCAGGGTATATGGAGAAATGGCCGTCCCATGACCTTCGGAGGCAACGCTATCAATACCGGTACTTCTACCATCAAGTGCGACTTCATGTTCCCCGACGACAGCGACCCCTTGCTCTGGGGAACCAACGGTGTCCGTCCCGACGACGAGTTCCTGCCTTTCGGTTGGAATGAAACAAGCATCGCCGGCAATTCTCCTTCAGACCGCCGTTTCATGCAGTCTGCAGGTCCTTTCACCCTGATGCCCGGTGCTGTCAACTATATTACCGTAGGTATTCCTTTCGCCCAGGCCACCAGCGGTTCTGCTTGGACTTCGGTCGGACTGCTCCGCGAAATCGACGATGTCTGCCAGGCTCTCTTCGAAAACTGCTTCAAGGTTCTTGATGGTCCAGACGCTCCTACACTCGTCGTTCAGGAAATGGATAAAGAGGTTATCCTCTACATCACTTACGAGAATCCTTCTTCAAACAACTACAACGAGAAATACAACGAGGAAGATCCTTCTATCGTTCGTACTTATATCGATAATGGCAAGACTGTTGCCTACACCAAAGACCAACGCAGCTACAAGTTCGAAGGTTATCAGATCTATCAGCTCGCCAATGCCAGCGCTTCTGTCGCTGACATCGGAGATGAGACTAAAGCACGCCTCGTCTTCCAGTGCGATGTCGAGAACTACTACGATGCTGTCTCTGCTATCGATACCGTTGCAATAACCGAAAATGGTGTCGTTACAGGCTATCGTTATGATACCACTTATAACGACAATCCCACCATTCCTATCGGAAAACTTGTAAACTACAACACCAACTCTTCTACTGGTATCCTTACCGGCAAGATTATGGTTGATGGCGAAAACAGCGGTATCAAACACGTTGTCCGTATCACTACCGACCAGTTTGCCAAGGGTAACAATACCAACCTCGTTAATAATAAAGAATACTATTATGTTTGTGTCGCTTACGCACACAACCGTTACAAAGAGTATTCTCAGACCGACCCGTCTAAACTTGATGGACAGAAAGAGCCTTACCTCGCTGGCCGTAAGAACGAAAAGGGCGGTACTATCTCTCCTGTCACCGCCAAACCTCACGATCCTTCGAGCGAAAACGGTGGTACCATCGTCAATGCTACCTTCGGCATGAGTCCTAACATCACCCGTATCGACGGTTATGGCAACGGCGGTAACGCTCTTCGTCTGACCGAAGAGTCCATCCAGGAACTCATGGGTGCTCCCGGCGAACCTGCTAAGGCTCCCGGCGAATTCACCATGGTTGATGGCGTTCAGCAGATGCAGAACCCCTGTATCATTACCCGTCCTCGTTACGAGCAGAACTATGGTCCTATCAATGTGCGTGTCATCGACCCGCTGAACATCAAGCAAGGAACATTCTACATCAAATTCAACGGTGTCGACAACACATCGAAATGGGTTATCTACAAGCCGGACGGCTCTCCGCTCTATTATGACTCTATTAGCGGCACAAGCGTCTTCTCCGATACTGCTGATTTCGTTATCGGTCGTTACAACGAGCAGCTCTTCCTCGACCTCGGTATTGCAGTAGCTATCACTAACCCGAAGGCAATTGCTACCGACCTCGTCTATGGAACCGAAGATGTCTCGATGGGTGGTCTTATCGCTGATGGAACATTCATCTCGGCTACGATGAACTTCGATGACCCAAGCCACCAGTGGTTAAGTGGTATTCCTGACAATGACAACTCCATTATTACGAACTGGATCCGAAGCGGTTCTCAGTATTCGGAAGGTAACCAACAGACCTTCTTGTCAAATACCTATCTCCATAGCCCTGTCACAGGTTCCGAACCTTACCTCGATGACGACTACTACAAAGTCGACATCGACCCGAACTATCTTGACCGTGTCAACTATTACGGTGTCGACCGTTATCAGGCATACGAGAAAGTCCTCATGGGATTGTGGAGCCCCTATGGTTTGGCTTCATATCGCGAATACCACCCCGCCTTCTCGTTCCGCTACTATTTGGCCGATCAGAGTATCCACGATTCTCTGAACGACGGTAGGGAATACAACGAAATCATGCATGAGACTTTGATCTACACCAAGAACAAATCTCTCAAGTATAACGACTTCACCAAGCTCCCGAGCGTTCGCATCGTTCTCACAAGCGACACCAGCAAGTGGACCCGCTGCCCGGTTCTTGAAATGTGCGACGACTACACTCAGGCCGAAGGCAACGCACGCCGTTTCCAGTTGCGTAAACACAAATCTATCGACAAGAATGGTGACACTTGCGACGCCACAACACCGTCAACCGATCCTGGCAGCGCCAACTACATCGACGCTTACGGTATGGGATGGTTCCCCGGCTATGCAATCAACCTCGTGACTGGTGAGCGTCTCAACATCATGTACGGTGAAGACTCACGTTACATCCAGTTCAACGGACGTGATATGATGTGGAACCCGGTCAGCACATACACATACGGTACAGGCAACTACGTTATGGGTGGCCGCCACTACATCTATATTATGAATGCTGTCAAGCAGAAATTCTCAAATATCAACTACAACACTGTAGGAAGTGCTTCGAACAACAGACATTTCGACTATCGTTCACCTTCTTACGATGCCGGTCGCTGGGCTGTCAGCATGCTCAAGTCTCTCGACCACTTCTTCGAGTGCCCGTTCACCAACCCTTCCGCAAGAACTGCTTACTACGGCAACTTCAACAACGGTCTGCTCAAGGCTGACGGCTCTCCCAAGATGCTTCCTATGCGTGACTCTGCCGCATTCCTCTTCTCGACTGTGGCCTGGGTCAACATGCCACTCGCAAGCGAGGCTATCAACAATCCTAAGGATATTCCTACCAATGTGACAATCGATATCAACGTCAACAACCGTTATGGCAAATACTTGAGCAATAACGAGACTTCTGTCGGTTCGAGCAACTACAATAACCCGATGTACCAGTTTGATCTTACCAGCGACATTGTAACCGAAACAGGTGTTGCTACTCGTGCCGATGCACGTCAAAGCTACAAGGATTCCATCATGGATGCTATCAATGTCGTTCCTAACCCCTATTACAGTTATTCTACTTATGAAACCCTCAGTCAGTTGGAAACGAAGGTACGCTTCATCAATGTTCCCGGCAACACGACAATCAACATCTACACCGTCGACGGAACCTTGGTAAGAACCATACCTAACACTCCTTCCAACACAACTACGGTCGATTGGGACCTCCACAACCACAATGGTATTCCTATCGCCGGTGGTATGTATCTGATCCATTTCAGCACTCCGGGCATCGGAGAGAAAATTGTCAAATGGTTCGGTACAATGCGTCCTGTTGACTTGAGTCGTTTCCAATTCTAATTATCATCAATCTTTAAAATTTTGCAGAAATGAAAAGAATATTAAGTATATTGACTGTAATGGTCCTCTCAGCGTCTTTGACGGCACCTTCGCTCTTTGCCGGCAATGACAATCGTCGAGGAACGGCAGGCGCCACGGAGTTGCTTATCAACCCGTGGGCCCGCAGCTCCAGTTGGGCCGGAATCAATACTTCGTGCGCTCGTGGCATTGATGCTTTCTTTAGCAATATTGCCGGCCTTTCGTTTGTCGAGAAGATGGAATTTGTCTACACCAATACAATGCTCTATGGTGGACGTTCCGGTCTCGTCAGTGGCGCAACAATCAACTCGTTCGGTTTGGCTTTCCGCTTAGGCGATGCCGGCGTGCTCGGTGCCTATGTTATGGCAATGGGATTTGGCGACCTTCAGAAAACAACTGTCGAAAGCCCTGAACCTGGCTCTAACGGTACTGTCTCTCCGACATTCATGAATCTTAATGTTGCATTCTCATACTCCTTCACCAACTCAATCCATGGTGGTGCCAACGTTAAGATTATAACCGAGTCGACTGACGATGTCAACGCAACGGGCGTTGCAATTGATGCTGGTATCCAGTACCAGACTGGTGAAAACGACGAGCTCAAGTTCGGTATCTCTCTGAAGAATATCGGACCCGCCCTCAGTTTCGGCGGTACGGGCGAATCGTTCACGGTGGTCAACGAAGCTGGCAATTCCATGACTGTCGAGTTCCGCTCGGCTGAAATGGAGTTACCTACCTGCCTCAATATCGGTCTCTCCTACGACCTCTTGTTCGATAAATGGAATCAGCGCCTCACCATCGCTGGAAACTTCACTTCGAATGCCTTCCTTCGCGACAACTTCGGTCTGGGATTTGAGTATTCGCTGCTTGACATGTTCCAGCTTCGTGCAGCCTACCTCTATCAGACTGGCATCTTCGACGGCGACAACCGCACAACCGCCAATACCGGTGTCCACGCAGGTGCTTCTGTAATCCTTCCGCTCAACAAGGAAAAAGGTACATCTCTCTCACTCGACTATGCATTTAGAACAACAGCTTTGAAGGGTACCCATTCAATCGGAGCTACCTTCAAGTTCTAAGACTAATAATCACACATATCGAAAGTTAGGAAAGGTCTTTCTCAGGCCTTTCCTACTTTTTAACGTAAAAAACAAACTCCAAAATGTCAGAAATAAAGTATTATAGCGAAGAGGGTCTGCAAAAACTGAAAGACGAACTTCATCATCTTATCGCTGTCGAGCGACCGGCAGCATCAGCAGCCATTGCCGAGGCTCGCGACAAAGGCGACCTCTCTGAAAATGCTGAATATGATGCTGCAAAAGAAGCTCAAGGTCATCTTGAAGCTCGCATTTCCAAACTTCAGGATCTGATTGCTAATGCCCGTTTGCTCGACGAATCAAAAATCGACACTTCTAAAGTGCTTCTCCTCTCCAAAATAACAATCAAAAACGTGAAGAACAATATGAAACAGGTCTATACGATTGTTCCTGAGAGCGAAGCCAACCTGAAACAGGGCCTTATATCTGTTTCCTCGCCGTTTGCACAGGCTTTTCTCGGAAAGAAGGCTGGCGACAATGTCGAAGTCGTAGTACCTGCCGGTACAATGCATTTCGAGATTCTCAGTGTTGAAAGATAAGATGTTGTACCTGTACGGACTTTACCTTGATTCTATAACAATCCTTAATCATTAAACCGCTATGGCAAGCATTTTTTCAAAAATTGTTGCAGGTGAGATTCCCTGCTATAAAGTCGCCGAGACGGATCACTGTCTGGCATTCCTCGATGTAAACCCTGTCGTTCGCGGCCATGTACTCTGCATCCCTAAAAAAGAGGTCGACTACATTTTCGACCTCGATGACGATCTTTTTGTAGAATTGCACCGCTTCAGCCGCAAGGTGGCTAAGGGCCTCAAAAAGGTCTGTCCGTGTATAAAGATTGGTGTCGCCGTTGTCGGAATAGACGTTCCTCATACGCACATTCATCTTATGCCGTTGAATAACCCCGGTGATCTTAATTTCAGCCACCATATCAAGATGGAACCTGACGAGATGAAAGCTCTGGCCGACGAAATTGCTGCTGCAATCGAGTAGGCATAATGCTTTTCCGAACTCGTTTCATGATTTAAAAAAGCCTTCGGAGCAGAGGAATGCTCCGAAGGCTTTCGTTTTAGGAAATGTTTTTAAGGTTACGACGTTTTCCGGACAGGAGTCCTATCGTACAACGATTTTCGTTACAGTCGATGATGCGGTTGTGCCGATTTGTACAAAGTAGATGCCTTTGCTAATTGTGCCGAGGTCAAGTGTCTTTGTGCAGTCACCTTCACAGTAGAAGGTCGATTTGTACACAATTCGACCGTTTATGTCGGCCATCATGAGCCTTACTTTGCCGTCTATGCCGCTAAGCGAAATGCTCGTTCTGTCTGTTGCCGGGTTGGGGTAGACTTTTACGATTGGCGACTCATGTGTTGTCTCTATGCCTACAGCTGGTATCTCTATAGCCTGGCTCCAGATGCTGTATACGCCAGCGGCGCAATGCGAACGGATGAAGATGTCGTAGCTCATGTCCGAGGGGATGCTGTCGATGTGGTATTCCGTCTCCCTGATGCCGGTCACGGTTGTACCTGTTCCGGCGCTGAAGTGCTCGGGACCATACTCTATCTCATAGCTTTCGGCATCGCCTTCCCAGTATAGGGTGACTTCGGTGTATTCGCCGTGACGTGCCGTTTCGAATGTGATGTTCGATACCGGGTCGCAGCTTGGTGTGCGGAAGCTGACGGTCGGGCTCCATTGGCCGGGTGCACCATAGCAGACGGAGCGGATTTTGGCACTATAGCTGATGTCTTGTGCCAGCCCTTCGACCGTGAAAGGATGCTCGGTAGTGGTGTAGGTCTGGTTGAATCCGGTGTTGAAGATGTTGATTTCCCACACGTTGGCATCACCGTCGTCACTCCAGTCGAAAGTGGCGCTGCGATAGCTTGCGTCGGTCAGCTCAAATCCTTCCGGAGCAGGACAGCCAACAGTAGCTGTGCGGATATTGCGAACCTCCCAATCCGACTGGAGACCGTTGTTGCATCGGTTGCGGAATCCAATGGTGTACTGCGTGTTGGGCGTCAATCCGTCGAATGTGTACTCCTGAACATTACCCACTACCGTACCATTGAGGCCGTCGCTCCAGGCTCCGTCAGTGATGCGAACCTCAAGATTGCTTACTCCGTTGAGCTGGACCGTGATGCTTACAGGACCTTCGTCGATGTTGACAATGGTTGGCGTTAGGCAGTCAGCCGTGGGCACAACGCTGATTTTTAGGCTGTCGATGTAGGCGTTATAGCGGAACACCGACAGGTAGTCGATGGCCACGTAGTGTGCCGTAGGCGGAAAATCGTTTTCGTATAGCTTCCACGGTGTGCCTGCAGTAACGATGGTGTCGGTCCATACAAAGTCCTGTGGAGCGTTGCCCGATGTGGAGTAGCCCACGCGCATCGTCTCGTTGCCGAACATCATGTCGCTGTAGCGGAAACGCAGACGTATGCTGTCGTTGGCGTTGAAGGCTGGCGAGATGAGGGTTTGGCGATAGTTGGACGAGCTGTGGTAAGAGCTGAAACTGAAACAGCGTGTGCCCGACCATGCTGCCGACTGGTCGTGTTGCATTAGGTTGGTCGGATTGGGGTCGGCATATACCATAGTGAAGCAGTTGGCTGGTGCCGTCGGGCTTTCGAAGTCCTCTTCGATCGGGGTCGACGGGGTTATGGTCACCGGAATGCAGGTGGTGGTGAAGAGCACAATTGCACTCATCTCAGACACGTCGCCACCGCTGCAGACACCCTGTACCTTGACTTCGTAGGTCGAGCTTTCCGTCAGACCTGTGATGGTGATGCTGTTGCCAGATGCAGTCAGCGCAGTCCACGAACCCACACCCTGTTCGCGATAGAAGACGTTGTAGTACGGTGCACTGCCTGTCCAGCTGACCTGTGCGCTGTTGGCGCTTATGGCCGAAACCGTCACATTGCGTGGACGCAGACAAGAGGGTAGGGGAGCGCAACCGGTGAAGAGCTCATATCCTGCAGCCACATCGTAGAAGTCGGTGACGAAAAGGAACGTCATTGGCCCCAGTTCTGAGACTATCAGTGTGTCGATAGTCATCGTGCCGCCGGTGTAGGTGCAGCTGAATAGTGGGGTGCCGCCCGTGGTGTCGCCTTCATAGATGTAGAGGGCGTCGTTGCTCCACTGCGACAGGTCGATGGTGCCGCCGCGGAATGTCACGGCGTTGCCTTGCCCCGAGGGATAGACAACCAGCTTCGAAACGCTACTGGAACTGTATATTCCGGCAGGACCTCCGTTGTCGTATATGGCCAAGCCGCATCCCGTGACGGTCGTATCGCTGTTGGCGCGCATAATGATTGTGCCTGTGGCAAAATCTATCGAACGCCATGTGCTCTGTTCGTCTGTGCAGACGGCGCTGACATAGAAACTGTATTTCGCTCCCGACACAAGTTGCGGCAGGGTGTAGAAGGTGTCGGCAACGGTCACCGTGTTGGCGGCAAACTGGACGGGCGTTCCTATCGTGTCCCAAGCCAATTGGAACTGTGAGGCCTGTGCGGGGTTGTTCCAGCTGACGGTCACCGCCGACGCGTCGCTGATGTTGCTGACAGCAAATTCAGTCACCGCTGGACAGCTCGAGATGGACGAAACGGTGATGTCGTCGATGATGGCGCTGACACCGTAAAGGGTGTTGTATGGAGCAAGAAACGAGAGGGCTATGCGGCCACCGTCGCCGTCGTAGTCGGCAAAGCTGTAGTTGAACCAGCGGTACTCGTCCATCGACTGGTTGGGCACCGTCAGGGTGTCGAGCCAGCTGATGTTCTCGCCGTCGTTGTCAGCCACGCCTATCAGTATGCCGTTGCCGAGGCTGGCATCGCCCAGACGGGCGCGGAAGTTGATTTCGAGCGTGTAGAGGTCGTCGGCAAGCGGTGGCAGTACGGCGGCGCGTGTCGAGGGCGAGTGGGTGGCATACTGCGCATTGTAGCTTATGCCACCATATATGTGGTCTACTCGCTCGGGATTGTAGGTCCAGCAGGGAGGCATAATCCGTTCGGCATACGAGTCGAAATCCTCGCAGTACGGTGTCGCTATCGGACCGCAGTTGGTCGTCTGGATGATGTAGTTCCACATAGTGTCGTTGTCGCAGATGGTTCCGACGCGGATGCTGTAGCTGGTTGCCGGATTGAGTCCGCTGATGGTGCACGTGGTGTCGTAAAGTGGACCGTAGGCCGTCTGGTAGGAGGTGGCGTAAGCCTGTCGGTACTGCACCACGAAGGCGTTGTCGTCACCTTCTGCCACCCATGCCACGCTGATGCTCGTGGAGTCGGCGTCGGCCCTATAGATGAATGGCGGCAGGCATCCCGTCATGGTGCAGTTGGTGATGAAACGCACATCGGCGGCACCGTATGCCGAATTTGTGAAATATGACGACGGCGCTGCGGGATCGACGGGGCCGAAGTTGTTCCATTGGAAGGTCTGGATGGCATCGGTGGTGTGGAATTTCCAGTTGATGGGGTTCAGATAGAAAACACCTGATTGGTTGTGGGTCGCAATGACCAGATTCTGGCTCGTGTCATATACAAACGGCGTTGCGAACGGAATGATGTGCCATCTGGCTGTCGATACGGGTACAGTGTACGACGAAGCCATCAGCGTGAGGTTGCCGAGGGGAGCATACGAGGTGGCACTAAGTGCCGCGAGGCTTGTGTTGCCCACATAGAGGTCGAAGGTTAGTGCCTGTTCCACGTCGCCACCCGTCCGGAAGGCAATGCCATAGATGGTGTCGACCTCCGGCATTTCGGCGCGTGTGTAGATGCTTTGGGTATAGGAATTGGTCATCGAGGTGCCTACCAGGTATTCTGAGCCGCTGTAGTTGTTCGTCTGATCCTCGACCGAACTGCACGACTCGGTCATGAAGTCTATCCATACAGCATTTGCGGTGTCGACGTCATCGCCAATCTGGCAGGTGTTGCGAATATAGACCCTGTAGGCGTGGCCGGGTTGCAGGCCGGTGAAGTAGGCTATGTCCGACGTTGTGTAGGTGCTTTGCAGCATCTGCGTCAGGTCTGTCATGTCGTAGAGCATAGCCTGTGCTCCTACCGAAGGATAGCCGTAGTAGGTGTCGTAGTGCCACGTGAGTGCTGCTGCCGTGTGGCTGACATTGAAGAGTTCTACGTCCGACACTGTGGCGCACGACAGTCCTGTGGTGAAGGGCTGTACGGCCTTGTAGTCGGCGTAGACGCTGTCGCATTCGGTGCGTATCCACGCATAGTAGGTGGTGCTTTGCAGCAGGCCGTCGACGATGCAGAAGGTGTCCTGCACGGTGGTGTAGTAGGTCGAGGTCTGCGGGTTGTTGACGGTGCTGATATAGACGTCGTAGCCTGTGGCGTTGTCGCAGGCATGGTTCCACGAAATCAGTGCAGCATTCGACCCTACTGAGTCGACGAAGGTCAGCAGCGGACGGTCACATCCGTTGTAGTGGGTGATGGATATATCGTCGACGGCGGCGTTGCCCCACATCAGGTCGTCGCCATAGAAGCGGAACGCCACATAGTATTGCTGGTCGGCGGGCAGCGAGGCGGTGTTGAACTCATACTCGTGCCAGTTGTTGTCCATCGTGTCGACATTGGCGAGGGGAATGAAAGTCGACGTGTCGTTCAGGTTGCTCATCACGCCGGCCTGCAGCCACGAATTGATGAGGCTGATGTCGCCAATGACCAGGCCGTTCTCGATGAATCCGTAGAAGTTGACGGCTATCTCGTTGCCGGGCAGCGGCACCAGCGGTGTCGTCACGATGTTGTAGCCGTGTGTGGCACCGAACAGGAGGGCTAACGAGTCGGAATAGGCCATCTCGTCATACACTTTGGGCATATCGCCAAACATCGCGACGCCGTTCCAGCAGTGGGGTATGTAGCCCGGCTCCTCGCCGTCAAAGTTGTTGAAGTAGGGAATGGCAATCGGTTCGCAGGTGGTACGGAAACTAATGGTGGCGCCATCCGAGGTGTCGCCGGCAGCGCACAGAGCGCGGACGCTGACGTCGTGGTGGCTCGATTGTGCCAGGTTGAAGAACGTATGATAGGGCGCGGTGACCGTGATGGCTGTGCCGCCGTCGAGCGACACGAGCCAGATGCTCTCGTTCCCCATCGGGGTCCACGAAACCAAGGCTGATGTGCTGTCGGTAGTGGCACTAAGGTTTTGGGGCTTGATGCAACTGGGACAGGTGGGCCAGATGGTCGTAATTGTCTGCCCGTTTTGCAGGTCGGCACCAAAGATGCCCGAAACGACAACCGTGCCGTCGCCGTTGACGATGCTGAAATAGACCTCGTTGTCGAGCTGGCCGCTTTGCCATTCGAAGCGCACCGAGTCGCCGCTGCAGATGTTGACTTCCACTTCGCCGTAGCTGCCCGAGGCGAGGGTGGCCGTCCCGCGCAGGGTCGTGCCTTGCCACACCTTGATGGCAGCACCGTTCCAGCCGTCGCCGTACACATCGTTGCAGACTATCGTTACGGCACATTGTGCCGCTCCGTCGGGACATTGGGCGTGTGTGACAGCTGGTCGCACAGCCAGCAGTGCCATTATTATCGCTAAGAGAAAAAACTTCGTTTTCATAGTTTTGAATATCTTATGGTTCATAAAGATTGAAAGTTGTTTTAGGGAACCTCCAAAAATTCGTTTAATTCGTACAATTGCTCATTGCATTTTCTTTATTCATTATGTATTCGCAGGCATACCACGCCGTTTAATATAATTATTAGATGTGCTCTAATAATAAAACGAATTAGAAACGGAAAAAACTACAAACTATTTTATATTTGTAACATTTTTTCTTTCAGCGATTTATTTTTTTTTAATTAGAGGGATTTTTCTAAACCATCCGTCTTGTTTATTATCGAGATGCCCTTTTCTGTAATTTTTTATACAGTAAGTCGCTATGTAGATGATTTGTGATTTTTATCTTAGGTAACCTCTAACAATTCGTTTAATTATCTTCGTTGACATTTCTTTGGCTCTGAAAAGCAAACAAGTTTTCTTTTCTCTCGCTTTGCGAAACGTTCGCGTTTTGTTTGCAAAACAAATTTCTAAATATCAATTCGTTTAATTCGTACAATTGCTCATTGCATTTTCTTTATTCATTATGTATTCGCAGGCATA
>JAFXAD010000056.1 GCA_017522065.1 Bacteroidales bacterium
TATACGATGGCAAACCGCTGATGTCGCCGTCGCGCAGCGCCCTCTACTGTTCATCGCCCAAACGCGCGGTATATGGGACAATGTCGGTTAAGCGCGCCTTGCAACGCACCGTCGATGAAACCATAGCCTCGCCTTTCACCCATCAGACTACGATGCGCAACCACTGCAACGAGCTGACGCTAAAACTGT
Organism: Bacteroidales bacterium; assembly: GCA_017522065.1. Lineage (GTDB taxonomy): Bacteria > Bacteroidota > Bacteroidia > Bacteroidales > P3 > Colimorpha. The sequence continues at coordinate 190 of JAFXAD010000056.1, forward strand.
ATGAGGGCTTTTCTGTCGTCTTTCGCGCCTACAACGAGGGTGTGGCCTATCGCTACGTGTGGGATGGCATTCCGGGGGTGGTTACATACGAAGAGGTGCAACTAAACTTCACCAGCGACTGGACTGTCACCGCCCCATACGTCAGCCAATTCGACTCGCTTCACCACGAGGTGCAGTACAGCTCTTCGTTCGAGAACCAGTACACCACACTACCACTTTCACAGCTCGACCAGAGTCGCCTCTGCTTCCTGCCGCTGATGGTGCATTGCGACAATGGCGTGAAGGTGTGCATCACCGAGTCGGCGCTGCTCGACTATCCGGGCCTGTATCTGCATGGCACGGGAGGCCGCCCGTTGGTGGGTGATCACGCACCACTGCCCCGCCGCGTGGAGCAGGGTGGCCACAACAACCTCCAGCTGCTGGTCCGTGAGCGCGAGGACTACATCGCCGAGATGGACCGCAGCAAGGTCTTCCCCTGGCGCATCATGATGGTGGGCACCGACACCGAGATTGCGATGAACAATATGAGCTACCTGCTCGCAGAGCCTTCGCGGGTGGATGATATCTCTTGGATTCGCCCTGGCAAGGTGGCCTGGGAGTGGTGGAACTGTTTTAACATCAGCGGCGTCGACTTCCCCGCCGGAGTGAACAACGACACCTACAAGCACTACATCGACTTCGCCTCGCGCTACGGCATCGAATACGTCATACTCGACGAAGGCTGGGCCGTTCCTTTGAATTATGAATTTAGAAATTTGAATGTTGAACACGACGGCGACAGCAATTCAATATTCACAATTCAAAATTCACCATTACTAAATGTAGTGCCGGAAATCGACCTGCCCATGCTGGTGGAGTATGCCAAAGAAAGGAATGTCGGCATTATCCTTTGGGCCGGCTACTATGCCTTTGAAAGGGATATGAAACGCGTATGCGAGCACTATAGCCAGATGGGCGTCAAGGGCTTCAAGATTGACTTCATGGACCGCGATGACCAGCTGGCCGTCGACTTCTACCGCCGCGCGGCGGAGACTTGCGCCGAGCACCACCTGCTGGTCGACTTCCACGGTGCCTTCAAGCCCGCAGGCTTCACGCGCACCTACCCCAATGTGCTCAACTTCGAAGGCGTCTTCGGACTGGAGCAGATGAAATGGGCCCCGACGACGGTGGACCAGATGCGCTACGACTGCGAGATACCCTTCATCCGCCAGGCCGCCGGTCCGATGGACTACACGCAGGGCGCCATGCTCAACGGCGGCAAGTGGAACTACCATCCCTGCTGGATGGAGCCCATGAGCCAGGGCACGCGCTGCCACCAGCTGGCGCTGTACATCGTGCTGGAATCGCCGCTCAACATGCTCTGCGACTCGCCCACGCACTACGAGCGCGAGCCCGACTACACACGCTTCGTGGCCGGGATTCCCACCGTATGGGACGAGACGCGCGTGCTGCAGGGCGAGGTGGGCGAATACATCGTCACCGCCCGTCGCAAAGGCAAGACCTGGTACATCGGCGGCATCACCAACTGGACGGAACGCGATGTGGAAATTGCTCTGCCGGTTGTCGACCTGAACATCGGTAACAAATCAACAATTGAGTTGTACACCGACGGCGTCAACGCCCATCGCAAGGGCAGCGACTATAGGTGCACGAAATTCAAAATTCAAAATTCAGCATTAAAGGTCCACCTCGCCCCCGGCGGCGGTTTCGTTGCCCGGATTGATGTTAAATGAGTGAAGGGGACAAAAGTTCCGTATCTGAAATTAAAGTTAAGGTTATGGTTAAGGTTTTTTTCGTTTTCGTCTTCGTTTTCGTTTTCGTGCGAAGCTCTGTATCTGAAGTTAAAGTTAAGGTTATGGTTAAGGTTAAAAAAAAATTGCTATGCGGAAGTTTGCCATACTGATTACCATGCTGTTGACGGTCATGCATTTGTCTGCACAGCACTTTATCGGTTGCCGCACCGACAGCGGCTGGGCCGAGACGCCCATGCTGCGCACCTCTTTCGAGTTGGAGCACACCGACCTTGCGCCCGTCGGCCATAGCGTCACCTTCAGTCTCCGCGTCGTCTCGCTCGGCTACCACGAGGTGTACCTCAATGGTACCAGGGTGGGGGACTGCGTGTTGCAACCTGCCGTCAGCCAGCTCGACCGGCGGGCGCTCGAGGTGACCTACGACATCACCGACCTGGTGCGCGAGGGTGACAACGAGCTGATGCTCTGGATAGGGCAGGGGTGGGGGCGCATATACGGCACTCCGGCGGTAGCCCGCGCCGAGGTGGAACAGACGGTGAGCGACGGCGAATGCGGCCTTATCTATATCCTTGCCGGCACCGACAGCACATGGGAGGCCTCGCCGTCGCCCTACAGCTATACCGGCAGCTGGCAGCCCCTGCAGTTTGGTGGCGAGTGCTACGACGCGCGGGTCAAGGAACGCTGGCGTCCAGCGGCAGTTTATGACGCAAAGGACATCACCATCTCGCGACAGGAGTATGAGGGCAACCATATCGTCAATGTGCTATCCCCTCAATCGGTCGACACCCTGCCCGACGGCACGCTTATCTTTGATTTCGGCCGCGTGGTGACAGGCTGGTTCCAACTCGATTGCCTGCCTATCCCCGAAGGCGACTCTATAACCATGGAATACCTCGACCATCTCGATGCCAAGCCTCCTCATACAGAGACCGATATCTACGTCAGTGACGGAACCGTCGAGGATAGGTCGCGACCGAACGGGAGCAACCTCATCCTGATAGGTCGCGACCGAACGGGAGCAACCTCATCCTCAGACATCCACTTCGCCAACCGCTTCCACATGCACGCCTTCCGTTATGTCCGTGTCAAAGGTGCAAGTGTGGTCTATGCCCGCGCTGTGCAGATCTCCGCCGTCGACCCTGCGGGCGGCGCCACCTTCGAGTGCAGCGACTCGCGCCTGAACGCCATCCACGACATGGTGAAATATACCCTTAGCTGCCTCACATTCAGCGGCTACATGGTTGACTGTCCGCATATAGAGCGCATGGGCTACGGCGGCGACGGCAACTCGTCGACCAACACCCTGCAGACCCTTTGGGATGTGCGCGACGTCTATGCCAACTGGATGCAAGCCTGGCACGACGCGCTGGATAGCACCGGCGACCTGCCCTACGTGGCACCGGCCTTCCGCACCGGCGGCGGCCCCTACTGGCAAGGCTTCATCGTCAAAGCCCCCTGGCGCACCTACCTCAACTACGGCGACCCCACGCTCATCTACCGCCACTACGACGATATGTGCCGTTGGATGGACTACATCGAGCATCACAGCGTGGACGGTATCCTGCAGCCGTGGGGCGATACGGAGCGGCACTCGTGGTTTCTGGCCGACTGGCTGGCACCCGAAGGTGTCGATATCGGTGGCGAGAGCGTGCTGCACGCCAGCAGCTGCTTCATCGCCGAATGCCTATTGAATATGGAACAAATGGCTATTTTGACTGGCCATCAGGACGATGCGGAACGCTTCGCCGAAAGGCGGCAGCTCGTCGTCGACGCAATCCACCGCCATTTCTACCACCCCGAGACGCACTCCTACGCCAACGGCACACCGCTCGATATGGCCTACGCCATGCTGATGGACGTACCGCCCGACAGTGCCACCGCTGCTGCTGTAAAAACGCAGTTAATCAAAGATATTCATGGCAAATACCGCGACCATGTGGCCTTCGGCCTCATGGGCACCCCCATCTTCACCGAATGGTGCATCCGCGAAAAGCAGGCCGACCTCATGGCCACGCTGCTGCGTCAGCCAGACTACCCCGGATATCTGAATATGATAAACCAAGGTGCCACCACCACTTGGGAGTCGTGGGACTGTGGCCGCCCGGGCAAGGAGGACCGCAGTCGCGTGCACAACTGCTACAACGGCATCGGCACCTGGTTCTACCAATCCATCGCCGGCATCCGTCCCGATTCCGAACAACCCTGCTACAAGCATTTCTTCGTCGACCCGCAACCATGCAACGGAATTGAATGGGTGCGGTGCACCAAGCCTACCCAATATGGCGACATACGGGTGGAAATCACTGGCGACAAGTTGGATGTCACAGTCCCCGAAGGCACCACCGCCACCGTATTCCCCGGCACCCCAAACGAGCGCACGCTCGGACCCGGACAATGGAAATTAAGCATTAAACGTTGAATATTATGAGACGCATCATCCCTCTGCTGCTTATGGCAGCTCTCTTCGCCGCCTGCGGCAGCAAAGTCGAAATCAACAACCTCACCGTCGAGATAGCGACTACAACCCTCAAACCCTCAACGGCCACCGCCACACCCCGCTTCAGCTGGAATTATGAAGCAAAGGTGGACAACGTCATCCAGACCAGCTACCGCATCATCGTGGCCAGCAGCGAGGAGAAGGCCCGCCGCGGCGATGGCGACCTGTGGGACTCGCAGACCGTCGACACCTCGCAGATGCTCTACATCCCCTACGTCGGCACGCCCCTCAAGAGCCGCGATCGCTGTTGGTGGCGAGTGTATACTACTGTGACCTATGGCAACGGCAGGAGTAAAGAGATTGTGAGTCCGGTGCAGCAGTTTGAGATCAGCCTATTGGAGCGCAGCGACTGGACAGCCCATTGGATCGGTCGCGACTACCCCGACGACAAGATAGAGGGCCATACCGAGGTCGCCGCCCGCTATCTGCGCCACGAGTTCCAGCTGCAAAAGGACATCGACCACGCGCGTCTCTACATCAGCGGATTAGGAGTCTACTCAGCCTATATCAATGGTCGCGAAGTGGCCCCCGACGAACTGCTGAAACCTGCCCTGAGCGACTACACGCGGCGCGTCTATTTCAACGCTTACGATGTGACCGACATGCTGAACCACAGCGTGCAGAACGCCGTGGGTGTCATCCTTGCCCCCGGCCGCTTCACCACCGTGCGTCACGACACCAACTACCTGGAATGGTGCGGTATCAACCACGCCGCCCATTACGGCCGTCCGCAACTGCTGATGCAGCTGGAGGTCTTTTATAAGGACGGCAGCGCCGACACCATCGTGTCTGGCGAAGGCTGGCGTATCACCAACCGGGGTCCCATACGCAAGTCCAACGAGTTCGACGGCGAGACCTACGACGCGCGCCTCGACCTTGGAGACTGGACGATGCCTCATTACGACGACAGCGAATGGGACAACGTGACAGTCGACTACGACCGTCACAACATGAACCTCGAGGACCGCTTCAATCCCCGCTGGAAGCGCCGCGACGACCGTTACGACGCCTCCATGCCGTTTCCCGACAGCGCCGAGATCGCAGCCCAGCGCTTGGAATACGAACTCACGCCGCAGCCCAACCCCAACATCCGCGTCATGGAGCGCCTCACCCCAAAGGCCATCTTCCGCAAGGGCGACAAGTGGATACTCGACATGGGGCAGAATATGGTTGGCGTTCTGCAAGTGAACGACATATCCTCTTTGCTTGCTAAAAAAAGCGACGGCACCGACACAATCACCTTCCGTTATGCCGAACTGCTCACCCCCGACAGCACACTCTACATCGACAACCTGCGCTCCGCCGAGTGCACCGACCGCTACATTGCCTTTGCCAAGATTGCTGGAAAAGTTCCGTATCTGAAGTTAAAGTTAAGGTTATGGTTAAGGTTAAATAAGTATGAACTTCCGTGGCACCCGCAGTTTGTCTACCACGGCTTCCGCTACGTCGAAATCAGCGGCCTGCCCGAAGGCAGCAAACCCAGTCTCAGCGACTTCACCGGCCTCGTCATCTACGACCAGATGGCATCCACCTCCACCTTCGAGACCGACAACGACGTCATCAATGCCGTGCACCGCAACGCCTTCTGGGGCATCCGCGGCAACTACCGCTCCATGCCCACCGACTGCCCCCAGCGCGACGAGCGTATGGGCTGGACCGGCGACCGCACCACCGGCTGCTACGGCGAGAGCTTCCTCTTCGACAACCACCGCCTCTATGCCAAGTGGCTGCAGGACCTCGAGGACTGCCAGTGGCCCAACGGGCAGCTCAGCGACGTCGCACCCGCCTACTGGCGCAACTACACCGACAACATGACTTGGCCCGGCGCCTTCATCACCGTGGCCGATATGCTCTACACCCGCTTCGGCGACATCGAGCCCATGCGACGCCACTACGACGCCATGCGCAAATGGTTGCTGCACATGCGCCTATGGTACCTCAAGGACGGCATCATGACGCGCGACTGCTACGGCGACTGGTGCATGCCGCCCGAGAGTCCCGAGATGATCCACTCCAAGGACCCCAGCCGCATCACCGAGGCCGCCGCCATCAGCACACCCTTCTATGCCTATCTTTGCAACATCATGAGAGGCTTCGCCATCTGGCTTGACAAGGACAACGATGCCGACTTCTTCCGGCGGGAATACGACAGCGTCACCGCCGCCTACAACGCCCGCTACCTCGACACCACGACGGGCAACTACGCAAACGGCACCGTCACCGCCAACATCCTGCCGCTATGGTTCTGTATGGTGCCCGGCGAGCTTGAGGATAAGGTGTTTGCCAATATCATCAGCAAGACCGAGCGCGACTTCGGCGGCCACGTCAGCACCGGCGTTGTCGGAATACAGCAACTGATGCGCACCCTCACCCACTACGGCCGCGCCGACCTCGCCCTCCATCTGGCCACCGACACCACCTACCCCTCCTGGGGCTACATGGCCCGGCGCGGCGCCACCACCATCTGGGAGCTGTGGAATGGAGACACAGGTGACCCCAGCATGAACAGCGCCAACCACGTCATGCTCCTCGGCGACCTCCTCATCTGGGAGTATGAATACCTTGCCGGCATCCGCCCCCTCGAGCCAGGCTATACCAAGATACAGTTCCGCCCCACCTTCGTCGAAGGCCTCAACCGCGTCGACTGCACCTACCGCTCCGTCAGCGGCACCATCGAGAGCCACTGGCACCGTACCGGCAAAGGCATCGAGTGGACCGTCGTCATCCCCCCCAACACCTCCGCCGAAGTCCACCTGCCTTCGGGCGTTAAGAGCGTTGGGAGCGGACGACATAAGTTTAAGGTGAACCTGTAGGCAATAAAGTTCCGTATCCGAAGTTCTACCTGCTCTGCAGGCCTGCGACCTTGTGGAGCAAAAGTTAAGGTTATGGTTAAGGTTAAATATCGGAAACAGACACTGTTGTTCCTCAGACGCTTTGCAATAATCCTTCGACCACACCAAGTGTGGGGTATTTATCACGCCTTTACCAATCGCGTGTCGGAGACACGCAACAATGAATAATGGTTACTATCCCTTCTTATTCCTCACGTACAGTAAGTAAGACGGTATTGAATCCGAAAGTCTTGAATAGCATCTCGAGACGTTTCAAACCGCCATCCTCGGCTTTCTGGAGGATGCCGTAATCAATGGCATTCTTCTCCAAATCAGCTTTTGCTCGTTCTTTTATGGGTTTGGTGAGTTCGTGGCTCCAAGTGCCGCTTTCGTATTCGGTAGTAAAGTCGGAGGGATTCATAATAATGTCGAACAACTCAGCTCGTGGAAGTTTCATTTCCAGTGTATCTCCGTGAGTTTTCCATCATAAAAGTCGCTTCCAATGTGTGACCGGGCGCGTCCTTTGTCCATATCGGATGGAGAAGACGTCTTTGTAGACCAATGGTCTATAGCTGTTTATAAAACGGACTAAAACGGTTTTGACCGGAGGAATTTATTACATTAATTTTGCATATCTAAAATTGTTAAACGTAATATACCCGTTATGGCAAAAAAAGATTTTAAGAAATTTATGCCTAGCGTCGCAGAAGCCGATCGCTATTGGAAGGAATGGTTGACGAAGGATTCCTATGTCTATGCCGAGGATGCTTTGGCCAGACTTTTCGGCATGCGTGACAAGAATTATCTCGATGCCAGCGATCTGATGATCAAGTGCTCGACGCTCAACGACTTCTACAGCACGAATATTTATGCTGTATACAATGTGGTCAAACATTATCTTGAGGTGGGCGACCTAAAGGGGCGACTGGCTAAGGGAGACCTGTCGCTCGTCGAGGATCTGCGTAAGGTGCAGGTGAAAAAGAAAGATCAGTCAACTTCCGAAAAGGATTTCTACTCCTTCGCCACCAAGTTCTGTGCGCACCACAATCCTGAAGCATACCCCATCTACGACTCGTATGTGGATCGAATGCTGCGCGAGTTGCGCAACCGAGACCGGAAAATCCAATTCCGCAACGATGAACTCAAGGATTACAGAAAGTTCGTGAACGTCATCCGGCATATGCAGAAAGAATATCGGATAGAGGAGCTCTCTTTCCGACAGGTGGACATTATGCTGTGGCTTGCCGGCAAGGAATATTTCCCACAAAGATAGATAAATAAACAAATGTAAAAACATCAAATAATAGTTATTATGAAAAAAGTATTATTGTTTTTTGCCCTCTTTATGGGCCTTTTCGCAACCTCGTGGGCCTATGATTTTTCTGCGGTATCCCCTAGCGGACATACGTTATATTACTATATTCGGAATGATGGTGCTAGCGTAAGTGTTGTTTGGCCGAATGCTAATGCAAGTGTCGCTTCTGATACTTGGTTGGGTTACACCAAGCCCTCCGGAGATATTATCATACCTAATTTTGTAAGCAATGGAAGTCAGACTTATACCGTTAATGCTATAGGAACGGCTTTCTATCAATGTACAGATATTACCTCGGTCGTAATTGCAGACTCTATACAATCCATTAGTGTAAATGCTTTTAATGGATGCACTGGACTTGGATCGATAACAATCCCTAACGCAATAAAAAGAATAGAAAACTATGCATTTGCAAATTGTATCGGATTGACTACAGTGTATTTCAATGCCGACTATTGTACTACAATGGGAGACTATGATAAACATGTCTTTGATGGATGTACTTCGTTAACGAATGCGGTATTTGGAAATAATGTAAAGATACTTCCTGCCTATACTTTCTTTGGCTGTAGTAGTTTGACTACAGCGAACATACCTGATTCGGTAGTATATATAGGAGATTGTTGCTTTAGATATTGTAGTAATCTTACGATAACAAATTTAATAATACCATCCAAGGTAACATATCTTGGGAACGATGCATTTAGTTCATGCTATAATATTACGGGTAGTGTCTCTATTCCCAAAGCATGTACATATATTGGAAAGTATTGTTTCTATGATTGTACAGGCCTTTCTTCGATTATCTACGATGCAGATAGTGTCGGAATCGTTGGGTCTGAAGGCGTAGATTATGCTAATTTTTGGTATGGTTATCCCTCTTTTTTGGGATGTACAAATATTACAGAAATAATAATAGGAAATAACGTTAGGAAAATAGCAGACCAAGCGTTCTTGGGCTGCAGCAATTTGGCGGAAATAACAAGTCATGCTTCGGAAGCACCCCTTTTGGGAACCAACGTGTTTGGCGATATTGACTCAAACATACCTGTTTATATTCCGTGTGGCAGTTCTAATTCATATCAATCAGGTTGGATCGCTTTTTCCAATTTTATAGATAATGTGTTTCCTTCCTTCGCGGCTCAATCGGCCGACGAGAGTATGGGTACCGTGCAGGTGCTCAACGAGCCCACGTGCACCAATCCCAATGCTGTGCTTAATGCCGTTCCCGCCAGCGGCTACCGCTTCGACCACTGGAGCACGGGTAGCACGCAGAATCCCTATTCGTTGACCGTCACCACCGACACCGTCATCACTGCCTACTTCGTCAGCGAAGGTGGCACCGAGGGTATTGAGGACATCAACGCCGACGGTGTCAACATCTATGTAAAGGATGGACGCATCGTGGTCGATGGGACGACTGAGGATTACCAGATCTATGACATAACAGGGCGCATGGTGGCACATGGTCACGGGGCGGAGGTTTCGTCCCCACTATCGTGTGGAGTCTACCTGGTCAAGGTCGGTTTACGACCCGCACGTAAGGTGGTGGTTCGCTAATCTCTAACTGATTACCATATGTTATAGAATGATAACCTAAAAGTAATGAACCCCGATGGTTTTTCCAACTATCGGGGTTTATCGTTTTTTATAATAATGTTTGTGGACTATTCGCCTATTGAGGAGAGGCGGCGGACTAAGGTCAGACCTCCCTGCTGGCCTATCTCGTAGAGGGGCCAAGAGGAGTCGCCGTGTATCACATTGGCGAGCATCGCAGCGTGGCCCAAGGCGAAAAAGGCGGCTTGGAATGTGTCGTTGGCCTTCAGTTTGCTGCCTTCGCTGCTTAGCACGCGGAATGTGCTGTTACCCAAGTATTCCAGAACAACTTCTCGCCCTGGGTTCCAGCGCAGCATAAGTCTGTCGCCAGGTTTCAAATCGGTCACTTTAACACCCTCTCCCAGCACGATGTCGCTCGATGGCGTACAGTCGCCGTAATGCTCACAAAAGTCGTCATAGTTACGGTAACCGATAGATCGAGCCATAACATTGAGGGTGCTTTGGCGGGGCTTGGAGATGAGACCTCCATACTGCCAGAAACGTTTGACAGTGGAGAGGCCGACAGTTTCGCGTGTGCGACTTTCAATGAAAAGCATAAGGGTGTAGAAGTCGGAAGGCGACACCGCTTCACAGCCCGCAGCCTCGCAAATGAGGCGTCGCAAAGTTTCTATGGTACTATTGTCTAAATGGTTCATAAATCGAATGCAAAAGTACTAAAAATATCTGAAATACAGCACAACCGTTTTGGTCCGCTTCTATTCTGTGCCTATTAAATATTAATGTTGACGATTGAAGATGCGAAAAAAAATCATACCTTTGCGAACTGAAACAGGAAGAATAAGATTATGGCAAATCAATATAACGCACTCATAATTAATACTGGAGGCGACACATGCTGAGCGATGCACCATCTGGAATCGTGTCGGGCGGTGCCGGCATCACCGAGCCTTTTTTCTCGTCATACGAAGAGATAGGACAAAGTGAGAGCCATATCCTGTGGCGTGCTCGTCGCTTTGGACGATGGTATGTTCTTAAAGGTTTGCGAGAGGAATTTCGGGGAAATCCTGTTTATGAAGAGTGGTTGTACAAGGAGTATAGCATCGGCGTGGGACTTGACAGTCCTTATGTGGTCCGCGTCGAGAGCCTGGAGGACGATGCTATTGCCGGACGCTGTATAGTGATGGAATGGGTTGACGGCAAGCCCCTCGACAAGTGGAAAAAAGGCAGGCGCAAGACAGAACTGAAGCGCGTGTTTGGTCAGCTGCTCGACGCTATTGAGTACCTTCACAGCCGAGGTATTTACCACCGTGACATAAAGCCTTCGAACATTATCGTCACCGCTGACGGACGAGTGAAACTTATCGACTTCGGATTGAGTGACGGCCCACAATATGCGACCCTCAAACAGGCATCAGGGACAGAGAACTATGCCTCGCCCGAGCAACGCGAGGGACGCACGACCGACAGCCGCTCGGACATCTATTCGTTGGGGCGTGTGATGGAGTCCCTGTTTGGAAAACGTTATTCTGTGGCTTTGCGTTGCGCCACAAGGCTGGATCCCAACCGTCGTCCCCAGTCGGTGGCATCGCTGCGCAGGCTGATGTTCCCCACATGGTCCATCTGGATGCTCGTTGCACTGATGATTGTCATGCTGATTGTTATTATGTTGCTTCCGTCATCCAAACGTTTTGAAGTACGGCTGGAGAGTGGGCAGACAATATGGATGCGGGAGGTGAGCCGTGTACCACAACGGTTGGTAGAGGTCGTTCCACCCACTTCCAGTCAATGGGCGCCCTGGCCAGAAGGAATCGTCAAGCCCGAAGGCGATATGGTCATCCCCGCCAGTGTGCACCATCGGGGCTTTACGTGGGATGTGGTCGCCATAGACAACTGTGCATTCAAGGACAATGCAAAACTCACCTCAGTCAAGCTGCCCGAAAGCCTTCTCAGCATTGGTACCGAAGCCTTTGTCGGTTGCATATCGTTGCGAGATACATTGGTGATCCCTTACGGCTTGCAGCAGATGGGCATTATGCCTTTCAACGACTGTACAAGCCTGACCACACTGATATGGAAGGCTCGCGACTGCCAGGGTGCGCATCACGACTCGATAATGAAGTACAGCTATTTTTACCGCTGTATGGCCCTTTCCAACGTTATCATCGACACCGGTGTCGAACAGTTGCCAGTTGATTTTTTGAGCAATGTGGCTGGTCTGAAACGTATAGAGTTTAAGGGCGGCACCCATACAGCCGTCCACAACCTCGCCGCCAAAAGCAGCCAGTTGCGACAGCTGGTGCTGTCGCCACAGATGAGGGAGATAGGTCACGGCGCCTTCTACGAAACGGCCATAGATACACTTGTCCTCTCCGACAGCCTTGAAATTGTCGGCGACTACGCCTTCGCCTATTGCGACAGCTTGCGAGTAGTGTATATGGGCCCGAACGTCCGCAAGGTGGGCAACTACAGCTTTACCGAATGCTCCCACCTGCGCGAGGTGTGGATGTGGGCCACAGTACCACCAGAGGCAGCAGTGACCACTTTTTATCAGCTACCGTCGACGGCAGTGTTGCGTGTTCCTTCCAACGCTGTAGAAGCATACCGGAACCATCCAATATGGGGAACATTCAAGAGAATTGAGGCAATTCCCCAACCTTAACTTTAACCTTAACTTTAACCTTAACTTTAACTTTAGATACAGATCTATTGTCCCCTTCACTCCCCTCTCACTCCTCTTTCACTCCCTTCTCACTCCAACCCTCCCTGCCTGCTTGCAGGCCTGCGACCGAAGTGGAGCAAACCCTCTAACCCTAAAACCCCAAAACCCCAAACACTGTATGTAAAAGGAATAAGCTTCGTACGTTATCGATGCCGTTTTAATACTTAAATTTATTTTCAACCACAGAACTATTGTCCCTCTCCTCACTTCTCCGTTCTCACTTCTCCGTTCTCACTTCTCACTTCTCACTTCTCCGTTCTCACTTCTCACTTCTCACTTCTCCGTTCTCACTCCCCTCTCTTTTTTTTGCAGATTCGCAAAATTGTGTATCTTTGCACCCGATTTGGTCGCCTTTTAAGGCGTGAAAAGGGAATCAGGTGAAAGTCCTGAACAGTCCCGCTGCTGTAAGTTCAGTATATTGCCAACCAAATTGTTAGCCACTGTACGACGCCATAGTCGCATGGGAAGGCTCGGACGGCAATGAACAAGTCAGAAGACCTGCCAAATCCGAAAATTCGGTACCGCTTTTCGAGGAAAAAGCCCCGATGGACAGCAATCGCTAACGAAGTTTTTCGCGCGAAAACGAAATCCTTCCGACGATGACGAAAAATCTTTCAACGCTGCTCCTGTCGTCTCTCTTTTCCCTCCTTTACGTTGCCGATATTGTTGAAACCAAAACAATTAAAAACAATATCAAAATGTTAAAAAAAGTACAACTCCTTCTCGTAGCCCTTCTCGCAGCCTGCTCTCTCATGGCTCAACCGGCTCCAAAATCGGTCTCTATCAACCAGTCCGATATCCAGTTCTGGGTCGGCAACGGCTCCAATTCCACAGTCGTCGCCATCGGCTGGGATGCCTCTGCCGCCCCCTACACGCCCACCGTCGTCGTTTGGGGTATCCACTGGAACGGCACTATCACTCTCCTCGATGCTCTCGACAGCATCGCTCTCTACGATTCGCGCTTCTCCTACATCATCAACGGCTCTTTCTTGCAGTCTCTCAGCTATATCGACCCCGCCGCAGGCGTCAGCCTCACGCCCTACATGAACTGGAACTGCAACAACTATAACGGTGTCTACGGAAGCACTAACCTCTCTTCCACTTGGCTCCGCATCTCCGAATCGACCTGCGACAACTACAACTTCACTGGCGTCAACAACCTTATCTATGCTTCTAACCCTAACGCTCCCGCCGATGCCTCTATCCAACCCTCCGACATCCTCTACTGGGTCGGCAACGGCCCCGACTCGGCTATCTTCGTCATCTCGAACGGCTCTGCAACGCGCGCTTGGGGATACCTCTTCGACGAGGACGACGCTCCCACGGCTTTCGATATGGCCTCGGACATCGATGCCGCCGACCCCCGCTTGGCATACACCATCACCGACTGGTCGACCTACGACATGGGCTTCGTCTATAAGGAAGGCCCTGTCGTAATCAGCATCCCCGACACTCGCTTCAAGGTCGACGGCACCCTTGCCGACTCCGACGAAACGCTCGCCGACTACGACCTCGAAAACGGCTCATTCATTGTCGTCAGCAATGACACTCAATCCGTTTGGCAGACGCCCATCACGCCCGCAACGGTCAAGCACATGCCTGTCAACTCCACTATTTCGACCGACGATATCCTCTACTGGGTCGGAACCGGTTCCAACGAGGCCGCTGTCGTCGTCAACTGGGGCATGCCCGACACCGCTCTCGCATGGGGCCTCCGTTTCGACGGCTCTATCACCATCAGCCAGGCTATAGATGCCATCGCTTCTGCCGACCCGCGCGTCTCCACCGATGCTGCACACTCTACAATCAACTACACCGAGGGCTCCCTCTCGCTCGCCTTCCAGCCGGCTCCGACAAGCTACATGCAATTCATCGTCGGCAACAACAGCAATGTTAACGCCAATTCCACTCTCGCCAATGGCGACCAGCTCAAAATCGGCGAATCGGCCTTCGGCGTAGGATACGACTCGACCGAATACATGGGCTCGTGGTATCCTATGGGCGTGGTGTGGAACACTGAAATTCACCCCGTGACCATCCCCGGCGGCACGCAACCTGTTCCCGAAGACGCCTCCATCGACGCATCGGCAATTGTATATTGGGTCGGTACCGGCTCCAACGAAGCCGTCCTCGCTGTCAACTGGGCCGACACCGCCCTCGCTTGGGGCTATCGCTTCGACGGCGAAAGTGTCTCGTGTGCAACTATGATGGCCGACATCGCTGCCGCCGACCCGCGCTTCAGCTTCACCGAGAACGGCGGATTCATCGCCGACATCAACTTCTCCACCGACAACCATACCTTCGCCATCACTCCGGGCAACTACTGGTTCAGCCTCCTCAACCACACGGCTGGTATGGGGCTGGGCGACATGCTCCACAACGGCGACTTCTACAAATGGGGCGACCTCAGCGTTGCTGTCGTGACCGACAGCTCTTGGGTCAGCGAATATGGCGGATACTGGAACTATACTTACATATGGCCTTATACCATCAATCCGGTCAGCATCCCCAATATCGTCGAACCTACTCCTGAAGAGGCTACCATCGATGCTTCTGCAATTGAATATTGGGTCGGAACCGGCGCGTCGCGTGCCATCCTCGCTGTCAACTGGGCCGACACAGCTCTCGCTTGGGGTTATCGCTTCGACGGAAGCAAGTCTGTCTCCGACATGATGTCCGACATCGCTGCCGCCGACCCGCGTTTCAGCTTCACTGAGAACGGCGGTTTCATCACCGACATCAACTTCACCACATCCAACCGTACCTTCGCCATCACTCCTGGCAACTACTGGAGCAGCACCCATAACGGCATGATGGACGCAGGCCTTGCTCAACCTCTCGCTGACGGTGATTTCGAAAAATGGGCCGACCCCGCCGCCGGCATCATCGTCGACAGCACCTACGATGAGACCTATCAATATTGGTGGTACACCTACGTTTACCCAATGACTATCCATCCCGCTTCACAGCCTGCCGGTTTCGGCCCCTTCTGCGGCGCCGTGGGCACCGAGGGTTGCACTGCCGTCAGATTCGACGACAACCGTATCAAGGCTTGGGCTACAGAATGCACCGTGGTCCGCGGCTCGCAGAATCTCAGCGACCCCGACGCTCCTGACGTAACCTATGGCGACGCATCGCAGGCTGTCGGCGCCGCAACTGCTATCACCACCGATGTCGTCAGCCTCGGCGACGGCGGCTCGGCTACTCTGACCTTCGACAAGCCCATCGCCAACGGCAATGGATACGACTTCGCTGTCTTCGAAAACTCGTTCAGCGACGGTTTCCTCGAACTGGCTTTCGTCGAAGTTAGCTCGGACGGCAACCGCTTCGTGCGTTTCCCCGCAACGTCGCTCACGCAGACCGCTCGCCAAATCGGTGGCAACGGCCCTGTCGACCCGACTTACATCAATAACCTGGCAGGCAAATATCGCGTCGGATTCGGTACTCCTTTCGACCTCGAAGAACTGCGCGACAGCTCGGCCATCGACATCAACAATATCACTCACGTCCGTATCGTCGACGCCGTGGGTAGCATCGACCCGCAGCTTGGTACTCGCGATGCTCGCGGCAACCTGATCAACGACCCGTTCCCGACACTCAGCTATAGTGCCGGATTCGACCTCGACGGCATCGCCGTGCTGAACACTGCCAGCGGCAACGCTGTCGACATGGCTGCCGGCCAAACTCGCATCAATGTATATCCCAACCCAGCGTCCGACAATATCAACATCGTCCTCGACCAGGAAGAAACCGTCAATGCTGTTATTTATGACATGAGTGGCCGCAAGGTTCACGACATCCAGCTCCATAGTGGCATCAATTCGGTCGACATCAGCAATTTGTCGAACGGTGTTTATATCCTCCGCGCCGACGGCTATATGCAGAAAGTTGTGAAACGTTGATGCCGTTTCGCACACATAAAAACATACAAAGGCCTTCCCCGAAGGCCTTTGTTCGTTTTTTATTCAAGTGTGGAGTGAGAAGGGAGTGACAGAGGAGTGAGAAGGGAGTGAAAGAGGAGTGAGAGAGGAGTGAGAGGGGAGTGAAAGGGGGAGTGAGGGTGGAGTGAGAGAGGAGTGAAGGGTGGAGTGAGGGTGGAGTGAGGGTGGAGTGAGGGTGGAGTGAGGGTGGAGTGAAAGGGGAGTGAAGGGGACAATAGATCTGTATCTGAAGTTAAAGTTAAGGTTATGGTTAAAGTTTCGTACCTTTGCAGGTCCAAATCAAAATAACAAAAATATGGAATTGTTTAAGAATCTGCTGAATAAATATATATCCATAAGCTTGATGCTTAGGATTTTTGTCGGACTTGTCATTGGTGCCCTCCTTGGTATCCTGCTCCCTGGCTGGACTGCCGTTGGCATTCTCGGACGCATCTTTGTCAGTGCCCTCAAGGGTATAGCACCTGTGCTCGTCGCTGTACTCGTCATATCGTCCATCGCCAAGGCTGGCAAGGGACTTGGACGACGCTTCAGCATGCTTATTGTCATTTATCTGCTCAGCACCTTCATCGCTGCCGTCTGTGCCGTCTGCGGAAGTTTTCTTTTTCCCGTCACACTGCAACTCAGCGACGTCGGCACGGTCGCCGTTGGCGAAGCGGCAGGGTCGCTCGGCGAGGTGTTTACTAACCTTCTCACCTCGATGGTGGGCAACCCCATTGCAGCCGTTGCCAATGCCAACTATATTGCCATCCTTTTTTGGAGCATCATTCTCGGAGTGGCCCTCAAAACTACCGCGTCGAAGGCCACAGTGCAGGTGGTACACGACCTGAGCGACGTTGTATCGCGCGTAGTCAAGTGGGTCATCCAGTTCGCCCCCTTTGGCATACTTGGCCTTGTCTTCTCCACGGTCAGCGAGAATGGTCTGTCGGTGTTCACCACCTACGGGCATCTCCTCCTCCTGCTTGTGGGTTGCATGTTGGTCAACACTTTCGTTTTCAATCCACTCATCTCTTTCGTCATGCTGCACCGCAACCCTTATCCGCTGCTCCTCACTTGCCTTAAGGAGAGCGGTCTGCAGGCTTTTTTCACCCGCTCGTCGGCAGCCAACATACCTATCAATATGGCCCTGTGCAAAAAGATGGGCCTCGACGAGGACTTCTATTCCGTCAGCATACCCCTCGGAGCCACCATCAATATGGACGGTGCGGCAGTCACCATCACCGTCTTTTCCCTCGCCGTGGCGCACACTTTAGGCATAGAAGTCTCTTTCGCTTCGGCTCTCTTTCTCGGTGTTATTGCCACCCTCGGAGCCTGCGGTGCTTCTGGCGTTGCCGGCGGCTCGCTGCTCCTCATACCCATGGCCTGTTCTTTCTTCGGCATAGGCAACGACGTGGCCATGCAAGCTGTAGCCATCGGCTTCATCATCGGTGTGGTGCAGGACAGCGTCGAGACAGCTCTCAACTCAAGTGGTGACGCCTTCTTCACCGCCACCGCCGAACTCTACGACAAACGCCAAAACCAGAAACGCGAACAATATTCCGATTATAAATAACAACAAATCAACATGATCGTCTTTTTCCGCAAGCGTCATCCGAATCGCGTTAGCCTCCTGCAAGTGTGAAGGTTTGGAAATAATTTTGCCGAATAAAATAATCTTCGTATCTTTGCAGCGTGAAAATGATAAAATAAAATGGATACAAGAACATATACACCGAAGTCAAATCAAGTGATTGTAACTCTTGAGGATGGTGCAGCTTTGGCAGAGATCAAGAAGGCCTTGCTGTTGATACGAGGTGTTGCGTCGGTCCGTGTGGCACATGGCGACAACATGGTCACACCCGCGTTGCGTACCAAAATCAGGAAAGTCCGCAAGGAGTCGTCCGACGGCGAAACCATCGTGTGCAGCACCCCTGAGGAAATGCAGCAATACTTCGACAGCCTATGATGTACAAAGTCGAATACTCCAAGGCGGCCGACAAGACGCTGCGGAAGTGGAAAAAGTCGAACCCCATGCTGTTCAAAAAAGCCACCAAGGTACTATTTGACATCATGCAGCATCCCCGCACCGGCATTGGACATCCTGAGGCTTTGATAGGTGGCAACGACATCACTTGGTCGCGCCATATCACCGCTGACGACCGTATTGTATATGACATTTACGACGAACGAATAACCGTGCTTGTTATCCAAGCCGAATCACATTATAACGACAAATAAAAGAATGATTTAAAAAGTTGTATCTTTGCAGCGTGAAAATAGCAGCACCAACATCAAAACAAGACTATGAGCGACAGACTATACATAACAGAAGCTATTGACCTTGGCGGGCTGAAGGTGCGGTTGATTTTCGGCGACGGCACCAACAGTACGGTGGACGTGGGAGACTATATCCGCCGGCATCCGCATCCGCAGTATAACAAATACCTTGACCCAAAGAAATTCAGCACGTTCACCCTCGACGGCGGCAACATCGTCTGGGGCCGCAACTGGGATTTGATATTCCCCATCGAGCAACTGCACGAAAGGGTGATTTGAAAAAAATGTGTATCTTTGCAGCGTGAAACGATAAATTAATACGACATAATAAAAAACATAGCATTGTGAATTCTAGGAGTTCTGTTTTGAATTTGATACGTACCACAGTACGTAGCTTCGAACCCGACGCCAGCATCATACTATACGGGTCTCGTGCCCGTGGTGATGCACGCGAAGATTCGGACTGGGATATTGTGGTGTTACTCAACAAGCCTCCGATGCCTCACGATGAACGCTATGCGATTGCCTACGAGTTATGGGACAAAGGACAGGATATTGGTGAAGAGATCAACACTCTGGTATATACTAAAGACCAATGGGACAGTGCCCCACCATCATTATTCAAATATAACGTTAAAGAGGAAGGAATACAGCTATGAGTTTATCCGACGAAGAACGCCACGCAATTGTACTCTATCGCATAGAGAAAGCGAATGCCGCATTGGACGACATACGAAAGGTTCTGCCATTGGAAATGTGGAGCATAATTGCCAACAGGATGTATTATGCGCTGTACTATGCCGCTTCTGCTCTGCTTATTCACGATGGGCATAAAGTTGGCACACACAAAGGCGTTATTGCCCTCTTCAACCTCAAATATGTCAAAGAAGGCCCTTTGTCCAGAGAAGATGGCGCTTTGCTCTCGAATGTCTTTGCGTTCAGGCAAGGCAGTGACTATGATGACTTTATTGATGCAACAGAAGAGGATGTGAAACGCTATCTTCCCCGCGTAGAGGCACTTGTCAGCAAGATTATCTCTTTGGCTAAATAATACTTTTTACAGCGTGAAAATGATAAAATATATAGGACATAAAATGTAGAAATATAACAACGACTACATAGAAGAATAACGCAGCTCATTCTCTGTCTATAGATCTGGAAAATCAAATGTTAGGAAGAAAGCTTGCGAATATTCACGCTTGGGCGTGAATTATTCGGTGCTTATCAACCAGAAAGGCAATTCCAGAGCCCATAGACATGATGAGCAGACAAAACGGATAATTCAACGCCTTTTTTATTGGTTCAATATGATAATACCGCTGATACATACCCAGAAAGAAAACAACAAAGTGCGCGACATTGATTTCACTGAATTAAGCCGTTTCTCGGAGAGGCAGCAATACCACAATATGCTTCGCGACTATCAACGAAAAAACAAGGCGGAGATATACAAAGAGTGGGGCAATGGTGCCATGAACATTATGCTGCAAATGCCGACTGGAACGGGAAAGACCCATCTTTTTGCTTCCATCATCAAGGACTTGCAGGATTATTTCTACCAAAAAGGCAGCCAGAACAGCACGAAATCCTGGGGAGAGCGGAATAAATGGGCATTGCCCAAAATCCTGGTACTCGTACATCGTATTGAACTCATAGAACAGATACACGACACCCTCGCAGAAAAATACAAACATTCAAGTGGAATAGTGTCAGGTGGCGTTATTATTGGCGAAACAAAGAATGTAATCGTGGCATCTGTCCAGACGTTCAGCCGCAGAGCCAAACTCGAGAAATGGGTGAAAGATGTGGACTTCGATTTTATAATAATTGACGAGGCACACCATTCTACGGCTGACAGCTACCAGCGTGTGAGGAACACCTGGCCAAATGCCCGGTTGCTTGGGGTAACAGCAACACCATACAGACTCAATCACCAGCCTTTTACAGATGTTTATGACAAACTAATCCTAAGTGAACCTGTCTACAAATTCATTGAAAAAGGTTATCTTTGCCAATACGATTACTTCTCCATAAAGCCCAGTTCTCAGATACAATACCAGATTGACCACCTCGCAACCGACTTCAGCGGCGATTATGACGAGCGGGCAATGGCCGACCTTCTGAACCAGGACAGAATCCGTGCCAGCATACTCGGCACCTATGAGAAATTTGCCAAAGGAAAGAAGGGCATCGTATACACCATCAACCGTTTGCACAACCAGATGCTTGCTAGTTTGTTTAGTGCCCACGGCTATAATGTGGCTTACATTGATAGCTTGACACCCAAGGAAGAACGTAACAGCACTGTACAAGACTTTAGGGATGGGAAACTTGACATCATTTTCAATGTCAATATCTTTAGTGAAGGCTTTGATTGTCCTGATGTTGAGTTCATCCAGTTGGCCCGACCGACGAAATCACTTTCTATGTATTTACAACAGGTCGGACGAGGATTCCGTATATCAGAAGGAAAAGAGAAAGTTCTTTTCCTTGACAATGTTGGTCTATACAACCGCTTTGGCCTTCCTTCCGCCCGGCGTGCATGGCAACACTACTTTGAGGGGCGAGAAGACTGGCAAGACGAAAAAAGCCGAGACAATGGAAGCCTCGGAGAACCTCGCGAAACAGGCGTTGACTTATCCGAAGGGGACGAAGAAGTGAATCTTATTTATGCTTCATCCGAACAGCCGTTTGGCGATGAGCCCCATCCTTTAGATATGGAGAACAATGAAAGCACAATGATTGACGACAGAATAATAATCAAGTTTAGCAACTGCCAATACGATCTTTCAAAATCATCACGCAATGAACTGGCGGAAATGTTGATTCGTATTGAGAAAGAAAGAAAAACAAATGTGATTGATGTCAATAGTTTAGAGGAACAACTTGCATCAAATACAGATGAACGAAAAAAGAAGATAGAAGAGTTTATTGCTAATAGTGGATTCAGCCGAGAAGAATTCCTTGCTGTGCTATCATCAAACAATCATTAATAAAGCAAACAACGAGACAATGACATACGATATAAATACATTATCCCAAAGTGATTTATTGAAGCTTTTGCTTTCCGTCAAGGAGCATTATTCAATTGATGCGATTGACGGAGAAAAAGCAGCGTACGAACTCGAACAGCAAGAGAAAGCATTGCAACGACGTATGCAGTTGGAAAGCGAGATTGCCAAAAGTGGATTTTCTCGTAATGAGCTTTTAGACACCATTACTGTCAAAAGTGGCAAAGAGTTATTATCAGCCATGGAAAATCCAGGCAAAGCTCCAAGACAACTCTTTGGACAATACCTTTATGAAGGTGAAATCGGTTTTCTGGCAGGAGATAATAACGACACTCTTTCAATCCTTGCAAACGATATTGCTTTTTTTGTTAGTGGTGGAGGTCACGACTGGGAGAATATGAGTAGTCTTTATATTCCATCACTCTACTTTGATATGGGAATGACGGGAACACAATTTGCTCATCGATATGAGAATGCCAACAACTATATGCCGGAAATCTACACAAGAGCCGAGATTGATTTGCGCAGTATAAATGGCGACAAGGTTTTATCTTCAATTAGATCACAAATAATTAAATCGCAAGCAGTATCTAATCCACCAAAGTTCATTGTAATTGACCATGTATCAAGTCCATTATTCAAGACATCACAAATAAAAACATTCATCTGTGAACTCAACAATATCAAGGAACGGTATGGGCTAACCATATTATTAATTTCAAATTGCCTGAAGAAAAAGAAGAAGAAACCAATTGATATAGATGATTTAGGGACATCTAAAGCACTCATCAACTACGTTGATAGCGCGTTCGTTATCTCGTCATCCGTATACGACGAAAAGATAAAATACGTCAAACAACTTAAAACAAGTTCCGTAGAAACGTTAAAAGATGTAATGACTGTAAGCTCAATGCATGAGCCATACCCATGTTTTGAGTACAAAAACATTAAGAAGTTCCTCGCCAAATACGCTCCGACGGAGGAACACGAAAACATAACAGACTATCCGGAACCCGCACTATGGGTTCTTGAAATGACACCTGAAATCGAAATGAAACTTGTAAAAATGTTGAAGGAAAATAATGATAATGGTTACCATCATTACTCCAACTATGATGAAATTGCAAAAGAAATAGGTATAAGTGAAAATGCAGTTTTTAGTTACGCTATATTTAATGAATTGTAAATATGAAAGATGTCATAGAATTTATAGAAGCCTGTGTCAATATTCCTGATCATGCATATTCGAATAGGGATTTCTATAACAAAATACAAAAGCTGGATGTGAATGACTATCGGCTATACTTTATGAAAGCCGCCTGTGAATATCATCAGAAATTATCTATCACAAAAGCAAAGGACAACATAGATAAAGCATTGTCTATGATAGATAATAACCTCAAATTGGATGATGTCACGGTTATGTCAGTAATTGATGGTTTAAAAACAGCTGTGACTCATCCGTATTTTTTTGATTCCTTCGATAGGAGTTATTATAGGTTATATCAACTTGCGGCGGAAATATATGCAGAAATGGGATTAGATAAACAGAGTCGTGATTTTTATAAAGCTTACTATTTTGAGGCTAACCGGGTGAAGCCTAACAAGGAAATTAGAGATAAAGATTACATTATCTTATATTCTTTTAGGAAACACTCTGAATATTCTTTACAAGACTTGATAAACAATGAGATTACATGTGTTCGTCCAAGCAAAATGAACGACCCATTTGACAGCCTAGCAAATTACATAGGAGACGATCCAACGAGACTAATTATGGTTTGCGACAAGGAAAAGCATATTGTACCACAGAGTCAGACCTTTGATCATTTTACGATTCGAAGTTTTGTAGCCAATAGGAAAACATACGCGGACGATGATGAAATAGTGTTTAATAAAGTGATGTGGGCACACTATGCAGATTGCCACAAAGGATTTTGTATCAAGTATAAATTCAAGAGGGATTCATACATTCAGTTTGATGAGATAAAACATTCTTTTACAAGAATTATTCCAGTAAAGTATACTGCTGAGGAAATAAGTATTGATACTATATTAAACACCGACAACTCTTTCGCCATGAAAGACACATGTTGGGAATATGAAAACGAAGTCCGATTGCTTCATTTTGAAGGAAACTGTGGTGAAGATCACTATTCAATAAAACTTGGAAACGATGTATCTATAGAAGAAATTATATTTGGATTTAGATGCCCCGAAGATACCAAAATAACCATAGCTAATCTGATGTCAAAAAAATGCAAGTTATCAGAGATTTACAGTGAAGATTGCAATATTTACAACCTTCTGAAAAGAGAATATCCACTAACATAAGGATAGTAGAATGGTCAAAAAAAAAGAGAGACCATTCAGTCTCTCTTTTTGCATTTTGAGAAATCTCTCAATCACCTTTTTTATGGTGGTGAGGTTTTAGAGAGGGGGTGTTGCCCGGAGTCTCTTTGTTGTCTCTCTGTCGTCTATCGGGTTTCCCCGTAGACTTTGCAATCCTTTTCGGGCCTGGTTTAATTCCCATAGTTCTTCAGGTTTAATTGGTTAAACATTTATTTTACTTCACCTCCTCTTATATAATCGGTACTGGCTTTCAATAGCTTCCCATTTCGTGGTACAATTATGGAACAAAAATCGGTTATTTACCCCATATTTTTACCAGCAATACCTTCAAAGAACTTTTTGCAAAAGTACGAAA
>JAFXAD010000057.1 GCA_017522065.1 Bacteroidales bacterium
CTGTCTTGAGGATGCCGTTCATGCGCTCTGCGACGGCGTTGTCAGTGGGCTTGTAGCATTCTGTCATGCTGATCCGTATGTGGTGCCAGACGAGGGTGTCGACATAGCGGTAGCAGGCGTACTGGGTTCCGCGGTCGGAGTGGTGTATGGTGGCGCAGAGATTGCCCCCTCCGGCCGTCTTGATGCCCATCTCCAGCGCCTTGACGGTGCCGTCGGCCTCGAGGGTCTCGGTCAGGCACCAGCCGATGACGGCGTGCGAGAAGGCGTCGGTGAGCAGGTGCAGGTAAAGCACGTCGCCCTCTATCCAGACGTAGGTTATGTCGGCCACCCATACATGGTTCACGTGCCTCACTTCCAAGCCCTTCACCAGGTTGGGGTACTTGCGGTAGACGTGGTTCGAGTTGGTCGTGTGTATCGGCTTGTTGCGGGGCAGGCGGAAGTTCTTCTCGGCATAGAACTTCAGAAAGGCGTCTCTCCCGTGCGTCACCTCTTTCCCCAAGTCACTGGCGAGCAGGAGGTAAAGTTTCACGCCTCCGATTCTCGGACACAGCCCCCGGTAGTATTCGATGAGGGCCGTCAGCAGTTTCGCCCGCTGGTTCTCCGAAACCACGACCGTGCTTTTCTTGTAATACCATTGGCGACGTTTGCCAAACAGACTGCAGAGGGTTTCCACACTGGTGTGCGGATACTCCTCGCGCAGCGCCGTCACTGCTTGGCACCATCTTTTTTTAATATGCTGATCCCTTCCTCCTTCTCGGCTATCTCTATCAGCTTCTCGTACCCGCGGCAGCGCATGCGCTCGTATTCAAGAGCCTTCTCGAGGGCTTCTATCCGCTGCCTCATGGCCTCCTGGCTGTCTGTATCTTGCTGATGTCTCATTTGGAATGCATTCTCCAGTTCCGACTGCAAAGATACGCTTTTTTTTTCAATCCTGTAATTCTTCAGCCACTGACGCAAGTTCGTCTCGCTGATCCCAAACTTCTCATACGTTTTTCGACGGTGTTCTCCGTGCGTGTAATAGTAGCTCAGAACTTCCAACTTGAACTCCGGGGTGTACATCCTCCGCGTCCATTTCTTTTTTGTGGTTTCCATCTCTTTTTTGCTCTTTTGCGCAAAAAAGTGTCAAGTTAATTCCGTTCAAGACAGTTTTTATTTAACTGTAATTATGCTATACTTTACTATAACATAACCAGTTATTCGCCACGGCAGGCACATTTCGCGCCTGCCGTGGTTTCTTTTTATGGTCTTGCTGGCGACTCGATGCATAATATGAATTTTAATTCCGGCCCTGACTCACAAGTCGGGCCTATTGTTTCATTAAAATTTTCATTATTATGTACAAGTTCAAGCAAGATTTGGCTATGGCCTATTTCCCCGACCGCAGCAAGGAGAGTGCAAGCAAACGCTTCGCCCACGAAATCCACTCCAACAAACCCCTCCTCGCCGCCCTCCAAGCCACCGGCTACTCCCGCCCCCACAAAATCCTCTCCCCAAAACAACTCCAAATCATCTACTCCTTCCTCGGCGAGCCATAACCCAACACACCACCATCGCCAATACACCAAACACACCAAGGGCGAGACCTCCGGCCTCGCCCTCACCAACCGCCCCTCCACCGCCTACCTCCTCACCGTCACCACCGCCGACGGCCGCCAGATAACCCTCCGCCTGATGAAGCAATCCGACATCTTCAGCCGATAATGGAAGATTATTTTGCCATGTGAAATATTTGTCGTATCTTTGCGAAAAATTTCGTTGCGCATATTTTCGCAATCGTAAAACGCTAATTATATGAATCCTTTCAAGTTTGGAACGATTGTAGAAGGTGATTTCTTTACCGACAGAGTGGAAGAAACGGCAGTGCTGCTTCAGAAGTTGGACAGCGAGAACCATATTGTTCTCATCAGTCCGCGCCGTTTTGGGAAGAGCAGCCTGGTGCAGAAAGTGCTCTCGCAAGTGGACAGGCCACAGATAAGGATTGACCTGCAATATGTGATGAGTGTGGACGACCTCGCCGCGCAGTTGCTGAAAGCCATCTTCAAGATATACCCTATGGAGAAGGTGCGCCACGCGATGACGCATTTCCGCATAGCTCCGACCCTCTCGATGAATGCCGTGACAGGGGCTATGGAGGTGAGCTTCCAGCCTACGGCCAACGCAAGTGTGCTGTTGGAGGATGCTATGGCTGTGCTGGAGAAGGTGACCACGGCGGAGAACCGTTTCATCGTGGTGCTTGACGAATTCCAAGAGGTGGTGAAGATACAAAAAGGGTTGGACCGACAGCTCCGCTCCTTGATGCAGCGTCAGCATAATCTGAACTACATCCTGCTAGGCAGCCAGGAGTCGATGATGGAGGCCATCTTTGAGAAAAAGACCTCGCCGTTCTACCATTTCGGACAGATGATTCGCATGGGCAAGATACCCTACGACGATTTCCACAAATATATCACCGACAGGATTGATGCCGAAGGTGTGGCAGACGAGATTCTGCAGTTCACGGCCTGCCATCCCTACTACACGCAGCAACTGGCATCGCAGGTGTGGGAGATGACGCGTTGGCAGGTTACCCACGACGGTATTGTGGAGAAGGCTGTGGTTGCATTGGTGGAGATGCACGACCTGGACTATGAACGGCTGTGGCAGAACATGAACCGCACCGACCGTTACATCTTGAAGCTGCTGGCACTCTCGCAGATGCCCATGCAGAACCGCAGTAAGGCCTCCAGCACGTCTTATAGCTCCCTTTTGCGACTGATGAAGGCGGGCTATGTGGTTCGTGCACCGCAATACGAGATAGAAGACCCCTTCTTCCGCCGATGGATATTGAAGAATGTGCAGTAGCAGTCTCCCTCTTCGACCCCTCGGCGGTGACGGTTGGGGCTATGACATCGGATTCGGCGGTCTCGACCACGTGCTGGCCAGCGGCGAGGATGTCAACCGAAGGTCACGAACACCACTGAATAAATTAAATGCAGTGAGTAACGTCGTCGTCGTCGACACCGAGGTGTACTCCAACACCGGCGGACAGAGCTCCAATGAGCAGAACTTCCAGTGGACGTTCTGCCCGGCCGGCGCTGTCGCCAAGTTTGCCACCTCTGGTAAGAAGATCCGCAAGACCGTTGCACAAAGCGAGAGCAGAGGGAGCTTGCTCACTATGCCGAGCCAAAGCAACGTGACTGAAAGTAAAGACCTCGGTATGATTGCCAAGAGCTACGGCTACGTCTATGTGACGCATGAGCGGAACTGCCAGTGGCCGTTTCGCTATGGGCGCCAGCCAGGCCCAGTACTTCTGCCGAAGGCTGCGAACACCGCTGAAATCAAAATCAAACGAAGTGAGCAACGTCATCAAGGAGGCTTTTATTCTCCGTTCCCTTCGGTCACTATCGAAAGTCCACTGGACTTTCTTCACATACCACGGCCCGTCGCTCATCATCTGCTACGCACCCTGCAATCAGCCATCAGGCCGCGAACACCGCTTATATAAATCAAATGAAGTGAGCAACCACGCTATCAAGATTGGTATTGGCCGCACGCAGAGCCAAAGGCCACGAACACCTTATAAATTCAAAACAATGAAAGTGAGCAACGAGGAGAAGAAAGCCGTCGAGTGCGGCTACTGGCACCTCTGGCACTACAACCCTGCTGAGGAAGAGGAGGGTGTCGGCTAGGCCGACAACCCCGCACCTGTGCGCAAGAACGGCTTCCACCTCGACTCGAAGGAGCCCGACTGGAGCAAGTTCCGCGACTTCATCATGGGCGAGGTGCGCTACAACTCGCTGATGAAGACCTTCCCCCAAGAGGCCGAAGAACTCTTTGTCGCCACCGAGCGCAATGCCAAACTGCGCTACGAGGGCTACAAGAAACTCTCGGAGATGTAAACCTGCATCGACACACTAAAACGACGAAAGCCGAGGCCAGCTATGGTCTCGGCTTTCAGTTATTTAAAGGAGATTGTGTTTGTATCGGTATTTGTCGATTTCTTTTGCCACTCGCATGTCGAACAGCGACAGGTTCATTACATACCGCTGATGTTCTTTTGTCTCAATCAGAACACGGGATTTGAAAGGTATCACCGCCAAAGCCCAATTCCCAAAGAAATACTCTGGCTCGGCGAATTCAATATGTTGGATATCCCGCCAAGGTAACTCGACAACGAGGTCACTTTTGATGTAGCTGCGGTGGAATGGGTTCCAGAGACGTTTCGTCCGGTCGATTGCACCGTCCAGCACCAATCCATCCGGGCCGATGGTTATTTTTGCCTTCAACATATTGATGCTGTGCAACAGAAGGCAGC
>JAFXAD010000058.1 GCA_017522065.1 Bacteroidales bacterium
TACTGCTTAGTATCAGGATTTTCAATCCGCCAACACTAACGCTGTTGCAAGTGTTTTATTGTGATGCGGATTGCAAATCCTTATATTAATAAGCGTCGGATCTCAGATCCGCCGCAACGAGTCTCAGATCCGCCGCGACGGGTCAAAAGTAGTGATTTTGTTTCCCGAAGGGCACAATAAAAAAGACAAAGTGGCGTTATAATAACGGGATTGGTTTGTAATTTTTAAAATAAATTGAATATGAAGAAACTCTTTTTGCTCGGCGTGATGGTGTGCGCCCTCGGAATGATGACCGCCTGCAAGAGCGGAACGGCGGAAGAGGCCGTTGTCGAGCCTCCGTTTGAGGACACCATCCCCATCATCTTCGAGACGGATTGGATGTACAGATACGGCAACGGTATCTATTGTAGCATGGAGATAAACGGGGTGAAGATTGACACCGTTTTAATTGACAATGGCTGCTATCATTCGGATATTTCTCCCGACTTGGCAGAAAAACTCAATATGTCATACAAGGCTCTCCGAGTTGACACAATATTAGGGGGTACATGTTGTGGGGAAACCATATCAGACGAACGCAAGCTTTGCGCCATGGACAGTCTCTATTATACAATCGGGCATACTACATTCCGCATGGATACCATAGACATAACCCGATGGGTAGAGCTGTTGTCTAAATTACCCATCAAGGCCACGATTGGCCGCGATGTCTTTGAACGATATGTCGTGGAGATTGACTATCGGAACAAATACATGGTGCTGAGCAACCACCTTCCGGAGACGATAGGGCAGTATATGGCAATTCCCATGGAATACACTAATTCGAAAGACTATCCACGGTTCAGGTGCATCAAGGTGGACGGATTCAAGTTGAAAGATGGAAGCCCCATTTCGGCACGGGCGTTTCTGGATTTGGGGAACGCTGTCGGTACGGCCTTCGATTCCGCGTTCTTGACACGGGTTGACCAGCATTTCAGCCAGATAGACACCAGTTCGATTGCATGGCTCATCCTGTCCCAAATCGGTTCAGCCGTTGACAGTGTGGATTTCCCGATTGGTCACATGGATGACAATCACCGCACCGTGGCGAAGTTGCCGGGACCCGGGATGGACTTTGCAGGTTTGGATTGCGACATTCTGCTCGGCAACAACTTCTTCAGCCACTTCAAAATCATCTTCGACTACAAGAACAATATGTTCTACCTGAAGAGGAACGAATAATTATTCATCAATATTATACAATCATTATGAACATCCCAATTCAAATTGACACCGTCAAGCCCGACACGGCGGATGTTCTATTTTTTGCGTATGTTGTATCGGATTTGCAATCCGATACTGCTTAGTATCAGGATTTTCAATCCGCCAACATTAACGCTGTTGCAAGTGTTTTATTGTGATGCGGATTGCAAATCCTTATATTAATAAGCGTCGGATCTCAGATCCGCCGCAACGAGTCTCAGATCCGCCGCGACGGGGGTGCTCTCTAAAACATAGGCATCTCCCTTCTGCAATCATAAATGTTTTTTTCGCCCTTCCGTGTCTACTTTTCATAGTGCAACAGTTCCAATTCTTAGTACGAAGACGAAAAACTTTAACCTTAACGGTAAGTAAATTTTGTGGATTTCTTGTGTCCCGCAGAAAACGCTGATATTGCAGAAAAACTTTTTCTCCGGCTCTTCAGCTCTCGGGCGAATGTCATAATGCTCTACGAGCAGAAATTAAACAAATTATATTCAAATTATTCAAAATGTTGATTTTGTTTTACTTTGTTGTTGTATCATCACTATCCGGTTTTCTGACGGTAAAATTACGTTTATTTTATATACGCAAAGAGAAAGTACATTCAATAAGAAAAAAAATGTACCTTTGCAGCGCGATTCAGAAACTGCAAAATGAGACAGAATGGAGACAATAAAGAAGATATATAAAATAGGATATGGGCCCAGCAGCAGTCACACGATGGGTCCGCACAAGGCTGCAACGATGTTCGCAGCGCGTAGCAAGCAGGCTTCGAGCTACAGGGTGACTCTGTATGGTTCGCTTGCAGCCACAGGGCGCGGCCACCACACCGACCTTGCCATCAAACGTGGATTGGCACCCAAGGAGGTGGAGATTGTATGGCGCGCCGATGTCATCAAACCATTCCATACAAACGGCATGTTCTTCGAGGCTTTGGACCCGCAGGGGGCGGTTGTGGACTCATGGCTGGTATACAGCATCGGTGGCGGCTATTTGGCCACAGAGGAAGGCGAGGTGCCGCTGGGCATCACTCCAGAGGGCGAGGTCTATCCTCACAACACGATGAAAGACATTATGGAATATATCGACCACGAGGGATTGAGCTTCTGGGAATATGTGGAAAAATGCGAGGACGGAAGTCTGTGGTTCTATCTCGAAGAGATGTGGCAGCAGATGCAGCAGACCATTGAAGAGGGACTGCAGGACGACCGCGTCATTGCCGGCGGACTGCATTTGCGCAGCAAGGCACACCAGTACTTTATCCGCGCCAGTGCATTCAAGCCCTCGTTGCAGAGCCGCGCCTTGGTCATTGCATACGCCCTTGCCACAAGCGAGCAGAACGCATGTGGCGCAAAGATTGTCACGGCCCCCACGTGTGGCAGCAGCGGCGTGCTTCCGGCAGTGCTGTATCATCTGAAAAAGAACCATGGATTCAGCGACCGCGAGATATTGCGAGCCATGGCCACTGCAGGCCTTTTTGCCAACGTTATCAAGCACAATGCTACCATAAGCGGTGCCGAAGCCGGATGCCAGGCCGAGGTCGGCAGCGCCTGCGTTATGGCAGCTGTGGCCAGCAACCAGCTCTTCGGGGGAAGCCCGAAACAGATTGAGTATGCTGCTGAGATGGCAATGGAGCACAACCTGGGACTGACCTGCGACCCGTTGTGCGGTCTGGTTCAGATACCGTGCATCGAGCGCAACGCAATGGCAGCCCTTCGAGCCTTGGATATCAATATCTACGCCATGATGAGCGACGGACGGCATATTATCAGTTTCGACAAGGTGGTGCGTACCATGAAGCTGACAGGGCACGACCTCCCGAGCCTGTACAAGGAGACCTCGCTCGGCGGGCTGGCTATCGACGACTGACAAAGGGTGCGCCGCTATTGCTTCGGCAGAATGTCGATGGTGCTTTTTGAGCTGCTGCTTTCCTGATTGACCTGGATCTGGACAGGTATTCGTTCCTTTAGTTCCTCGATGTGGCTGATGATGCCTACATGACGGCCTGTGGTGAGGTGCAGTGACCGCAGTGTCGTGATGGCGTTTTGCAGCGGTTCGCCGCTTAGGGTGCCGAATCCCTCGTCGATAAAGAGTGTGTCGACAGCGAGTTTCTGCCCGATGTCGCTCAGGGCCAGAGCGAGTGCCAGCGAGACGAGGAAACTTTCGCCACCCGACAGGGTGCTGGCGGCGCGCTGCGTTCCGGAGAGGAACGAATCGGACACGGTGATGACGAAGCTGCCGGGCTGGACGTTGAGCCGATAGCGATCCGACAGCATGGACATGTAGCTGTTGGCGGAATGAATCAGGTTGGCAAGCACGTAGCTCTGTGCGATGTTGCGGAATGTCTTGCCTTTGGAGTCGCCGATAAGCATGTTCAGGTGTTCCCATTTGTCATAAATGGAGCAGAGCCTGTTGTATTCTTCGACTTGCGAGGCGTGTTGCTCGTGTTGCTTCTGGTCGTCGTCAAGTGTTTTGCGGCAGGCACCGATTTCCTGATTGAAAGTCGACAGTTTGGCGTTCAGTGCCGAAATGCGAAGGCCGAGGTCTGTTCGGATTGATTCATATTCCGCAACCGAGAGAGGCACTGGCGCTTCGCCAGGAGTCTGCTCCCCGTCGGCAAAGATTTCTGTTGACGAATTGATCAAATCGTCGAGTTGTTTGTTGAGGGCATCGAGTTTCGACTTGGCGATGGTGACATCTTCATGCGCTTTGTCGACATCGGCCTTGAGGCGTGCAATCTCGTCGGGGGTGTATTTGCAGAGCTCTTCTAATTGCCCCAGCGCGACGGCATCGGGTGAGGCCAGATAGTTGTCGACAAGCTGGCTGTTTTCATCGATATTTTTCTGTGCGTTCCCGAGCAGGCTTTTTGCGGAGGTTATTTTGGTCAAAAGATTCTGTGCCTCGAGCCCCAGGGCCTCGAAGTCAGGTTCAGAAAGGCCATCCTCGACAACGGGGGATTTGGAAGAGTCGGCGGTGTCGAAAGTGTGGAGTTCGCGTATTTTGTCGAGGGTCGTGTTGATGCCTGTTATCGACGTTGTGAAGCTTTCGGTTTTGTGTTTCAGCTTTTCGCGTTCTTGAACTGCTGCGGTGTATTTGTTGGTTGCGTCGATGATTTTTGATGCAAGGTTTGAGATGTATGCAACGTCATCCCATTTTATTTTTGTCATGTCGGCATTGGTGCCGAACAGTTGCGAAAGCTCGGTTTTCTTGTCGTTTATTTCGTCATTCTTCGTTTTGATGAGAGATGCGGCTGATGCTATCTCCTGCTTGTGCTTCGATATTTCGTCTTTGATGTTTGAAGTTTTGGCGCGTGCTTTTTCAAGGTCGTCCGACAGCTTTTTCTCTTCGTCGCGAAGGCTGTTGAGTAGCTTCTCGTATTCGCCCAGTTCTTTCAGCCGTGACTCTATCGCCGAATGCCGTGATTGCGCTTCATGGCGTATCGCGCTGTGTTTTGGCCAGGTTTCATCTGTCTCCGGAATTTCGATTCCCAATTCGGCGCATTTCTCTTCGATAGAGGCGAGCAGATTGTTGAGCTTTTCCTGTGCCTTTCCGTTTTCCTGTGATGCGTTGTCGATGTCTTTGCTGCGTCTGGTGTATTGGTCGTCGTTAGACTTGATGGTTGCCTTGTCGTCGAGGTCCTTTTTTTTCAGTTCTTCGAGCTTGTTTTCGGCTGTTTTCAGTTCGTCCTGCGCTTCTTTGATGGAGCTGGAAAGGATTTCCTCATGCGGGAGATGTGCCAGGTCGATGCTCTGTCCGCATACGGGGCATGTGTCTCCTTCGGCGAGCTTGGCGCGTATGGCCACAGCCCATTTGCCTGCGGAGTCTTCGAGGCGCTCGAGCACGAGTTTGTGGCTTTCGACCTCGAAATGGGCTTTCGTTAAAGCCTCTTTACGTTCCTCGCATTGCTGTTCGAGCTTTTTCGTCTCATTGCTGAGATTGTTGAGAGACTTGCGTTCGCTGGCAATTCTGTCGACCTCCTTGTTGTAGGCATCCGATTGTACGGATGCTATTTCCAGACTGTTGAGCAGCTGCAGGTATTTGTTCTGCTGCTCGCGCAGGGTGTCGATATTTTCGCTCTGTAATTTCGCTTTGTATTCGCTTTGCTTCTTCTCGCATTCCTTGATTTTCGAAATCAACAGGGTCTCACCCTCCTGTGCCGATTTCTGATTCTCTTGCAGCTGGTTAAGTTTGTTCTCGAGTGTGGCTTTGTCGTTGCTGTGTTTCTCGATGGCGGTCAGACTGTCGGCTATGCTGTTGAGATGTACAACGATAGTTTGTGACTGCTCGTAAATCGTCGCGCGTTTTTCTTCGGACAGGAGCATGGCGTCGATTTCGGCGATTTTCTGTTGCTGCCGGTTGATGGTCTGCTGTGCCTTGTCGAGCTGTCTGTCGAGCTGTTGCCATTCTTTGCCGAGGTTGTCGATTTCTTGTTGCCGCTTTTTCTGTTCGTCCTTGGCAGTGGCGAGAGCTGCGACCCATTGGCGCGCGTTTGTTGTGGCGTTCCAGCGGCCGACGGTGTCGGACTTTGATTTGACGGCCTCGCAGTCTTTGTTCTCCAAGGCTTGGCTATAGTTCTTTCCAGCATCGTCGATGTCGCGGTGCAGCTGTATGTATTTACCGATCCAGTTGACTTTTTCTCCGAGAGTTTTCAACTCGGTGTCAATAAGGCTGCATTGATGTTGCCTCTCCTCTTGCTCGGCTTTGAGCTGCTCTTTCTGCTCGTCGCTCAGCATCTGTATGTTGTCGAGGACAAGTTTTGCATTGTCGCATTCACGTCGTTTCAGTGATGTGATTTCGGCCAGTCGTTGTCCAATCTTGGTATAGATGCCTGTGCCGGTGATTTTTTCGAGTATTTCAGACTTGTCTTCGTCTTTGCTGTTAAGGAATCGCGTGAAATCGCCTTGAGCCAGCATTGTCGTCCGGCAGAACTGGTCGAAAGAGAGACCGACGGCTCTGTCGATTTCGTTTCTGATTTCCTGGTCTTTTGTGAGTCTGTTGCCTTCCCACGTCAGGTTCCATGTGCGGCCTTGCAGTGTCCCGTCGGCCTTGTCATAGGCACGCCTTACGCCCCATGTAGCGACGTAGCGTAAGCCGTTGCTGCCTGTGAATTCGAGGACTACATCGCCTTTGCCGGTGCCGCGGCGCAGCAGTTGCCGGACATCTCCTATGGTTGTGGATTTGTCGCCATCGGCCACGGAGCCTTCCATCTTGGTATGGGCCATTCGCGGGGTGTCGCCGTAGAGGGCGAGGCTGATGGCATCGAGGATGGTCGATTTGCCGGAGCCGGTTTTGCCAGTGATGAGGAACACGTCGCTGCCCGAAAGGGGCGGCTGTTCGAAGTCGATGGTTGCATCTTCGATCGAGGCGATGTTGTGTATGGTGAGTTTGTGTAGCTTCATGTGGTTGGGAATTAAATGTTCAGGTTGCGTAGGACCTCGTCGAATACTTCATGCATGTCGTTGTCGAACACGATGTTTTTGTCGTGCAGGTATCGGGCCAATATGTCGATGGGTTTCTCTTGCCGGAACTCGTCGACGTTAAGTTGTCTCCTGTCCGCGCTGTTGTTAGCAGTTTCCCTGATTGGGTTGATGTGGCAGAAACGGCACTGTTTCTTTTCGGCGATATGGGCTGCTGTCTGGGCAGCCGATGCTGGTATGAAACCGCTGTTGTCGACCTTGACATTCAGACGTATGTAGCATTCGTCGCCGTCGGGGAATGCTTCGAATAGTTGCCTGACGTTGTCCCACGTCTGAGGGGCTGGACATGAATCCGGCTCGGGGAGGGTCTTGAGTGGCAGCGGGTTTTTGATAGGCAGAGGCGTCACTGTCGGGGTGTCGCCATGCTTTGGTATTTCTACCAAGAGAGCGCCGTGGTCGCCCTCTTCGTCGAATCCTATGGGTAGCGGAGTGCCGCAGTAGAAGGCTTTAGGGCTCAGACGTTGTGGCTTGTGGATATGTCCCAGGGCAAGGTAGTCGTAGCCGTTGCCAAAGGATTCAAGGGGTTGGCTGTTGATGCCGCCGGCTGAATATTCGTTCGAGTTGCTGTGCCAGCTGATGTCGCATCCCGTTACGGTTGTGTGTGCCATCATGACTACCGGCAGGCCTTCTTTGTTGCGGTCGGCCACCATGTATTGAAGGGTCTCGTATAGCCCGTCTGTTATGAAGAATTCATTTATGTAGGGGAGGGCGATTACGAAACCTTTGCCGTCTATCTCGATGATGTGTTGCTGGAGGTCGTCGCGATAGTATTGTCCGACGACATGGACGCCGAGGGCTTTCCACGGAGTGCGGAACACTTCGAGGCGGGCACCGCTGTCGTGGTTTCCTGCGGTTACTATAATTGTTGTCGCGGGACTTGCACTGCGAATACGCATCAGCCCTTCTGCCAGCATGCTTTGGGCGTGGTTGGAGGGCGAAGAGGTGTGGAAAATGTCGCCGCTGACGATGAACGCGTCGGGGCGGTGGGAGCCTACGAGGTCGACCATTTGGTCGATCATGCTGTTTTGCTCCATGCTGCGGTCGTAACCGTATAGCATGTGGCCGAGATGCCAGTCGCTGGTGTGGATTATTTTCACTTTGATGATTGGGAATTAGAAGTTGAGGTATGGGTCCATATTTCGAATGCCAAATCGGCTTGCCGATGCAGCATTTCGAGACCTCCGACGATTGTAGCTCCATGGGCGGCGGCTTCCTTGAGGAACCGTGTGGGAGAGGGGTTGTAAGTGAGGTCGTAGCATATATGTCCGCTGGTTAGCAGGTCGGGGCGGCACCAGGGTGTGCTGTCGATGTCGGGGAACATCCCTACGGGTGTGGCGTTGATGATTATTTGATAGTCAAAGTCGTCCCGGTTCAGTCGCAATAGGGTGTCATACCCGATGCTGAGTGTGTGCAGTTCGGGGTGCCGGCTAACGAAAACGAAGTCGATATTGAGTTTTTTGAGTCCCCAAGCGACAGCCTGGGCAGCTCCGCCGGTGCCGAGGACGAGAGCTTTGCGATGCTGGTGTGTGATGAGAGGTCTCAGTGTCTGTTCGAATGCGGGAGCGTCGGTGTTGTATCCCCTCATGGCGATGCCGGAGGCGGTGTGGCATACGGCAACCGTGTTGACGGCGCCTATGTCTTCGGCAGTGGGGTCAAGAGAGTCGAGAAGCGGCAGTATGTCGCGTTTGTACGGAATTGTCACGTTGAAACCGTCGAGGCTGCAGCGCGACACAATGTTCGTCAGGTTGCTCAAATCCGGCATTTCGAGCAGGGTATAGCTGTATTTGTCAAGTCCTGACATTTCGAATTTCGAATCGAAATATTTTTTCGAAAAGGAATGTCCCAGACGCTTTCCGACAAGAGCAAAACGTAAGCCGGTCATTGTTCGGATGTTTTATAATAAGGGTTTGACATTGATTTTAAGTGTTATTTGAATCGGCACAGTTATTTGTTCGTTCCAATTAGCGATGCAAATATACGATAATTTTTCTGTACTTGTTTTTTTTATGTAAATTTGCAAATCAAAAAAAAATAAAATGCAGAAACAACGTGTTGGAAACCAGCTGTCGGAGTTTTTGAAAAGTGGGAGCTTGCTGTCGATACTTATAATTGTGAATGTAGCGCTGTGGGTGTTGATGCTACTGTTCCCGCTTGTCGACTATTTGTATGCTTTGCCGAATGGCACGGCGCGCGAAGGGTGGTACGAATGGTTGGCGTTGTCGTCGCAATGGAGCGACCTGCTGCGCCGCCCTTGGACGTTGCTTACATACATGTTCCTGCACGACGGACTGTGGCATATACTGTTCAACATGCTGATGCTGTTTGTCGGAGGCACAATGTGTTGCCGATATTTGGGCAGTAAACGTTTCGGATGGATATATTTTGTTGCCGGCATTGTCGGTGCGCTGCTGTATTTGTTGGTATACAACATGTTCCCTGTTGGGCGGATGCAGGTGTCTACGCTTGTGGGGGCTTCGGCTGCAGTTCTTGGAGTGTTTGTCGCCGTCGCGGTATATGTACCCAATCAGGAGGTCGGTTTGTGGTTGGTACGCACGTTTCAGGTAAAGCTGAAATGGCTGGCTCTTGCGATTGTGATTATCGACTTGCTGTCGATACCGGCATCGAATGCAGGAGGCCATATCGCGCACCTCGGAGGCGCTTTGGCCGGATGGCTGTCGGTGGTGGCAATAAGGATGATGGCGTCGCGTCCGGTTCGTCAAAAAAACAGCACTGTCCGACGTGGGAAAAAGATGGGGAAGACGAAAAAAACGGACGGGGGAAGACCTCTTACCGATGAAGAATATAATCGCAGAAGAGCTGAAAATCAAAGACGTGTTGATGAGATACTTGACAAGATATCAAAACATGGATACGAGGCTCTGTCGAAAAGTGAGAAAGAATTCTTGTTTAATTACAAGTGATTTATTTATGATGAATTAAGTTGTTTGTCGATTTTTTGATTTGAAATGTAATGCGCAAACTTATCA
The DNA here is from genome assembly GCA_017522065.1 of Bacteroidales bacterium. GTDB lineage: Bacteria > Bacteroidota > Bacteroidia > Bacteroidales > P3 > Colimorpha. Next base: position 9,707 of record JAFXAD010000058.1, read on the forward strand.
AACTCATACTACTGATAATTAACCTTATACTCGCTGTGCTGATGCTGGCATCGACCATGGCGGGAAAGATTGCTCCCTCGGACTCGATGATAGTTTCGCTGCTGAGTTACGGGTATCTTTATTTTTTGATAGCCAATGCTTTGTTTGTTGTCGTATGGCTTTGTTTCAAGAGCAAATGGTTTCTGCTGTCGGTCGTGGCTATTGTGGCAAGATGGAGCTACGTGCCGCTGTATTTTCAGGTGGGTGGCAACGAGGCGTATGAGCCACAGGAAGGGGAGAGGGTGCTGAAGGTGATGACTTTCAATGCCCATCATTTCAACGGCGTGGAGCTGGATGGCGAGGGGTCCGATTCGAACATGTTGTCGTTTCTTGAAATGGTCGACGAAGAGCAACCCGATGTGCTTGCCATGCAGGAATATATAGGCAAAAGCGGCGATGTGCATCTGACGCAGATGCTGGAGGAGCGTGGCTACGGACACATGGCTTCGGGCTACGACAACGGGTCGATGACTGGCGAGGTCGTCTTCTCGAAGTTGCCTATCGTCAGGGTGGTCCGCATAGAAGGGCCGTCGAAACTGTATGTGAATCTGCTTTGGGGAACGGACACTCTGAGGTTGTACTGTCTGCATCTTAATTCGTATGGGCTCGATGAGAGCGACCACAAGCAGATTGAGAACATTTCGCATGGTAATGTCGACAGCCTGACGGGACGCAGCACGCTGCAGAAATTCCGTCGTACAATTATGAATCATGAACGGGAGTGGGGCGTCTTGGAGGAGTACTTCGAGAAAAGGAACCGCATGACCATTGTGGCAGGCGATTTCAACGAAACTCCGGCATCGTATTTCTATCAGCAGTGCCGACGCTATTTTGATGATAGTTATTGTGTTGAAGGCCAAGGGTTCAGTACGACGTATCATGGAACGTTTACCAAAAGACGTGCCACGACGTTTCCAGCCTATCGCATCGACATGATTGTCCACACGCGTGACCTGCAGACGGTGGCATACAAGAGAATTAAATCGGAGATTTCGGACCATCACCCAGTGGTGGTAACGGTGAAAATTAAGAATTGAGTCTTCCCAACTTGAGAGATGAAAATAAAAGACAGATATGACAGATTGATTGCATTCTTTGAGAAAGAGATGCCTCAGGCGCAGAGCGAGTTGCACTATGGGAATACGTTCCAGCTGCTCGTTGCTGTGATGCTGTCGGCACAATGTACCGACAAGCGTGTCAATATGGTTACTCCTGCCTTGTTTGCTGCCTATCCTGATGCGGAGGCGCTTGCGTCGGCATCGATTGATGAGATATACGGTTACATCAAGTCGGTGTCGTACCCTAACAGCAAGAGCCGCCATCTGAAAGGAATGGCAGAGAAGCTGGTGGCGGATTTTGGAGGCAAGGTGCCTGAGAGTGTGGAGCAGATGCAAACTCTGCCAGGGGTTGGGCGAAAGACGGCAAATGTGGTCGCCGCAGTGGAATTCAACCAGTCGGTCATGCCGGTGGACACTCATGTGTTCCGCGTGTCGGAGCGCATTGGTCTGACGACCGGGTCGAAGAGCCCGCTGCAGACGGAACTGGTTTTGGAAAAGCATATACCGCCCGCGAAGATACCTGTAGCCCACCATTGGCTAATACTCCATGGACGCTATGTGTGCACGGCTCGGGCTCCGCATTGTGAGGAATGCGGGATTAAAGATATCTGCAGGTACTTCGGGACGAAAACAAAAATGAAAACGGAAAAATGATATTCACGGCTCCATTATTTCTGATAGGACTTGTTGCTGTTGCAATTCCGGTTGTGGTACACCTGTTCAATTTCAGGCGTTACAAAAAGGTGTACTTCAGCAATGTGGAACGTTTGGAACAGCTCCAGTCCGAGACGAGGAAGCAGTCGACATTGAGGCAGATACTGATAATGGCGGCAAGAATACTGGCCATTGTTTTTCTGGTACTTGCCTTTGCACGACCTGTGATCAAGAAGGGCGACAACACCTTTGCCAGTGGCAACAATCTGGTGAGTGTCTATATCGACAATTCGTTCAGCATGGATGGTACGGACGGCAGCGTGTCGCTTCTGGAAAAAGCCAAAGGGAAGGCGCGCGAAATCGTCGCGGCCTATGGCCCTACCGACAGGTTCCAGCTGATGACATCCGATGCCGCTGGCCGACAGTTCCATTGGCTGAACAAGGATGATATGCTTACGGAGATTGACGACGTGGAAAGCAGCGGCTCGACACTGACGATAGCAGCAGCGGTACAGAAACTGTCTGATTTCCTTAGCTATGGCGGAGGCGAAAACCGTCAGGCATATATCATTTCCGACTTTCAGGCTTCGACGGTCGATTTGTCGGACCTGAAGAAGGATAGCACCATAGGGCTGACGTTGGTGCCTCTCGAATCGGTTGGCCGAAGCAATGTATATATCGATTCTGTGGCTCTTGGAGCTCCGGTGACCAATAAGGGCAGCAGTGTGACGGTAGAGGTATGGGTCTGCAACGAGAGCGATGAGGATCTTGAAAAACAGCCGGTAACGCTTTTTGTCAACGAACGGCAACGGGCATTGGCTACTGTCGACCTGCCGGCACAAAGCCGCTCGAAGGTGGATATGCATTTTGTTGTGGACATGACCGGAATACTAAACTGCCGCGTCGAGACGGTCGACTATCCTGTCACGTTCGACGACAAGCACTATTTCACCATCAATGTCCGCGACCGCATCAGGGGGCTCATCGTGGAGGGTGCGGACAGAAACATTTTCTTGGAAAAACTGTTTGACGGCGACTCGACTGTTGTGATGGCATCGATGGCTGTACAACAGATGGACTTCAGCCGCATCGATGGCACAGATGTGATTGTCCTCGACGAACTTAAATCTATGCCAAGCGGAATGTCGCAGTCTCTCAAAGGCTTCGTTGACGACGGCGGTACGGCGGTTGTGATATTGGGCAGCGATGTTGATGTGGACAGCTATAACGAGGCTCTTGGCCTGTTTGCTGCTCCACGCATCGGGTCGAGACGGCAAGGACGATTCCCGGTGGCTGCGGTCAATTTCGACAATGCGTTGTACAGCAATGTATTTGCTGGGGGCAACAAGGATGTCGAGATGCCGACGGTTACGGACTATTACCGGTTGGAGTCGTCGGCATCGACCATACGTGAGCCGATAATGACCCTGTCGAACGGCGACGAATACATAAGTGTTACGCAGAGTGGCGCCGGACGGTTGTACCTGATAGCGGCACCGTTGCGCGACGAACACTCCGATTTTGTGCGTCAGGCTTTGTTTGTCCCGACAGTGTACAATATGGCATTGTACAGTGTACCGCCGACGGCATTGTATGTGTCGTTTGGCAATGAAGAACCGCTGGTGCTGAGTGGCGACTATGGCGGCACGGAAGGCAAAGTGCGCATGCGTATGGATGGTGTGCCGGAATTTGAAGAGATTCCTGACATCCGTCGACTGGGCAGCAGATTCGTGTTCTTCCCTCGCGGTCCACTTAACGGAGCTGGTAACTACATCCTTGAATGTGAGGGCGCAGCAAAAGAAGGCGTGTCATTCAACTATTCGAGGATTGAGTCGCACATGCAGTTTCTTGGTGCCGACGAGCTGAAGAAAATGGTGAAAGACAATAATGTGGCGCGGTGCAGTGTTGTACAGAACAGCGACAAGCCGTTGGATGTCTACCTCAAGGAGCAGACGGAAGGCTACAAATTGTGGCGCTGGTGCCTGTTGCTGTGCCTGTTGATGATAGCATTGGAAGAGGTGCTGATAAGGATTGACTTTGTACGAAAAAGATAAGATATGTTTCTCGAAGCTTTGCATATAGAAAAGAACTACGGTTCCTTCAGGGCGCTTGACGACGTCAGTCTCGGCGTGGAAGAGGGGACTGTGTTCGGTCTGCTTGGCCCCAACGGTGCCGGCAAGACCACATTGATCAGGCTTATTAACCGCATAAGCCTCCCGGACCGTGGCGAGTTGCTGATCAACGGGCAGCCGATGAGCGATGCCGATGTGCGTGAGATTGGCTATCTGCCTGAAGAACGCGGACTGTACCGCAAGATGAAGGTCGGCGAACAGGCCGTCTATCTGGCGCAACTCAAAGGACTTGCCAAAAGGGATGCTGAGAAAAGACTGATGCAATGGTTCGAGAAGTTCGACATAGCAGACTGGTGGAACCGCCCTGTGGAACAGCTCTCAAAGGGCATGCAGCAGAAGGTGCAGTTTATAGTGACGGTGCTTCACGAACCGCGTCTGTTGATTTTCGACGAGCCCTTCAGCGGCTTCGACCCTGTCAATGCAACCATGCTGAAGGAGGAGATTCTGAACCTGCGGAAGCGTGGAGCTACGGTGATTCTCTCGACGCACAACATGTCGTCGGTAGAAGAACTGTGCGACGATATTGCGCTGATAAACAAGTCGCACGTTGTCCTCAGCGGCAATGTCGAAAAAATACGACGTTCCTACAGCGCAGGGACATACCGTGTGGAGTTGGACAGGAGGCCCGACAATCTGCAAATGCCGGAATGGTGCGTGGACTGCACGGTCGAGGAGGGTAATGCTCTGAGGGTGACTCTTGGCAGTGACAGGAGCGCCAACGATTTGCTTGCTGTGCTGCTGCCGCAGGTGCGCATAGTGTCATTCCGGGAACTACTGCCGTCGATGAACGACATCTTCATTGCTACTGTCAAGAAAGGAGGTGACCGTGAATAAGATAGTTCTTGTCATAAAACGTGAGTTCCTTACCCGTGTACGCAAGCCGTCGTTCTGGATATTGACCATAATAGTGCCGATTTTGCTTGCAGCCCTCTATGCCATACCCATCTACTTGGCCTTGAAGCCTGCCGAAAAGTCTGTGGTGATGGTTGTTGACGAATCAGGCCTGTTTGGAGGCCTGGACAGGGAAGACACGTTGCGGAGCGATAGCCGGTTTGTGTCGACCGACAATGTCGCGTACCGCTATGCTGCCACTTTCGACTATGCCCGCCGGGCTATGGATTCGGAAGACGATGCCGATGCCATTCTGTACATACGTCGGCGTGCCACCGATGCCATCCCGACCGATGCCTGTCTGTATTACAAGAGCGATCTGCCAACGCAGCAGGTGAGGTTCGATGTGGACCGCCAGCTGCAAAGTATTCTGCGCAACAGGCTGTTGCAGGCACATGGTATTAGCGACGACGAGTATGCGCTGATAAGCAACACCAAGATAAACCTGCGGACGGAGGATATGGAGACTGGCATGGAGGCTTTCATCGAAGTGAAAAGCGGACTGGGACTGATCCTGTCGATGTTGATATACGTGGTGATTTTCATGTTTGGAGCCCAGGTTATGCGTGGTGTGGTCGAGGAGAAATCGAGCAGGATTGTGGAGGTCATAATCTGTTCGGTCAAACCGTTCCAACTGATGATGGGCAAAGTGATAGGCATCGCTATGGTCGGCATTACGCAGTTCTTGTTGTGGATTGCGCTGACGGGCATTGCGCTGGTCGGAATACAGGCCAGCAACAGCGACCTCTTCCGGATGGCCACGGAGAAACATGAGATTGCGGAACTTGCAACAAAAGGGAGCGAGGCTACAGCACAGATGCAGCAAGCCGGCCAGCTTGGCGAAATACCTCAGCTTGTAGAGGGTATAGCATCGATTGATTTCAAAGTGATAGTGCCGCTGTTCCTCTTCTATTTCCTGTTCGGTTATCTGCTGTATGCCACGCTGTTTGCTGCTGCCGGTGCCATGAGCGACAACGACACCGACACCCAGCTGTTCTCGCTGCCTCTAACCATACCGTTGTTGATAACACTGCTGCTGATGCCAACCATGATGAATGCCCCGTCGGGCGTTCTCAGCCAGGTGCTTTCGTATATACCTTTCACGTCGCCGGTGGCGATGATGTTGCGCGTACCCTTCGGTGTCCCAACCGGGCAGGTGGTCACATCGATGGTGCTGCTTCTGGTCTCGATACCGCTATGCACATGGATTGCAGCAAAGATTTACCGCACTACGATACTGCGCTACAACCTCTTGGCCCAATGGAGGAAAAAGAAGTAATATATTAATAAAATTTAAAAAATAAATTGTTTGATATCTGATGTTTACGGAGGCGTTGTGAAAATTTTTTTCCTCAATTGCGGAAAAGTTTGTAATTTTACGCCCAGTAAAAAATGAGTAAAAAACGTTGGATATTAAGGAAAGATTATGAAATAGAGGTTGTTGAAAAACTTGCGGATTCTTTGGGTGTAGACAAAATTATTGCTACGCTGCTTGTAGAACGTGGTGTGACTACTTTTGAGGAAGCAAAACATTTCTTCCGTCCGAGTTTAGACCAACTTCACGATCCATTCTTGATGAAAGATATGGACCGTGCTATTGCGCGCATTAATGATGCAGTGCGCAAGAAGGAAAGAATGTTGATATACGGCGACTATGACGTCGACGGAACATCGGCGGTGGCACTGGTGTACTCTTACTTCCATACCCTGCATTACAACATCGACTTCTATATTCCTGATCGCGATACCGAAGGATATGGGATATCCTTCCAAGGTATCGACTACGCCAAACAAACTGGCGTAAAGTTGATTATAGCCCTCGATTGCGGCATCAAGGCAATCGAGCAGGCTGAGTATGCAAAACAGTTTGGAATCGACATCATTGTCGGCGACCACCACCTGCCAGGCGACGTACTGCCCGACTGCTGTGCCGTCCTCGACCCCAAGCGCGCCGATTGCCCATATCCATACAAGGAGCTGTCGGGCTGCGGCATAGGCTTCAAGATTGTCGAAGCGTATATGGAGCAGAAGATAGGGGTGCGGCTGTGCGATTCGGGCGCGGAGTTGTCGCGCGACCAGCAGAAGAATCTGGAGATGTTGAAACTGAAACTGTTGCGTTACCTCGACCTCGTGGCTGTCAGCATCGCCTCGGACATTGTCCCGATGACAGGCGAGAACAGGGTTTTGGCTTCGTTCGGACTGAAAGTCATCAACACCTATCCGCGTCCGGGCATCGAAGCGATACTTACATACGGACATATCGAGGCACGCTCGAAGGAGGATCGCATCGACAATCCGGACAAGGACTCGTATTTCGAAAAAGACCTCAATATCAGTGATCTGGTTTTTCTCGTAGGACCCCGTATCAATGCAGCCGGACGTATACACAGTGCCTTCGATTCGGTACGACTGCTGCTGGCCGAGAATATGGAGGTGGCATCAAAGCTTGCCGAAGAGATCAACAACTACAATATGGAACGCAAGGGCCTCGACACGCAGGCTACCGAGGAAGCCAAACGCCGTTTGGGGAGCGACCCCGCACTTGGAGGACGCCACTCGATAGTGCTCTATGGCGAGGACTGGCACCGCGGCGTTGTCGGTATCGTCGCCTCGCGTCTTGTCGAGACCTACTATCGTCCCACGATAGTGCTGACACGCTCGACAGACGACCTTTATGTCGGCTCGGCCCGTAGTATTAAGGAGTTCGACATCCATGCCGCCTTGGAAGAGTGCAGCGACCTGTTGGAACACTTCGGTGGTCACAAGAGTGCTGCCGGTGTGTCGCTCAGACCGGAAAATTTCGAGCTCTTTGTGGAACGTTTTGAGGATGTGGTCAGTCGCACAATCCCAGCCGAGGCAACAACCCCCGAGATCGAGATAGACACAGAAATCAACTTTTCGGACATCACGCCGAAATTCCTCCGCATCTTGAAGCAGTTCTCACCGTTCGGTCCGGATAACACGATGCCCATATTTGTTACACGCCATCTGGAGAGCAATCCGCTTCAGCCGCCGCGTGTGGTGGGTTCCAACCACCTGAAGTTCTCTGTACTCTCGTCCGACAGTGCCAATGCCTTTCCAGCCATTGGTTTCCAGCTGGGCGAATACTACAACCGCGTCAGCCGCCAGGAGATGTTCGACGTCTGCTATCAGCTCGAAGAAAACTACTGGCGCGGCAAGACCGAAATCCAGCTCAATGTGAAGGATATAAAGTTCGACGACTAATCAAGTATTAATACCTTTGCGACAGGGGATCCATCCATATTATAATATAACAATCGGACATTAGAGTTAATGTCCGATTGTTTTTTTATACTGCGCGAAAGGGCCATAAGTCGCCGTTTCAATGATTTGCGGATTACAAATCCTTATATTAAGCAGCGTCGGATTGCAAATCCGCCGCAACGGATCGATGGGGAATAAGTACAACGAAGAAAGTGGAGCCATCCATTATGTCTCTATCTTCTCGTGTAAGGGTCTCGACTTCCCTGTGATGTGAATATAAAGTTTGGTGAATTGCTCCACAAATGGACGTATATTGGGTACAATATAATCCAATGGAGCATCTCGGAACTCCTTTATTCCTAACTTTGCAGATGATGAGTAAATTGTCGAGATTTACACGATCGGAATAAGGCGAAAATGCGCTTTCTTTCGTCAAACCTTCCTTTCGGTTTGCGAATGCAAAAATACGACTTTTCCCAAAACCGGCAAAATAAATTTGTGGGGATAAAATTTTATTCCTATTTTTGCAAAAAATAATAATGATATGCCAACATTACTAAACTTGTTTGGATTACGTTTCTTCTTCTATTCAGAGGAGCATTTACCAATGCACGTACACATACAGAATGCTGATGGAAAAGCAAAAATCGCAATAGATCCTGAAGTTACTCTAATTGAAAATACTGGAATAAAACCGCGAGACCTAAAAAGAGCGCTGGAAATAACAAAAATGTATCAAGAAGAATTCATAAAAGCCTGGAAGGAGTATCACGATGAATAACATATCAATCAAAACAATATGGTTTGACGAAGGGCGCATCTATATGCGCGACAGCGCAGGGCAAACCCACAGTCGTCCGCTGGAAGCATTCCCGTTGTTGATGGATGCAAGCAGCAAACAGCGACAAGAATACATAATCGACCCGCAGGGCGATGCAGTGCGGTGGCCCGAAATCGACGAAGACATACATATATCCAGTTTCCTCGAAGAAAAAGAACCCGACAGCGATAACGAAATAGCACAGATTTTCAAACGCTTTCCACAACTAAACGTATCGGAAGTGGCTCGTCAGATGGGCATAAACAAAAGCCTTTTGTCGAAATATATATATGGAATAAAAACGCCCAGCGAGCACCGCAAACTTGAAATAAAACAGGCATTGAAAAATCTTGGCGAAGAACTTATCGCTATCTGATTCATTGAACGGGAATTACCATAAATAACCAGGAATTGACCATAAATGTCAAATATTTTACCAATTACCGATTCTGAATAACAATATTATATCAACATAAATTATGGCAGACGACAAAAAGATTATCTTCTCGATGGTTGGCGTGGGCAAGCTGATTCCGCCAAGCCGCCAGATATTGAAAGACATTTATTTGAGCTTCTTCTACGGAGCCAAAATCGGCATCATCGGCCTCAACGGCAGCGGCAAGTCAAGCCTGCTGAAAATCATCGCCGGCGTCGACAAGGACTATCAGGGCGAGGTGGTCTTCGCACCTGGCTACAGCGTCGGCTACCTCGAGCAGGAGCCCAAACTGGACGACACCAAGACCGTCAAGGAGGTGGTGCAGGAAGCCGTGCAGGACGTTGTCGACTGGCTGAAGGAATACGAAGAGGTCAACAATGCCTTCGCCGAGCCCGACGCCGACTTCGACAAGCTGTGCGAACGGCAGGGCGAGCTGACCGAACTGCTTGAGCAGCACGATGCCTGGAACCTCGACAGCCGCCTGGAGCGCGCTATGGACGCCCTGCGCTGCCCCGACGAGGACCAGCTGGTGAAGAACCTCAGTGGTGGCGAGCGTCGTCGCGTGGCACTGTGCCGCCTACTGCTGCAAGAGCCTGATATCCTGCTGCTTGACGAGCCTACCAACCACCTCGACGCCGAGTCGATCGAGTGGCTCGAGCACCACCTGCAGCAGTACAAAGGCACCGTCATCGCCGTCACGCACGACCGCTACTTCCTCGACAACGTGGCAGGATGGATACTCGAACTGGACCGCGGCGAGGGCATCCCCTGGCAGGGCAACTACAGTAGCTGGCTCGACCAGAAGACACAGCGCCTGGCGATGGAAGAAAAGCAGGAAAGCAAGCGCCGCAAGACCCTGCAGCGCGAGCTGGAATGGGTGCGTATGGCCCCCAAGGCGCGCCACGCCAAGGGCAAAGCACGTCTGGCAGCCTACGACCGAATGATGAACGAGGACGTCAAGGAGAAGGAGCAGAACCTCGAAATCTTCATCCCCAACGGTCCGCGTCTGGGTAATAAAGTGCTTGAAGTAGAGGGCGTAAGCAAGGCCTACGGCGACAAGCTGCTCTACGAGAACCTCACCTTCTCGCTGCCTCCCGCCGGCATCGTCGGCGTCATCGGCCCCAACGGATGCGGCAAGACGACCCTGTTCCGCCTCATCATGGGCCTCGAAAAGCCCGACACCGGCACCTTCACCGTCGGCGAGACGGTCAAAATCGGCTACGTCGACCAGCAGCACGTGCAGATCGACCCCGAAAAGTCGGTCTGGGAGGTGGTCAGCGAGGGCAACGAGCAGATACAGATGGGCGGCCGCCTGGTCAACAGCCGCGCCTACATCAGCCGCTTCAACTTCAGCGGCAACGACCAGAGCAAGAAAGCCGGCGTGCTCAGCGGCGGCGAGCGCAACCGCCTGCACCTGGCGCTGACACTGAAGAGCGAAGCCAACGTACTGCTCCTCGACGAGCCCACCAACGACATCGATGTCAATACGATGCGTGCCCTCGAGGAAGGTCTCGAGAACTTTGCCGGCTGCGCCGTGGTCATCAGCCACGACCGCTGGTTCCTCGACCGCATCTGCACCCACATCCTCGCTTTCGAGGGCGACTCGCAGGTCTACTTCTTCGAAGGCAGTTATTCCGAATACGAAGAGAACCGTCGCAAACGCCTCGGCGACGACACGCCCCACCGCTTCCATTACAAAAAACTGCAATAGTGTCTTCAAAAAAAAAACGGCTTGCGGCAGCAGGCCAAACAGTAACGATTATTATGAAAAAAATCTTTTGCCTCTTATTCTTGTTTCCCTGTCTGATGTATGCGCAGCACTCGCGACAGGCGCTCACGCAGCCCGACTACGACAGCTACAACCTGAAGGCGTGGCCCCGAATGATGACTGTCGTGCAAAAATACGAGTCGGGCAACGACATCAATTTTCAGGAAACCTATTTATTCGACTCCACAGGGCACCTCAAGGAGTACCGCAAGCGCGGATTCGGTGGCGAGCAGGTGACGATCTATCCGCTCACGATGACCGACAGCGATGGCTGGAGCCGCATGGGGAACAGAATTTACAGGTTCGACTATGATGGCGACGTGCTGGAGGTGCGGCAGTACGACCAGCGAGGACGGTTGTATGGCTCCACGCACTGCATCTATGCCGAAGGCGGCAATATTGCGATGAGCATTGAATACAACTATTCGTCGGACAGCGGCGTGGTGGCAAAACGCACCGTCAGCACGTACGACCGCAACGACCGCCTCGTGTCCGTAGAGCAATACACTGCCGACGAATTGCTGCTCTGGGCCGAAAAAAGAAAGTACGACAAGAAAGGCAACCTGAAGAAGCGGACACAAACCTTTTTTGACGATGGCAATACCGAAACCACTGTAGAACAGCGAATATATAGCTATGACCGATATGGTAACTGGACCAGTTGCCGCTATGTGCTCAACGGAAAACCCATGTACGTTATTGAACGGCGTCTGGAATACTATGGCGAGAACCGGTAGCTGACGATTTTGCCAAAGGCACTTGTTTGTTATGTGCAAAGTGCTGTAGAATAGTTCGATATATTGTCCTGTTGAAAAGTATTGACATATTATGTCAAACGGATTGTATTATTTTTGCTAATTTTACATTTTCAAAAATAAACCAATCTCTGTCGTAGTATGCCATATTTCACACATTTACACGTCCACTCGCATTTCTCCATATTGGACGGAATGTCAAAAGTGCCGGACCTTATAGGCAAATGTAAACGCAACGGCATGTATGCCATGGCCCTTACAGACCATGGTAACATGTTTGGCATTAAAGAACTTGTTGATAATGCCAAAAAGGAGAACGGCAAGGTGAAGGATAAAATCAAGGAACTGGAGGCCCATAAGACAGAGTTGGAGGGCCAGCTGAAGGAGGTCGAGGAGAAGTATTCGAACACTACCGTGCCGGAAGGAACACCGAGTCTAAGCGACATTAAGGAAAGTATCGATTCGACTGATGCGCAGATCGCTACGCTCAAAACGCAGTTTTTCAAGCCTATTATCGGAATCGAGGCCTACTGTGCACACCGCACACTCTACGACAAAGATGCCAACGTCAAGGAGCGCGACCCCGAAACGGGACGCGAACGTATTGCAGACCGCAGCGGATGGCACCTGATTCTGCTTGCCAAAAACAAGACAGGCTACAGGAACCTGTGCAAACTCAGTTCGATAGCATTCACGGACGGATATTTCTACTCGCCACGTATCGACCATAACCTGCTGGAGCAGTACCACCAAGGCATAATATGCTGTTCGGCATGTATCGGAGGCGAGATACCGCAGAAAATCCTGAAAGGAGACATTGCTGCTGCCGAAGAAGCAGTGCTGTGGTTCAAAAGACTCTTTGGCGACGATTTCTACCTCGAGCTGCAGCGCCACAAGACTGACAAACCCAATGCAGCCTACGATACGTACCCCAAACAGCAGAAGGTCAATGCGGTACTTGTCGAGTTCGCACGGAAGCACGATATCAAGATTGTCGCTACAAACGACGTCCACTTTGTCGAGGAAGAGCACGGCGAGGCGCACGACCGTCTCATCTGTCTCAGCACGGGCAAGGATTTCGACGACCCCGACCGTCTGCACTACACCAAACAGGAATGGCTAAAGAGCCCGGACGAGATGGCCGAGATTTTCTCGGACCTTCCGGAGGCATTGGAAAATACGCGTGAAGTGGCCGATAAGGTGGAATCGTTCAGCATCGATTCAGACCCCATTATGCCCGAGTTCGACATACCTGCCGCATTCGGAAGCGAAGACGAATACCGTCAGCGCATCAGCGAACAGGAATTGTTTGACGAGTTCACCCGCAACGAGAAAGGCGAGGTGGTCATGAGTCAGGAAAAGGCCGAGAAGAAGATTGACAAACTTGGAGGCTACGACAAGCTATACCGAATCAAATTCGAGGCCGACTATTTGGCACAACTCGTGTGGCAAGGAGCCCGAAAGCGTTACTTGGCGGACAGACAGGATTTGTCCGAGCAGTCGTCCTTGTCGGAAATCCAATCGGCCTTGAGCGAAGAAATACGTGAGCGCATTACCTTCGAACTGCATACGATAAAGACCATGGGTTTTCCCGGCTATTTTCTGATTGTTGCCGACTATATACGCGGAGCACGCGAGGAACTGGGAGTGAGCGTAGGACCAGGACGTGGCTCGGCGGCAGGTAGCGTGGTGGCCTATTGCCTATGGATCACCGATATAGATCCCTTGAAGTATGACTTGCTGTTTGAACGTTTCTTGAATCCGGACCGAATCTCGCTGCCTGATATCGACGTCGACTTCGACGATGCCGGTCGTGGTAGGGTTTTGGATTGGATTACAGAGAAATATGGCAAGGAGAAGGTGGCTCATATCATCACCTACGGCACTATGGCAAGCAAATCGGCCATCGCCGACGTGGGTCGCATACAGAAAGTGCCGCTCGGTGTTGTGAACCAGATAAAAGGATATATACCCGACCGCGGATTCCCGGAGAATGTCAAGGACGAAAAGGGCAAGTCGCCCAAGGTGAACCTCAAAAACTGCTACAGGTATGTCCCGGAGCTGCGTACTATTATGGAGATGCCTGATGCGGAGAGGTTTATGGATGTGCCGGCAGGTGAGCTGAAGTCGATGCTGACATACGCCGAGGAGTTGGAGGACACGAACCGTCAGACAGGCATCCACGCCTGCGGTGTCATTATCGGTGCTGATGACCTGACCAAGTTCGCCCCGATGTGTACCATCAAAGACAAGGATTCGGGCGAGGACGTGCTGGTGACGCAATATGACGGACATGTCGTCGAGACGGTGGGACTGATAAAGATGGACTTCCTTGGCCTGAAGAACTTGACAATCATTAAAGAAGCACTTCAGTCTATCAAGAAAAGCCATGGAATAGATATAGATATCGACCATATTCCTATCGACGATGAGTTGACATATAAACTCTTCTGCGACGGCAACACGGTCGGCACGTTCCAGTTCGAATCGGCCGGAATGCAGAAATACCTGCGTGAGCTGCAGCCTCATGTTTTCGAGGACCTCATCGCTATGAATGCCCTCTATCGCCCGGGTCCCATGGATTATATACCGGATTTCATCGACCGCAAACTTGGTCGTAAGCCTGTCGAGTACGATATTCCATGTATGGAGAAGTACTTGAAAGACACATACGGTATCACTGTTTATCAGGAGCAGGTGATGCTTCTCTCGCGCCAGCTTGCCAATTTCACTCGCGGTCAGAGCGATACGCTCCGAAAGGCCATGGGTAAGAAGCAGATTGAGAAGATGAACGAGCTGGAGGTACTGTTCTACGAGGGGGGCGAAAAAAACGGACATCCCAAGGAGACGCTGCACAAGATATGGGAGGACTGGAAGAAATTCGCGTCGTACGCCTTCAACAAGTCGCATGCCACGTGCTATTCGTGGGTCGCCTATCAGACGGCATACCTCAAGGCGCATTACCCGGCCGAGTATATGGCTGCGGTTATGACATCGTCGCTGAGCGACATCACCCGAGTCACGGAACTGATGGAGGATTGCCGCAAGAATGGTATAGAGATACTTGCACCATGCGTGAACGAGTCTGGAATCAATTTTACGGTCAACGAGAAGGGGCAGATACGTTTTGGGTTGAGTGCCATCAAAGGAATGGGCGAGGCAGCGGCAAACGCCATCATCGCTGAAAGGGAGGCTAACGGCCCGTACGAGGACGTGTTCGACCTGCTTGACCGCATCGACATGAAGGCTGTCAACAGGAAGAACCTCGAAGTGCTTGTCAAGTCGGGAGCCATGGACCAATTGAAAGGTATGCATAGGGCACAGTACATGCATCGCGATGTGCCAAGCGACAATGCACCAACATTCTTGGAAAAACTGATACGATGGCAAATGCATAAACGTGATGCAGCCAACAGCGGACAGATAGACCTGTTTGCCAGCACCGAGGAACTGAAGACGGAGGCCCGCCCCTCGATACCCGAATGTGAGCCGTGGACCAGCCTGGAGCAATGCAATTACGAGAAAGAGGTGGTCGGTTTTTACCTCACGGGACACCCGCTGAATGACTATAAGGAAGAGATGTACAACTATGCGACAATAAGCGTTGTGCAACTCAACGACTTGGAGCCGCTCGTGACTCGACGCGAGGTGAGGTTCGGGGGTATCGTGACAGAGGCATTCTCGGGAATATCGCAGAAGACCGGCGACCCATACGGAAGTATGACGATAGAGGACTACATGGGCTCGTACCAGTTGCGCCTGTATGGTAAAGACTGTTTGAAATACCGTTCGTTCTGCGTAAATGGACTTTTCGTCTTTGTGCAAGCCGAAATCGTTCAGAAAACTTTCAAGAAAGACGGCATCGAGACCAAACTGAAACCGCGCATCAACATAACTAACATGCTGCTGCTGAAGGATGTGATGGAGACTTACACCAAGTCGATGAATTTCCATATCGACCTGAAGGATTTGACTGACGATTTCTGCTCGCGCCTGAAGAAACTTGTGCGCCAGAATCGTGGCAAA
This sequence comes from Bacteroidales bacterium, assembly GCA_017522065.1. Taxonomy (GTDB): domain Bacteria; phylum Bacteroidota; class Bacteroidia; order Bacteroidales; family P3; genus Colimorpha. Next base: position 25,511 of record JAFXAD010000058.1, read on the forward strand.
GTGCAGCTGACGGTGAATGTCGACGACCGCGACAACGGGATGTCGCTCTTCATGTCGTCGGGCGATATGAATGTCGAACCCAAGGTGTTTTCAAAACTGCTGTCCGAAATGACAGAAGTCAAACAGATAACTTTTAACGGGAAGTGATGAAAGAGAGGATGTTGTATACTCCGGTTGCTGTTGAGCGCGCAGGATTCGATATTGGATTCGACGACAAGGTGATGCTTGTAGGCTCCTGTTTTACGGAGAATATGGGTAAGAAGATGGAGGACTTGGGTTTCTGTGTGAATATCAATCCGTATGGAATACTGTACAATCCGCTGTCGCTGGCTGATGCCATGACGCGTTGCATGGACAATGTCAAGATAGAGGAGGAGGACCTCGTCTGTCGTGATGGATTGTGGCATTCGTGGCACCATCATGGAAGTTTTTCGCGGAGGGAGAAATCGGATTGTCTCGATGTGTGCAACGCGAGTACAGAAAAGGCAAACCACTTTCTGGCCGAGTGCAACACTCTGATTGTCACCATGGGGTCGTCGTGGCTGTACCGCATAGAGGGCAACGCGTTTGGCGAGCAGAATAATGGGATGGCTGTAGGCAACTGCCACAAGGTGCCGGCATCAAGTTTCAGAAAGACCATTGCCTCGGTCGAGGAGATTGTGGAAGCGTGGAAGCCGCTGTGCAAGCGTCTGATAGATAGTGGTAAAAGACTTGTGTTTACGGTAAGTCCGGTAAGGCATAATGCATACGGTGCCCATGGAAATGCTTTAGGCAAGGCTATACTGCTGGTGGCAATCGACAAACTTGTAAACGAACTGAGCTGCGATGCTGCGAGGATTGCTTATTTTCCTTCGTATGAGATTGTTATGGACGAGTTGCGCGACTATAGGTTTTATGCTGACGATATGCTGCATCCATCATCGTTGGCAGAGGAAATAGTTTGGCAGCGATTCCAGCAGACGTTCATGAGCAAGGAAACGATGGAACGATGCGATGAAGAGGAAAAACGGCTCCGTCGTATGTCGCATCGGGCACTGCATTGAAGCTAATGGCTTAGACTGTTGAAACATATATAGTTGAACATAATTAAAGAAAATATTTCAAAGATGAAAAAAAACATTGCTTTAGTGATGGGAGGCTTTTCGGGCGAGCACCAGATATCCATCAATAGCGGATGTCAGGTGTACGAATCGTTGGATAAGGACAAATATAATGTATATAAGATTGTTGTGGGCTCGTCGGATAATGGGGTTATCGACCGCCATCAGTGGTATTGGCTTGCCGACGATGGCACGCGTCGTCCGATAGACCGTTCGGACTTTACCGTTACCGACAATGGTCAGAAGGTCCGTTTCGACTTGGCATTCATTATCATACATGGCAATCCTGGCGAAAACGGTGTCTTGCAGGGCTATTTCGACCTGCTTGGCATAAGATACACCACATGCGGATTCTACACATCGTCGCTGACATTCAACAAGGGATATTGCAATGCTGTCGTCCGCAGCTATCATATTGTGAAAGTGGCAAAATCGAGATTGTATTACAAAGGCCAGCATGTCGACACAAAGGACATCAAGGAGCGTCTCGGATTCCCTGTGTTCGTCAAGCCGGCATCGGGGGGCAGCAGTGTCGCCACAACCAAGGTGAAAAGGATGGAGGAGTTGATGCCCGCAATCGAAGAGGCCTTTACGGAAGACGATGCCGTCTTGGTCGAGGAGTTTGTGCAGGGGCGTGAGTTCGACTGCGGCGTGATGAAAATCAAGGGCAAGAAATATGTGTTTCCAATCACCGAGATAATCCCGATAGGCGGGCATGAGTTTTTCGACTATGCTGCCAAGTACGACGGCTTTTCGAACGAGGTGACTCCCGCCGAGGTCGACGGGGCGGTTGCCGAAGAGATACAGGACGTTTCGTCGAAACTGTATGATTTGCTCAACTGCCGCGGTGTGGTCCGCTTCGACTATATTTACAACGAAGAGCGCCAGCGCCTCACCTTCCTCGAAGTCAACACTATCCCCGGCCAGAGTGCCGAGAGCATTGTCCCCAAACAGGCCCGTGCCATGGGTATCAGCACCGCGCAGCTCTACGAGATGATCATCGAAGATGCGTTGGGAGAATAGGATGCAGAAACATACGATAATAATAAATCATGGATAATATAATTCTAAAATCATTGCGGGAGCGACGCAGTGTGCGCTCGTTCAGGCCGGAACAGATTAAAGACGAAGAACTTCGCGCAGTGCTCGAGGCTGGAACGTATGCACCGACGGGAATGAACAAGCAAGACCCGTGGATCGTGGCTGTACAGAATCCGGACATTATCAAGCAGTTGGTGTCGATGAATTCGAAATTCACGGAGCAGGAAGGCAATCCGTATTATGACGCGCCTACGATAGTATTGGTATTCTGTTCGCAACCAGAGGTGTGGCCAAACGGTTTCGCCGACGGTACCCTTGTACTCGGCAACATGATGAACGCCGCCCATGCCATAGGGTTGGGCAGCTGCTGGATAAACCGTGAGCGACAGATGTTTGCCACCGACGAGGGTCGTGAACTTATGGGCCTACTCGGCTTGCCCGAAGGTCTGATGGGTGTTGGCGCTATTGCGTTGGGCTATCCGGCTGTTCCGCTCCGCCCGGCCCGTCCGCGTAAAGAGAACTACTATCGCATAGTGAAATGACAATGGAAGTAGACAAAGCCATAGCCGAGATGCTGCGTGGCTATGCCGACAAGTATGAGACGCGCGACTTCATTGTCGGCGACCCGTCGTGGTATATGCATCAGGTAGAGGGAAACCTCAACAGAGAGTCGATGGCGTTCCTGGCATCGGTGTTCAGTTTTGGAAGCCGTGAGCAGTTCATGCCAAAGATTGCCAGTCTGCTTGAGTGGAGTCGCGGTGACATCGACAACTGGCTTCGCAGCGGCGAATTCCGCCAGAGGTTCCGTCCCGACGACACCCACTGCTTCTACCGTTTATATACCTACGGGAGTACGGCGCGGTTTCTTGAAGCATACAGCCGTCTGCTGAACAGTCATGGAAGCCTTGGCGAGTATGTGCATGCCAATGCATCTGCCGGAATTGAAGCGGTGGCATCGATCTGTAAATATTTCGGAGACTGCGGAGCCGGGGCCATTGTGCCTAAGGACACCACATCGTCGTGCAAAAGAGTATGTATGTTCATGCGTTGGATGGTGCGCGACAATTCGCCTGTCGATCTTGGACTTTGGTCGTCATTCATTGACAAGCGGACTCTGATAATGCCGATGGATACCCACGTCGTAACCCAGTCGGTCAGGCTGGGCCTGCTGACAAGCCGCACGGCCTCAATGTCGGCTGCCCGACGGCTGACGATGGCCATGAGCACCGTTTTTCCCGACGACCCATTAAAGGGCGACTTCGCTCTGTTCGGATATGGAGTCAACAATAAAAATAAATAGAAAAACCGCGTTTTGTAAGTGATTGTAATATAACAGTTTTATTATTGCGTTGTAAAATAAAGACATTTTTTTTACAATCAGTTGTTGATAATTCGGAAAAATGTAGTAATTTAGCATTGCGAAAGGAGTGGAATCCTGACGTTAAAAAAGTAGAATAAAAAATTAAAAATTAATAATATGGAAGCAAAAAAATCGCCTAAGGCAGACCTTGAAAAAAAGAAAGGACTGTTTATTGAGATTGGATTGGTCACAATTCTCGCCCTTGTGTTGGTAGCTTTCAACCTTAGAAGTACTGACAAGAAAGACAGCGGCCTTGCTGTCACGATGGTCAGCGAAGAAATGGAGGAAGAAATCATCCAGACCGAGGAAGAGCAGCAGCAGGAACCGGAACCGGAGCCCGAACAACCCGAGCCGGAAGTCACAACAGAGCTCGAAATCGTTGATAACGATGCTGAAATTGAACATGAGCTCGGTATCGTCGATGCTGGTGACAACGCCAACAAGCAGCAGGAAGATGTCGTTATCAGCGATGTAGGAAGCGAAGAGGTTGTTGAAGAGGAAGAAATCTTCGTCTTCGTTGAAGAGCAACCTTCATACCCTGGTGGCGACGATGCCCTGTATGAATATCTTGGCAAGAGCATTCAGTATCCTGAGATTGCCCGTGACAACAACATCACAGGTACGGTGGTCATCAAATTCGTCGTTGAGAAAGACGGTAGTATCACAAAAGCATCAGTTCTCCGCGAGATTGGTGGTGGCTGTGGTAAAGAGGCCCTCCGTGTGGTCAACGCCATGCCGAAATGGAAACCCGGCAAGCAGAGCGGTAGACCTGTCCGTACCGAGTTTACCCTCCCGGTGCAGTTCATACTCAACTAACGAAATCGATAACGAAAACGATAACAGGCGGACTTCGAAGTTCGCCTTTTTTATTAAAGAGAGAACAAATTGATATCAATAAACAATCTTTCAGTCCAGTTTACAGGCGTAAATCTGTTCGACAATGTGACGTTCAACATCAATGACCGTGACCGTATCGGCTTGGTCGGCAAGAATGGAGCCGGCAAATCGACGCTGCTGAAGATACTGTGTGGAATTCAAGAGCCCGAGACTGGCAATATTGTCATTGCCTCTGGACAGACTGTTGGTTACCTGCCGCAGGAGCTTGTGCCGGAAAGCGTTGGAACCGTTATGGAGGAGACTCTCCATGCATTTGAACAGATCGACGTGTTGGAGAACCTTCAGGAGAAGCTTACGGCAGAGGTCGCCGAGCGGACAGACTACGAGTCGGACGAATATGCACGCCTGTTGTCGCGTCTGCATGATGTCACGGAGCAGATAACCGTGATGGGCGGCAATAACCGTCGCGAACTGTCGGAGAAGATACTGCTTGGTCTGGGGTTCAGACACAGCGACTTCGACCGTCTGGTGGCGGAATTCAGTGGCGGATGGCAGATGCGTGTGGAGTTGGCCAAGTTGCTGCTCAAACGCCCCGATTTTCTGTTGCTTGACGAGCCGACAAACCATCTGGACATCGAATCGATACAATGGTTGGAAAATTACTTGTCGACGTATACCGGAGCGGTCGTTCTGGTGTCGCACGACCGCACATTCCTTGACAACATAACCACTCGAACGATAGAGATCACTGCCGGCAAGATATATGATTACAAGGCCTCGTATTCGGAATATGTGGTTCTTATGCAGCAGCGTCGGGCGTCGCAGATGGCGCAACTGACAAACCAGCAGCGTCAGGTTGCACAGATAGAGGCTTTTATAGAGCGGTTCCGCTATAAGGCCACGAAGTCGAAACAGGTGCAGTCGCGCATCAAGATGCTGGAGAAGATGGAGACCGTTGCTGTCGACGAAGTGTCGACGGAGAGCATCCATTTCCAGTTCCCGCCAGCCCCCCACAGTGGAAAGATTGTGCTCGAAGCCACGAAGCTTGGCAAGGCGTATGGTGACAACCAGGTGTTTGACAATGTTGAATATTTGGTGACATCGGGTTCGCGTCTGGCGTTTGTCGGTCGCAACGGTGAAGGCAAATCGACCATGGCCAAGATAATTGTTGGCGAAATAAACGACTACAGCGGAACATTCAAAATAGGGCACCAGGTGGTTGTTGGCTACTATGCCCAGAACCAGGCTGCCATGCTCGACGGTGAGAAGACCGTGTTCCAGACCATAGACGATGCCGCCGTGGGCAATATCCGTCCTAAGATAAGGAATATACTTGGTTCGTTTTTGTTCGATAGCGAAGATTTAGATAAGAAAGTCAAAGTGCTGTCTGGTGGTGAAAAAGCTCGTCTGGCATTGGCGAAGCTGCTTTTGACGCCATGCAATCTTTTGGTCCTCGACGAGCCGACAAACCACCTTGATATGGATTCGAAGGACATTTTGAAGAATGCCCTTTTGCAATATAGCGGCACGCTGATAGTCGTTTCGCACGACAGGGATTTCCTGCAGGGATTGACCGACACGCTTTTCGAATTCCGCGATGGAGGTGTGCATGAATTCAAGGGCGATATCTTCGAGTTTCTTGATTATCGTAAGATGGAGCACCTCAAGGATCTTGAACAGAAAAACAAGCTGGCAGCAGGAGGCGTAAAGCCACAGACGATTTCGCAGAACAAGCTCAACTACCAGCAGTCGAAGGAACGCGAACGCGAGTTGCGAAAGTTGCGTGGTAATGTTGAGCGGATAGAGCAGGAGATAATGTCGATAGAAGAGCAGATTGCGGACAAGGAGTCTGTTTTGTCGTCGGGTGCCGATGTGTCGACCGATGCCAATTTCTATGCCGATTACCAGAAGCTAAAGGATAGACTCGAGGAGCGGATGTCGGCGTGGGAGGAGGCCACGATGGAGTTAGAGAAGTTCGATTAGTTGACGATTATCTCGTCGGTGAAGATCCAAGCCGGCTGTCCTGTGGCGCGGTGCCAAAGAGGGATTTGCGGCAGCGGAATGGCCACAACGCGCAGGTAACTGGCTTTAGTGGGTTTGTCCAAGTCGGTGTTGAATGTTTTTATCATCGGCGTGGCAAGGATTTCAGGGTTTTCGGGCGTGTGGTGTCCGACGAGCCGCCAGTTCTTCTTGTCGTTAGATATATAGTAATCGATCTGTTGTGGCAGGAAAATCCACGACAGCGGATAGAAATAGAAGTCCATACTGATGTGTTTCACCGTGTCGGTGGCACCGAGCGAAATGACAGCGTCGAGCGTGTCGCCGTAAAAGCCCAGCCAATAATAGCGATAGTCGAGGATGCCGCCGGCTCCGTCGGTGAGGTCCAGACCACCTTCATTGGTGTAGGGTTCCGTGGGCGGCTTGCGCAATTCGACCGGGCGGAAATAGCTGTTGCTGTAGCTGAACGTTTTTTCGATATAGCGCGCTATCAGTTCACGGTACTGGTCGGGCGAGATGCCCATCTCCATCATCTGGCTGACCCCGAAGCGGTTAAGGTCGTCAACCATCCGGTTGAGCATTGAATACATCTGTCTGACTTTTTCAAGCTTGTCCCCTTCGGGGAATAGTTCCTCATAGAAAGCGCCTCCTGCAGCAAGTTCGACGGTGGCAAAATCGAGCGAAAGCTCGAAGAAACGCAGCCGTTGGTGTATTATACTATCTGTTGCAGCGGCATAGGCCAGTGCCATCATTTTGCGATACTGGTCCATATATTTCGGTGCCAGATAGCCCTCGCAAGCGTCGATGGCAAACCCGTAGATATTGAGCCGTTGTCCGGAGGTTGCGACGATGCTGGTCATGGTGTCGATGATGCTCTTGACGTATTGCCCGGCATTGCCGTAGTACCCGTTGCAGAAATCGTTGAGGATTGAGTCGGCGTCGAGGTCGGGGTTCCACATGAGTTTGGCCGTGAGGTAGCAGCGGATGTCCATCCACGAGGTGATGTTTTTTTCGCCAGTGGCCTGTTCGAACATCATCTTCACCCCGTGGTCGCGGAAAAAGCGCAGGTTAGGTTGCAGAACGTGCAGGTTCGGGAATGGGTCCCAGAAATTGCGGAACTGGACAATATAGTCCCACATGAATATGTTGTCGGAAATCTTCTGCCAGTTTCGCATGTCGTTGCAGAACGCGGATTCGGCGGGGTTCGTTTCGAGCGGTAGTTCGCGTCCGCATTCGATGGAGCAGAACATTATGTTGACGTTGCTGTCGGGATGGACCTTCAGCCCTTGCGGAGCCTGTCGGGTGAATTGATAGGCGAGTGTGGAGATGGTCTTGTCTGGAAATCGTCGAGCCACCTGGTTGACGAAATGCAGCAGTGTTCCTGTCGGGCCACCGTAGAGGCTGTCCAATTTGAGGCACTCGCTGCACTGGCAGACGTTGTAGTTGTCGTTGTTCGAGACCGACCATATCTTGGCCTGCGGATTCTGGTCGACCATTTCCTGGAGGTTGCGGCAGAGGGTGTCGAGCACGTAGGGGTTGGCGAGACAGAGCTGTCCGTCGCGCACACGCTGTCCGTTGCGCATCGAGAACCATTCGGGATGGGAGTCGAAGTAGCGTTCGTGCGGGATAAGGTTTTTGAAAGTGTGGACAAACATACCCCAATCGCGATTGAGGTCGGCACGATTGTTCAGCCTGTGCCAGTCGGTGTAGAGTTGCGAGTTGTTAGGGTAGAAGTATAGGACCTCGCGGTAGTCGAATGCTGGTGCGATGTTCAGGACGGTGTCGGCTGGGATAGAAAAAGAATGCAGTTCTTTGGTTTCGAGGGCTTCGGGAGTGAACAGTCTGTAGCCGCAATAGCGTTCGAGGAAATCATAGACGGCGTATAGTGTGCCTTTTTCGCCTTTGCCGGAAAGGACAAAGAAGTTGCCGTCGCCGAGCATGGCGTAGGCGTTGTTGCGGTATCCGTCGGTATTGACGAACGGACAGGTGCCGACGTAGATGCTTCCGCTTTGCGGGGTGTCGTCGTTGCGGGTGTGGATATGTGTTTCGAGACCGCCTTTCTGAAGAAGTGTCTGCAGTTGCTTGGCTGCATAGTGCTCGGATTCAGTTGGTTTCTGTGGTATAATGATACGGACAGGCTTGGTCTGAGCACTGATTGAGGAAAGAGCCAGACAGAGAGCAATAAGCAAAAGGTTTTTTTTCATGTGTCAGCAGTGGTTTCCTGCGGCGTAGCCAGTGGTGAAAGCGATTTGAAGGTTGTAGCCTCCGGTGTCGGCATCGAGGTCGAGGACTTCGCCAACGATATATAGGCCCTTGACGAGTCGCGACTCCATTGTTTTGGGGTTTATCTCTTTGAGGTTCACTCCGCCTTGCGTTACGACAGCTTCTTCGTAGTTGCCTGTACCGGTGAGCTTGAATGTGAAATCTTTGAGGAAATTGAGGAGCCGGTGCCGTTCTTCAGCATTTATTTGGTTGAGGCGTTTGTAGTATTCGATGTGTAGCTGTTTGAGCGCGAGGGGAATGAATTCGGCGGGGAGCCAGATGCGGAGCGCATCGTGGAAGAGTCGTGTCCCGTTGTTGTTGAGGTCGTTGATGATACGTTTGTCGAGGGTGGCCTTGTCGACTGCCGGTTTTAGGTCCAGGTGAGCGAATACCTCGATTCCCTGATGGATGGGAGCTGTGGCCATACGGCTTGCCGAGAGCACTATAGGGCCAGCTATGCCGTGGTCGGTGAAAGTCATTTCGCCGAAGTGTTGGCTTATTATTTTCCCGTCGTTGAGAGAGATAGAGAGTTTGACGTTTTTTGCCACGAATCCGATAAGTTCGGAAGGAATCTGGATGTCGGTATCGAGATGGACGAGGGCAGGATAGCGTGGCGAGAGCGAGTGTCCGGCCGCTTGAGCGAAGTGGTAGCCGTCGCCAGTGGACCCAGTCAGAGGATAGCTCATGCCGCCTGTTGCAATTATGGTGCTGTCGGCCAGGATTTGTGAGCCGTCGGCCAGAATGACACCGCGCACTGTATTGTCGTCGATGATCAGCGACGCTACGCGGCAGTTTTTGCGGATATCGACGTTAGACATCTGTTCGAGTGCCTGGACGAGTGCGAGAAAAATGTCGAGCGATTTGCCGCTACGCGGATATACGCGGCTGCCTCGTTCGACGACGAGAGGTACGCCGAGGTTTTCGAAGAGTTCCATCAGTTGGGTGTTGAACATCTGAGAGAAGGCGTTGCGTAGGAAGCGGGGGTCAGAGCCAACGTGAGTGAGGAAGTCTTTAAGAGGCGACGTGTTGGTAAGATTGCAGCGACCTTTGCCTGTTATTCTGAGTTTCAGACCAGGTTGATGCATTTTTTCGAGAAGAATGACATTTTTCCCTCGAAGTGCTGCGGAGTAGGCAGCCATCATGCCAGCTGCTCCGGCACCGATGATGATGACGTTGTTTCGCACGACGGTAATGTTTTATCGTGCTATATCGCCGATATCTTCCGGATGGAGGCAGAGTACCGGGATTTGAGAGTGGTGCACTATTTGTTGGGCATTGGTGCCGAGGAAGAGTCGGGCCAACAGACGGTCTTGCTCGGTGTTGATTACCACGAGGTCGGCGTTGATGCTGGTTGCATAGTCGAGAACTGTTTTCGAGTAGTCTTCGTAGCGTCGTCCGCAGCTATGGTAGGGTATGCCTTCTTTAGCAAAGAATTCCTCGACCTGTTTGAGGTAAGTGCGAAGAGTCATGGCATCCTGTGCGGTTTCGATAAGTCCGAGGATATAGACTTGCGATCCGAAGATGCGCGCCATTTGGGCTGCCGGAGCCACTTTCTGTCTTGAGTTGGCGTTTATGCGGATAGGGACCACTATGTTGTCGAGTTTCTTGTGGAAGTTGTACCCCTCACGGATTGTCAGAGTCGGGCAGGGGGCTTCTTGCACAATGCGAACGGCGGTGCTGCCCATCCAGTATTTTTCGAAGCCCGAGGCTCCGTTGGTACCGATAACAATCATGGGCGAGTTTTCGCGTTGAGCTTCTTCTGCAATGCATGTTGCGACTTTGCCGCTAAGAATAGCCCACTCGATGTTGCCGTACTTCATGTTGGGGGAATACTGTTGGCACAGCTGTTGCAGCTTTTCTTCAGCAAGGTGAGCTGTCATTTCCAATTGTTCGCTTGAAAGCAGTTTTTTTTCTTTTTTGATCCAAAGCAGCCGGATGCCCGTTTTGAGTTGGTTGGCGATGTCGACAGCAATTTCGAGAGCGACGTAGGAACCTTTAGAGAAGTCTGTTCCGACAATGACTGATTTCATAAATTTGATGCTTAAAGGTTTAGAAGTTATATTTCAGTATTGGCAGTATAAATAGTGCGTTAAAATAATTTAAACGACATGTTGTATAAATTATTGTATGAAATGTATAAAAATATGAAAATGGTGTAAAATGTTTTTTTTTTGTATTTTTGCAAAATTGTTAGAGGGTCGTGGCATAGGGCTAACGACAGGAAACGAGAAATAAAACCAGAGAGAAAAATGAACGATAATCTTGATGCCACAGGCAAGAGCCAGAGTGCCAGAGAACGCGAAGTGGAACGGGCGTTGCGTCCGAAGATGTTCGACAGCTTCGCGGGTCAGCAGCAGGTGCTTGACAATTTGCGGATATATGTGCAGGCGGCAAAGACGCGAGGCGAGTCGTTGGACCACGTATTGTTGCACGGGCCTCCGGGCTTGGGCAAGACGACGTTGTCGCACATTATTGCCAACGAGTTGGGAGTGAATATGAAGATGACTTCGGGCCCTGTACTTGACAAGCCTGGCGACCTGGCTGGACTGTTGACCTCTTTGGGTGAGAATGACGTGCTGTTTATTGACGAGATTCATAGGTTGTCGCCAGTCGTGGAGGAGTATTTGTACTCCGCGATGGAGGATTACCGGATAGATATCATGATTGAGTCGGGCCCCGCTGCGCGAAGTGTGCAGTTGAACCTGAAGCCGTTTACGTTAGTCGGAGCAACGACGCGCAGCGGTATGCTGACGGCACCGTTGCGTGCACGCTTCGGAATCACATGCAGGCTGCAGTACTACGATGCGGAGACGCTCACGCATATAGTGAACCGTTCGGCTTCGTTGCTTGATGTGAAGATTACGAGCGAGTCGGCGTTGGAGATAGCCCGTCGCAGCCGCGGCACTCCGCGTATAGCGAACCTGCTGCTCCGCAGGGTGCGGGATTTTGCACAGGTGAAGGGCGACGGCACCATTACGCTCGACATTGCCCGCTATGCGTTGGGAGCGTTGAATGTGGACCGCAATGGCCTCGACGAGATGGATATCAGAATACTGTCGACGATAATAGACAAGTTCCACGGAGGCCCTGTAGGGCTGAACACCATTGCCACAGCTGTCGGTGAGGATGCCGGCACGATAGAGGAGGTGTATGAGCCTTATCTGATTCAGGAGGGCTATATCATGCGCACTCCGCGTGGCAGGGAGGTGACACACCTCGCCTATCAGCACCTGGGCAAGCTCAAATACACCGGCGACCAGCAAGCGATGGATATTTAGGACTTTAGAATAAAAAAAACAGCAACTGTCAAAGAAACAGTTGCTGTTTTTTTTTGTTGTCCCACAAGGATTATACGCGTTGTAGTCGTAGAGTGCTAATTGTAGTCTTAAAGTGTCAGTTGTCAGTTCATGGACTGGAGAGGGTCGGAGCGTATGACAACGTATAAATACCTAAATTGTGGCACGGCGTGCCACACGTCAGAGGGCGTTGAATAATGCCATGCTGCGAGCTTTCAGTTCGTCAACTATGGCGATGTATGGTTTCATGGCTGCGAAGTCGCTGTGACCCGTCCAGCGCATAATGACCTCAGCAGGGATGCCGAGTTGTAATGCCGTCACAACGAAAGTACGTCGTGCGCAATGGGTAGTCAGTAGCTCGTACTTCGGCAATGTCTTTTCAATGCGTCTGTTGCCGTTGTAGCTGACAACATGCGTCGGTTCGTCGATGCCGCAGAGTTCCCCGATGGCTTTAAGTAGGCGGTTAGTGTATTGGTTGGAGAGCGCCGGAAGTGTTCCGTTGTATCGTTGCAGAATGGTTGCGGCATGGTCGTTTAGTTCCACTTTGATTCGCTTGTCGGTCTTCTGCATGACGATCTCGATGCAGTTATCATGTATGTCTGAGGGTTGGAGATGTGCAGCGTCTGAAAAGCGTAATCCCGTGTAGCAGCAGAAGACGAAAACGTCGCGGACGTGCGCAAGGTAGACGGGCAATTCGGTTGTCTCCATGCGTCGCAGCTCGTCAATAGTCAAGTAGATTACGGCTTTCTGTTCGTAGTTCGACCCTTTGAGGTGTGGAGTGTAGTCGGAGTGTAGATTGCCGTTATAACGCCCATTGTCGGCGCACCAACGCAGAAACCAACGCAGCAGCTTAATGTCCTTTGCTATGGTCGTGTTCGTCGTTCCTTGACCGATGCGGAAAGCAATGAACTTGTCGAGCGTGGCAGCTGTCAGTGTGGAGAGGTGCAAGACGGGAGCGAATGCAGACAACGCTGCATACAGTGACCGGAAACGCTTTGTTGTTCCGTCACTCCAAGTGTTATGTTTGCTTTCGGCTGCAATAAAAGCGTTCAGAGCGTCGAAAAGGTCGTCAGATATGTAAGTGTCCGCAGACTTGTTTTCGTCGCTTAGAGTGTCACGAAATGCGGCTGCATCGCTGTCGGGATTGCGTCGTAAATATTCCGTTGCGAGGTCGTGCAGGGTGTTTAGTTGTGCATTCAGTGCGTTGTGGTCGGGGTGTGTTGTCAGAACACGCTGTCGTCGGTTATCCCATTCCGCAGGGTGCAGCACTATACCCGTGGCAATGTCGCAGTAGGACGTACCGAGCAGACAACGCAGCCGTAGTGAGAGGTTGCCCGACTTGTTTCGGTGTGCTATTATTCGGACTTGCTTACGCATACGGCAAGACGACTGTATAGTTGTGCAAGGTGTGTGTAGGTGTCGGCAATGTCGGCGTATAGCTGTGCAGGTGTAGACGTTGACGCAGGTACAGATGTAAGCATTGAGCCGTCACCGAAGTACAGCCATTCACGGCTGACGTTTGGGAATGCCGCCAACAGCAGTTCCAGCGTCTGTTTTCCCACATTGGTTTTCCCGTTGCAAAGTGCGGAGACGTGCTGACGTGACTTTCCGAGCCGTCGCGCAAACTCAGTGTTGTCATTGCCGCATAGCTCCGTGCGTATCTGGGCGACACGGCGATTCAATAGGTCGTTGGGTGTCATATTACTTCGTTGGGTTTTGCAGACACTTTCGACATGTCGTTAGATAGATAAAGCGTTGCTTCCTCCAGCACAGTAGCGCCGAGGGCATTCTTTCCACGATATTTCACATGGGTACGTTTCATTGGGTAGTGTTCTGCTTTCGTGGTGTCGAGCTGTGCCTGCAATTCTTTGGCTTTAGCTGTGGCAGCTTTAGAGCGTGCAAGTTCAGCAGTGTCGCCGAGGTCGTTGTATAGTGATAGTGCGCTTTCGGCTTCGTACAATGCAAAATCAAGTTCGGATTTGACAATTAACGCAGGGTCGTAAGTGTAGGTGTAATCCTCTACATCTGTCATTTCGACAATTTCAATGTTCCCGTCGTTGGAGTTGCTTTCGAGGTAGTTCTTGACGGCTTTTTCTGCTGGAGTTGTGCAAGCGGCGCACATGAGCGCGGCAATTGCGATGATGGCTTTTTTCATTTTGATGAAATTTTAGTTATTAATAAGGTTTACAAGTTTTTCGATAGTTCTTTGTTGGCTGCTGCTCAATTCGATAAGTTTGTCAAGATTGGCGGATTGCGTAGCCGTAGCAGTTCCGTTATGGTGTTGTATGATACCAGTGTTGTTGACAATCATGTCGCCCTCACCCGTGATGAGCCAAAAAGGGGAAATTTCGGGATATGCCGATATGATTTTTGCCATGTTTTCTCGCGATAAATTAGCAATTTGCCCACGAATTATGTCGAAAATCTGTTGTGTAGATATTCCCGTTTTCGTGGAAAATTCCGACTTTTTAAGGTTGAAATATTGTAAAATTTCAACTATTTTTTCGCTATCATTTAATTTATTTACGCTCATAATTAATTGATAAGTAAATTGTTAATATTAAATTTTAATTTTTATGTAAATTTTATTTGTGTGGTATGTAAATTTTATATATTTTTGCATCGAATTTAGTTAAAAACTTAATTGCAAAAGTAACAAAAAAATTGACACAACAAAATCAAAAATCATGAACTACACAAGTAAAGAGATTAACAGCACATTCAAGATTAAGGTCGCAGGGCGTACCGAGCAGGGTGTAAAGCTGAACACGCTGGTAGGCGTAAGCGGTGCAATTGCCCTCATAGGCGAAAAGATGTTCGGCAAACTACTCGACAGAGCGTTCGCAAGTGCGGACGACGTATGTGTCTGCAAGCTACGCAGAGGATTGAAATTAAGTTTCTATGGATATTAATAGGAGTTCCACGACCTGCGGAGGTTCGGCAACCTCATTGGCTGCGGTGTGTCGAGAGACCGCCACAGCCGCCAAGGATGGAGACTCTGGTAAAGTCTGTGTATAAGCACGCGGGAAGTCCGCAGGGTGCGGAGGGTCGAGAGACCGCCGCACCCACTAACCAACAGAAAGCTCTGAAAAGAGGCTCGCCAAAGCCAGCCGTGTAGCCGCAAGGCTGTAACAATAGGAATACACGGCAACCCTCACGCCGCCAGCAGGGGAATGCTGGATGCCTATTACCATAAAGACCGAGGTTCTGGACAAGTGGTATCGAATCCCACCGTGAGGGCGAAAAATTAACTAATTAAAATCTAAAAACATGGAAACAGTAAGAACTATCAAAGGCTTCGACAACGAATTGAAGTGTCGTGACTTCCAGTATGAAATCGGCAAGACCTACACAGCGGAGGGAAAGATAGAGGTGTGCAGCAATGGCTTCCACGCTATCCGTAACGACGTTAACCCGTTGTTGGTGTTCGAATATTACGCTCCCGTTAATGACGGCAAGTCGTCAAGATATTGCATCGTGGATTGTAGCGGCGAAATTGAATACGACGATAACAAGTTGTGCTGCTCGATTATCACGATTATCGAAGAAATAACATTAGATAAGCTGCATGAATTATCGCAGGCATGGGTAGAATCTCACAGCAATAAAATAGAAAATGGCGACGGGTCTGCACTGAGGGGCGGCGACGGGTCTGCACTGAGGGGCGGCAACAGGTCTGCACTGAGGGGCGGCAACGGGTCTGCACTGAGGGGCGGCTACGGGTCTGCACTGACGGGCGGCTACGGGTCTGCACTGAGGGGCGGCTACGGGTCTGCACTGACGGGCGGCTACGGGTCTGCACTGAGGGGCGGCTACGAGTCTGCACTGACGGGCGGCGACGGGTCTGCACTGACGGGCGGCAACGGGTCTGCACTGACGGGCGGCTACAGGTCTGCACTGAGGGGCGGCAACGGGTCTGCACTGACGGGCGGCAACGGGTCTGCACTGAGGGGCGG
The DNA here is from genome assembly GCA_017522065.1 of Bacteroidales bacterium. Classification (GTDB taxonomy): domain Bacteria; phylum Bacteroidota; class Bacteroidia; order Bacteroidales; family P3; genus Colimorpha. The sequence continues at coordinate 41,361 of JAFXAD010000058.1, forward strand.
CGACAGGTCTGCACTGAGGGGCGGCAACGGGTCTGCACTGAGGGGCGGCGACAGGTCTGCACTGAGGGGCGGCAACGGCTCGAAATTCTGTGGCGGAAAATGGTCTACATTTTTTGTCGAAATCCGTGATGATAATGGCGATATTACCGACCTAGCCACTGCAATTGTTGACGGCGTGAAATACAAGGAAAATCAATGGTACGAGTTCAACGCTGAAAAAGGCGAGTGGATAGAGTGCAGCGCACCGGATAATGCAATTGACTAATAATACAAAAATGGAAATAATTCAAGGCGCATACACGGCGCGAACGGTCAGTAAGATGTCATTGGAGGAGGTTGCAAACCTGCTCAATGAGCAGCTCAACGAAATCAGAAGTCAACGCTTAGCAGTAGAGCTATGCAGAGAGCGAGAGATGCGAAACGAAAATATCATTAACGAAATAAAAAAGCTACTGAAATGAACGAAATCAAGCCCGCAGGAAAAGCCCTGCTAATCTTTGCAGCAATCTATTTTATCGCACAATTAATTAATGTATTATGACTAAAAAAATGAGTACAGCAGAACAGCGACGCGCTAAACGTAACGCTCAAATCATAGAGCTTTACCAGCATTGTAAAGACAACTTCGCTACGCAGCTGGAGCGACATCTTTTCATTGCTAACAAGGTCGGCTGCTCGCATATTACGGTATACAAAGTTTTAAGACAAGCGCAAAAATGCAAATAAACGGCAATACACGACTTATCGACATGACACTTGAAGAGTTATTCCAAGCCATAGACGAACGCATTGCAGAGCGCGAAAAAAGCGCGAAAAAAGCGATGCCCGAAGTTGTCTATGGTCTGACGGGAATAATGCAAGTCTATCAGTGTAGCAAGTCCACGGCTGCAAGGATATTGCGAAGTGGACGCATTGATGCAGCAGTGTCGCGTGTCAGCGCACGCAAAATCGTAATTAACGTGGCAAAGGCGCTGAGCCTATGCCCTAATCTATAAACAATTAAAAATCAAAAAATCATGAGTTTATTCAAGAAGCCCTACGAGCGCGAAGCAAAAAAGACGCTCAACGTATTAATCTATGGTCGTCCGGGAATTGGAAAAACCACATTGGCATGTAGCGTCGACGGCGCTTTCCTGCTGGATTTTGATAGAGGTATTGACCGCGTGGACGCACAATACCAAGCGCAAAACATCTACGAGCCTACGCAATGGGAAGACTTGTCGGCAGCTGTGTCAGAGCTTGCACACACACCGGAAGCGAAAGTAATAGTCGTTGACACCATCGGCAAGCTGCTCGATTTGGCTGTCGACTACGTTCGCAAGACGATACCGAATCTTATACAGAACGACGGCACGCCGAGTGTCAAGGGTTACGGCTACCGCAACCAGCTGTTTAAGGAGTTTCTCAGCAGTCTCAACGCTATCGGTCGCAGCGTTATCTTTGTCAGCCATGAAACGGAGGATAAGCAGAAAATTAATCGCGAGGAAATCACGACCATGCGCCCGAACATAACCGGCTCTAACCGCAACGAGATTATCCAAGACCTTGACCTCATGGGTTACATGCAGATTGTGAACGGGCAGCGCACAATCACTTTCGATCAAAACGAAAACATTCTTGCAAAGAACTCGCGCGGCATACACGGCGTATGGGATGCTAAGATGCACCAATACCAGCCGATACTTGTGCCAATGCTTGACGGTAAGACTGCGAACACATTCCTGCAAGATGTAGTGTTCGGCGGCAATGCAGATTTCCTGCGGAAACGCTCCGAGGAAATGGAGAACTACAACGAAGTCATGACGGTAATAGAGACTATGGTTAACGAATGTGACCAGCTCGATTGCATGAACGAGATTGTAGAAAAAATCCGTTCCAAGTCATTTGTTCATATCTTCGACAGCAAGGCTCGCGCAAGTGTCATGATTGCTAAACGCTGCAAAGAATTAGGTTATACCTATAACAAGGAGACTAAGCAATATGAAAACGTACAGAATTAGTCCGTCGCTGATGAACACATTCAGCGACTACCTCAACGCCGAGGAATTGTGGCTGAAATTTTGGGGCAATGCGGATTCGCCTGCGAAAAGCCTTGACGAGTTCACAGCCGAGAAGAAGCAGAACGTTATTGATTATATCAATCGAGCTCCGCAACCGCTCAACGAAGCGGCTGACCGTGGTACATGTCTGAACGAGATTGTAGACTGCTTAATTGGTTCGACACCCAACAGCAGTGTCGTCTGGGATAAGGACGGCGGAAAGTATTGGGCTGAGCGCAACGGATTCCACTTCGATTTCGATGCCACGCTTGTCGAAGAGTTGGAATTGCAGTTCAAGGATGCTATTCCGCAATACCACCTGCGTCACGTCTACACTCCGAGAGGTGTGGACTATGCCATTGAGCTGCATGGCTATGCCGACTACATCTTCCCTACCATGATATGGGATCTAAAGACGACGAACAAATACGAGGGCGAAAAGTACGCCAACAATTGGCAGCGCTTAGTCTATCCCGTTGTCGCTGTCGATGCAGAGGACATGATTAAGTGCGAACGCTTTGTCTTTCACGCTGTCGAGATGTTCAGCAATAAGCTTTCCGGTGTGCTGCATGGTAGACGCTGGAACGAGGTCTATGACTGCAATATCGACGACGCACGGTCGAAAATCATGGAGTTCCTTACGTCGGCATTCGTGCCACAATTCGACAAGTGGCTGCAAGAAGGATTATTAACCGAACAAACAATTCTAAGCGATGGAAATTGAAGTTGGAATCGTAAGACAATCTGTTGCACTCAATAGCCGAGGGCGTTGGTGCAGCTGGGATGACCTCACACCCGAAGAGCGTGCAGCATGGGAACGCGGACAGCGAGCTGCTGACGAATGGCACGACCGACAGAGGTCCGGTAGTGCCAACACGCGAGAACTGCTGCATGAAGAAGCGGAACTACGTACTAACCCTATGCGCTGGTAGTTATGGCAGCCGGACAGATAAGCGTTAACGACCAAGAGCCGAAAAAAGTCTGTTGTGCGACCTGCCAACACTTCCGCCGAGATACGGAGGGGCGTAGCAGGTCGCAAGCAACGGGCGAATACTTCATGGGCGTGTGTCTGTTGGGTCTTACTCCCGACAGCATACGCAAACAATTTGCGAACAAACCAAGAATCTGCAAGAATCATGAGTAAACGAGTGTACTATAAGATAGACTGCGAAGAAGCTCGACAGTTGCAGCTGAGCGGAGCGGATAAAGACGTTTACTTCTTTGTCAAGGCGTTCCGCGAGGGTGTGACTATGGGTCAGTCGAAAATTGCGGAAATGCTGTGTATGCAGCGAGAAACTGTCTGTCGTGCTATACAACGATTAATGGAGCGTAGCTTGATAGTGCGGTCTGTCGGATATGTCTACAATGGTGGTGTAGAATACTGTTACAAGGTCGCTAAACCATGTGACGAAAAGTCACAAGGGTCTGTGACAAAAAATCACAGAGGTTGTGACAAAAAATCACAAGGGTCTGTGACAAAAAATCACAGAGGTTGTGACAAAAAATCACAGGGTACACCTTATATTATTACAAGTAATAATCAAGTAATACATCAACCAATAATCAAGGGGGATAGCACCGCCGTTTCGATTTTTGAGCAAGTTCTTAAAGTGTGGAGTGCGGACTACAAAAAAAGATTCGGCACTGCATACCTGCCCGACTTCCGTAGCGTAACGACCGACGTTAATGCCATTGCCGAAGCTGTGGAAACAAAAATGGCTGAGCGTGAAATGGAAGTTACCACCAACAACGTGGACGCATTCCTCACTGACATGTTCGCAGCGATGTGGCAGGTTGCTGACCAATGGCAGCGTGAACACTGGACGCTGCATACTATCACGATACAATTCAACGAACTATATAACAAAATCAACAATGGAGAAATCATTGAAGACAACGACCGAGCAGGGCGTGACGCTGACTTTTGGAGCGCATTCCAACAGCGATATGGTTCCGGCAAAGATTGACAAGACGTTCGCAGCCGTTAGAACGGTGCAGGACAGCGTGGCGTTAAGTCCGCAAGATGTTCCTTGTCTGCTGAGGTTGGCACATACCAGCGAAGAGAGTGCAAAGAGCGTGACGGCATTATTGGCGGCGAACATCTACGCCCTCGACAGATTCTTGCATCTAAAGAACGGTATGACGAACGAAGAGGTGTTTTTCGCGGCTGAGAGCGTCTTGAACGAGTTTGGTGGAGGGTTGACCTTTGCCGACATTAAAATCGTCTTAGAGGGCGCGAAAATGGGCAAATACGGCATGTTTTACGAGCGACTGAGCGCGCCGCAAGTGATAGAATGGTTCAGAACGTACTTTGATGAACGTATGCAGGCTGCTGAAAACTACAATCTGAGCCATGATCGGAGACAGTACGGCGTACCGACCTATCGCACCAAGCCGCAGAGGGAGACAGCAGCAGCCGACGACACGGCATATCGTGAATACATGCAGCGAAAAATCAACGAATTGGCATCAACGCAAAAATTAGCGGAACAATGACTATTCAGCGATTAGCAATTGAAGACAAAGGCTTTGCAGATTTTGACTTTCGTTGGGTTGATTGCGAGACAGAAGCGGAAGCAGAAGAAGCCGAGATAATGGATAACACCTATATGAGGGGCGGAAAATATTTCGGATATTCGACAAACCCGATCAGAGACGCTATTTGCAATTATCTTGAATTACATAATCGACATTTCGACATTGATGGCAGATTCCCGAGCCTTACAAACTTCTTGAACGGCGATAGGTACATTTATTTCAATTGCTTGCCTAAAGATACGTGGACTTATAATCAAGTTTACGAGGGCGTGGAAAGAAACGAATTTATCGAGAATTTTGAAAATTATCAACAGAGGTTCGAAATGCGATACGAATATATACTTCAACGAGATACGCAATGGCAAAAATTTTACGATGAAATGGCAAAATCGAGCACACCGATTGAAAGAATAATCAAGGCGTATAAAGCACAAATTAAATTAACTAAAAATCAGCATAGTTATGGATACTAACTATAAACCATGTAACACAAAATCATTGGCGGCTTTCTTGTTTGCGCAAATGGATAAGTTAGCGAAGCGGGAAATAGACACAAACACCGCAGTAGCGCAGGCAAAATTGGCGAGCCAAATAAATAATCTGTTGGGTTATGAACTAAAGCGAACAATCGTACAAATCAAACTGAAAGAGATTGGTGCAAACATTCAGCAATTGCCCGAACTCCGAGACATTGAGAGTAAGACGTTCGACAATGCTAAAATTGATATGTAACAATGAGATACAAAGAAGAAAAAACCCAAGTGGCATGTGTGCGCTGGTTCGGGTTGCAATATCCGGAATACGCACTGCTGCTGCATCATTCCCCGAATGGAGGTTACCGGACAGCCTACGAGGGGAAAGCATTCAAGAGCATGGGAACGCGGGCAGGCTTTCCCGACCTCATATTTCTGTTGCCGAGAGGGAAACACCCGTTTCTGTGTGTCGAGTTCAAGACCGACAAAGGGCGACAGACCGAGAGCCAAAAGGCATACCAGCACGCTGTCGAGAGCGTCGGCGCGGTGTACGCCGTGTGTCGCTCGTTCGACGAGTTCAAAACAACGATAGAAAACTATTTACAACAATAAAGGAGCAAATATGAAAACAGGTATTGAATTAATTATCGAAAATGGTATTAAAAATCACGCTTTAGTTTATTCTTTTAACATACAAAGCGAGTTATTCAATCAATTGACGAAAGAACAACAGAAAATGTGGAGAAAGGAAATAGAGCAAGCATGTATTAATGGCGGTAATGCTGGCGTTGAACTTGCAAGAGATATTCGTTACGACGAACCTCGAGAAGAAATCAACCTTGACAAAGCAGCAGAAGATTATGCTTTTACTAATTGGGAGGATAATGACTATCATGAAGATGCAAGCAAGGGAGTACCTTTCGACCCTATTGGCTACACGGAAAAGGTGTTCAAGGCAGGAGCAGAATGGATGTCAAATCAACTCAGACAAAGAATGAAAGGAGAAGCAAAATGAAGAAAATAATGTTTAACGACCGCTGTGGCTTGACCGATGCCGTGCTGGAAGGACACAAGACGATGACGCGGAGGATTGCAAGGTTCAACGAAACAGAACGTCCATGCCAAAAGGGGCGCGATAAGTGTTTGTATTGCAAACACTACGACCGTGAAAATGGCTGCGAATGGCTATTGAATTATAGCCCCTATAAGATTGGCGAGGTGCTTGCGGTGGCGCAGGCATATAAGAGTATTCCAACATTCGATGACCCAAGATTTATATATATCACACCCAAACATAAGGGTTGGAGCAACAAAATGTTCGTCCGCGCTGACTTAATGCCACACCAAATCTGCATCATTGATATTAAGGTAGAGCGGTTGCAGAACATCAGCGACGAGGATTGCATGAAAGAGGGTATTGGGTACAACAGTGAGGTAGGATTTGAAAATGGCTGCTACTATTTCAACGATTATGAGGGTTTTAAAACGCCAAAGAGTGCATTTTGCGCCCTTATTAATCGCATAAGCGGCAAAAGCACTTGGGAGCGCAACCCATACGTTTTCGCCTACACTTTTGAACTGCTAAAATAAATAAACCATGCGAAAAAACATTTATATCAGCTACAACGAGCAGTGCGCTATAAGCTACGCGCTGGAATTGATGACCGAGCGGCTGCGCAATATGGAAAACACCTACAAGTCGGAAGTGTTGAAGCGTCATTCGGAGTATATACGAATGAGGACAGCAAGCAATCATTTGTCCGCGCTCGCTAAGCGTTGGAACGGAGGGGAGGAAACAGACAGATGAAAAAAGTAAACAAAGACCCGTTCAGCAACGGGAGCGACCACAGAGCGTTCGAGTTTTACTGCTGCGACAAGTGCGTCAAGTCGAGCGAGCCGAGAGACGGCGGTATGCGGTATACAAACGCCACAAAGGACAATATGCCGAAGTGCAGCATTCAGCGCGACATCGTTCTGCGTATGTTCTCGAATGAGCCAATCAACCAGCGCACAATCGACATCTGTCGAGACTTCATCCTACATGGAACGCTGTGCCCGTTCATGAAGACAGAACGGAAAAAGTACACAAGAAAAGTCAAAAACCAAACAACGTTAGAGTTATGAGAGAAATACTATACAGAGCCAAAAGCCTATACCGTGGCGAGGGATGGGTATACGGACAGCCCCGTCACTATGCATTGGAAAAACGGCGCGAGAAATGGACTATGTTTGACCCCTACACGGGGATAGAGACTGACATCGTAGAAGATACGCTGGGGCAATACACTGGGCTGACCGATAAGAATGGCAACAAGATTTTCGAGGGGGATATTGTAACGCTTCTGTCTCGCAGTTGGAAAATGTATAATGCCAAAATTACATTCAACAAAGGAGGTATTTGCGTTTATCTGTTGGATAGGGAGTGCTTAATTCCCGAATTTCCAATAAGAGATTTATCGAAAGACGCTGAAATAACAATCATTGGCAATATTCACGACAATCCCGAATTAACGAAAGGAGGTGAAAAATGAAGTACAAGACGTTACAAGATAAAATAGCTGATAGTGTTGCGCTAATTCGCAAAGCGGAGGAGCTGGCATTGGCGTTGAATCCCGAACAAGGATTTCATGTTGGTTTCAGTGGCGGAAAAGATAGTCAAGTGCTTTTGGAACTCGTTAAAATGGCAGGTGTAAAATATCGAGCAGTGTACAATGTAACGACTAACGACCCTCCCGAAAACGTCTACTTCATCCGCAAACACTACCCAGAAGTCGTGTTTGTTAATAATGGGGGGGGGCAACTTGTACAAGATGATTGAGCGTAAAGGACTGCCGACAATGCTACATCGTTGGTGCTGTAAGATATTCAAAGAAAATGCTGGTGCAGGGAGTGTTGTATTGACGGGAGTAAGAGCGGAAGAGAGCCGCAAGCGAGCAGGATATAATGTAGTTGACGTGAGAAGTACAAGGAAAGAGCATCAGCAACGAGCCGAACCTTATACTATCGAGGGAATAGAAGCTGCACAACATCAGTGTATAAAAGGCAAAGACAAAGTTATGGTGTACCCGATGCTGGAATGGACGACAACCGATGTATGGGTGTTTATTGCAAGTCGAAGATTGCCCGTTAATCCTTGCTACGAAATAAGCGGACGTGTCGGCTGTATGTTCTGCCCATTTGCGAAAAAAGAGCAAATTGAATTTTACGAGCGTCGATACCCGCAGTTCCACCGACTGTTTCTTGATGGTCTGCGCCGTTATATGGAAAAAATAGACAAATACGGTATTACGTCGGACGAATATTACGCAATTTGGAAGTCGAAGAAAAGTATCAAGGATTATCTACGAGACAAAGCGAATAAAGATGCTGCAAGGCGACAAACAGAGTTGTTTCAAAACGAAAATTGGATCGCTCGACAATAAATAATCAACTAAATCGTTTATAACGCAACAAAAAAATTAATCGGATGAACATACTGGCAAAGATAGCAGCAAGACGCTACGAAGAGCGGAAACAAGTAAGGCGAGCCCTTGCACGGAGCGGCAAATCGCTCGAGGATGCAGTTGCCGAAGCGGAACAATACATGTGCAATCGGTACGGAGAGAATTGGCGCACGGGAATGCCGCCTAATTACTCCAGCAGACCACAACGCAAAAGAAAATCATTTATCCAACGAATAAAAGACTTTTTCAGACATCATGAGTAAAGATACAACAAAGACAAAGAAAACGCGGCAGGCGGCGGAAAAAGCGTCAAAAAAGCCTATCGAGGGCGAAAACATAGACTATGCCGTGACGACGGCGAAGCTGTCAGACCTCATTCCCGACGACAAGAACTTCAACCGTGGCACTGAGTTCGGGCAACACCTCATCGAGAAGTCATTGCGCGAGAACGGCGCAGGGCGGTCGATATTGCTCGATAAGAACAACCGCATCATTGCAGGAAACAAGACCACAGAGAACGCAGCCACTATCGACATGGACGACGTTATCATCGTGGAGACCGACGGAACGAAGCTCGTCGCAGTCAAGCGCACGGATATCGACCTCGACAGCGAGCAGGGGCGTAGAATGGCACTCGCCGACAACGCCACCAGCGCCGCAAACCTCGAATGGGATGAAGAGCAGCTCAGAGCAATGCAGGCGGAAATGGATAACTTCGATCCGGAAGAGTGGGGCGTAAAATTTGACTTGGAAGATAGCGACGTAAGCGAAGACGAAGAGATTGAGCGAAAGAAAAAAGAGTTCGAAGAGCGAATGCAGGCAGGTGAAGATTTGTCCGAAGACGATGAATACAAAGATTTTTTAGAAAAGTTTAAAAACAAAAAAACAACCGACGACTGCTATACGCCAGAAATCGTATACGATGCTGTTGCTCGTTGGGTAATGGACGAATACGGAGTAAACAAAAAGGACTTTGAACGTCCTTTCTACCCTAAGGGCGACTACAAGAAGCATATCTATCCGAAAGGGTGTATAGTGGTAGATAATCCGCCTTTTTCTATTCTCGCGGAAATTTTGTCTTTCTATCACGAAAAAAACATAAAGTTCTTTCTGTTTGCGCCGACGCTCACCTTGTTTTCTTCTTCTTCTTCTTCTTGCGCGATTCCGATAGCGGCAACGGTCGTATACGAGAACGGAGCGAACGTTAATACGTCATTTTTGACTAACCTTGAAGACCCGTCGCTTAGGTTGCGTTCTGCCCCGTCACTATACAAGGCGGTAACCGAAGCGGTCGAATGTGACCAAAAGCAGAAAAGAAAGGAGTTGCCCAAATACACATATCCCGATAACGTCATCACGTCGTCTTTTGTGGCTCGTCTTAGTCGCTACGGGATCGACTTTAGAATCACAAAAAGCGAAAGCTTATCAATATCCAAATTGGATAGCCAAAAGAAAGCAAAAAAACAAATCTATGGTAAGGGCTATTTAGTCGGAGAAAAGGCAGCAGCTGAAAAGGCAGCAGCTGAAAAGTGGGAATTGTCAGAGAGGGAAAAGAAAATCATCAAAACACTCAAATAAATACTATGAACACGAAAAAAGAACAGAAAACACCGAATAAGCCCGAGCCATTGTACAAGCGTATCAAGGCGCATATAGGACGACCTCCGAAGTTTGAGACAGCAGGCGACCTATTCGACAAGCTCATTGAGTATTGCGAATATTGCGACGCAAACCCGATAAAGGTAGACGTTCGCAGCAAGATGAAGCGCAACAGCAACACGGGCGATTCGTCAGAGCTGGGCAACCAAACTATTAAGCGACCGTACACGCTTGACGGCTTCTGTCTGTTCGCTGGTATTCTGACCCAGTGGGCGACGTTCAAACGTGACTGTGGACGACGTGCTGACGCAGAAGACTTTTCCATAGTCATTAACGCGTGCGAGCAGGTTATCAGAGACCAGCAGATAACAGGGGCAATGATTGGAGTGTACAGCGAGCGACTGACCGCACGTCTGAACGGCATAGCCGACAAACAAGAGCTTGATGCTAAGGTGCGTTCTACAACGGTGGACTTCGACACCTACGTCAGAATGCTAAATGGCGAACATATCGAGCCATAGAGCGGTTAATAAGTACGTCACGGCAATGTTCAGAATATGTCACTATATTAAAGTTAACTATAAAGTTCACTAATAAGGTTTCCGATTTTTGATTTTTGTTGGCTCTCCTGCTATAATGGCAGGGGAGTTTTTTTTACGGCTTTTTTCGCGCGTAGGGCGGCTTTCTGCATGTGGGTAGAGTAAGTTATCATAGACGGGCAGAAAGCGGCTTAAAATCGAAATTCGCAAAAAATAATCAACTTTTTCATTGCGGTTTCAACTATTCGGTTTATCTTTGCCAATGAAAAAGACCGCCTAAATTGCACATAATCAAAAGAAAATGAAAACGTTAAATCTCCCAAAGGTATATAGCGACTACTTCCTCGACTGCGATCGCAAGCGAGTGCGCCATATATTGTTGCAGGGAGGACGACGCAGCCGTAAGACGTGGAGCACGTTCGAGAAGCTCTATGCAATGGGCTGTTACATTGGCGGTCTGACGATATTGGTGGCAACCTATCAGTTCCCAACGCTGCAATTGACTATACAAGACTTTGAGGAATGCGTAGGTGCAAAGGTCAGCGGCTCGTTACGTCACGGCTACCATGCTATAACCGACGGCAACACGCTGTGGCAGTTCAACCACTTCGACACTCGCAGCAAGGCACAAGGTACGAAATGCGACATCATGTTCGTCAATGAAGCGTTGCAAATGCCGGAAAGCGTCGTCAAAACGTTGCTCATGGGTTGCAGGTGGCAGGCATATTATAACTACAATCCGACCGATGCTGGATGGGTGCAGCACCTTGAAAACGCGGCATTGCTGAAGACGACGTTCCGAGATAATCCATACCTCACGGACGCACAGTTGCAGGAGTTCGAGAATATCAAAGAGCGAGCCATGCGACCGACCGCCAGTCGCTGGGATAAATATCAATATCGCGTATTCTATCTGGGCGAGTTCGACCAATTTGTCGGCAAGGTGTTCCACAATCTCAGAGCGTGCAGCGTGCATGACTATGAGCAAGTGCCTGCCACGGAGAGTTACGGCATTGACTTCGGTTTCGCAACGGACGGCGACCCGACCACGCTTGTAGGGTGCAAGCGGTACGGCAACGACCTCTATTTCCGCGAATACATCTATGAGCAAGGTCTGACCAGCGACGCGGACTTAGGACACAAGATTATCGCAGCAGGACTTAACTATGCCACGCCTATATGCGCCGATTATGGTGGCATGGGAAAGGGCAGAATCCACAATCTACGCACAGCGAATAATGGTACATGGACGGGAGAGTTGGCAAAGGGATTCAGCGTCTACAATTGCGTCAAGACGGGCATTCTTGACGGACTTTCGCAATTGCTGACGCATGACAACATCTTTATAGTCGAAGGGAGCGACCAAATGAGGATCGAAATGGAGGAATACGCAATCGACGAGAACGGCAAGCCGAAAGGGGCTGACCATGCCATTGATGCAGCACGATACGCATATAACTACAACATAAGAAACTACGCATGATACTGAACTACAACGATATTATGAACATGGGCTTCCGTATCGGGAGCGACATCAAACAGCCGACCGTCGAGCTTGCTATCGAAACGGCTGAGCTGTATTATGTACAGCCGAGTATCGAGCCGGCTGAGTTTGTCGAGCTGACGCAGCTGCCTGCTACAAGTGTGTTGCTTGTCGGCGGTCTGTACGTTGACAGCGACGAAAAAAGCCACTTTATTGCAGGACTGAAAAAAGGCATTGCGCACATTGCCTACGCTGAACTGCTACGGATGAATATCAACGCAACGACCTTTGGCAGTGTTCAGAAAAACGATGAATACAGCACCAACGTTGACCCACGCGAGCAAATCAAATATTTTCTGTCTGTCGGCTTGCAGTACGTCCGTGAGGTGTGCGAATTGAGCGGCTACAAGTGGCACGCTCAGACGGGCGTTAATCGTGAAACCTATTACACAAGAAAGGAGAGAAAAGAATGGCATTAATTGACAGATTCAGAAGAGGGCGCAAAAGCACGAACAGCGTAAACCATGTACAGCGGTTTGGAGCGGTGAATTTCTTTTCGTCGTTCATCAGTCGCAAGAAGTACAGCGACGTATACTATTGGCTCGTACTATCCCGTATCTTCCGAGGTTTGCAGAACGTCTGTTTTGACGTGTCGCAGGACGTTGGCAGCGACAAGGTTAAGACGCAGCTGTCCGACCTGCTGCGTTTTCTCAACAACAATCTGACGGCGCTTGTGTGGCAGTTATGGAACAACGGCGTTGTAGTGCTGGAGACTACCAAAGAGAAAGGTAAATGGTACGCTGTACCGTATGAGAACCTGCAATTCGACGGCAACGGTGCTGTTATCGGACACGACTATGTTCTGTATAGCGAGCCGTACATGTTCCTGCGTAAGACCGACGTGACACTGTTAAAGGAAACGCTGGGCGCTATCGATGTGTATAAAAATAGCGACATCTACTTGACCAAGACTTTCGGCGCTTTCGGCATTCTGTCGGGCAGCGAAATGGGTATCAATGCAGCCGACAAGGAGGAACTTCAACAACAGCTCAAAGAACGTGCCGGAACGACCGAAGCCAAAGACCAATTCATCATCAGTAACAGCCCGTTGAACTTCTCGCAGATTGATTTCAAAATCAAAGAACTGCAATTGCCCGAGAAAGTCAAAGACGAAATCAAAGTGCTATGCGCTCATTTCGGCGTTCCTTACGACCTCATACCCATGTCCGGACAATCGACATACGCAAACCAAACGGCGGCAATTGTGGACTTCTACCGCAGCTGCATATCGCCGTTGGCTGAGCAGATTCTTTCGCTTGCTCGCTACATCGTATTGAAAAAATATGTCACGATCCCGACGACGGCTGTGACATTCCGCATCGACAACGTGGCAGAACTCGCAGACGACCGCACTGCAATGATAGACTACAAGTTGAAAGTTGCCGACTATGCTGCCAAACTGCGTGAGTTGGGCGTTGACATTCCCGAAGAAGTTAAAAATGAATTAGAAAAAAATTGGATATGAAACTTATACGCAAAGAAATGCGCTTGAATGCGCTGAGATTGACAAATACACACACGGCAAGCGATAATGCCGACTTGCTCATTGTGGAGGGTTACGGCTGCCACTTCGACACCGTGAACGGCAACAATGAAGTCGTTACCGAAAATTCTTTCGCTGACTTTTTCGCTGACCTCAAGAACGGCGGACAAATGCCGTACTTCAACTACCAGCACGACCCCACGCTCATCATTGGCGGCTGGGATAGCATAGAGAGCGACAGCAAAGGACTTTTCTGTAAAGGACATCTCAACAAGCGCGTCGCCCTTGTGCGTGACACCGTGCTGCCATTGGTGGAGAGTGGCGACCTCGCAGGTCTGTCGACAGAGGGTTACGCTATGGGCTGGTACGACGACGACAAAGGGATTTGGCACGCTGAGAAGTTTATGCTGTTGGGCATTTCCCTTGTGTCACTACCTGCTGACTTTGCTGCGGAAATGGTCGTGAAGAATAAACTCCGCATGGAGAGCCAAAAGCGCGATAATGAACTTGCTTTCATTCTGAATTTATAATTTTTACTAACTTAAATTTCAACATCTTATGAAGAAAAATCTTAAAGCTTTGGCGAAATTCCTCGACGAGAGAATCGCCACAATGGAAAAGGCAGTCAACGCCTTGACCGACGCAACTGCAAAGCAGTCTGCAACCGAAAGTCTTAACCAAATGAAGACACTCCGCAAGGAACTCAACGACCTCGGCGAAGACGACCCCGACAGCATCGAGAAGCTGCGCCAAGACGTGACCGATGCGCTGGCTCGTATCGACAGCCGTATGAATGAGTTCGCACAGCAGATTGAAGCCTTGCAGGAGCGTGTCGGTAGCGGCGACGACGGCGGCTCGGACGGCGAGGGTGCAGCCAACAACCTCAAAGGAAAGAAAACGCAGAACTATCTGTCGAGCAAAGAAGCAACCCACGACTTCTTGCAAGCCATGCGCGACAGCAAGAATGCCGCCGCTTTTGCAGCTAATTGGGGCGCACGTCTTGCCGAGAACGGCATCACTATCGCCGAGGGTAGCGAAGACGCTTTCCTGCCCGACAGCGTAAAGGGCGCAATCCAAGACGCATGGGAAAAGCCGGGCAACTGGCTCAATCGTCTGAACAACACCAATGCCAAAGCCTTCACGGTACGTCTGAACACCAGCGACCAGAGCGCTGAAACCAGCCGTGCAAAGGGTCACAAGCGCGGAGAGCAGAAAGTCAACGAATCGCTGACTTTCGCTGCAAAGAAAATCACTCCGCAGATGATTTACAAAAAAATCGACCTCGATAACATGACGGTATTCGAGGACGATGGCTCGTTGCTCACCTACATCAGCAATGAGCTGGTCAGTCAGTGGCTCATCGAAGTCCAGCGCGCTATCCTTGTCGGCGACGGTCGCCAAGATAACGACAACAACAAGATTAGCAGCATCGAGGCTGTTATCGACGCTGACGCAGTATATCAGACCACTTTCGCACACAGTGCAGACGTTCAATTTATTGACGAGCTGGTGCAGATGGTTGACAGCATTAAGAACGACGAGGGCGGCGCTATTACCGTCTTCATGTCGCAGACTTCGCTGTCCGAACTGCGTCGTTTCGTCTTCGGTGACGGTAGCAGCGCTCAGTACGTCCGCAAGGAGGACATGGCTGCACAGCTCGGAGTGTCCGAGATTATCACGACCTCGCTGCTCGGTAGCGACGTTAAGGCTATTGCCATGCGTCTCGACAAGTATGTGACCGTGGGTCGCATCAATCCTGCTTTCGTGGAGTGGGAAGACTATGACATCAACACGCGCAACTACCGCGTCGAGAACCCCTTCGGCGGTGCGCTCGGTGCTCCCAAGTCCGCAGCAGTGCTGACCACCGAATAAAAAAAAGCGTCGGAATGTAGGGGGCGGCGTTGTCCGCTCCCTTTTAAAAATTCCGCTCTAAATTATTAACCTAAAAACAGAAAATTATGGCAATATGTGAACATTTAATCGCTGCCGATGTGTCGGCTAACTGCAATAACCTCATCCGTGCAGGTGTCGAGCAGATTGGCTATATCATCAACAAGGCCGACATCGAGAGCATCAGCGAGACTGACCGCGTTGTTGACAGCATCGTGATGAAGACTGGCAAAAAAGCATACCGCATCCAGCAGTTAGGCGCGCAGCCGTTCAATGGCACTTCCAGCGAGATGCAGGAAGGCGACTATGCCAACACGATGAACAAGGTTGCGGCCTTTGTCGTCCTTGACAACGGTCCCGACATCGCGAAGGACATCATCGAGCCTCTTATGAACGGCGAGTTTATCGTCATCATCGAAAACAAGTACAAGGATGCTACCAAGCGTAACGCCTTCGAGATGATAGGCTGGGACAGCGGCGCACACGCAACAGCTATTTCGCAGAACAAATACGAGAATCAGTCTGCTTGGCAGGTGGAACTGACCGAGACCGAGGTCGGCAACGCTGGCCGTTACGTATGGAAGGATTCCGTCGAGGACACCCGCGCGCTGCTTGACGCTCTGCTGGTGGCTGCTGCCTAAAAAAAAGAACGTTGTTTGTTTGATTTGTTAATTTGTTGATTGTGAGGGGGGGCGGATAAAGTCCCCCTTGAATTTAAAAAATTGAAATTATGGTACTTGCAGAAATAAAAAATATAATCGTCGCAATGCTGCTGCGCTTCGACGCGCTGACCGACGACGACAAGGCGCGTATTAAACAGATGTGCGCCGATGCTGGCATCAAAACCTCGTTCAACAAGCGGTGCAAAGACTGCTACAAGGACGCTCTATTATTGCTCAAGCTCCACTACGGCGTAACTGCGCCCGACGCTGATATTGTCACGCCGAGCGGACATTTCGTTTATCATAATGGATTGAAAAAGGTCGTTTGGTGGTGGCGGCATAACTACTATGAGCTGAGCTCGCAGAGCGACGACGAGACCATTGAGAAGTATATGGCTGTGCACCCGTTGCAGCAGCATTACAGCCGTGTCGAGCATGAGCCGACAGAATCCGCTACCGAGGAAACCCCGACAGAGGGCGACAATGGCACGGAGAGCGGCGAAAACGCTGACAGCGATACAGCAGAGCATCCGACTGACGAAAACCTCTCTACGGGCGAAAATGCAGAAAATAACGAGGGCGTGAACGGTGAGAGCGACAACGACGGAAAGGAGCAGACCAATGAAGAGAACTCGTAACGGAATCCTCATTCCCGACGTACCGATAATGGCAGGGGGCAATCTGCCCAATACCGTGAAAGGCGTGTCGGCAGGGGGAACTGATATGTTAGTCGATATGGGGTTACCCAGCGGAACTAAGTGGGCGAAAAATAATATCGACGCTCAGAATAATGGCTTTGCAGCATCTCCTTTCTCGTTACAACAGAGCTACTTTTCGTGGGGAAATATACAGCCTCACAATAACGACAGTGACAATAATGTCAACTACGACTTTACCGCTGCAACTTATCAATCTACTGAGGGGGCATCCCTTGCTCAGAATATCCCACCAACATCGGAATATGATGCAGCACGCGCTATTCTTGGGGCAAAATGGCGATTGCCGACATTAGCAGAAGCGCGTGAACTCTTCGAAAATATAGATTACATAGACGCTAATGGTGATATTGTTACTGAAGACCTCACCGATAAGCGTGTAATCGTTAACGACGTTCAAGGCTTATTTATCAGAAGTAGAATCAACGGGAATACATTGTTTTTTACGTGCGCTGGAAGAGCGCAAGGTGGGAAAGTAAATTATAATGGCGAATATGGCTATTATCTGACCTCCGAGTATGTAAGTACTGAACTATTTTGGGATATAAATATCGGCAGTGGGCCAAATTTTCGCTTTTACAATGCAAAACGACACGAAGGATTCTGCATAAAGCCAGTATACAATGATAACACAGATTAGAGATATTCTCAACGGCTATGTAGCCAGCGGCGACCTTGCTGCCGTGGTGTACAACTCCCCAACAAAGGTTAATGTCGAGCTTGACACCACGGCGCACCCCGTCGCCGTATTGTACATTTTCCGAGACGGAGCTATTGACCTCACTAACGGCATGTGGAACGAAGTCGCAGAAGTCAACGTGTTATTCCTTACGCACCAGCCCGAACTCGATTTTGACGCATTGCAGAACGATGTGCTGCTTGACAGCATGGCTGACGTGGCAAAGAGATTCGTCAGCGACCTCATTGTAAGCGGAGCGGGCGAGATTGTAGACAACAATATTACCGTGCGTGGTCTGTACGACTTCGATGATAAAAACACAACGGGCGTGTCGTTGCAGTTCCGTTTCCGTTCAAATCCTCAATGCTTGTAAGCGATGAAAATAACGTCAGATACTAAGGTTGCAGAGGTGCTGCCACTGCTCAACGAAGAGCGGTTTCAGCTGATTGTGGATGCGGTCGAGCCGTACCTATTGCCCAAGCCGCTAACCGCATTGACGTGCGCCGAGTTCATCGAAGCGTTGGACGAGAAGTATGCAATGAAATTCTTCGAGTCGTCTGAACGTGTCGTTGTGGCATTCGGACGGTATAAAGAGTTTCTGAAACAGATGCAGGACATAACGACCTATCTGAAGCAATACGAAGTCGAGCAGGACGCTGACGAGAAAGCGGCGGCGCAGGGTGTGAAGTTCCCGTCAATGCAGGAACGAATACTGTTGGACTGCATACGCTACTATCATTTGCATTCGCCCGACGAAGCCGAGCGGCTACCGATAGCAGCATGGCTTTTGTGTGTAAAAAGCGAGGGAACAGCCGCACAGTATCAACGTAAACTGTCGAAAATCCGACAAAGCAAAACACAGCATGGAAAGCGTTAAGACCGACATAGACGAAGCGATGTATGCAGCTTTGGAGCGTATCCGGCTGAAGATTGTCGAGAACATCAACAGCAAAGGATTACGTGCAAGCGGCAAGACAGAGCGTTCGATGCGCATTGAGCGTGACGAGTACGGCATGCGCCTTGTCGGTCGTCCGTATTTTCAATCATTGGAGTTAGGCAGACCAGCCGGACGTGTTCCGCACAATTATCGTTCCATAATCCGACAATGGATAATAGACAAGGGGCTTTCGGTTCGCATGATACCCTACAAGCGTCAGCCGTCAGAGCGTTGGCAGCCGAAATACAGCGTCGAGGAGCGCTCGTTGCGTATCATGGCAGGGGCAATCGCTCACACCATAGCGACGAGGGGAACGCTGCTGTACCGACAAGGCGGACGTATGGATATCTATTCGCCCGTCATTGCCGAGGAGGTCGAGCAATTGAGCCGTCAGTATACCGACATTATCGCTAAGTCAATTTCACGCGTTCTGAGCGCGAAATAAAACATGGGCAGTATAACAGAGCATCCGAAACGAAAAAACGCGCCTACGGGCGAAAAAACGACTAAAAATAGACTATCATGGCACAACAGATTGATACTATCATAGTAGACCTACAAGTCAGCAACCGCGAAGCTGTGGCGGCTATCGAGCAGGCAACCGAACGGCTCGTAGAGCTTAAGCAAGAAGAAGCCGAACTTAACAAGGAGCGCAAGAACGGCGAAGTGACCGAAGAAGCATATCTGAAGCAACTCACAGCAATCCGCGAGGAGACCGAACGAGCAAAAGACAGCCGAAGCCAATACTCCAAAGCGCTCAAAGAAAATGTAAAGCAAGAAAAAGTATACACCGACAGCCTTAACGGTCTGCGTTCGCAGCTCAAAGCACTCATACAGCAGTTCGACAACATGAGCAAAGCCGAGCGTGAGAGCGCAAAGGGCAAAGAACTTGTGCAGCATATCCAGCAAGTGACCGAGGAATTGAGCAAAGCCGAACAGGAAACGGGGCGATTTCAGCGCAATGTGGGCAATTATGGCAGTGCGCTGAACAACTTGACCGGAAAGCTCAATGAATGGGCTGTCGAGCTTAACAACGTCCAGCGCAACGGCGGACAAATGAACATGACGTTCGGACTGCTGAAAAAGAATGCCGACACGTTCGGATCGACGTTGAAGTTGTTAGCTAAAAATCCGTTTTTCGTCATTTTGCGTGTCGTTATCGGACTTTTCACGCTGCTGCGGACACAGGTGCAGAAGAATGACGACGCAATGACGGCATTGCAGAGCGCAACGGCTGCGTTGAAACCCGTCATGGACGCACTGCGTACAGCTATGGAGGGCGTGGTTAAAGTCGTTACGGCAATAGCCAATGGATTCACAGCGGCTGTCGGTGCGATAGGTCGCTGGTTGGGTATTAGCAGAGAGAGCGCACAAGCCAACCAAGACCTTGTAAAATCAATGGACGCATTGGAAGACAAGGAACGGCAATATACCGTTGGCAGTGCCAAGCGCAACAGCGAGATAAGCGAATTGAGGGCTAAAGCGTCAGAGCGTGACAAATACACAACGCAGGAGCGTCTTGGATTCATCGACGACGCTATGAAGCTGGAAAAACAAGACCTTGAAGCACGGCGACAGATAGCACGCGAGAAGTTGAGACTTGCACAGCTGGAAGCCAAACAGCAGAAAGACGACAGCGACGAGACCAAGAATCGACTTGCAGAGCTTGAAGCGTCCATGTACCAAGCCGAGCAAGCCTATAACGACGGCATGCGAACGTTGCAAAGGCAGCGTCAGACGTTTGCACGCGAGGAAGCAGCAGCAGCACAAGCGGAGCGAAAAGAACGTCAGCAGAGGGCAAAAGAAGCGGCAGCAGCAAGGCTTGAACTGCTGAAAAAAGAGCAGGAAGCGCGGCGAGCTGTCGAAGATGCGACTGTTGCCATGATGCAGGAAGGCGAAGAAAAAGAAGTCGCCATTAAGAAACTCGCCTACGAGCGACAACGTGATGCGTTGCAGGAGCGTCTGAACACAGAAAAGAACATGACCGCCAAAACGCGTGAAGCCTTGAATCAGCAGCTTGTACTGCTGCAAGCGCAACACGAATTGGATATTACCAAGATACACGCCGATGCAGAGCGCAAGCGTGCTGAGATACGCGAGCAGATTGCACAGAAAGCGTTCGAAAATGAACAGCGAATCGAGGAAATTGGCTTGCAAGCGGCGACACAAGAGATGCAGAACGAGCTGACCAAGCGTCTGCGAGCTGTCGAGGGTAACGCCTTAGAAACGGCTCGTATCGTCGAGCAAGAAGCACAACGGGAAGTGGCAATCAACAAGGCAAAGGCGATCTCCATACAAGCAAGCAACTACGCCACGACCGAGGAATACCGCAAGGCACTTGCAGACGCTGAAGCTCAACTGCTGGAATCAGAGCAGAAAGCGGCTGACGCTGCTGCTAATGTGGCGCAAGCAATGGCAGACACCAAACAAGCGACTTACGACGCTGTTACGGGCATTGCTGACGCTTTCGGCAACGTCGCCGGAAATATGCAAAATCTCTTTGAGACGTTAGCCGAAGAGGATAGCCGATATGCGGACTATGCCAACGCAATGGCATATCTGCAAATCCTTGTATCGACAGCCGTGTCAATTGCCAATGCCATACAAGGAGCAACAGCAGCAGCAGCGGCTACGGGTGTGGCTGCTCCGTTCACGCTCCCTGCGTTCATTGCCGAGATGGTAGGTATCGTCACGGGTGCAATAGCCGAGACTTCGGCATTAATTGTCAAGTCGAAGCAAAAACCCAAGTATGCCGACGGCGGCGTTGTGC
This sequence comes from Bacteroidales bacterium, assembly GCA_017522065.1. GTDB lineage: Bacteria > Bacteroidota > Bacteroidia > Bacteroidales > P3 > Colimorpha. Next base: position 62,672 of record JAFXAD010000058.1, read on the forward strand.
ATGGTGCTGGCACGGGAACGAGCGACAGCATAACGGCGCGTGTCTCTAACGGAGAGAGTATTCTGACCGCCAAAGCCACGGCAATGTTCTACGACCAGCTGTCTGCGATGAACGTCGCTGGCGGTGGAAAGCCATTCGACAGACGTGGCGGTGCGGCATTCGCCCGTGGCGGTGTAGTATCTACATCGACAATCAGCGGAGGGCGACAGATGGCAGACATGGCGGACGCTCTACGGGCAGCCGTGGCAGAGATGCACCCCGTTGTAAGTGTCAGAGAAATAACAAGTTTGCAAAATCACGTAATTGTCAAAGAAAATATCGCAAAACAATGAGAACGTACACAGATAGCAATTTTACAATTGACTACCCCGATGAGGTAGTGCGAGTTGACGACCTCAACTATTGCCGACTCCGCTACGTAGGTCTTGGTAGAGGTGTAACAGTGACTTTCAGCGTCAACGTCGGAGGTCGAACATTGCAGTACACAACAGACAAGTCGTATGCAGTTATCATCGACATCTCCAACGCGCTGAAATTGTCGTCGTATGGCAATGTAGCCCTTTCGTTCGAGGGAACGGCTGTTGGTAGTGGCACATCGTACAGTGTCACAACGTCTGCAACTGTGGTACTGACGCGAGGACGCACATTAGCCGAGTGGATACCTGCGAGCGGTCGAACAATATATGTTCCCGACGCAATAGGAGCGGTGGAAATTCCCGTCACGGCTTCGGCTGTCATCGACAACACAGCGGCGAATGTAGGCATCAACACACGTTCGACACTCAATCAGAGCGTAATATCTGTTATGTATGCAGCACAACGCGAGTTCGGCAACCGATACGCTCCCGAAATCGACCGATTGACCACTTTCGGCATTCGGCATATTGACTGCCTGCCCGACAACGGGGCAATAATTGCATGGTACGACACTGACGGCTGCAAGCGTTACGCTCCCTGTAAGGTGGTACAAAATGAGAGCAACAGCGAAAGCGTATCATACAATCCTACAATTGCCACAATTCCGAGCGTAGGCAGACATGTTTTCGGCGCACACGAAAGCATAACGCTGTATTTCGACAATATCGAGCCGAGCGTCCGACTGCATGAAATAGCATACAGCGAGAGCGTCCGACTGCTGACGCTGGGAAATGCTGTCCGCTTCGACAATGCGTTGGAATTGCGCCCAGACTTTGACGCGCTCGCACTAAGACCCGACAAGGCTCAGAATTTCACACTAAAATTTTGGCTATCATGAGAATATTGATAAACAGCACAGAATTAGACGTTACAGCAGGGCAGGACGTATCGTTCCACTTCGCCAACATGCGTTTCAGTGACGTTTTCGCCAATTCGTTTTCCACTGACTTCGACCTGCCATTGACGAGCAACAACATACGTGTCTTAGGCGTGTATGGACTGATAGACCGACCGCAACAGCTGTTCGGCTCGCTCATAGAGTGCCAAGTATTGACCCGTGGCGAGAATCGACGCGGACGTATGCAGATTAATAGCATCAAGAACGGAGCTGTCAACGTCACGTTGTATATGTCGGAATTGCCGACAGAGTTGTCATTGCCATTGGCACGGCTTATCCCCGACACAGCGGCGACGATATACAGCTGGTTGGATTGGGAGAGCAGAGCCTATGAAACGCCGTCGTCGTCAAGGGCATTCGATAACAAGACATACTACGACCGTGGCGACGGCATACCCGTAATGCCTAACGTCAAGTTGTCAGAGCTGTTTGCAAGGATAGCAACCGCAAGCGGCATGACGATAAACACGGGCGCACTCGCAGACTACCGTCTAATGTGCAGCCGTCTCGTAGTCTGTCCGCAGAACCAACGGCAAATTGCATTGTATCAGCTCCAAAATGTTGTAATGGAAAAAAAGATGTCCGGACAACATATCACAAACGAAATTGCGGACGATCCCGTAGTCGTTAATGATGTGGCGATATATCCGACTAACTTTAATCGGAAATGCAGTGTAACGGTAGCAATTACGGCTGTATCGACAACGGGTTTGCCAAATGAATCTGTAACGCTATGGAAACGCCACAACGATGAATGGCAACAAATTCGGACATACTCTCCCGAAACGAGCAGTAGAGAGGAATATGTTACCATAGAAGAGGGCGATGCAATAGGCGTGTCGTGTATTATGGGCGGATGGCTCATGGTAGACATGACAATCTCAGAGTACGAAATCCGTGAAGACGACTATGACACGAAGTTGACGCTGGACGTGGGTGCAGATTACAGCACCCCGTCATGGTACACGGGTGGAGGTGCATACGTCTACATTGGTATCATGTGCAACTTACCACAGCTGACGGCGAAAGAACTGCTGTCGGCAATTGGCTGGCAGATTGGAAAGATAATCGAAGTCAACGACATGTCGCTGACGTATAACCAGCCGAACAGATACGCAACCATCGACGCGGAAATTGTGTCGTATGCTCCGCAGAGCGACGCGCTCGGACGTGTCAACACGATTCAAGGTGCGGACGGTGGGCAGCTTGCGAAGTTCTACATCGACGCAGTTCTGCAAGCGGAAAAGGTGTTCCACAAATCGCCGTTCGTGTCGCTTGCCACGGCATTGCATGGAGACAACATGCAGTGGGCAATAATTGACTTATTCGAGCGTACCGAGCCGTTCGACTTCGTAGGTGTAGACGGTGGAGTTCTAACCGTGGCAGCGTCGTCGGGTACAACGTCATATCTGACAGCGCCAACGGCTGTGTCATTCCTCGGTGTCGATGCGCTGGCGTTCGTCATGGAAATTGAGGGCGTGACGCTATCAGACATTACACACCTCGATTACGTCGTCATCAATTCGCACACCTACATGGTCGAGCAGGGCGACACTGACGAGTTAACCGGCATGACAACTTTTAAAGCTCTATTGATATGAAAAGCAGTGTTCTATTCGCAATTACGACGCTATTCGCCATAGCGTTATTCGTCGGTGGATTTTTCGTTCCGCCAATGGGAGTTATCGACGGCAGCGTGCTGAAAGCTGGCGGCATTCTGTTGGGTTTTGGCAGTGTCGCCCAAGTTCCGGAGTTGGCACGACGTGGAACTGACGTTAAGTTTCAACACGGACAGACAAGTCTGTCAGTTAACAATCCCGACAAGGAGGACAACAATGGCACGAATTGAAGTTTTAGCTCCATTCATTTTGTCGTTCGAGGGTGGCTACTGTAACCGTAAGAACGATAAAGGTGGTCCGACTAACAAGGGTGTTACAATAGCAACATGGCGCAGGGTAGGCTACGACAAAGACGGCGACGGCGACATTGACGTTGCAGACCTCAAACTAATTACAGATGATGAAGCCGTCAACGCCGTGCTTCGTCCGCATTATTGGAATAGGTGGAAAGCCGACCAAATAAAGAGCCAATCGCTGGCGAATATACTTGTGGATTGGGTGTGGGGTAGCGGCAAGTGGGGCATTGTATACCCTCAGCGCATGCTGGGCGTAAAAGCCGACGGCATTGTTGGAGTTAAGACGCTCGCAGCACTTAACGGTACAAACCACGAGGAATTCTTCAACCTATTAAAGAAACGTCGGGAGGAACACTTTAAAGCCATCGTGAAGAATGACCCGACACAACAGGAAAATCTCAAAGGCTGGCTTCGCCGGCTTAGCTGCATCAAATGGTGCGAGTTGAAAGATAACCGAGGAAAAACAATCAAATTCTCAGATAGATGAAAACAAAATTATTGATACTTGCCATTATAGCAGTGTGTTCGGCATCGTGTAGGAGCGTCCGCACGATCACTGTTGACAAGCCTATCTATATACATGATACTCTGCATACAGAGAGCGTCCGCGTCGATAGCGTAGAGGTTACCAAGTGGCATACGGAATACATGCAGGGCGACACGGTACGGCTCATTGATAGTGTGTATATCCGACAGACGAGTTATAAGCACGACACTATCAGAGAAATACAAGAAAAACCCGTCGAGGTGGAAAAGGTCGTCGAGGTGGAGCGAAAGCAAACAAAATTACATAAAATAATGATTGGCAGCGGTGTGGCGTTGTGGCTGATAGTGTTCGTCGTGGCGACGGGCGTAATTTTGCGGAAATTAGAACGAAGATAGTACTTTTTTGCATAGATTTGTTGAGTTGCGGAATTTCTTCCGCAACTTTTTTTGTTTTGTAAGTATGTAAAACTTAACGTTTTAACTTGCTTTTAAAATCTTTTAACAATTTTATTATCATACAAAACTTGTATAAACAAAAAATGTTGTATATTTGCAACCGAAAGTTAACAAAGAAACAACAAAATTAAAAATCATGAAAAGTTATATTGAAAATTACGAAGTTAAAGAACGCAAAAGTAGTGTATGTTATGAAGTTCTTTATAATAATGAAGACACTATCGAAGTAACGAGCGATTACAACAGAGCTATCAAAAAAGCAAAAGAATGCGCAAAATGCAACGATAGCAATGGGGATTTTTACGTAGTCAATGCCATTTGTGGTGAAAATGTAATGCATATCGTATCTTATCACGTTTGCAGAAAATAATCAAAGAAAATCATTAATAAACCAATCAAAAATCAATATCATGGAACGGAAAATAGTATACATCTTAATTAATGCCAAAGGCGAAAGGCTTTATCAGTACCCTGCAACAGAATACTTAGACCTAATCGAACGATGCAAATTAGATGCTGTTAATAAGGGTATCAATTGCAGAATCGCAACAATGGAAATGTAAATCAAAAATCAGAATCATGAAAATAGCAGTTATAACGAAGAATGGCAATGAATGGAGCGTCGAGGGTATATCTTTCCCGACCGTGAATGATGCAATTGCATACTGCAATCAAAACAACATGTACGCCAAAATCGAATTATATAAATAAGAAAATGACCATGAAAAAATCAACCACATTACTCGACCAGCTCAAAGCCGCAAGAATGGAAAAAGGCTATTCGCAGGAACGCACAGCGCACGAATGCGGAATGACAACTACCAACTACGCCCGTATCGAACGCGGCGACAATGGCACGACAATTGCGACGTTCGAACGCATAGCCAACGCCCTCGGCTGTCGTCTGACGCTGGAAAAGATGTAAAAGCATTGCGAAAAAGGGTAGAATCTACCAATGGTAGAATTTACCCATAATTTATTGTCAATGCGAAAAAGCAAAGCAAAAACGACCAATTAAAGACCAAAAAACGACCAAAAAACGACCACATTTGTGCGGTCGTTTTTTTGTTTTTGTGGCTCGTTGTGGCACGGCAATTTGTAACTTGCTGAATTGCCGTGTTGTTTGTTGTCCCACAAGGATTCGAACCTTGGCAAGCAGAACCAAAATCTGATGTGCTACCATTACACCATGGGACAATCGTGATTTGCGAAAATCGGCTGCAAAAGTACTACTTTTTCGTGGTGTGGGCAAATTTTTTTTGCCTTTTAGGGTGATTGTCGCTAATAAAAAACTGTGTGCGTTGTTGTTATGTAGTACTAATTTCCTTTGAACGGGAGCTTGATTGAAGGCAGTTCGATGGAGCGGAAGGAGGAGAAAAGTCCGGATTTCGTGTCGTCTTGTTTGCCAAAAATGTCGACAATCAAGTCCTTGTATTTGTTCTGAAGCAGCGAGCGTCTGAGCTTGAGCGTCGGAGAGAGGAGACCGTTGGTAGTGTTCCACTCTTCGCTGACGAGCTTGAATTTCTTGATTTGCTCGTGGGGTGCAAACTCTTTATTGTATACATCGATGACTTCCTGCATTTTCTTGTTGACTTCGGGCAGTGAGATGAGCTGCTGGTTGTCGCGGTAGTGGAGATGGTGCTTGAGTGCCCAGTAGTGCAGAGTGTTGAAGTTGGGTGAGACGATGGCTGCTGCTATCTTCTGGTTCTCGCCTATAACCATGACTTGGTCGATATACTCCGATTCGCGCAGCTTGTTCTCGATGACCTGCGGGGCGACATATTTGCCTGCAGAGAGCTTGAAGATGTCCTTTTTGCGGTCGGTGATTTTGAGGTAGCGTCCGGCGATGATTTTTCCGATGTCGCCTGTATGGAACCAGCCGTCGGGGTCGATGACCTCGGAGGTGTATTGTGGGTCTTTGTAGTATCCAAGCATGACGTGCGGGCCACGGGTGAGGATTTCGCCATCTTCGGCAATAATCATCTCTGTTCCTGACAGCATGGGTCCAACGGTTCCGTAGCGGACGAGGCCGTCGACGGGGTTGTTGACGGCAATCACAGGAGAGGTCTCGGAGAGTCCGTAGCCTTCATAGATGTTCATGCCTGCTGCACTGAAGAGGCGGACAAGACGTTCGGGGATGCTGCTGCCTCCGCTGATGATAATCATGCGGTTGCCACCGAATTTCTCGCGCCAGTGGCGGTAAACCATCTTGTCGTAGAACCATTGCATGATTTGGTACCATAGTGATACTTTGCGGATGATGCCGTTGTCGTAGCGCATGCCGTGCTTGAAGGCCCGGAAATAGATGGCTTTCTTGAGGGCAGGGAAGTCTTTGCCGGCGGCATAGAGTTTGTCGTAGAACATTTCGAGGACGCGCGGCACGGCGCAGAAACCTCCGCACTGGATGTCGAGCATGTCGCGTTGCAGAGTGCCCATGCTTTCGGCGTAGTAGATGCTGCATCCGAGGTATTGGAAGTGGTAGTTCATGGAGCGCTCGAAGACGTGGTTGAGCGGGAGGAAGGATAGGACACGGGTGTCGGGGGTCATTGGGTTGACCTTGGCATGGGCGAGGAAATTGGAGCAGATGTTGCGGTGGCTAAGCATCACGCCTTTGGGGTCGCCCGTGGTGCCGCTTGTATAGATAAGGGTGAGCCAGTCGTCTGGCTTGGTTTGTTCTTTTCTTTGTTCGAGTTCGGCGAGGTGTTTATCGCGGCTGGCGATGCCGAGTTTCAGAATCTCGAGGGTGCGGTGTTCGCCTTCGATGGCAGCGAGGGTGTAAATGTCGGGCTTGGTCTCGAGTTGTTGCAGAGCCGGTTTGATGCGGTTTAGCAAAACTTTGCTGCTTACCAGAATGAGTTTAGCCTCGCTGTGGCGGAAGATATGCACGTAGTTTTCGGTCGAGAGGGTGGGGTAGACGGGCACATGGATGGCACCCATGAGGGCCAATGCCATATCCATGAAGTTCCACTCGGGGCAGTTGTTAGAGATGGTGATTACGCGGTCGCCAGGCTGTATGCCGAGTTCCATAAGGCCATAGGCCATGAAGTGGGCGTATTTGTAATAGTCGTGCGAGCTGTATCGGACCCATTCGCCGTTGACTTTGCCGGCGAGGAGGTCGTCCTTAGGATGGTTTACGACGACGTGGTCCAAGAGGTCGAACAAACGTGTGATTTCGATTTGCATGATTAATTTGAGAATAAAGAGATGATGTTGTTAATATATTGAGTGAGTGATGATAGAATAAGATGGTAGTTTAAATATCGTAATCGTTGTAAATTGCAAAGATAGAAAAAAACTTATAAAGTATAGTTAAGTTTGCTTTTTTTGTTGTTGTGGGATTAGGATATTGTGGCGCTTTGGGTGAGGGCGCTGATGCGTTCGATGGCGGAGCGGATGGAGTCGACGTTGTCGCAGACGAGGGAGAGCCGTTCGGTTGTTTCGCGGAGATGAGCGCTGCGAGGGTGGTTCTGGGCATAGGAGATAAGGCGGTTGAAATTGTCGGACTTGTAGAAGGGGTTCTGCTGGTTCGAAGTGAAGTAGCAGACCATTTTGGATTGTTTGAGTACGATTTTTTCGATGCCGAAATCTTTGGCCATGCGGCGGAGAGTGATGGTGAGGATGAGCTCCTGTGTGGGTTGGGGTATAGGCCCGAAGCGGTCGATGAGATGTTCGCGGTAGGTGTCGAGGTCGTTTTCGGCTGAGAGGTCGTTGAGCTGTTTGTAGAGCTGCAGACGTTCACCGATGTTGGAGACGTAGTCGTCGGGAATGAGGACTTCGAGGTCGGTCTCGACGGTACACTCCTTGACGAACGGAGAACTGAGAACGGAGAACTGGGAACTGGCTGCCGCGTCGGCATTTTCGTTTTCGTTTTGCGCTTTGACGTCTGGATGGAAGAGGTCGTGGAATTCGGTCTCTTTGAGTTCGTCGATGGCTTCGTTGAGGATTTTGTGGTACATGTCGTAGCCGATTTCGCTGATGAAGCCTGACTGTTCGGCACCGAGGATGTTGCCTGCGCCTCGAATGTCGAGGTCGCGCATGGCGATGTTGAAACCGCTGCCGACGGAGGCAAATTCCTCGATGGCGCGGAGCCTCTTCTGCGCGTCGTCGGTAAGGACGCTGAAGGAGGGAACGAGCATATAGCAGAAGGCCTTGCGGTTGCTGCGTCCGACGCGTCCTCGCATCTGGTGTAGGTCGCTTAGTCCAAACTGCTGTGCGTTGTTGATGATCATGGTGTTGGCGTTGGGTATGTCGAGACCGTTTTCGATGATGGCTGTAGCCACGAGGACATCGATTTCGCCTTCGATGAATCGCATCATGGTGTCCTCGACTTGTTTGCCGTCCATTTGTCCGTGTGCCACGGCGACGGTGGCGTCGGGTACGAGGCGCGAGACGAGTCCGGCCATTTCGGTGAGGTTTTCGACGCGGTTGGAGATGAAGAAGACCTGCCCGTCGCGCGAGAGTTCGTAGCTGATTGCATCGCGGATGAGGTCCTCGCTGAAAGGCGACAGCTCGGTTTGTATGGGCTGGCGGTTGGGAGGAGGAGTCTGTATGACGCTGAGGTCGCGTGCGCCCATGAGCGAGAACTGGAGTGTGCGCGGAATGGGGGTGGCTGTGAGGGTGAGCACATCGACGTTGGTGCGCATCTGCTTGAGTTTTTCCTTGACGCTGACGCCGAATTTCTGTTCCTCGTCGATGATGAGGAGTCCGAGGTCTTTGAACTTGAGTTTGGCGTTGGTGATGGCGTGTGTACCGATAAGGATATCGATGTGTCCGCTTTCGAGGTCGCGGGCTATCTGGTTTTTCTCTTTTGCGGTACGGAATCGGTTGAGGTAGTCGATGTTGACCGGCAAACCTTTGAGACGTTCGACGAATGTGTTGTAGTGCTGAAAAGCAAGAATGGTGGAGGGAACGAGGACGGCGACCTGTTTGGAGTCGCACACTGCCTTGAAGGCGGCTCGTATGGCCACTTCGGTTTTGCCGAATCCAACATCGCCACAGACGAGTCGGTCCATTGGTGCTGTGGATTCCATGTCGTGTTTGACGTCGATAGTGGCTTTGAGCTGGTCGGGAGTGTCCTCGTACATGAAGCTGGCTTCGAGTTCGTTCTGAAGGTAGCTGTCGGCACTGAAGGCGAATCCGCGAGTGGCTTTGCGTTTGGCGTAGAGCTGGATGAGGTCCTTGGCGATATCTTTGACCTGCTTTTTGGTCTTCTGTTTCAGTACCTGCCAAGTGTTGCTGCCGAGGCGGTTGAGCGTTGGGGCGACACCTTCTTTGCCTACATAGCGGCTAATTTTGTGGAGACCGTGTATGCTGATGTAGAGAGTGTCGTTGTTCTTGTATACGAGTCTGATGACCTCTTGCTGGTGTCCGTTGGTCTCGATTTTTTCCAGTCCGGAGAAGCGTCCGACGCCATAGTCGATGTGCGTGACGTAGTCGCCAGGTTTGAGTTCGAAGAGTTCTTTGAGTGTCAGTGCCTCGCGGTTGCTGCTCAGGTCACGGACGGTGTATTTGTGGTAGCGGTCGAAAATCTCGTGGTCGGTAAAGCAGACCAACAGCTGCTCGTCGTCGATGAAACCGTTGTGTATTTGGCAATCGAGTGTGTCGAAGCGCAAAGTGTCGTCGTGAGGGAAAATCTTGTCGAGACGGCGTCGTTGCTGTTCGCTCGAGACGCTGATGAATAATTGGTAGCCTTTCCGGTAGTAGTCGTCGAGCGTCTGACGGAGGAGGTCGAACTGCTTGTTGAAGGCTGGCTGCGGCCGACTTTGGGTCTGCATTTCGACGAAGGAGTTGGCCGTAGTGAAAAAGAAGGAGTTGCCGGACTCGATGACGCGGCAGTTTATGAGTTCTTTTATAAATTCGTTGGCAGACGAGTACAGTTGGTCTGGGGCTGCTTTTTTTAGCCTGACAAGTCCCTGCTGTTTGTCTTGCTGTATCTTGTCGAATTCGGAGCGGGCTGCGGCATAGGATTTTTCTATGGTCTCGCAGACGTACATCAATCCCTGGCCCCAAACGATATCGTCGCTCGAGAAATAATGCAGCAGGTTGACCTTGGGGCTTTCTGTCTGTGTGAATGAGGAGTTTTCGCCCGATTGGAGGTTGGGTATGATGCTGACTTGGTCGTAGTGGCGGATGGAGAGTTGCGTTACGGGGTCGAAAGAGCGTAGCGAATCGACAGTGTCGTCGAAAAATTCGATGCGGAAGGGATTCTCGTTGGCGAAGGAGAAGACGTCGATAATACCGCCCCTGACGGCGAACTGACCAGGCTGGACGACAAAGTCGACACGTTCGAAGTTATATTCCTGAAGGACATCGATAACGAAATCCATGTCGAGATGCGCTCCTTTGACGACGGAGAGCATGTTGTGGTTGAGGGTTTGTGGCGATACGACCTTTTCGGCAAGAGCCTCTGGATATGAGACGAGAACCATAGCGCGCCCCGAATTGAGCTGCTTGATCACTTCGGAGCGCATGAGTACGTTGGCGTTGTCGGTCTCTTCGGTCTGGTAAGGCTTGCGGTAGGTTGTCGGGAAGAGGAGCACCCTCTTACGCTCGATTTCGTTGCCCGCCTCGTCGAGGAGTGTCTCGATGTCGTTCTGGAGGTAGTAAGCGTCCTCCTTCGAGGCAACGATGAAGAGGAAATTGCGGTCGGGATAAAGGGAGGCCAGTGTCGCACCGACAACCGAGGTGAGGCTTCCTGTGAGTCCCTTGACGTGAATACGGTTGGCTCCAGAAACAATGGCATCGGTAAGCCGAGTGACGATTTTTGAATTTTTGTAGAGTTCTGTCAGTTGCATGTTTTGATTTGACAGTCAGATGTTTATTTAAGAGGTGTAAAAGCTGGTTTTACGTTTTTGAAGATACAAAGATACGAAAAAAGAGAAAAATCCGTTTTGTGTGGACAAACAATAAAACGAGAAACATGGAGAAAATCAGCATACTTTGGGCGGACGACGAGATAGACATGTTGAAGCCGCACATTTTGTTCTTGGAAGAAAAGGGATATAGAGTGATACCTGTGACGTCGGGCAACGAAGCTCTCGAGGAGTTGAGTGAAGGAGGCGTGGATATAGTGTTTCTGGACGAGAATATGCCCGGCCTGAGCGGACTGGCGACGCTGACGGAGATAAAGAGCCGCTACCCGCGCCTTCCGGTCATAATGATTACCAAGAGCGAGGAAGAGCATATCATGGATGAGGCTCTTGGTGGCAAAATTTCGGATTATCTCATTAAGCCTGTGAATCCTAACCAGATACTGCTGACGGTGAAGAAACATACCGAGGCCAAAAGGCTTGTCAGCGAGAAGTCGACATTCAGCTATCAGCAAGAGTTCAGGGACATCAGTATGCGCCTGTCGGACCGTCTGAATGCCGAAGAGTGGATTGAACTGTACAAAAAATTGGTATATTGGGATTTGGAACTTTCGTCGACCGACGACGAGAATATCCACGATATCTTCATATCACAGAAGTCGGAGGCTGGCAAGATGTTCAGCAAGTTCTACGAACAGCATTACATTGATTGGGTCAACGGCGAGTCGGAGAAGCCGCTGATGTCTCCAACGGTGGTGCGCGAGCGTCTGTTCCCGCTTCTGGAGGACGAACGCCCAACATTCATGATTGTCATCGACAACTTCCGGTATGACCAGTGGAAATATATACAGCCGTTTGTGGAGCAGTATCTCCATACCGAGCGCGACGAGATATACTATAGCATCATACCCACCACCACGCAGTTTGCCCGCAACAGCATGTTTGCCGGATTGATGCCGGCCGAGATTGAGCGGAAATATCCGCAATATTGGGTGAATGAGGACGAGGAGGGCTTCAAGAACCAGTTCGAAAGCGAGCTGATGGGAGAGAACCTGAAGCGTCATGGTTTCAACATAAAGCATACATACAACAAGGTCCTCAACGCACAACACGGAAAGAAACTGTTGGACAATCTGCCGAATTTGATGCACAATAAGCTGAATATCATTATCTACAATTTTATCGACATGCTTTCCCATGCACGCACCGACTCGAACATTGTGCGCGAGTTGGCTGAGGACGAGCGGGCCTATCGCTCGGTGACGCTGTCATGGTTGGAGCACTCGCCGCTGCTGGAGGTGATAAAATTCCTGTCGGAGCATCAAGCCAACGTCGTGATAACGACAGACCATGGCTCGGTGAAGATCGACAATCCGGTGCGAGTGAAGGGCGACCGCGACATTTCGGTCAACCTGCGATACAAGCAAGGTCGCCTGCTTGACTACAATCCAAAACAAGTATTCGAGGTGAAAGAGCCGCGCAAGATATTCCTGCCCAAGCGTTATATCACATCGCCTTACATCTTTGCCCACAATGGCGATTTCTTTGCCTATCCGAACAACTACAACCAGTATGTCCAGTACTATATGAACACTTTCCAGCACGGGGGCATCTCGATGGAGGAGATACTGATACCGTTCGTCACGTTGCGGAGCTGAGAACGGCGAATTGCTCGAATTACTCGAAGTTACGCAGAATGATTTCAGACTGATTACTCTAATAGCAGGTCGAGACATTGCTCGATGGGAATGCCGAGGCATTTGTCCTGCTGGTCTTGGTTGCGGCTGATGAGGCTGCTGACGACGTTCATAGCTGTCTGAGTGCTCTCTTTGAGGGTTTTGCCGTTAAGGAGGTGTCCGATGAGGACAGCGGAGAAGATGTCGCCTGTGCCGTGGAAAAGGACAGGGATTTCTTCGTAGTCGATACGGAAGTATGCACCTTCGTCAAGGTTTTGGGCGAAGCCGTTGAGCGGCGCGTCGCTGCGTCGTCCGACGACACATGGGTGCCCGTCGACTTTGGCACTGGTGATGATGGCCGATTTGGCTCCGAGTTGGACAATGAGGTCGAGCATGTGGCAAGCTTCGTCCCACGACTGTCCGTCGGGTTTGAATGGTGTGTCGGTCAGGTAGCAAGCTTCAGTATAGTTGGGGAAGGTGAGGTCGGCCATGCTGACCATTTCGCGCATCAGCTCCACCTGGCGAATGCCCATACCGTTGTAGAGACGTCCGTTGTCGCCCATGATTGGGTCGACAAAGATGGTCGTACCATCGCGGTGTAGCAAAGAGCAGTAATCGATGACGATGCGAGCTTGTTCTTCGCTGAACATCAGTCCGGTGCATGCGGCATCAAAGCGAAAGCCGAGCTGTTGCCAGACGGGTATGGCACCACGCATGTATTCGGTTGTCTCCAGGATGTTGAATCGTCCGTAGTCGAGCGTGTTGGAGACGAGTGCTGTGGGGAGGTTGAAGGTGGAATGGCCCATGTAGGTGAGGATTGGCATCATTGCAACCATACCCACATGGCTGTGGCCTACGACATCGTTTATGAGAAGTATCTGTTTCAATTTTAATGTTATTTACGTGCGAAAAAGTTTTTTTTGCGGTTGCTGTGGATTGAGTTTTTTGTGGGCTTGGACAAACGGCTATTTTATTTTGGCGACCACGTATTCAGATTGGGTTCCTATGCGGTATTTTGCGCCCCAGATTCCGAGTCCCGAACTGACATAATAGCTGGTTGTGCCGCGCTGGTGACTGCCCCACGAGCATTCGTACAGCATATCGGTAATCCAGGATAGGGGCCACACCTGTCCGCGATGTGTGTGCCCGCTCAGCTGGAAGTCGATGCCGCATTGCTCGGCCTCCTCGAGGTGATAGGGCTGGTGGTCAAGAAGTATGGTGTAGTTAGAGTCGTTGATATTGAAATCATCAAGTTTTTTTCGGTTGCGGTTGCTGCGGTCGTCGCGACCGATGATGGTGATGTCGTTTAAGGTTACTGCCGTGTCGATGAGCAGGTTGATGCCCGCGTCGCTGTAGAATTTCTCGGCATCGGGTTCGCCTGCTATGTATTCATGGTTGCCCAAGCAAGCGTAAACGGGTGCCTTGATTCGGCGAAATTCGGCGGCCATGTCTTCTTCGATTACAGGACGGAAGCTATAGTCGATGATGTCGCCTGCAATCAGCACCAAATCCGGCTTTTCGGCATTGATGATATCAACCCATCGAGCCAGGTCGCTGCGGCGGTTGTGGTAGCCGATATGCAGGTCGGAAGCCATTACCAATGTCAGCGGCTGCCCAATACGGCCATTGCTGTCGAGGTCGATGGCTACACGTTGCTTGTGGCGGTAGTGGATTCCGGCGCAGACAAAGAGGGCCGACATCAGGACGGCAATTCCGATGCTTGTGGGCAGGTTGTCGTGCAGCATTGTTCTCGGCACTATGTGCAAAAGCCTGCCCAAGTCGAGCAGCAGGAATGTCATCATCAGGTAAAAAAGGATGATAAGCGTTTTGTTGCCAATGTTGTATATTGCCGATGCGATGTCGAGCGGCAGACGATTCATGAGCGGGGCGAATCCTACGAATTCGAGCGCAAAGCAGAGCACCCCGAGTCCCACAAGCACCCATTTGGCCCAAAGCGCCACAGGAACTATCGCCCAGATATGCCATCCGACGTATACGAGCAGTCCGACAAGTATCAGTATTAATGTAATTATTCTTAGTAACAAGGGTTTGATGGGTTTAATGGGTTTAATGGGATTAATGGGATTAATGGGGTTTGTGTATTTGTTTATAGTTTCATTGTCAGAGAGATACGGTGGCGACGGAGGTCTACTTCGATAACCTTGACCTGAACGTGCTGATGGAGGTGAACAACCTCGTTGGGGTCGGCGACGCGGCGGTTGGCCAGCTGCGAGATGTGGACCAGCCCGTCCTGATGAACGCCGACATCGACGAAGGCTCCAAAGGCTGTGATGTTTGTGACGATGCCCGGCAGCACCATGCCTTCGCGAAGGTCTTCGATGCGGGTCACGTTTTTGTCGAATTCGAAGATCTCGAATTTGGCTCGCGGATCGAGACCGGGTTTGTCAAGTTCTTTCATAATGTCTTGAAGCGTAGGCAGTCCGCAGTCGCCGGTGACGAACTGGTCGATGTTGATTTTGGAGCGCAGGTCGCGGTCTTTCATGAGCTGGTCCACGGTGGCGCCGACACCTTTAGCCATACGTTCGACAAGGGCATAGCGTTCGGGGTGAACGGCACTGCGGTCGAGCGGGTTGTCGCTTTCGCGGACTCTGAGGAAGCCGGCGCATTGTTCGAAAGCTTTTTCGCCCAGGCGTGGCACATTCATCAGCTCGTGTCGGTTGCGGAAAGCTCCGTTTTGGTTGCGGTATTCTACTATTTTGGAGGCGAGAGCGGGTCCTATGCCGCTGACGTACGAGAGCAGTTCGCGGCTTGCGGTGTTGAGTTCGACGCCGACGCTGTTGACACAGCTGACGACGACATCCTCAAGGCTGTCGTGCAGCATTTTCTGGTCGACATCGTGCTGATATTGCCCTACGCCGATGCTTTTCGGGTCGATTTTTACCAGCTCGCTCAGCGGGTCCATCAGTCGTCGTCCGATGCTTACGGCTCCGCGAACGGTGACGTCGTAGTCGGGGAATTCGGCTCGTGCCACTTCGCTGGCGCTATAGACCGAGGCGCCGTTTTCGCTGACCATTACGGCGATGACTTTGTTCTTGAAGCGGCAGCGTTTCACCACCTCTTCGGTCTCACGTCCGGCCGTGCCGTTGCCGATAGCGATGGCTTCGATTTTGAAGGCTTCGACAAGCGATTCGAGTTTCGAGACGGCGGCACGCTCTTCGCGCACGGAGGTGAAGGGGTAGATGGTCTCGTTGTGCAGCAGCTGTCCTTGTGCGTCGAGGCAGACGACTTTGCAACCGGTGCGGAAACCGGGGTCGATGGCCAGCGTACGCTTCTGTCCGAGAGGTGAAGCCAAGAGCAGTTGTCGCAAGTTCTCGGCAAAGACCTTGATGGCCTC
Source organism: Bacteroidales bacterium (assembly GCA_017522065.1). Classification (GTDB taxonomy): domain Bacteria; phylum Bacteroidota; class Bacteroidia; order Bacteroidales; family P3; genus Colimorpha. The sequence continues at coordinate 78,684 of JAFXAD010000058.1, forward strand.
GCGGTCGGCGCGCTCTTTGAGAGTGTTGTAGAATTCGGTTTCGATGGAAGGCTCGAGGAGTCGTTTGTAGCCGTCTTTTACGGCAAGAGCCACCTGCTCGCTCGATTCGTAGTTGCCGCGGACAAACTGGCGTTCCAGCGATTCGATGGCGGCCTTGTCGTCGTCAGGCACTATTCGGACACGCAGAAGGCCTTCGCTTTCTCCACGGAACATGGCAAGTATGCGGTGGGAGGGAGCACGCATGGCGTTTTCGTTCCAATCGAACCACGATTGGAATTTGGCGGCTTCCTCTTCTTTGGCTTTGACAACTTTGGACGAGAGCATTGCCTGTCGGCGGAAGATGTTGCGGACTTTGTTGCGTGCGGCGATGTCTTCGCTTACTTGTTCGGCAATGATGTCACGTGCACCGGCAAGTGCGTCGTCGCTGCTCGACACGCCTTTCTCTTCGTTGACATATTGCTCGGCCAACTGCTCTACGCTGCATTTGTATTGCTTGCGCAACTCGTCGGCCAGTGGCTGCAGGCCTTTTTCGATGGCCACCGAAGCGCGTGTCTTGCGTTTAGGCTTGTAGGGCAGGTAGATGTCTTCGAGTTCGGTAAGGCTTTCGGCTTTTTCGATTTGAGCGCGGAGCTCGGGCGTGAGTTTGCCTTGCTCGTCGATGCTTTGCAGTATCGCCTCGCGACGTTTGTCGATTTCCTTGAGCTTGATGAGCATGTCGCGTATGGCAGCAATCTGTACCTCGTTCAGATTGCCAGTCATCTCTTTGCGATAGCGGGCGATGAAAGGTACGGTGGCACCTTGTTCGAGAAGTTCGATGGTCTTTTCTACCTGGCGTGTGCCGAGGTTGAGTTGCGTTGCTATATGTTGAGCGTAGTCCATTTGAAAATATTGGTTGATAGTTTGTTGGGCGATATCGGATGACGACTATCAAAATGCAAAGTTACACTAAAAAGTTTAAAGGATAAAGGTTAAAGTTTAAAGGTTGTGGTATGCAGGTATCCTTGTTTTGGAAATATCGAATAAAAAAATAATAATACCGAGTGTACAATATAATTATGCAGATATCGTTATAGCGTAAAACCATTAAAAAAATGAAGAAGTTTTCAGTATTGGCAATATGTGCAGTTATGGCCATGTCGGTTTCGGCGCAGGAAATCAGCTCGAGAGCGAAGGCTATGCGTATGATGACGTTTTCGAAACCGGAATATATTGTTAAGGATATCAAGGTCCTGGCGGACACCATGACGGTGTATTCGTTGGCAGACTATGTGATATATCCAATCGGCAAATGGGAGAATGTAGAGCAATACATCACCAACACGCAGCTGCAATGGTATCGCGAGGTGGGATATAAACGCTATTTCGACTCCATGTCGGTGTCGGTCAATACGCTACGCCGTTTGGACGACAGTTATCTGGACATGTACAGAAGCATAACGACCGGCAGGGTTGAGATGATTGCGGGCAAGATTACCGACCCCGAGGTTGTGCTCGACAACGGAGTGCACGTCGGAATGACGAAGGAAGATGTGTTCCGCATCATCTTCAAGCGATTCCCAAAATCGTATGTGGCGGACATCAATGTCCTGAAGGTCATCAGCGGTGCCGGCGAAGTGGGCGAGATCTACACATTCCGCGGCAACAAGCTGCGCCACATAGGCATCATTTCGAAGTACAAATACTATTAATTGAACGGAGAACTGAGAACGTAGAAGTGAGAACTGGCTGACGCAATCCCGTTCTCAGTTCTTTGTTTTTCGTGAATACACAAATAACGACATCTCTTTTTATAGTGTAACCGACAAACCAGATGTTCTTATCGGATGATACACAAAGAAAACACCCGACCGCTTGGATGAGATATAGTCAAACGCGCTTCGGGTGTTTCTGGCTGCAAAATTACAACTATTTTTCAAACTGACAAAATAATTCTTGAATTTTTTCAAAAACTCGTTCTCCGTTCTCAGTTCTCCGTTCTCAGTTCTCAGTTCTCAGTTCTCAGTTCTCAGTTCTCAGTTATGAAGCATATCGGTCTTTTTTTCGGTTCGTTCAATCCCATACATGTGGGGCATCTGATAATTGCCAATTCGATGCTCGAACTGACCGACATGGACGAGGTGTGGTTTGTCGTTTCGCCACAGAATCCGTTCAAGGAGCGCAAGACTTTGCTTGCCGACCACCATCGTCTGCAGATGGTGCGCGTAGCGATAGACGACAATTACAGCATGCGTGCCTGCGATGTCGAGATGCATCTGCCGATACCTTCGTATACAGTGGTCACTTTGGCACATTTGCGTGATCGCTACCCCGACAAGCGGTTCTCTATCATCATGGGCGGCGACAATCTTGAGAACTTCACGCGTTGGCGCAACTACGAGTACATATTGGAAAACTATGATTTGTACGTCTATCCCCGTCCGGGGAGCAAGCTTGGGCCACTCGCTGAGCATGGTCACGTCCATATTGTCGAAGTGCCGATGATGGACATCTCATCGAGCTACATACGCCGTCAGATTGCTGAAGGGCATCCTCCGCGCTATATGCTTACCGAGCCAGTGTTCAAGTATCTCACCGAGATGCACTTCTATGAGTGAGCACATCCTTCTCCACTGTCGAGCCTTGCCCGGTGAAGTTTTTCATGTTTTTGAAAAGAATCAAGCCTGTCTGCAATTGCAGACAGGCTTGTTGTGTGTTGCCATGTTCCGATAGGGATGTATGAGATGGCAGCTTATTTCTTTTTTGTTGTTTTGGCTGTTTTGGTTGTTTTGTAGACTTTGACAGCTTTGGGCTCTTTTGCAGAAGAGGTTTTCTCTGCTTTGGCTGTTTTTGTGGTGGTTTTCGTATCTGCTTTAGTGGCAGTTTTTGTAGTGGTTTTGGTGGCTGTCTTTACAGTCTTGGTGGTTTTGGAGTTTTTCTTGGCCTCCTTGACCTCTTGTCCAACAGCTTGGACGGCTTTCAGCTCGGGGCTTTGGAATTTCTTTTTGCGACCGCGTTTTTCTTCGGGCGGGTTGTCCTCGCGCAGCATTCCTTCGCCCGAGTCGGCTTCGTCAAGCAGAGCTTCGATGTCGAGCAGTTCGTCGTCGTCGGGCTCCATGTCGTCGTCCTCGTCTTTGTCACCGTCGACATAGCTGTCCGATTCGTCGTCTTCGGGTTTGTCGTCATAGTCCTCGTCGAGGTCGTCGTCGGCCATTTCGAACTCTTTTTTGTCTTCGGGGAGGCCCTCGAAAACCTCTTCAAGAGCACCATGTCTCATTTTGCCAACGGTGTGGTTGTCGGTGCCTTCTTCTTTGTCGATGGCTTCCGAGAGCGGAGCGAACTCGTTTTCTTCGTGTTCTTCTTCGCCGTAGAGGTCTTTGTCGAGGTCTTCTTCGACGAGTCCGGTGTCGATTTTCACATCGAACTTGACCATATAGGAGGTGTCGGGAGTTTCGAGAGGTACCACAAAAATTGCTTCTCCATTGGGTTTAATGGTTTTTTGCAGATAGTCTTTATATCCGTCAGGATAGGCTTCTTTAAATAGTTCCCGAATATTATCGGTTAAGTTTTTGTAGCTGATAATCAGTTTTTTCTTACGATTTCTGTGGTCTATCATTGTCTGTAAATTTTGTGCAAGTATAGCAAGATTCTGTTAATGTACAAAATTTTTTTTGTGTTATGCTACAACGATGCTTTCATCGTCTTCGACGCGGAGGTTGTTCATGATGAATTCCCGTCGCTCGGGTGTGTTGTCGCCCATATAGAAGCTGAGGACACCTTTTATGTCGAAATCCTTGTGCAGGAGCACGGGGTCAAGCCGGATATCTTTGCCTATGAAGTTCTTGAACTCGTCGGGCGAGATTTCACCAAGACCTTTGAAGCGTGTGATTTCAGCATTTGGGGTGCTCTTGATGGCGTTGATGCGTTCTTCGTCGGTGTAGCAGTAGTGTGTTTTCTGCTTGTTGCGCACGCGGAACAGCGGTGTTTGGAGGATGTAGACGTGTCCTGTGCGTATGAGCTCGGGGTAGAAGCGGAGGAAGAAGGTTATCAGCAGCAGGCGGATGTGCAGACCGTCGACATCGGCATCGGTGGCAATCACGACGTTGTTGTAGCGAAGGTTCTCGATGGTTTCGTCGATGTCGAGGGCGTTGTGCAAGAGGTTGAGCTCGACGTTTTTGTATACGTCGGCTTTGTTGATTTTCATAATGTTGCGAGTTTTTCCTCTCAGCGAGAAGACTGCCTGCGTCTCCACGTCGCGGCTTTTGGTTATGGATCCTGATGCCGAGTCACCCTCGGTGATGAAGATGGTGCTTTCGAGTCGGCGTGCATGGTTGGTGTTGTAGTGTACGTGGCAGTCGCGCAGTTTGCGGTTGTTGAGGCTTGCTTTCTTGGCGCCTTCGCGTGCCACTTTCTTGATGCCGGCAATCTCCTTGCGTTCTTTCTCGTTCTGGTTGATTTTCTGCAGCATTGCCTCGGCGGTGGCGGAATTCATGTGCAGGTAGTTGTCGAGGTGGCGCTTGAGGATGTCGAGCACGTAGGTTTTGAGGAAGGGGCTGTCATTGGTGCCGTCGGCATTGTTGGGTGCCATGTGTGTTGAGCCCAGTTTTGTCTTGGTCTGTGCTTCGAACACGGGTTCTTGGATGCGTACACAGAGGGCGCAGACCAGTCCTTGGCGAAAGACGGCAGGTTCATAGTCCTTCTTGAAGAAGTCGCGTGCCACGCGTGCGAAAGCCTCGCGGAAGGCACTTTGGTGTGTGCCGCCTTCGGTGGTGTGCTGTCCGTTGACGAAGCTGTAGTAGTAGTCGCTGTTCTGCCCGTTGACGTGTGTGAAGGCGCATTCGAAGTCGCCGTCCTTGATGTGTACTACCGGGTAAAGTCCTTCGCTGTCCATATTGTGTTCGAGCAGGTCGAGCAGTCCGTTTTTGGAATAGTAGCGTCGGTCGTTGAAATAGAGCGAGAGGCCTTTGTTAAGGTATGCATAGTTCCAGACGCGCTCTTCGACATAGTCGTTGACGAAATGGAAGTTGCCGAAAAGCTTGTTGTCGGGAATGAATTCGACCAGAGTTCCGTTCTCCTCGTTGCTTGGGATGATGCCGCTGTCGTTGGTGAGCTTGCCTTCCGAGAATTCGGCAAAGCGGCTCTGCCCGTCGCGTACGGCCATCACTTTGAAGTAGGAGCTGAGGGCATTGACGGCCTTTGTACCCACGCCGTTCAATCCTACGGATTTTTGGAACACTTTGCTGTCGTATTTGGCTCCGGTGTTGAGTTTGCTGACGGCGTCGACGATGCTGCCCAAAGGGATGCCTCGTCCGAAGTCGCGGATGCTTACGCGTCGTTCAGCAAAGTCGATCTTGATGTTGATGCGTTTGCCGAAACCGGAGGTGAACTCGTCGATGGCGTTGTCGATGACCTCCTTGATGAGGACGTAGATGCCGTCGTCGTGGCTCGAGCCGTCGCCGAGCTTGCCTATGTACATGCCCGGGCGCAGTCGGATGTGCTCCATGTCCTCGAGATGGACGATGCTGCTCTCGTTGTAGTCGTTTGCCACAGGCGTTGTATTATAGTCTTCCATAAATGTTGCTATTATTTCAAAGATGTGTAATTCAGTCAACAACGACTTTCGGTGCGTTGTTTTCCGAGTGCAAAATTACAAAAAAATATTGTACCAATCGGCATTGCAATAGTTTTTCACATTAGAATACCCCTAGGGCACCTCTAATAATTATTTTTCAAACGGCGTGGTATGCCTGCGAATACCTAATGAGTAAAGAAAATGCAATGAGCAATTAAACGAATTGAGCGAATTAATATATTGCCATTAAGGAATTTGTTTTGCAAGCAAAACGCGAATTAAACGATTTTAGAGGATACTTGAACTGATTATATGATAAAACACCCGCGAGGCACTAAAGGTGTCTCGCGGGTGTTTTTGTGTTTGTGCGGATGGGGGGACTCGAACCCCCACTCCGGGAGGAATTAGATCCTAAGTCTAACGCGGCTACCAATTACGCCACATCCGCATCTTGGTTGTTTTTGTCTGATTGTCTTGTGGTTATATTGAATAACCAGTCCGAAAATCGTTTGCAAAGATACGACTTTTATTTGATTTTTCTGCAAAATGATTTCGAATGCTAAAAATTTTGCATCGACTGTAAGATTTTGGCTATGTTGATCGTTTATTAATTAAAAGTTGTTTTTGCAAGTATGGATGCTTGCGTAATATAGGAATTAAATAATTTGAAAATGAAAAAACTCTTTGTAATGTTTCTCGTGGCGTCGATGGCCACAGTGGTCGCCTGCAAGAAGGATGACCCCAAACCTGAACAGCCGGCCCAACCTCAGGACCGGTCGGAAATGCTCGCCAACACATCGTGGCAAAGCAATCTGCAAAACACCTATCTTTATTCTGGTGTCGAGATGCTGTTAGACTTAAACACGACGCTTGACTTTATAGACCGGACGAACGGCAGCATGTTCATGGACCTGAATGTCACCGTCCCATCGATGCCCAGCTACCCGGGTCAGAACACTAACGACTCGTTTGATTTTACTTACACCTTCGACGGCACGAATCTTGTGCTGACTCAGAATTATGTCGACGAGCAGACCGGCGAAACGGAGTCGTGGAGCGATACATTAATATATGACTCAGAAAATGAGACTATCATGTACGATATGAATGACCAAGAGATGGAGGAGATGTTTGGAACGGATATACTCGTTTTTGAGCGAATCAGATAATCAAGAAAACATGCTAATATGAGAAAAACGCTTCTTTTTTCCTCAATTCTCACGCTATTCATTCTCCACAGTCCAATACTTTCGGCCGGTCCCGTAAGTCCCGACAAGGCCGCCGTTGTGGCCAGAAATTTCATGTCGTCGCTTCGGACCTCGAAATCGGCTGTAGTTCTTGACAAGACCCCACGACAATGGGCGTACGACGGCATATACCTCTTTGCCTGCCAGGGTGGAGGATGGGTGATGGTTGCTGCCGACGACGACGTGAAGCCTGTACTCGCCTATTCTACCGTTGGCACGATTGATGTCGAGCGCCTTCCGATAGCGTTGCAACGCTGGCTCGAAGGCTATCAGGAACAGATCGATGCTGTGCGGAGCTATCGGGTGATGCAACATGTCGACGTGCCGTCCTATCAGAGCGACAAGAGGGATTGGTACATGCTGGATCGTGGACTTGCTCCGAAAGATGGCGAGGGCGACACCGTGGCCCCGTTGCTCTCGACGCGCTGGGACCAGTATTTCCCCTACAACGCCATGTGCCCGTCGGGCACCGTCAGTGGCTGTGCTGCCACGGCTCAGACTCAGTTTATGAAGTTTTGGAACTTTCCGGCCTTCGGAACGGGCAGCCATAGTTATGTGTCCCCTCGTGTGGGCACTGTCGAGTCGGCCGACTTTGGCCACACGCTCTACGACTGGTCCAACATGCGCGACAGCACCTCGCAATATGTCACAAACGAGGAGGTCGAGGCTGTTGCTACACTGATGTATCATTGCGGTGTAAGCCTCGAGATGGATTATGGTACGGCGGCTTCGGGAGGTAGCAGTGCCATAGGACTGGCTGGTACAGATGGCATGCATAGCATCGACAACTCGCTGAAGGACTATTTCCACTACAGTCGCGACATGCAGGTGCATTTCAAGGTATATGGCTACAATAATGCCAGCTGGCGTGCCTTGCTCATCGACGAGCTCAATCAGGGACATCCGATTCTCTATGCGGGTGCTGCCGAACAGGGTGGACACGGATTTATATGCGACGGCTATGACAGCCGCCAGTATCTGCACTTCAACTTCGGCTGGAGCGGCATCGGCGACGGATTCTACACCGTCGACTCCATCAGCCCGGGCGTTGGAGGTGCTGGTGGCAACGGGACCTACACCTTCAATCTCCAGAATGCGGCACTCATCGGTGCCGTACCCGACTATGCAATGCGTGTGAGCGACACTCTGTTCAACTTTACCCGTGATGGTGGCACCGACTCGTTGCTCTTCTGCATCAACGAGACCGTCAATACAACATGGAGCGTCAGCAGCAGTGCCGCGTGGCTGACGGTCGACGAGGCTCAGTTCGGACGTGCCGGATGGGTTCGCTTCCATGTGGCCGAGTCGGACGAGGACGGCGAGAGGGTGGCTACGTTGACATTCGTTCAGGGCAATGAGACCGTCACTGTCCGTGTCGTGCAGCTCAATCTCAATTCTGAAGACATGTGTCCTCTGACGGTAGTGATGGAAAGCACTCACGGCAGAGGCTGGCAAGGCGGAGCATATCTGAGCCTGGAGTCGCCCAACGGATACGTGTATGGCACAGCCCAGTTGGAAGCAGGCCAGCGCGACTCGGTGGTGATAATGGTGGCTCCAAAGGATGTCTACTCGGTGTGGCATAGCGGTGGCGGCACCGACCGCTACATCAACTATTGGGTGCGCAACCAGTATGGCGAAAACTTCGTCGAGGCTGAGTATGCATACCTTTCGGGTGGCACCGACCTTATCCCTTGGCCATGCGGTCATGTCGACATTCCTACAGTCGACAGGCAAAGTACTTTACTGTCCGTATTTCCGAACCCTGTGGGTGATGTGCTTCATGTCAGCGGAGCCGATTTGCAGAAAGTCGAGGTCATAGACCTTGGCGGCCGCAAGGTGGCCGAGTCGAACAACGACAAGGTCGACGTGTCGGAACTACCTAAAGGACATTATTTTGCGCGTATCGTTACTTCCACAGGCACATCGGTGCGTCGTGTTGTGAAAAAGTGACACAATAAATAAACCTTTTTTCAGTTATGTAATGTGCAGGCTTTTGTCTGCACATTTTTTTATATGATGCAAAAGAAGATAATTTGTTTACTGGTTTCAATGCTGGCTTTGGTGGCACCGTTACGCGCCACCTACCTGCTGATACCAATGGATGAGACACAACGCAATCATCTGAAAGCATACGGTATAGCCTACTATGCTTTGGAGCGCGACGTGGAAGTCACCTGGTTGCTCAACTATCGTGGTGGCTCGTTCATGATGAAGTATGCCGACGCCATCGAGCGTGAATGCAAGCTCCGTGGGGTCAGTGCCGATGCCATTCCCGACGGACAGTCTACGGCAATACTTAGCGAGATTGCCGACGCATCGGTCAATATGGATGCCGTGCGTCTTCAGAAGGCTCCGAAAATAGCCGTCTACTCGCCCAAAAGCAAGTTGCCGTGGGACGATGCTGTGACGCTTGTGATGACCTACGCCGAGATACCCTACGATGTGGTGTACGACGAGGAGGTGATGGCTGGTGTGCTGCCTACCTACGACTGGCTGCACCTGCATCATGAGGACTTTACGGGACAGTACGGCAAATTCTGGGGCAACTACCGCAATGCGCAGTGGTATATCGAGGATGTCCGCGACCAAGAGGCGCGGGCCCATAAGTTGGGTTTCTCTAAAGTGTCGCAGCTCAAGTTGGCTGTATGCCACAAGATTCGCGATTTCGTAATGGGAGGAGGATTCCTCTTCGCCATGTGCTCGGCTCCCGACAGCTACGATGTGGCTCTGGCTGCCGAAAATGTCGACATCTGTGACGTGATGTTCGACGGCGACCCTATGCAACCCAATGCTCAGCAGTTGCTCGATTTTTCAAAATGTTTTGCTTTCAAGGATTTCCGTATCAGTACCAACCCGTCGGAGTACGAGATTTCGACTATCGACATCGACGATCGTACGCGCCAGCGCCAGATTAACGAAAAGAACGATTTTTTCACCCTCTTCGACTTCTCGGCCAAATGGGATTGGATACCTACAATGCTGACGCAGAACCATACGCGCATAATCCATGGCTTTATGGGACAGACCACTGCTTTCCGTCGCGAGACGGTAAAGAGTAGTGCCCTTATCCTTGCCGAGAACAAAGAGGTTGGCGAGGTGCGTTACCTGCACGGCGAATATGGCAAGGGGACGTGGACCTTCCTCGGCGGACACGACCCCGAGGACTACCGACACTTCGTTGGCGACCCGCCGACCGATCTGTCGCTCTATCCCAATTCGCCAGGCTATAGGCTGATTCTTAATAATATCCTCTTTCCCGCAGCCAAGAAAGAAAAACACAAGACGTGATGTAAAGGTTAAAGGTTAAAGGTTAAAGGTTAAGGGGTGAAGTTTATTTAATAAGTTGATTTTGATGAAAAAAGTATTCTTTATTATATCGCTGTTTTTAGTCCTCAGTTCTCAGTTCTCAGTTCTCCATTCCCAAAACTGGACTCGCTTCACGATGCAGAACTCCGAACTGGGCAATGCTGTGCTGGCAATGGCGTGCGACAAGAAGAACAACAAGTGGTTCGGAACCGACCTCGGCATGGCTCGCTTGACGGGCAAGACGTGGACCGATTTCTCTATGTTCAACGAGAAGTTGAAGGGCCAGTATGTCAACTGCCTAACCGTCGACGCCAACAACGTGCTCTGGATAGGCACCGACGACTATGGCGTCATCGAGTTCGACGGCGCGCGCTGGACGGAGCACAAGGAGCAGATGAAAAAGCTGCAGATGAAATTCATCTCCAAGATTGCCATCGACCGCAACGACGTGAAGTGGATAGGCGTAACCCTTGGTGGCCTTGTGCGCTACGACGGTCAGGAGTGGAAGAAATACACCTCGTCCGACTCCGACCTGCAGAGCGACTTCATTCTCTGCGTCGCCATCGACCGACGCAACAGCAAGTGGATAGGCACCAACGACGGAATATCGGTTTTCGACGGGCGGCAGTGGATATCTTATACCAAGAGTAATTCGCAGTTGCCCGACAACATAGTGCCGGCCATCATTATCGACAAAAACGACGTGAAATGGATGGGTACGCTCGGTGGCTTGGTGCGGTTGGAGGGTGACAAGTGGACAGTCTACAGCACATCCAATAGCCCCATCCCATGCAATCAGGTCAACGACCTCGCTTTTGACCCCTCGGGGGCAATATGGATGGTTACCGACAAGGGCGTTGCACTCTTCGACGGCAAGGACAACTGGCACGTCTATCGCCCGAAAGCGACTGTGCTCCCCGATGATGTGCACCGTCGCGTGATGGTCGATGGTCAGGGCTCGAAGTGGTTCGGAAGCAGCCTTAACGGATTGACGCGCTTCAGCGGACAGCCTGTCATGGGGCGCGTCACCGACGAAAAGGGTCATCCCGTGCAGGGTGTTGTCGTAAGCGCGGGCGCTGAGTCGGCCACTACCGGTGCCGATGGCGAATACTACCTCGAGGTGGCTACAAACGCCACGGTGACCATCGCTCCGCAGGACGACAACCGAACCTTCGAACCGGCACAACGCAAGCTGACCGCCGTCAACGGGGCCCGTTTCGGACAGGATTTCATCGCCTCGTCGGGCATGGTTGCCGAAGGCACGTCGACCGAGAGGGTAGTTGTGAATCCTTATCTTGACCAGGGTTATATCACCATCACGATGGAAAGTGCCGTGGCTGAAGTGGAATTTGTCAATGCCAAAGGCGAGAGTATTCGCACCATACCGCAGTACAAGAACGAAGCCAAAATTACCATCAGCCGTATGCCCAAATCGAACTATACCCTCTATATCCGCACCGCCAAAGGTGAGAAGAAACTGCAGTTCAACCTGAAATGAAGGAACGGCTGTGGCCAGCATAAAAAAAAGGCGTCTCGGATGAGACGCCTTTTTTTTGTAGTCGGGTTTACTTATTTGCATTCAACAACGCCAGAGACATTGAGGTCAGTGCATTTGTCAATGGTGATGCCAAGGTTGCTGTAAGTAGCCTGGAGGTCCTCAAGGTTGTACTCGGCTTCAACACCGGCAACATTGCAAGTGCATTTCTTTGCGCAGCTGCTGAAACATGCAACAGTAGCGATAACTGCTAAAGCTAAAACGACTTTTTTCATTGTAAATTGCTTTGTTATAAGATATTATGCCTACTCTTAAAGGTTTTCGGCTTCCCCTTTCACAGTGCAAAGGTAAATAAAATATTCATCATGGCAAATTTTTTTTTGTTTTTTTAACCTGTATTTTGGCTTGCCTTTAAAATAAATATAAAATAATGTGTATTTTTGCAGCGCTATTATGAAATGGCTATTTTTTTGTAAATTATTGTCATTATGAAGAATATAATCAAACTTCCGTTGCTGGCACTCTTTGTGTTGGCTTTTTCCGACTCCGTGGCACAGGTTAACCCAGCCCATTGGAAATTCAATGTCAAAGAGCTCTCGGCCACAGAGGTGGAGCTTCAGTTCCAGCTTGCCCTCGACGACGGCTGGCATATCTACTCCCAGAAGTCGGACCCCAACGGACCCATCCCGTCGGAGTACACCTTCGAGGAGAACGCCAATTACAAGCGCGTTGGTGGTGTTACTGAACCCAAGCCGCACGAAGAGTTCGACGATGTTTTCAAGTGCACTGTCCGCTCGTTCAGCGGCAAGGTGACTTTCCGCCAGAAAATCAAGCGTAACACCGACAAGGCTTTTGAAGTTAAGGGCTCGATGTACTACCAGCTCTGCAACGACGGCAGCTGCATAGCCCCCGACGATGTGCCGTTCACCTTCAAGGTGCCGGCAGCAAAAGCGGAAAGCGAAGAAATTGTAGCTGAAAACACTGACAGCGTTGCCACAGCAGCCGTCGCTGACACAACCGTTAAATCCGAAACTGCCCCTGCGGCCGAAATTGCTGCCGCCAAGCCCGAAACGGAGCAGCCCGAGAAGCAGAAATCGCTGCTGGGCCTCTTCTTCGGCGCACTGCTGGCTGGTATCGTCACGATGTTCACACCCTGTGTGTTCCCGATGATTCCGATGACGGTCAACTTCTTCATGCACGGCAGCGACAACAAACGCAAGAATCGCCGTCAGGCGCTGTTCTTCGGCTTTTCGATAATCTTTATGTTCGCCGTGCTGGGAGCCATCCTGACGCTCTTCCTCGGTCCCGAGTCGCTCAACGTTATCGGCACGCACGGCATTCCGAACCTCATTTTCTTCATCATCTTCTTTGTTTTTGCCCTCTCGTTCTTCGGTCTGTTTGAGATCAAGATGCCTGAGAAGTGGGTCAACGCCAGCGATGCACAGGCCGACAAGGGTGGCCTGCTGGCTCCGTTCTTCATCGCACTGACCACTGTGCTTGTCTCGTTCTCGTGCACAGGCCCCATCATCGGTGCCGCCCTGGTCGAGCTGGCCACGTCGACTACCAACCGCTGGATCAGCCTCGTCTCTATGCTTGGATTCGGCATCGGTTTCGCACTGCCATTCACGCTGCTGGCCTTCTTCCCCTCGGTGCTGAAGAATATGAAGTCGGGCGGCTGGCTCAACTCGGTCAAGATTGTATTTGCATTCCTCGAGTTGGCATTCGGATTGAAGTTCCTGCAGATGGCCGACCTCTACTGGGGTTGGCGCATCTTGGACCGCGAGATTTACCTTGCCCTCTGGATAGTCATCTTCACCCTTATGGGTATCTACCTGCTTGGCAAGTTGAAATTCAAAGGCGACGAGGATGTGCAGCATATTGGCGTCATCCGCCTGTTCCTCTCCATCGCTTCGCTGAGTTTTGCCGTCTATATGGTTCCCGGCCTGTGGGGTGCCCCGCTCAACGGCATCTCGGGTTTCCTGCCGCCGATGCACACACAGGATTTCAACATCGAGAAGATTGTTGTCGACAATAAGGGCGCAGCCGTTAGTGCTGTGAGCTACGACGGTATACCGGCCGACCGCAAGTATGCTGACAAACTGCACGAGCCGCTGGGCTACAAGGGCTTCTTCGACATCGAGGAGGCAAAGGCCTACGCCCGTCAGACAGGCAAGCCCATTTTCATCGACTTCACCGGCATCAACTGCAACAACTGCCGCAAGATGGAGCAGTATGTGCTGAGCAACGATGAGGTCAAGAAGTATATGAACGACAACTATGTGCTTTGCGAACTGTATTGCGACATGAACGACATCGACCTGCCCGAGAGCGAGTGGGTCAAGGACGGCGAGCGCACCATCAAGACCCTCGGTCGTCGCAACCTGTTTATGCAGCGAACCCTCTACAATATGAACGCACAGCCCTACTACGTCATCATCGACGCCGACGGCAACAGCCTCACGAAGGAGAATTTCTCCTACAATCCCGACCCTGCCAAGTTCCTCGAATTCCTTAAAGAAGGCACGACAAATTTTGCCCAAAAATAGTTTTTTCGTAATCCGAAAATACAGAAATTATGCTGCCATCGGTGTGTGGCAGCATAATTTTTTTGTTGTTCGCTTAGATTGTGTTTTAGTGCTTTATGAGGGTCGTGAAAAATAAAAAGGATTAAAAATTTTGTCAGTTCACAAAAAGTGCGTATCTTTGCAAACTGAAATAAACAAGAAATAGTGCGGGGTGGAGCAGTGGTAGCTCGTTGGGCTCATAACCCAAAGGTCGGAGGTTCAATTCCTTCCCCCGCTACCGAAACGGACACATCGAAAGGTGTGTCCTTTTTTTGTGCTCATAACCCAAAGGTCGGAGGTTGGCTCGTCAAGCTCGCCAGCCACGGCACAATTCCTTCCCCCGCTACCGAGACGGACACATCGAAAGGTGTGTCTTTTTTTGTGCTCATAACCCAAAGGTCGGAGGTTGGCTCGTCAAGCTCGCCAGCCATGGCACAATTCCTTCCCCCGCTACCAAAAGAAACGGCAACTCAATTTGAGTTGCCGTTTCTTTATATCCCTATAACTTCTTGAGCCATAGGTTTAAGAATCGGTCGTATATGATGTATCCTTCGGTCTGGCGGTAGACAAGTTCTTTGTCGAGGAGGGTGTCGAGTGCTGTTTTTATGCTGCTGGCACTGGACAGATGGTGCCTTTTCAGGAAGTCTTTTCCAGTGGGTTCTTCCACGAGTCCGTCTTTGGCAATAGCTTTGAGTACCGCAAACTGGTTATTGGTCAGGAATTGTGTCAGGCTTTCGTATTGTGGCGATTTGGATTCTGTCACAGAGAGGATGGCGTAGTTCAGATGCTCGACACTGTTGACCGTCTTGTGGTTTTCGTACAGGCGGTTCAGCACCGATTGTATATACCATGTGTATCCGTTGAAGGTGGTGTATAGTGAGTGGAATATATCATTGTCCAGATGTCCGCCTCTTTTTTCGAAAAAAGCATTGGCGAATTTGTAGTACGAGGCCTCGCCTATAGGCTTGAGATTCATGAGGTCTGTACTTTGATAGAATGGCCTTTTTGGCGAGATGAACATCTCGGACATCAGATGTTGTTTGCTGCCGGAGAAGACAAAGTGCACGTTGCTCAAAAACTGTATGTGCGACCGCAGCAGGGCTTCGGTGCCAGTTTCGGGGTAGGAGGCAATTTGCTGGAATTCGTCGATTGCAACAAAGACTTCCTTACCCAAGTGATTCAGTTGGTTGAATATCCTTCCCAGAGACGTTTCAGATTGCGAGGGGTCGATGTTGACGGTTACGTTTGGTAGCCCCGTCATGTTGTCCATGCCGACCACAGGCCGCAAAGCCGCCATGAGGTTCAGAACCTTCTTTCCAAAGGCTTTGCCTTTCGATATTGCCGTGTTCAGCACAGCAGAACCGAGCATGCTTGCCAGTTCCTGCTGGCTCTTGGTGGGGAATATGTCGATATATAGGCAGATGGCATCTCTGTTTTCCGATTGAATATGGTGAAAAGTATGCCAAATCAGTCCTGTCTTTCCCAATCTTCTGGGAGAAATCAGGGTGATATTTCGTCCGTTGTAGAGCGCGGAGACCATCGAACGGGTTTCTTCTTCACGGTCGCAGAAATAATCTGGACCATTGTAACCCTGATAGATAAATGGATTTATGTTTTTTCTGTTCATATTGTTGTCTGTTTTAACTGGTTATGCTGGATTACGTAAATTCCGTTACGTAAATTCCGTAATGCAAAGATACATACTTTTTTCCATCTGCGCAAGGGAAGAGGTGTTTCCCTCTTCCTTTGCCGGAAAAAAATCCCTTTTCAACCTCGTTTTTCTCTCAAAAAGTTGCGTTTCTTATTGGAACTTACCGGTGAACAAAAGAAACGGAGAACAAGGAGGTTTGGACGCCCCGGGACCGATACAAAAGAGAATGGAAATTTGAATTTCCATTCTCGTGCCAATTTTTGTATCTGAAGTTAAAGTTAAGGTTAACGTTAACGTTAATCCCTTAATTTACATCAACTCCACCACTACGGCGTGTTTGGTTTTCTTCTTGATGCGGTATACCATGCCGTCGATTTCGACACGCGAGGGAGGTACCTCGCCGTCGTCGAGCAGGTAGATGCCATAGCGGTGCAGGCCGTCCTTGCTCTGTGTGTAGCGGACCCGGCCTTTCGAATATGGCTTCAGCGGACGTGTGCCATAGATGGCGTAGCCGTTGTCTTTCATCCAGATGCCAATCTCTTCGAGGCGTTTGAGGCACTCGGCCGGAATCTCGCCGTCAGCGGTGGGACCGACGTTAAGCAGCAGGTTGCCGCCTTTGGCAACGACATCGCAAAGCATGTGTATCAATTGGTTGGTCGATTTGTAGTTGTCGTTGTGCACAAATGACCAGCTGTCGCCCATGGTCATGCAAGTCTCCCAGGGGTAGGGTAGGAGGGTGTCGGGAATCTGCTTCTCTGGAGTGCGGTAGTTCTCATACTTGCCACCAACGCTGCGGTCCACGATAAGCAGGTCGGGGTTGTTCTCGCGTGCCATCTTGGCGATGCGCGGCATGTTGATATCCTGTATCTGTCCGCTGCAGCCCAGCCAGGGTCGTGTCTCGTCGTTGACGCTCCATTCGGGACGCACCCACCCACCGTCGAGCCACAGGATGTCGATGTCGCCATAGTTGTGCGTCAGCTCGCGTATCTGGTTGTAGGTGAAGTCGCAGTAACGGCGCCAGCGGTCGGGCTTGTCGGCAATGGTGTAGTTGACGTTGCGGTCGGGCGTTGCCCATTCCGGAGCCCAGTAGTCGGGGCAGTGCCAGTCGGGTTTGGAGAAATAGTAGCCTATCCACATGTTGTGCTGGCGGAATGCATCGGTGAGGGCTTTGGTGATGTCGCTGTTTTTGTTCTTGAAGAAAGGGCAGCTGCTGTTGACGGTGCTGTAGGTGGTCTCCTCGGTGCCGTACATGCAGAATCCGTCGTGGTGCTTGGTGGTGAAGACCATATATTTCATGCCAGCCTGTGCTGCGGCCTTGGCCCATCGCTCGGGGTTGAAACGTTTGGGGTTGAAGGTGGTGTTGAGGGCCGTGTACTGGCGTTTGTATTCGTCGTAGGGTGCATCCTTGCGGTCAATCCAGGGCTCGCTGCAGAGGCCCCACGACTCTACGGTGGCCCACTGGCTGTAGATGCCCCAGTGTGCCATGAAGCCGAATTTGAGGTCTTTCCAGTCTTCGAGACGTTTCTGGATGACGGGGTCGGTTTCGTCCCGCTGCTCGTCGGCATAGTCGCGCGTGGCGGTTCTGACTTCCTGGGCAAAAACAGTGACTGTAAACAACGATACTGCTAAAATGAGAAATATCTTCTTCATAAATCTGTTTTCATATTATGTTCCGCAAGTGGTGTTGGCTCTAGTTTCGGCGTCACTTTGTGACGGAAATTGCACAAATTTCAATCAAATCACACAAAATCAGATGTAAAATTTGAAAAGAATTTGTAAAATTTCTCGCCGAAGGCGATTCTCGAAAAGCACTTTTACAACATACGAAATGTAAATTAATCATTAAAAAAAAGGTCGCCGCGCTGGCGGCGACCTTTATGATTTTGTTGTTGTGAATCGGGATCATTCGAACGAGGCGATAGCCTTCTTGATGATGTCGATAGCTTCGCGCAGCTGCTCTTCGGTGATGACCAGCGGAGGAGCGAAGCGGATGATGTGCTGGTGGGTCGGTTTTGCCAGCACGCCCATGTCGCGCATCTTCAGGCAGACATCCCAAGCCTCTTTGCCGTTGCGGGGCTTGATGATGATGGCGTTGAGGAGGCCTTTGCCGCGCACCTTCTCGATCATCGGACTCTTGAATGCCGACATCTCGTCGCGGAAGATCTTGCCGAGACGCTCAGCGTTCTCCATCAGGTGCTCGTCTTTGATCACCTGCAGGGCAGCGATGCTGACTTTGGCAGCGATGGGGTTGCCGCCGAAGGTCGAGCCGTGCTCGCCGGGCTTGATGTTGAGCATGATGTCGTCGTCGGCCAGCACGCAGCTGACGGGCACTACGCCGCCACCCAGGGCTTTGCCGAGGATGAGGATGTCGGGGCGCACACCTTCGTGGTCGCAGGCCAGCATCTTGCCGGTACGGGCGATGCCGCACTGTACCTCGTCGGCCATGAACAGCACGTTGTGCTTGTGGCAGATGTCATAGCATTTCTTCAGGTAGCCTTCGTCGGGGACGTAGACACCGGCCTCGCCCTGGATAGGCTCGACGAGGAAACCGGCAATCTTGTCACCGTGCTCGCTCAGCACTTTCTCCAGTGCGTCGGGATCGTTGTAGGGTATGCGGATGAAACCGGGAGTCATCGGGCCGTAGTTGGCGTAGCTTTCGGGGTCGTTGCTCATGGTGATGATGGTGATGGTGCGGCCGTGGAAGTTGCCTTCGCAGCAGACGATCATAACCTCGTCGTTCTTGATGCCTTTTTTGACGACACCCCAGCGGCGGGCCAGCTTCAGGGCGGTCTCGTCGGCCTCGGCGCCGCTGTTCATAGGCAGCACCTTCTCATAGCCAAAATATTCGGTGACATATTTTTCCCATTCGCCAAGGCAGTTGTTGTAGAAAGCGCGGCTGCTGAGGGTCAGCTCGTGGGCCTGGTCGCAGAGGGCCTTGATGATTTTGGGATGGCAGTGACCTTGGTTTACAGCACTATAGGCCGAAAGGAAGTCGAAGTATTTCTTTCCTTCGCAGTCCCATACAAAAGCGCCTTCGCCTTTGGCAAGTACAACGGGTAGTGGATGATAGTTATGGGCGCCATACTTGGCTTCCATTTCCATAAATTGCTCTGATTTCGTCATGATTATGTAGATTTTTGGTGATTGATGTCGTTAAAAAAACGCTGCAAATTTACAATTTTTTATTGAAATGTAGAATATCTGATGAAAAACTTTCCGAAAAAAAAACATGAATTTTCACCGAAAACACCCCGAAAGGCCCTTCTGCAACAGCCTGTTTCCTGGAAGCCATCTTCTTATCAAAATATACCCCTCTTTTACCTCGGTAGAAGATGGTAAAATGTTTAAATACTATCGTAAGTTTTCTGCCCGCCGCCGGCCGGTCCCGTTTTTGGCGCGAACGGTATGGATAAAAAATGCTGGATTCTATTGTTATAATAGTGAGTTGTACTCCTTGTTTTTCGTAATAATCAGGATGTCTTAACCTGAAAAAAGTTGACACTTTTGGGAGCAATACCAGAAGTGAAAATGAGACAAAAGACAGAGACACGTCAGGTGTACAATGAAGAACTCGGATGTTACGAGTGGAAAGAGGTCGAGACGGACAAGTATGTTTTCGACGAGACGGACAAGATTGCGATAGCACGGGAGTACCACGAGCGGCGGTGCCCTGCATCGGAGATTGTCGCCAAGTACCACATCAGCAGCGCAGTAGTGGTAAGTTTTAGGTGCCTCGCTTTTCGGGGTTTGACAAACTAAAGAAACGATAGTCTTTCAAAAATTAAGTGCCGGATTCAGCGAATCCGGCACTAATGTGAAATTCGGTTACAGTCATGCTTGTCAATAGGAGCCTATGCCGATTTCTTCGATTTTGATTATGTCGTTGATGTCGTCGGGGCCGAGGGTAGCCGTGGGCTGGTCTCCGGAATAGTCGCTTTGCCATTTTTCAGTGCGCTTTTCCAGATCGGTCAGCTTTTTTACTCCGTTGGCGGAAAGGTCGGTGGTGACAAGTCTGGTTAGTAGGATGTTGCCGTAGTAGACTTCGATGGTATAGTCGTATTCCATATCGTCGAACGACATAGTGGCACTGACGCCTTTTTTCTTGAGTGCATCGACAACGAGGGTTCCGGGATGGATGCCGTTGTCGGTCTGCACATTGGGCGCGGAGAAATAGAAGCCGTCAACTTTTCCTTCGCTAACGGCAGCGGTGCCGATGACTTTGCCGTTTTTCTTTAGGGAGTAAACGGTGGCACCGTAGTCGTTTGTGTATTTTTTCACGGCTTGGTCGTAGAGCGAGCCTGCAGGAGTTTGCGTTTTGAGTCGTTGCCCGTAAACGAGGATATCAACTCCTTTCTCAGTAAGTGTGTAGGTTTTCTCGTTCTGGCGAGGATTGGCACTTTGTGCATTTTGTGCTATGGTGACAACCGAAAAGGCTGTCAAGAGCATCATTAAAGAGGTGATTTTTTTCATTGTATTTTTTTAAATTGTGTTGGAACTCTTATTTGCAGCGATTTGTTTTTCTATTGACGGATATTTGGAGATGGCATTCTCCTTGTCGCTGTATGACCCTATTGGCCGATTGTGGTTATCAAGGAATATAATCTTCGGGGAAAGGAGTCATATAGTCGGCATTGAGAATCCGCATATATTTAATGACGCGCTCGTTCTTCTTCACATTGCCGTGGATATCCGTTGCCAACTGTATCTCTACACCGTTGAAGATATAAACACTGTTGTCGAATGGCCCATCCCCTTTGACGGTGACGACCTTGCTGTCTATCAGCTCCGACAAGTCATCGCCGCAACCGAACTGGCTGCCGTTGATGTCAATCTTTACAGTGGAGGGGTCATAGACCAAAAAGTCGGCCAACACGTAATTGTGTGTGCAATCGCCGTCGTCGGCAGTGCATTCAAAGACAGTCTTTCCTTCTTTGATAAAAGTCAGTTCGTAGTTGTTCAGACAATTGTTGTCGGATTTATCAACCTCAGAGCCCATTTCGTCGACAAACTTTTTCTCAAAAGAGTCATAAAGGCCTTCCATAGAGGCGGGGATTTGGTCAACAGGCATTCCCAGCTTCAGGGGTCCAATGCCTTCGCCAGTGATGAGATTCACTGGAATTTTGGTAACTTCAGCAGTCTCCATAGCGGCAGAGTCTGTTGCGTCATTGTTTACGGCTCCATTCTGTCCAGAGCAGCCAGTCGCCAGCATAACGCCGGCAACGAGAAATGGTAAAAATATTTTTTTCATTTTGATTCAGTTTTTATTGTTGATAATACTTGTTTTAGTGTCAATACTCAAGGTCGTACAATGCCTCTATGTCCCAAACATTAAGGGCGCGGTTGTAGATGCGCACCTCGTCCAGTTTGGCATCGATCGAGGTTATGTCGTAGAGTTTCTTTTTGCCTCCGAAAACGGTTTTGCTGCATCTATCCATATATTCCCTTTCATATTTGGTATGGAAACTTTTTATTTTTTTGCCGTTAACATACACTTTAACTCTAACGGTGGTTGTAGAGTAATTAGTCTCCAGACTGTCCAACACCACTACATAATGCTCCCACTTGCCATTGCTATTCGTTACATCATATCCAAAACCATAATTGTCATTATGCATCAGCTGAATACCCATTGTTTGATTATGCGTGTATACAAACACTCGAGGTATATCGCTAATTACGTCGTCGGATTGAGGGTCTAATTGCGAAAAAAATGTACCATATCCGCCGCCAAAATCCTTTGCCCAAAATGAAATACTCCATTCGTCAGGATTCTTGAAGAACAAATAAGGTATCTCAAGAGCAGTGTTGTTTTCACCATCAATGTGAAAGGCCATGCCTCTGACGCCGTTAACAAACTCGGGCGCAACCTTCCCTGTGAATGTGCC
Source organism: Bacteroidales bacterium (assembly GCA_017522065.1). Classification (GTDB taxonomy): domain Bacteria; phylum Bacteroidota; class Bacteroidia; order Bacteroidales; family P3; genus Colimorpha. The sequence continues at coordinate 100,380 of JAFXAD010000058.1, forward strand.
TGTATGGCCGTTGCCCGACTGGTCGGTGCCGTCGCTGTTGTCGAATGAATAGTAACCAATAAGCCCCGTCATTACATCGGGGTCTTCTTTGAGACAACTGGTAAATGTAACCATTGCCAAAGCCATTGCGGCTGCAAAATAGATTCTTTTTCTCATGATTGCAGATTTTTTTGTTGCCAATTATTTTTGATATTTTATTTCGGTGATGTTCACGCCGTCGTCGATGACGAGAAGATTCAGCTTGCTGTTGTTTCCACTCCAATCAGATATTCCATACATAACCTCAATTCCGTCGGATCTGAAAGAGATGCGTTTGCGAAAACTTCCCTTGTATTGGGTGTCTTCAATAAAAATTTCGCTGTACATTCCTTTTATTCTGTCCGGAATATCGTTCAGAGGGGTGCCGAGTTTCAGCTGACCCACGCAGTTTTTGCCAACCATTTTGACGAGTTCTTTCGGGTTGACCTGCTCAACCGGCACATCCACCCATTGAATGGGGACATTGTTGGCGTATAGATAATATTTTTTGCCAATATTATTTTTGTCGTTAAGTGTGTAGATGGTGACGTTGAAAAGCGTGTCGACGCAAGTTGGAAGGACGTAAGCGGTTACGATTGGAGACCATTCGCCTGGGCGTACTGGCGTTTTGCTAAGAGGATTTATCTGGCGTTCGCATAGACCGTTCCTCGACTGCACTTCCCCGTCGAGATAGATGTATCCGTACTCGGAGCCGAAGTTGCGCTCGGGTTCGTGAATTTTGACTTGGCTGATGATGGCTACCTGATGGTCGCGTCGGTTGCCTACAGCAGCTATGACGTATGCACTGTCCTCGGTATAGTGCCGATAGAAATAGCCACCGAATGATTTGGGGTCAAGGGTCTTGATTTTTGTTTGGGGTTTTGCTCCCCAAAATTCTTCAGCATATATGGCTATTTCCATTGGGTTGAAATAAGAGTGCCAATTGACTGGCACATTGTGGAAGACGATGTCTCCGCCAAGGCGAAGTGTGTGCAGAACTTTAGGTTCGGTGTACAGATAGAGCGGAAGTTGGTCGAGGACATTTTTGACATAAATGCCTTGAGAGACTTTGCAGTACTGGGTTTCGTTTGGGGTGGTGAAAACCGTGCCTTCATTGTCCCAGGCGGCGATTTTGTGCTCGACATAGTTATATCCGTCATCGTATGTGCTTCCGAAGGTTACTTCGTTGATGTCGGTCTTGGTCTTTATTTTCAGGGTGATAACTGCTTTGCAATTGGCATAATTGGCATCAACAGAGACCAGTTCGATGTCGTAGTCAGAGCCGTGGTAGATGAAGTTTTGAGCCTTTGAGGCAACTGTGAAAACAGATATTAGGGTCAGTAATATGGCTAATTTTTTCATTTTGGCTGTCTTTTTAGTGGTTTTACAATTCGACCCATTGGATGGGAATGTCTGTGAATGACCAGCAACTGATGGTTAGTTTCTGAATGCGCTTGACCGAAGTGGGCACTTTGAATGGCTTGGAGACGAGCTCTGTAAAATAGCTTGTCGATGATACCCCGCTTGGGAGAAACACGTCGGATTTCTGCTCATACATATTGCCATCTTCGTCAAAAAATTTAGTTTCCGAAGAATTCATACTCATCGAGCCGTTGAACTTGATGATGATGCGGACTTCGCCTGTTTTGCGGTTGCCGACGATGCCAGACAGGTGGATGAAAGTGCCGTGGTTGATGGCATATTTGATGCCGTCCCAGTCGCCTTCTTTGGCCGTTTCGATAAAACCTGTGTGCTCAATGACAGGAGTACCTTCAAAAACGTGGCGGCGGCTTAGGTAGTGCTCGGCAGGCCAGCAGGCGGGGTGCGGGTCTCTGGGTTCCCATTCGATTGGTATATTGTAGAAGGTGGCAAGTTCTTCAGGCCAGCGGTCGCCGTTCGAGCCGCAGAGAACCACCTTTTTAAGCATTCTGACGTCGGGGTTGACAACTACGCTCTCATTGCCTCGAATGGTGATTTTGGTGGCCAAGTTGTCGGTGATAGGATACCACGGTAGGGCGTTTTTGTTGTCTCTTGTGTAGGAAGGGATTGTGTTGCCCTTGTCGTCGGTCACAGACAAGACGCCTAACGAAATGGCGTAGGCCGACTTGACGGTGCGGGTTGCATCGACTGTAAAACTCAATATTCCAGTTGCCGGGTCGCCGTATGCTTTGAGATTGGTGAAATGTACTTGTTCGGAGCCTGTCTGGTTGGTGCTTTTATTGGTGCTGTTCTGTTTGCTGTTGCCGTTGTCGATAGTCACGGCTTTCTTCAGTTCTTTCCAGGCATCCCGCAATATTTGAGCCTGTGCGCTGCCGCCAACACATAGTAGGATGGTTAGCGTTAGCAATGATATTGTTTTCTTCATCTTTTTTTGTGTTAGTTCTTATAATTCGTCTGTTAGTGTACTATTGTCGTTGCCGGAATAGTAAAAGCTGCTGATTTCAACTATACCGGGCATTTCGACGACCGAGCCGGTCTTGTCTACAACGGTTTTCCCTTGAATCAATGCACGCTCGGCACAGAATTTGCCAAGTTCGTTATTTCTGGGCTCAGGCTCAAACTGCAGCGAGCCTGTGACGGTGCCTGTTTTGTCGATGATGTGCCAGCCGGTATCGTCCCTGACGAAGGCTAGCCCGTCGCTGAAGTCTGTTTTTTCGCTATAAAGGCAGGGAACAACCAGTTTGCCATCTGTGTTCGCAAATCCTATTTTGGGTTCCGAAAGTGATCCCTCGTAGACGCTTGCCATTCCGTCGACAAAAGCGTAGCTGTTTATATTGGTGCCTTTAGGAGGAAACAGTGCAACCATACTTAAGGAACTATAGTATACGGCATTGTCGTAAATTATATGACCGTCGCTGAATTTTGGCATTTGGCCTCCAAACGTCAAACTGTTTCCGTTGTATTTCGGAAGGGTAACGATGACATTTCCTTTCTTGTCCATAGACATCCAGTCGCCATTGGTGGTCTGAACAACGACGTATCCATCTACAAACTCGCCCACCTTGCTGTAAGGAGTATTCGTGTTTTTCGATTTCTGGTCATTGTCGATGAGGACGGCCCCCTTGGCATCAATGATACCTTTACCCCCATTGTTTCCATAAACCCTGATCATACCTTCGCCGATAAACTCCATTGCGCTATATGTGCCAAGTGGAACAATCTCTTTGCCGTCCATAGCCACAAGACCAGGCTTGCGGATGTCGTCTTTGCATACGATAGCCACTTTGCCGTCCCAGTCGAGCGCAGTGAAGCCTTCGAGAACAGGCTTGCCTTTTCGGTCAATGAGCATATTGGCTTCCGAAGAGGCGACACGCGCATATCCATTGTGGAAAACTTCTCGGCTTCGAACAGTCAATCCGTGCAATCCGTCATAGTGATTTGGAGCTTCGAATTGGCAGGGAATGACAAGGTTTCCCTTGATATCGATAAATCCTAAAAGCCCGCTCTCTTTGTCAACCACACAGCACAGTCCCTCGCTGAATTTGCCAGCACTCTTGAGGCTCTTGTTATCAACAATTCGTTTGCCGTCAACATCCACAAATACAACACCCTCGTTTTGGCTCCAGTTGGCGTTGGCTACGGCAGGGCCGCTCTTTTGCCCATTGCCTGTGCCACTTCCGCCACAACTGGTTGTGCAAAGCACGAAAATCAGGCCTGCGCAAAGCAGGAGTAATCTGTTTTGTTTCATTAAAGATAAACCCTGTTGTGTGTCGGGTACAACTATTAGTATCCGACCCTCCAACGGAATGTTGAACATAAAACAAATAGAAAAGCGTGAGGTTATGTGCTCACGTCCGTTGCTATCTGGTATCGGCAAACACCATTGAGGAAACGGGGTCTTGGAAAACATATCTCACGCCTGACGGTATGCTGGTAGATATAGCATACGCAACCAAGCGAAAGCATAAATGCTCGATCCTTCCTCTTGAAATTTTGCCGATTTCGATAGCAGGACAATATCGCAATGCTTTTCTTGCTAACGCTTTCTTCCTTTCGAAAGCGAATGCAAAATTACAAACATTTATTTATTCGGCAAAATTTTTTTTGCCAATCATCGTTAGAGTTACGTGACTCAAAATGAAATAATATTAGAAATCAAGGACCTTACCGTCTCATTCGATGAGCGGACGGTTGTAGACAACGTCAGCTATACGCTGTGGCGTGGCAAGACGCTTGGTATTGTGGGCGAATCGGGTTCGGGCAAGAGTGTCAGCAGTCTGGCCATTATGGGACTGCTGCCGAAGAACGCTACGGTTTCAGGATCAGCAGTGCTTGATGGACAAACCGACTTGCTTGCTCTCGACGAGGCTGGTTTCCGTGCCGTCCGCGGCAGCCGTATCGCTATGATTTTTCAGGAACCGATGACCAGCCTGAATCCGGTGCAGAAATGCGGCGAACAGGTCGTCGAAATGCTGAGGCTGCACGAGAATGTGGACCATAAAGAGGCCCGCCGGCGGACTATAGAATTGTTCGAAGAGGTGCTTCTGCCCCGCCCGGAGAAGATCTTCGACAGCTACCCGCATGAGATCAGCGGCGGCCAAAAACAGCGCGTGATGATAGCAATGGCACTGATATGCAATCCGGACATAATCATCGCCGACGAACCAACAACAGCACTCGATGTGACGGTTCAGAAGACCATACTCGAACTGCTCCGCGACATGCAACGAAAACATGATATAGCAGTGATTTTCATTACGCACGACCTCGGTGTCATAGCTCAGGTGGCCGACGAAATCGCCGTAATGTATCATGGTAAAATTGTCGAGCAGGGTGATGCGAACGCTATTCTGCATAGCCCGCAGCACTCCTACACTCAAGGTCTTCTGGCCTGCCGTCCCCCTTTGCATGGCCGTCCTCGCCATCTGCCAACGGTCGAGGAGTTTATGAAAGCGGAAAGTGGAGAAGTGAGATGTGAGGACGGAGAAGTGAGAAGTGAGAACGGAGAAAGGAAAGCGGAGAGGGGAGAACCGTTGCTTTCGGTTCGCGATCTGGATGTTACATATACGCTGGAAAAGTCATTTTTTGGCAAACCACGGAAAAAACTCAAGGCTGTCGACGGCATAAGTTTTGACGTTTACCGTGGCGAGACGCTTGGACTTGTCGGCGAGTCGGGATGTGGCAAGACAACGCTGGGACGGGCAATTCTCAGACTGATTGACACGGCCTCGGGCAGCATCATATTCGAAGGCAGACGTCTCGACACCATCTCGGAAGGCGAGATGCGCATACTGCGGCCACAGATGCAGATCATTTTCCAGGACCCCTATTCGTCGCTCAATCCGCGTATGACTGTCGGACAGACTATTATGGAACCACTCGTTGTGCAGCATCGCGACATTGGCAGAGCCGAACGCAAGGAGAGGGTGCTCGACCTGATGGAGAGGGTGGGGCTGAGGCCTGAATGGATAGACCGCTACCCGCACGAATTCTCTGGCGGTCAGCGACAGAGGATTTGCATTGCCCGAGCATTGATACTCAATCCAAAACTGGTTATCTGCGACGAATCGGTGTCGGCTCTCGACGTGTCGGTGCAAGCCCAAGTGCTCAACTTGCTCAACGAGCTGAAGGAGCATTTCGGCTATACATATATATTTATATCGCACGACCTCTCGGTGGTGCATTTCATCTCCGACCGGATTATGGTCATGCAGTCGGGACGCATGGTCGAGATGGGTGACTCGGACATTCTTTTCAACAATCCCGAACAGGAGTATACGCGCAAACTGCTTGACGCAATACCGCGTATTGACTGAAGAAACACGCCTTCGAAGCCCCGAAAAAAAATGCCGCCAGAATTGGCGGCATTTAAATTGTAGACAAAAAGATTATCTTTTCTTGCTGAGCATCTCCTTGGCCTCAATGGTCATGGTGGTATGCGGCACTACGCGCAGACGCTCTTTAGGTATCAGTTTGCCTGTGACTTTGCAGATGCCGTAGGTCTTGTTCTCGATACGGATAAGTGCAGCTTCGAGGTCTTTGATGAATTTCTGCTGACGTGCTGCTAGTTTGGAGTTCTCCTCTTTTGAAAGGACAGAACTTCCCTCCTCCAGTGTCTTGAATGTGGGCGATGTGTCGGTGACATCGTTGCCGGCGTTGGCTACTGCGGCGTTGAGGAGTTCAAGATTCTTGCGTGCTTCCTCAAGTTTTTTGAGTATAATTTCTTTGAATTCTTGCAATTCCTCGGAGTCGTAGTATTTTTTTTCTTGATTTGGTTTGTCTGTATTCATGGCGTTCTGTCTTTATGATGAAACATGCTGCAAAAATACATCAAATATCTTTAAAATCTAAGAAAGAAATCTTAAAAAAAGTTGTTAACTTATAAATACAAGTCTATCAAACCAGTGGGAGCAGTGATGTGAATTATTTTTTTGTCGCGGTCTACTTTATTTATCACTTGATCGATGACGGGTATGAGAATCTCTTTGTCGTTTTTCATGATTTGGAACAGTGCTTGAGCCGGGTAGTCGATGACGCTTGCGATGGTTCCGATGTCTCCTTTCTCGCTGTCAATCACGGTCCAACCTATTACTTCGTGGAAATAGAAACGGTTACCTGTCAATTTGGGAAGCATCTCGAGGGGGAGGTAAAGGTCGCTGCCTACAAGCATTTGAGCCTCGTCGGGCTTCAGGTCTTCGAACGTGACAATGGCCTTGTTGCCATTGATGCTCATCTCTTTAATAAAATAAGGTACAAGACCGTGCTTCTGTTCTACAAATACGGCATCGAGTTCGGCATATTCTTCCGGGACGTCGACATCCAGAAAGAAAACGACTTGGCCTTTATATCCAAATGGTTTTGTGATTTTGCCGAGTTGGTAGCATTCTTCTTTGGTCATGATGCGTGTCGGGTTGTATGGGGTGGGTTGAACGAATGTGGACTTACAGAAAGGGACATGCAGCAATGCATGTCCCTTTGACTTCTGTTATCACACTGTGTGTTATGCTTCAGTGTTTTCTTCAGTAGCTTCGGCAGCAGGGGCTTCGCTTGCGGCAGCTCCTTCAGCTTCGGCTTTGGCAGCGGCTTCAGCCTCGGCAGCGGCGCGGCGTTTTGCTTCGACAGCGGCTGCTTTGGTTTCGTTGACTTTCTTTTCAGCCTCGAGACGTGATTTGGCCTCATTGCGAGCGTTGTTGGTGATTTCGCTCTTCTTGTTGGCTATCTTGGCCTCTTTAGCTTGCTTCCATTCGTTATACTTGGCATCGGCCTGTTCCTGTGTGAGGGCGCCTTTTTCGACACCAATCTGCAGGTGGCGACGGAGAAGGATTCCCTTATAGGAAAGGATACGGCGGCAAGTGTCAGTTGTCTGGGCACCGTTCTTGATCCAATAGCAGGCTCTTTCTTCGTTGATAACGATTTCGGCGGGGTTGGTCATCGGGTTGTACGTGCCTAATTTCTCGATAAATCTTCCATCACGAGGTGCACGACCATCCGCTACTACGATGTGATAAAAAGGCTGATTCTTTTTACCCTTACGTTGTAATCTTATTCTTGCAGGCATAATTGATTGTTTTTTAAGTTTTTATTTAAATAAATTGATTTTGTTTGGAATTGCAAAAATATTACTTTTTTTTATTCTGACAAAATTTTTGTACTTTTGTACTCTGAAAGTTTTGTTAATGAAAATAATCAATATTGAAGATATCAATATTTTAGACCGTGAAACAATGGTGACAGTCGGCATGTTCGATGGCCTTCATTTGGGTCATCGGCATCTGCTTGCCACGTTGTCGGAACAGTCGAAAAAAAGAGACCAGACTCCTATAGTAGTGACATTCGATAGGCATCCACGTCAAGTGCTTCATCCAGAATCGCCTATGCAGCTGCTTTCCACTGCCGACGAGAGGATGCAGATGCTGGCAGATTTTGGTGTGGAGACTGTTGCGATGGTGAAGTTCGATGTCGAGGCTGCTTCCATGAGCGCATGCAGGTTTGCAGAAAACTATCTCTGTAGCCGCCTCGCAATGAAGACTTTGCTGCTGGGTTATGACAATTCGTTCGGCAGCAAGTCGAACGACGATTTCGCCCGGTTGCCGGAGGTGGCAGAGCGCCATGGATTCGATATCCTCCACGACAGTGCTGTCTATGTCAACGGTGTGGATGTCAGCTCCACAAAGATACGACGTGCTTTGCAGCAAGGCGACATCGAGGCTGCCAATGCCATGCTTGGCTATCCATACAGGTTCTCAGGCCATGTCGTTCATGGCCGTCATATCGGAACCGGGCTCGGCTTCCCGACGGCAAACCTTGTGTCCGACGACAGGAACAAGTTGCTTCCGGCCAATGGTGTGTATGCGCTGCGTGCCATGGTTGACGGAGTTACTTGGCCTGCAATGGCTAACTTGGGAATGCAACCAACGTTCGATGGTCACCAGTCTGCCTTTGAAGTTCACCTTATCGGATTTGACAAAAACCTCTATGGCAGACAAATAACGGTCGAGTTTGTCGGACGGATCCGTGATATAAAACCTTTTTCGTCGCCCATGGAATTGAAGGCACAACTGATGAAAGACTCCGTGGACGCTATGAATATGACAAAAAAATAAATATGAAAAAAATATGCCTGATAATAGCATGCCTGTTTCTTGTACAGGGACTTTCGGCACAAAAGGGGAAGGTGTACAAGTCGCTGGACGACGTAAGACGTGTGGACTCTGTATATCATCTGAAACTCAACTATAAACGCCTGAAAAAGATTCCTCCAAAGGTTTTTGAGATGCACAACCTGCGCACTCTCGACCTGGGGCGCAACTTTATCGACAGCATCCCTCCGGAAATCGGAACGCTCGTCAATCTCGAATCTCTCGACCTGCGCCGCAACCGTATCCGAAAGGTGCCCGGTGAGATTGGCAACCTGAAAAACTTGAAAACACTGAATCTGAGCAGGAACCCGATTCTTGACTTGCCCGACGAAATGTCCGGTCTCGAAAAATTGGAGGAATTGATACTGTGGTGTACCGGTGTTATATCGTTTCCGCCGTCGTTTGTGGCATTGAACTATACGCTTAAAGTAATCGACCTGCGTGTGTGTCCGCTGACATGGGACGACCAGCAGGCTATAGAGGAGCTGCTGCCGACCCCTCGCAAACGATGGGATTATGTATGCAACTGCAAATGACCTGCTCGGCGGAAACAACAAAAACGAATTGCTATCGTGACTAAGAAAGAAGAATTGAAAATAGCCCTGTTTCAGCAGGATATAGTCTGGGAGGACCCGAATGCCAACTATGCCAAAATCGAGCAGGCCTTCGACGAGGCCCTCGCGGGCAAAGAGGTCGATGTGCTCGTTGTCCCCGAGACGTTCAACACCGGATTTGGAGACCACATGGCCCGCCAAGCCGAGCCGCCCATGGGTGCAACATATAGTTTCGCTCTCAGTATGGCTAAGCGATACGATGCGCTCTTCGCAGGTACGTGGACTGTCAGGGAGGAAGGCACCGTATACAACCGGCTGCACCTTGTCAGGCCCGACGGGTCGTTCGACTATTACGACAAAGCCCATACCTTCCGCATGAGTAGCGAAGCCTCGCAATTGGGTAGGGGAGACCGGGTGGTGACGACGGAATGGCGCGGATGGCGCATACGCCCTGTGGTGTGCTACGACTTGCGTTTCCCTGCATGGCTGCGCAACACTGCCGACTGGGATTACGACCTCATGATGGTATGCGCCAACTGGCCGGGGTCGCGCTACGAGGCTTGGCGTACGCTGCTTCGTGCCCGTGCCATCGAGAACCTCTCGTATGCCGTCGGATGCAACCGCGTCGGACGTGACAGCACAGGCATCGACTATGCTGGCTGCTCAGCCATTGTCGACTACAAGGGCTTGCCGATAAGCGAAATACCTCCTTCGCTCGATGCTGTCAATCCCGACGAACGCATCATCACAGCCACCCTTTCGGCACAAGCCCTCGACATATTCCGCCAACATTGGCCGTTCAATTTGGATTTTGATGGCTTTATTTTAAAAGATACTAATCCTTCAGAAGGACAACCATTCAAAGATGGAGAATAAAATAGGATTTGACAAGATTCGGGAACTTGTAGCGTCGGAGATTACCAACACTCTGGCCCGTCGCATGGTGGAGGAAATGCACCTTAGCGCTAATTACGAACGCGTCGTAAGAGAATTGCGCCGGACTGAAGAGTTCCGCCAGATACTGCAGATGGAGAACAGTTTCCCGACGCAGGATTTCGACGACCTCAGCGACGAACTTGCAAGACTCAATGTGGGCAATACGGTGATCGACTTCGACGCCCTTGTGACTTTCAAGGCCTCTCTGCACACAATCAGCAGCATACTCGGATTCCTGCAGTCGGATGCAGGAGAGAAATACCCGGAGCTCTACGCCCTGTCGCAACGCATCGAGCTCGATTCCAAAGTGCTGCGGCAGCTCGACAAGATGGTCGACGAGAAAGGGGAGATATACGACGATGCGTCGCCCGAGCTGTTGGAAATACGGCGCATGATGTCTCGCAAACGTGCAGAGGTGGATGCGCAGATAGGACGCTCGCTAAGCAAGGCCAAACGTGAGGGATGGGCTCCAGAGAACGCAGAGGTGACAATCCGCAACGGACGTCTGGTGATACCCATGCTCGACACGCATCGCCGTAAGATGAAGGGCATAATCCAGGACGAGTCCGCAACCCGACAGACTGCTTTCCTCGAGCCGTCGGAGGTCGTGGAACTGAACAACGACCTGCGTGAACTTGAATTCGCCGAGCGTCACGAGATACAGAAAATATTAGCCCGATTTACCGAATATATTCGTCCGCAGCTGAGGCAGTTGACGGAGGCTTTCTGGTTTCTGGCACGCATCGATTTCATACGCGCCAAGGCCCGCTTCGCATTGAGCATAGGGGGTGTGATGCCGATTGTCAACGACCGGCAGATGATAGACTGGATCGATGCACGTCACCCGCTGCTCTACTTGAACCACAAGGCCCAAGGTAAGGAGGTGGTGCCGTTCGACCTGAAACTTGACGAAACGAAACATATACTTGTGATTTCGGGACCCAATGCAGGCGGAAAATCGGTGTGCCTCAAGGCGGTAGGGCTTCTGCAATACATGCTGCAGTGCGGCTTGCTTGTCCCTTGTCGCGAAACTTCCGAATTCGGCATCTTCGAACACCTCTTCATCGATATCGGTGACCAGCAATCGATAGAGAACGATTTGAGCACCTATTCGTCACACTTGCAGAACATGAAACAACTGCTTGCTGTAGCTGACGAGCACACGCTGTTTCTACTCGACGAACTGGGCGGTGGAACCGAACCGCGCTCGGGTTGCGCCATTGCCGAGGCTATGCTCGAAGAACTCTATGGCCGTCACTCGTTCGGCGTTGTGACAACTCACTTTGCCGACCTCAAGCTGCTGGCAGACCGGTTTGACGGTATCGTCAACGGAGCCATGCTGTTCGATACCGAACGTATGGTGCCTCTCTACAGACTTTCGGTTGGACATCCAGGAAGTTCGTTTGCATTCGAGATAGCCACAAAGATTGGTCTGCCGCTCGATATTCTTGAAGCTGCCGAGGAAAAAGCGGGGAAGGAGATGCTCAACTTTGAACATCAACTCCAGCAGATTGAACTCGACAAACAGGAGATCGCTCGCCAGCGAAAAGAACTCGAGGTGTCGGATAATTTCCTCAACGAGGTGATAGGTAAGTATCAGCGATTGACGGATAAACTGGAAGAAAAAAAATACGATATCATCAGCGAAGCCCGTCAGCAAGCCCGTCAGATAATTGCCGACGCCAACCGTACTGTCGAGCGAACAATTGCCGACATCAAGGAATCGAACGCCGACAAGGAACGCACACGCCAAGCGCGCGAACAAATGCGCCTCGATGCCGAGGAGAACGAACGCCAGCAGTCGCAACTCGACAAACAGAGGGAAAAACGCAAAAAGAATAAAACAGCATCGGCTTTGGAACAGCCGGAAGAGAAAGAGAAGAGCGATGTTGAAATCGTTGCCGGGCCGCTTGTGGTGGGCGACATCGTCCGCATAGACGGTGGCGACACCTATGGGCAACTCGTGGAGCTGAAGGGCCGCAAGGCTGTGGTGGAAAGCAACAGTCTGCGCATGACAATAACAGTCGACAGACTCGAAAAGACGCGCAAGAAGGCGATACCTGTCGACAAGACGCGCCGCCAGAACAATCGGTTCCAGTCGATATACGACGACATCAACGAAAAACGCAAGGTTTTCAACCCCACCCTCGACCTGCGCGGCCACCGTGCCGAGGAATCGCTGGCAGAGTTGCAGCATTTCCTCGACGATGCGCAGCTTCTAAGCGAAAAAGAACTGCGAATCCTGCACGGCAAAGGCTACGGCATTCTGAAAACGCTGATACGCCAGCAGTTGCAGTCCATGCCGGAAGTCGAGTCTTTCCACTCGGCGCCTGTAGATACAGGTGGCGACGGAATAACTGTTGTCCATTTGAGGTGATTTTGTAATCATTTGGATTACAATGATTGACATTCCTTGTGGGTTTTTCCTTGCATGTTTCGGAAAAATATTTTGCTTTTGGTGGTTTTACTTTGTGGAATGGGAGTATTTTTGCAGCGTGAAATAATAGATTATCTGTAAACAAACCGCTCAAAAACAGCAAATACTAAAAAACAAGACTGCAATTTGAAAAAAAAAGTTATTTTTGCAAATCATAAAAACTAAAATAATAAATCATTAAATATTGTAATACAATGAAAAAGTTTATTTTACCGATGCTGGCGGCATTCGTGATGCTGACGGGATGCAGCGAAAAGGCACGTGTGATAACCTCTTATTACACGGTGAACAGCAACCAATGGGAACCGGCCACGACTCTAAACGATGACGGAACCTACACTGTCAACTATTATTATTCGGCTTGGGAGAACATTGACATCACTCCCGATGTAATCGACAATGGTGTGGTTCTGGCATACTTTATCGATGCCGACGGTCGCGACAACCTTCTGCCGTATACGATGTACTTCGTTGGCGACGATGGGGTTCCGTACCAGGAACGTATCGAGTTCGATATTGAAGCAGGCAAGATAACCTTCAAAATCAAGGATACGGACTTCAATACCGCCGCGTCGATGCAGGATATTGGAACTATGAATTTTAAAGTCAGCGTGATTCGAAATTTCTAAGATGACTGATTCAATAAGCACCGCTCTGTAGGGCGGTGCTTTTTTTGTGCCTGCAAAACAAAATTTTTGTCAGGTGAAATAATTATAGTAATTTTGCAGCCGTAATAATGAAACTGTTTTATGCTGACACTGATTAAAAACATCAAAGAACTGGTGCAGGTTGAGCGCCAGCCAAAACTACGTGTTATGGGTCGTGAGATGGCCCATATTGAGACAATAAAAGACGCTTACCTTCTGATAGAGGGCGACAAAATAAAGGCTTTTGGACCAATGACGGAATGGAGCGGCAATGCAGACTGCGAGGTCGATGCCGCCGGCCGTATGGTATTCCCCAGTTTTTGCGACTCGCACACCCATCTTGTTTATGCAGGCAGCCGCGAAATCGAATACTGTGACAAGATCAGAGGCCTTTCGTACGAGGAGATCGCCAAACGTGGCGGTGGCATCCTCAACAGTGCCAAGCGTGTACAGGAGGCGTCGGAGCAGGAATTGTACGACGATGCACAGATGCGTCTCGAACAGATGATAGGCTTTGGTAGCGGTGCCGTCGAAATCAAGAGCGGCTACGGAATGACCACCGAGGCCGAAATGAAGATGCTCCGCGTCATCCGTCGCCTAAAGGAAAACAGTCCACTGACAATCAAGAGCACCCTGTTGGGCGCTCATGGAATCCCTATGGAGTATCGCGGACGGCAAGAGGCTTTTGTCGATCTTGTTGTGAACGAGATGATTCCTCAGGCCGCTGCTGAGGGTCTGGCCGATTTCGTCGATGTCTTCTGCGATCAGGGTTTCTTTACGGTTGAGGACACCGACAGGATGCTCGATGCTGGCGAGAAGTACGGTCTGCGTGCCAAAATCCATGCCAACGAATTGGCCTATAGCGGCGGTATTCAGTGCGCAGTACGTCACAACGCCCTTAGCTGCGACCACTTGGAATATACTGGCGATGATGAAATAAAGGCTCTGCTCGGCAGCGAGACGATGCCGACGGTGTTGCCGGGTGCTGCATTCTTTCTCAATATGGTCCATGCCCCTGTCCGCAAGATGATGGATGCCGGTTTGGGCGTGGCAATGGCAAGCGACTGCAACCCGGGTTCGTCGCCTTCTGCCAATATGCAGCTTATTCTGAGTATGGCATGCATCAACTACCGCATGCTTCCTGAAGAGGCCATAAATGCAGTGACTCTGAATAGCGCATACGCTATGGGTGTAAGTGGCGAAATGGGATCGATAGCAGTGGGCAAACGAGCCAACTTCTACATCACCAAGCCGATACCTTCCTACGAGTATATGCCTTATGCGTATGGCGAAAACAAGGTCGATATAGTCTTCCTCAACGGCAAAAGAATATGATACAGGTCGAACACGTCTGTAAATCGTATGGAGACCTGAAGGTTCTGCGCGATGTGAGTCTCGAGGTGGCACAGGGCGAGGTCGTGAGTATCGTCGGCGCGTCGGGTGCAGGCAAGACAACTTTGCTTCAGATTATCGGCACTCTTGACCGTCCGGACAGCGGAACTGTTCGTATCGACGGCACTGATGTTACAACCCTTGGAGAACGCCAATTGGCACGATTCCGCAACAGCAAGATTGGCTTTGTTTTCCAGTCGCACAATCTGTTGCCCGAGTTTACGGCTATTGAGAATGTCTGTATGCCAGCCCTGATAGGTGGCGTCTCGATGGAAGAGGCTTCGTCCGAAGCCATGAAGCTCATGGAGTTTTTGAATATCTCGAACCGAGCCACGCATAAACCGTCTGAATTGTCAGGGGGCGAACAGCAGAGAGTTGCAGTGGCGCGCGCGCTCATAAATCGTCCTGCTGTAATTTTGGCCGACGAACCCTCGGGGAACCTCGACTCGCAGCATGCCCGCGAATTGCACGCCCTCTTCTTCAAGCTGCGTGACGAGTATAAACAGACATTCATAATCGTCACACACAATACGGAACTGGCTGAGATGTCCGACAGGATGATAGTGATAAAAGACGGCGGGGTGTGATTCGATAATTCTTCGTTCGGTAATGAACCCTGAAAACAACTTGCATTTGTTAATTCTTAATTATTAATCAAATATCGTTTCACGTGAAACAAACAACAAAAAACAAGGTCCAAACAGTTTGTGGCATGCGTCCGGTGATGGAAGCCATCGAGTCTGGTAGGCAGATTGACAAGATATTTATCCAGAGCAATTTGGATGGCAAATTGGCGCAGGAACTGAAGCAGCGCATAAGGGAAGCCGGGCTTCCGGTGCAGCATGTGCCGGTCGAAAAGCTTAACAAACTCACGACGAGCAATCACCAGGGTGTGGTAGCCATGATTTCAGTTATCGAGTACCACAATTTTATTGATATTGTCCAGCCTTTGCTTGACGAGGGTAGGGCTCCTTTTGTTGTTTTGCTTGACCATATCACTGATGTCCGCAATTTTGGTGCCATTGTACGTACCGCAGAGTGTGCTGGCGCCAATGCTGTGGTAGTGCCGGAAAGGGGCAGTGCGCAGATTAACGAGGACGCTATCAAATGCTCGTCGGGAGCACTGCTACGGGTGCCGATATGTAGGGAAAATAATTTCAAATCATTGATAAATCTTGCGCATCAACTCGGCATTCAGGTCTGTGCTGCGACCGAAAAAGGAGCTGTGACCTATACCGACGTCGATTTCACAAAGCCTACGATATTGGTTATGGGCGCTGAGGATACGGGTATTTCACCCGAAGTGCTCAAAATGTCGGATGCCAGAGCCAAATTGCCTTTATGTGGCGAGGTGCAGTCGCTCAACGTCTCTGTGGCAGCGGGAGTCTTCATGTACGAAATGCTTCGTCAACGCTCTCGGGGTTGACAGGATTGATTTATGATATCACGATATAGGGCAGGGGAGAACCCGCCCTGTTTTTTTTTGTTTTTTTAACAATTTATTTCAAACTTTTTGTGCTTGCTTTTGCTTCATAAAGTGTAGTTTGCACGATTATACGCGGACTGCATTTTAAAAATGCATTGTGCATTTTTATGTGATTGGCATATAGTTTGTTAGTGCGCATATATATATTTATTTGTAAAAAAGATGAAGAAAAAAGTCAGAAAATAATGTTTTTTTGTAAATTTGTAATTTGATTTTTCGGCGTTATATGACCCCGAATATCGTGTTATATATTGTGTATTTTATTGATAAAGATAAAGATATAAAATTATTAATATGAAAAAAAGATCATTGCTTTTGGGACTGATTTCCCTCATTTTGGCTTTTCCGGCCAAGGGTCAGATCGTCACTAAGTACGAACAAGGATTTGAAGCCTCGGGCGAGACTTATGGCTACACCGTTGTACAGGGTTCAGCCATTCCGGTATCGAACGTCGCATCTTCAGGAAGCCGTTCGCTTAAGATGGTGCATTCGCAAAACGGCATAGTCGAGATTATGCTCGATACGTTGGATTTTACCGACAATGGCTCGTTCCAGCATTTCTATCTCGAATTCATGCACATCTGCGATGTCAACCCTCTGATGTGTGCAGATCAAAGTACGGTTGCAACCATCGAGGCTCGACTGATTGGCGAGCAGCAGTGGGTGACGCTCAACGGTAGCGACTACTACGATGTCACATGGGGCGGCGGTACGTCGAGCTTTGTAAGCCTCAGCTCCTTCTCGGAACGCTCATACACAGTGTGGCAGGGTACTAATATCAACGGCACGTGGTGGAAACGCGAACGTTTCAAACTCGGACTCCGTATATCGAGTGCGCAGTTGGCCGATCGTAAACTCCTGATCCGATTCCGCCTGAGAGGAAGAACGGCCGCAGGAGCCAGCGACGAAGGATGGTATCTTGACAATATCAAGGTCCAGTGCAGCCCCAACTCGATGCTCTTGCCTGTAATGAAGATGCTCGACTATCCCGATTTGGGAAGGTATCCGAACAGCAGGGGTACCCGTCTGGCAGCTGAGTTTACAACCCCACTCACACAGGGCATGTGCAATGACTCGGTCTATGTCGAATATCAGCTTGGCAGCATTTCTCCCATTCTGCGCAAGACCATGACGCCGATGTCGTCGGGTACTGGTCGCTACGAGACTTATCTGCCTTTCTGCGGATATGACACTATAGTCAGGTGGCGCATTGTCGGTAAGGACAATTCCGTCAACCATAACCAAACCAACTTCCCGGAGGACGTAAATGCTTGGCAGCAATATGTGAATGTGCGCGGAAAGGATATGAATGCCAAGATGTCTCCAGCCGATTTCGCGCCCTCCAATTCTGTGCCTTTTCCCAATATGGGTGACTTCAAGATGGAGATGGTATACGACAGCAGCGAGATGGCACAAGGAGGTTTTGGACCTGGCGCTATTACGCAGATACGTTTCCCGGTCGCATCGAATGTCAATAATAGCTTTACACGTTTTGCAGTCCTGATGCATAATGTCGACAACAGTTTCTCTTACACAGGTGCGAATGGAAACTACAACTTCTCGTCTGAGTTCCAGAAGGTGGTCTACGATTCATCGCTTCACGTCATTCAGAACAATGGTACCTATGGAACAATCAATCTCCAGGATACTTTCTTCTACGCCGGCAAGGGCTTGATGGTGACATTTATTAATGATAATGTAGCCGGCGACAACGGTGCTATCAATGTGCGGACTTTCCCTGCACAGCCAAATACCAATACTGGTTCCATCAGCATGGCTTACAATGCGTCGTATGGTATGGACCCGTTCAACTCGTCATATTTCCAGAGCGGTAACTTGGGTGTGACTCGTCCTAATTTCACGCTTAAGGTCAATCCCAATGCTCCTCTTCTGCACGACTGTGGAATAAGCGGCTTCATCAACCCTAACGATACGACACCAGCTAATGCCGTCGGCAACAACGACGTCATCGTCACTTTGAAGAATTATGGTGCATTGCCTATCAATTCAGTCCGCATTTATTACAGCGTAGATAATGGTGCACACCAATACTATGACTGGAGTGGCACTTTGGCAGGTGGAGCAACGACCAATGTGACGATCAGCAGTACCCAGCAGTACGCTGCCGGCTATCATGAGATGCTGGCCTGGGTCGACGACTCGGTGCTCTCGGCAGGAGTGCGCTATCGTGACCATGAACCCTTCAACGATACTCTTTGGACTAAATTCATCAGCTGCGACGGCCCAATGAGCGGTGTGCGCACCGTCGGTGGCTCGACGCCCGACTACGCCTCGCTCGAGAAGATGCTCTATGCACTGAGCCAGTGCGGTGTCAACGGTCCGCTCGTCGTCAAATTGGCCCCGGGTTACTATACACCGCACACCTTCCCGTCGATACCTGGCATATCGGCAAACAACTATGTGCAGTTCGAGCCTTTGAGTGGTTCGGTTACATTTGTATCTGCAATGGCAGACACGGCATGGGTCAACTCGCTCGTCAACCTGCAGCAGACACACCATGTGCGTTTCAAAAACATTAATTTCTTTGCCAATGCTGCGTCAAATCCTGCAACCTATTTAGTGCGTATGGGTACCAACAGTAAGGGGTGCCAATTCCTTGACTGTACGTTCGGCGAGGTTCAGGGTGGCTCGCTTGCCGAATCGTATATGGCTGCTACGGCACTCCTGTACTCAGGTGGTGCTGACTCCTTGTTGGTAAAGGGATGTACCTTCAACCGCGGTACGGCAGGTCTGAGCCTTGTGGGTCCGGCTACGGACAATATGGCTCGCGGCAGCCGCGTGATAGGCAACTCTTTCTCGCATCAGGGTGTCAACAGCGCCATCATCCGTAACCAGATTGATGTGGAGGTTGACAGCAATACTTGCGACGACCTCTATGCCAACTCAAGTTACGCCATACTGCTCCAAGACTGTAGCGGTGCTACCAAGGTGACGCGCAACACGGTTTACGTATCGTCTGGCGCATCGTGTATCGGTGCTACTGAGCTGATTGGTTCGCCTTCGGGATATGCTGTTGTGGCAAACAATATGCTCATAAGCAACGACGACGGTTTGTCAAACATGCTTACCACCCCGCTCAACATAATCACCGCCAACTACGCCAAAATCCTGTACAACTCAATAAAGCTCACGGCTCCGACCCGAAGCGGTATTGCAGCAGCAACCTTCGGTGGCGGTACGCTTCAGAACAGCTACTTCTACAACAATATTGTCGGATGCTATGACACTGTCAACTTTGCATTCAACTATATACCCACAGGTGGAGCTACTAATTATATAGGATACAATATATATTATTCTCGCGGTCCCGTGCTGAACAAATATGACGGTATCAACTGCCTGTCGTTTGCAAACTGGCAGACTCACTGCACCATGGACGGCAACTCGCAGAACGTTAACCCTGCTTTCCTTAATATCACTCCGACCGACCTCCGTTCGTACAGCCAGAACGTCAAAAGTCATGGTGTTCCGATTGACGAAGTGCAGATCGACATTTTCGGAACCGAGCGCGATTCGGTGGCTCCCTGTATCGGTGCCTTCGAATTCTCGGCGCTTCCTTACGATTTCGAAATTCTTGAATTCATCGAGCCGTATGATGAGTATTGCGTTGCCCCGTCGGCAGCTCCTCTCCGTGTCGTTATCAAGAACAGCGGTGTGAACGCTTATGACCCGTCGGCAGTCACCACTCCCATGCAGCTCTCTTATTCCCGTAGCACAGCACCGGGAGTCATGGCACCGGGTGCCTCGGGCAATGTCATCATCAATACTCCTATCCCTGCTCTCGACACCATCGTCTTCAACACCGGAGTGACGGTTCCGTTCCCGACGGTGGGAACTGACGATACGACCTACCGTTTCTATGCATGGCTTACCACGGCACAGCTTGACCCCAACCCGGCCAACGACACCAACTCGATGCTCGTCACGTCGCACTATCACGCTCCGGCTCCTGACAGCATCTCGGTCAACGTCGACTATGGTACTGCAGCAACAGTAACAGCCAACGGAGGCCTGCAGACATGGTACTCGAATGTCTACACTTCGAGCGCTTCGCACAAGTCGTCGGTTTATTGGTACACGTCGCTCGACAGCGATTCTGCCATCTGGCGTGGCAACACCTTCACTACTGACCCGCTCTATACCGACACGACTTTCTATATCCGTCAGAAACGTGACTATCCGCTTGTCAAGATTACCGAAGTGCAGCTGAAACAAAATGCACCTGGTGTGACTTATCCCATGCCGTTGTGGATGCATGCTTCGACAACGTTGGCTATAGAATTGACCAACATTGGCGACTATCCTGCAAACCTTATGGACGATACCATCAAGGTTGTAAGCTCAACCAACTCATACAACAACAAAATCTACCGTTTCCCGAACCTTACAATACAACCCGGCCAGTCGGTCGTTCTCCAATACCGTAATGGCATTAACAACGTCGACTCTTCGAAAACCATTGCAACATCTTATACCCTCGCTCCTCCGCAGTCTGCTAATCTCGGTATTGCCTATATCAGCGGTGGCCTCGTGCGCGATGCTGTCGCAATCAACGATATTACTACGCAAACGGCATGGGCAAACTTGAATGTGCCGAACAATATATGGTATGGCGAAGGCATATCTTTGCCCGATTCAATCCCCACGGCCGGTATCTATCGTACGGCATGGCCGTCGCCCACAGCATCGTTCAGCAACACCACAAACCGTTGGCAGCGCTCTGACGACAACAACAGGATGACTATGGGCACCACCAATACCAACCTTATTCGTTTCTACGACAATGGCTGTATCGGCGATGCAGCTCCTGTTCGCATCCACATGATCAACCTTCCCGACGTCGACATCGCCCTCGAAGGACTTTCCTTGCAGGACGGCTGCGGTATGGGCGCTACCCCGATAACCATCACAGTCCACAACCGCGGTGCTCAACCCAGCGGACAGACTATTCTCAATTACCGTGTTGTCGGTTATCCGCAATATGCAGGACAGGCTCAGGCACTTCAGGTCTGCAGCGATACCATTGCCGCAGGCTTCGCTCCTGGCTCGACAACCACTTACACCTTCAGTGCTGTTCCTGACTTCACGGTGAACTCGGCCTCGGTCGATTTCGACGTCCTCGTCTGGACTGAAAAAATCACTGCCGACATCGCATCGTTCAACGATACGCTGCGTCTGTCGCTGACCTCGTTGTTTATGCCCGACAGTGCCAACGTCAGGAGATGGGACACCGTGTCCTACAATACCAGAGCAATACTCCAGTCGCTCACGCCGCCTACCGACTCGCTCGCATGGTACGACCGCGATATGAACATTCTTGATACTACTAATGTTTATGTGACCGACTATATCTATGAGCCCGATACATTCTATGTCTCGACATTCGGCGCTCGTGTCAACACCATCCATGTAGGAAACATGTCGAGCCTTACCAATGCCAACAACTACCCGTCGCCCTACAACCCGAAGAAGAAGTATATAAAGGAACAGTACATCTACCTTGCTTCTGAACTGACCAATGCTGGTCATGGTGCAGGTCCCATCCAGACGGTGGCATTCTATCTCGACACAATCCTGTCGCCTGAAGGTACTTTCGCTCTCACCGACTATACTATCTCGATGGGTACTACAACCCAGGCCAACTTCACCAACCAGAGCAACTGGCAAACTGTCACACAGAACTACGTTGCCGACACACTGACCCTATCCAACTCATCGAAGGGATGGATAACCCACAATCTCAACAACGCCTTCCATTGGAACGGTACCGACAACATCGTTGTGCAGGTGACCCGCTCCATCGACCCGGCTGTGTCGCAGGGTGCCCGCACACGCTATACAAGCTCATCCAACCGCGTACTGGTCAAGAATGGCGACGACTCGAGCCTCGTCAACTTCGTCGGCAATGGTAATCGTGGCAACAATCGCCCCGACGTACAGTTCGGTTTTGTGGACTATGGTTGCGAGAGCGAGCCACTGCCTGTCTATCTTGCAGTCGTGAATGTTCCTGCTTCCGACGCTGCCATTTCATGGAGTGCGGACGACACGGTGGCATACACTTCATGTGACTCTACCGACATCAATATCCAGTTGCGTAACCTTGGCGGAGTGGCCTTCACAAGCTATACTATCGATTGCTGGATTGACGACAGCTATCATTCGGTCTTCACTGGCAGCGACTCTGTGCCGGCCAATGGCGGCAGTGTAGTAAAAACTGTCGACAGATACCACTTCACACCTGGTCGCCACGTCTTGCGTATGGCTGTCACACAGGCTACGGACACCGTCCAGACCAATGACACTATTTCGCGTATGATCAACGTCCGCTTCTGTGGCGGTTCATACACTATCGGCCCTGCCAATGGTCTCTATGCCGACTTCACCACTGCTATCGATACCCTTACCAATGCAGGTATTGACGGCTCTGTCGAATTCTATGTCGAGAACGGCACTTATCAGGAGCAGGTAACTCTCGGTGCCGTCGACGGTGTGTCGGCTACAAACAAGATCAGCTTTATAGGTGACACCACAAATCCGTCGAACGTCACTTTGCGCTACGCTCCTGTCAATGGAAACAACTATGTTCTCCATATCGATAACTCCAACTTTGTCAACTTCAAAGGTATAACGGTCCTTGCACGAGGTGCTTCCAACTACTCGAATGCCGTATTGATTGAAAACTCCAACCAAATCAGGTTCAAAGATATGGTCGTCAGAGTGAAGGGAACGCTCAACAACGTAAATGCTTCGGGCATTGTGCTTGGCAACGGCGTTCAGGCGTTCTATATGGACAGCTCGACGGTCGATAGCGGCTACTATTCTATCCGCAGCATCGTTGATATGGGAGGCGCTTCCAATGGAGTATATCTCAACAACAACAGCTTCGTCAACTTCACCAATACAGGTCTGTATCTGCGCAAGATTGACGAAGTGTACATCTCGCATAACGAAGTGCATACCGGTGCCAATGCCGCTCGTCCGCTTACGGGTATTGTTGTTGCCGAGCATAATGGTGCTGCCGTTATCGAACGCAACAATATTGTGATTTCCGACAACTACAAGGGTGCCAAGGTGGGTATCAAACTCATCAACGTCAATGGTGCCAACGCTACGCGCAGCCGTGTGTCGAACAACTTCTGTGCCATGAATGGTAACGACCATAGCGGTTCGGTGGGTATCTGGATTGACAGCAGCACATGGGTCAACGCTTACTACAACACTGCCAACGTCTTTGCTGGCAATGGTACTGCCGGATCCAACACCTCAGCCATGAAGGTCACCACGACAAGCTTCAACGTCTATGTGATGAACAACATCCTCTCGAATCAGAGTGCAGGATATTCGTTCTATGTGCAGCAGGCTGCCAACATCACCAATTCGAACTACAACAACTATTGGTCGTCGTCCGAGACGCGCCTCTTCTATTGGGGTGGTAACGAATTGGGTAATATGACAGACCTGCGCACAATTAACCATTTGGACAACAACTCGCTTAACCTCAAACCATTCTATGAGTCTGTAACCGACCTTCACCTTTCGCTCGGAACATTCTGCGAGAAGGCTCAGTACAATACAGAGGTTCCTCTCGACATCGATGGATATATCCGTCCTCAGATCCCGAGTCCATGTATGGGTGCCCATGAGTTCATCCGCAAGACCCACAATATCGCTGTCCAGGAAATCCATGAGCCTGGCATCAAAATCTATGCTACACAGACCACTGGTTTCACCGACAATATCGAAGGTGACACTCTTTGGGTGAAGGTGACACTTTTCAACGACGGTACATCTACCGAGAGTAATCTGACTTGGTGGGCCGAAATCAAGGATGTCACACCTGTATTGCGTAGTACTAACCACTACATTGACGAGCTCCTGCCCCAGGGTAGCGTGACCGACTCGAACTACATTGTGATGCCTCTTGGTGTCATCGACACGCAGATAGTCGTTATCCATTTCCCGATGGCCAACGATTCGGCACAGTCCAACAATATTCTTGAAGGCAAGTGCTTCCTCGACCCGGCTTACAACTTGCGGGCAGAGGCTTCCCAGGCCGATATGGGCGACGGTTGCCGTCGACAGAATACCGTCGTAGGCGTTCAGCTTACGAATGTGGGACGTAAGACATTCACTGCAGGCACAATGGTACCTGTCGGATTCCAGGCAGTTCTCCAAACCTCGGGCATCACCGTTTCGACGTTGCCGGTTTCGTTCCAAGAGACGTTGCCGCTGCCCGTCGACGTTGAGCCTAACGCATCGGTGACGCTGACGTTCAACCAGACTGCTAACCTCTATCCTACAGGTAACGACAAGGATATCGTTGTCCAGACACGTGCATGGTCAGCTTATCAATACGACCTGAAGCCCTTGAACGATACTTCTTCGTTCGAAAGCCGTCAGTCGTACTACACGCCTAATTCGCCTGTTGGTGAAGACCTGCATATACCTTATGCTACATGGGATACCATCTTCGCCACCCAGACCGACAATCCGCCTACGGGCGCTGCAATCCACCGCTCGATTCTGTGGTATCGCGACTCCACGATGGATCCGTTCTATACCGGCAACAACTACAACCTCTCGAGATGGTGGGAAACTCCACAGTACTTCCACGATTCGGTCTACTTCCTGTCCTGCGTGAGCAACCATGGATGTACCAGCTATTACAGCCCTGTACACGTCTACCTCAACCCGCGTGTGGCCGTAGATATGGCAGTCCTTGATGTGGTAGAACCTGTCGGAACAAGAGTCTATATGACTAACGACTCAGTCAAACTGGCTCTTATCAACTATGGTACGCAGACTATTACCAACATACCGGTGGTCTATGAGCTGTACAGCGCCAACAACACCCTGTTGCAACACGTACAGGAAATCTGCACCGCTTCGATAGCTCCCGATTCGGTATATGTGTTCCGTTTCGATTCGTTGCTCAGCATACCTTCGTGGTCCACAACCCAGGCATACAAACTCCGTGTATGGACCGACATGCCGAACGAGAATGTCCGACTGAACGATACGTTGCGCAACATATCGGTCTTCTATGCTGTTCCCGACAGTTACTATCCTGCAATCGTTCCTGAAAACAAACCTGGTCTCGACATCACACGTGTCGCATTCAGTTCACTTGACAATACGGTGTCGCCTGCCGGTCATGACTATATCAACTTCACCAATGCAAATAGTCAAAGTGGTGTGATATCTGACCCGTCGACCATTCTGGATTATATACCTGACTATGGCGGCAAACTCGATGTCCAGTCGATTGGTTCGTTGCGAGCTCTGCATCTGGTGAAGGGTACGCAGGATACAATGATCGTTGAATGCCGCAACAGCGACAGGGCCAATGACTTTGGAACCACAGGATGGCTCTCGGTATGGATCGACGTGGACCGCGACGGCCAGTTCAAATATGAGCCACTCACACAAACCATAGACGGTGTGGATACTGTATATGACGGATATCCCTTCACCGAGGTCATTTATCAGGATACCATCACCAGCGGAATACCGCTCAAGTTTCCCTTCTCGCTGCCTGCAGATGTACGTACAGGATATATGCGTATGCGTGTCGTACTCGACCAGGGATCGACCAAGATCAAGGATCCTACTGCCGGATTCCAGTTTGGCTGCATCCAAGACTATCTGCTCTATGTGGAAGATGTTCCTGCTGAGGATGTCGACCTTTGCGCTTCTCGCATCGTCTCGCCGCGCTCGCAGTTTATCGGTGGTAACACTGGCTATACAGCCGACTCGGCGGTCACGGTAAGCTTCCAGATAGCCAACAAGGGTCGCCAGCCGGTCACTTCGGCCGAGATCAACTACACTTATATCAACGATCGTTCTGCCATCGAGACAGCTACCCTTCAGTGGAGCGGCAACATCGAGCCCGGACAGAGCGCAGTTGTCGACCTGCCCAGCCGCGTCTTCGCAACTGGTACGACCGATGTTATCATCGGCGTGTCGACGTTCGGCGATACCAATACCATCAACGACACTCTGCTTTACCAGTACTATCGTGCCCCCATCAAGCGCCTCATTTTCGCAGACGATTTTGAAGGAGCCAACGACTGGTTCATCCCGAGAGGATACACTGCCTATGACCAGAACCTCTGGCAGCGTGGCAAGACTACCAAGCCAAACATCATGGCATGCGTCAGCGACTCGAACATCTTGTCTACGAATGTCAATGGCTTCATCAATACATTCAACACCGGTAATGTCAGCTATGTCTACACTCCAATCTTCGACATCTCTACCATTCGTCCCGACACCCTCGATTTGTGGGTGGCTCGCGATATGGCTCATGGCCATTTGTGCCGCATTGAGTTCTGCGACTATTTGGGACGTTGGCAGGTTATCGGCTCGGGTAACGACACTTTGTGGTACAACTCCGGTGCTGGTTGGGATAGTGTCAGCCCGGGATATGGCTACTCGCTCTGCCGTTTCTCTCTGACCCCTCTCGGTGGTGACTTCCAGCAGCGTCTGCAGTTGCGCCTGGCATACAAGGCCGAGACCGGCACTGAGCCCTGCGACGGTATTGCTATCGACGACTTTGTCCTTGGCCGTGCTGTCCGTGGTGTCGACGCAATGGTTATAGCCATTACTTATCCTACCGAACCGAGGTTCGGTCAGGTGATCAAGCCGCGCGTTATTGTCAAGAACAATGGTCTCGACACGTTGTATGAATTCCAGGTGGCATACCTGCCCTACGGTGTGAACCTTGCCCGTACAGGCATCTACCACAACGATGCCGGCCTCCTGCCTGGTGCTACCGACATCTTCGAATTCCCGACACCGTTCACGGTCAAGAACGACTTCCCCGATACTTTCCAGATCTGTGCTTATACTATGATCAATATGGATATGTATCGCGACAACGATACCGTCTGCCAGGAATTCTACCTGACGCCGCTCGACAACGATATGGGAGCTATAAGTTTCAATAGCCCGCTCAACCACTGTATTGCCGGCGACTCGATAATCGTGGATATCCGTATGCGTAACTACGGACAGGCACCTGTCCAGTCCGCTTCGGTAACATATATCTACAACGAGACTTATCGTGTCACTGAGGATGTCAACTTTGTCGACATGATTGGCCACGAACTGGAGTCGTTCGAGTATGTCAACTATTCGTTCAAGTCCAAGTTCCGCTCGTCGATGGGTATGATGGACCTTATGGCAATTGTACACATGGACAACGATGACTATCCGTTCAACGACACTATCCGTATGCGTCTTGAGGGTCTCTCGGCCATTACCGACCTCAGAGCCCGCGCTTCTGTCGTCGACTCGTCCGACCAGAACGCAACACGTATCCAGGTCATCGTCGACAATGTCGGTGCCCGTGCCGTGAACGATTTCAAGATCGGTTTCTGGTACTACAACGATACATCGACGCTCATCGATACCATCTATCACGGCGAGACGCCGCTGCCAGCATTGAGGTCGCTCTATTTCCGCTTCCCCAATCCGTTGCCGCGCCACAGCGAGTACTATAAATATGTGACTGCATTCGTCTATACCGACGACGACAACGACCGTTCAAACGATACGACAACATTGATAGAACCTCGATACCTCGACTTGCGTCCAATCCGTGTCTTGATTGAGGAAAACCGCGAGGATTCATGCCGTGTGCGTATGGAGGTCGAGAATATAGGTAACACCACATCGCGTAGCGACCAGCCGTTCAGGGCTAACCTTGTGATCAACGGAGCTTCGATAACTGTAAGAGGTATCCGTAGGGACATCATGCCTGGCTACTTCGCCACGATCGAGGTGCCTACCAAAGTGCTCAAGAGTCCTACCCGTACCTATGTCGGTAGCGTGACGCTGGATGTTGCGGACGACAACGCCGACAACAACCAGACCACTCGTGTCGAAGTGATCAACTACTTCGAAGGCATCCCGTTTGTCGCCGAAAAGGATGGCATGGTGCTGCATCAGAACTATCCTAACCCGTTCGACAACACGACACGCATCGATTTCCGCCTGCCCAATTCGGGTGATGTACGCTTCTTCGTCATGGACGAGCTCGGACGTCTTGTCTATCAGGAGCAGCGCACCTTCGCCGCCGGAGACCAGAGTATCACATTCGGACAAGAGAAACTCGCGTCGGGTGTATACTACTACGGTATCGAAATGGACGGCAGACGCTTGATGCGCAAAATGGTTCTGAAACGATAACTGTTACACATTGTACGAACGCTTTATAGACCATATTGAAAAGGAGCACCTCCTTGCCCCAGGGCAGACGGTGCTCCTTGCCGTAAGCGGAGGACGCGATTCGGTGACCTTGTGTCACCTTGTCGCCAAGGCCGGCTACCGGTTTGCCATTGCCCATTGCAACTTCCATCTGCGTCCGGGCGATTGCGACCGCGACGAAGCGTTTGTACGTCGCCTTGCTGACCGCTACGGTGTTGCGCTGCATGTCGCCGAATTTGACACCGCCAGCTATGCCGCCAGCCATGGCATCTCGATAGAGGAGGCTGCTCGCAACCAGCGCTATGGTTTCTTCGAAGAGGTACGCGCCAAGGAGGGTTATGCATGCATCGCCACCGCACATCACCGCGACGATTCGATAGAGACCTTCTTCATTAACCTGCTACGCGGAACCGGCATCGCCGGATTGAAGGGCATCCCGCCGCGCAATGGCCATGTGGTTCGTCCGATGCTGCCATTCGGCCGCGACGAGATAGACCGCTATGTCGAGGAGCACAACTTGGAGTATGTCGACGACTACACAAATGCCCAGCCACTCTATATGCGCAATCGGATACGCCTCCAGCTCTTGCCGCTTTTGCGGCAACTGCAACCGTCGTTCGACAGCATCATGCAGGACAATCTGAGCCATTTTTCTGATGCATCGCGCGTCTATTCTGCTGCCGTCGAGTCTGTGCGCTCCCAGTTGGTGGTCGCTCGCGGCGACGGGTTCAGTATCGATATAGAGCAATTGAGAACTCTCGAACCTATCGCTACATACCTATTCGAGCTGATACGTCCTTTCGGCTTTGGCGCGGCAACTGCAGAGCAAATTCTGTCGTGCCTCGATGGACAGAGCGGAAAGGTTTTCAATTCGTCGACACATAGCATTGTGCTCGACCGCGGACAACTGCTGATAACGCCTCGAGTTAGCAAAGAGGTTGCGGAATATGGCATTGATATCCTGAAAACAGCCGATGGCGCTATTGAGAGTCGCGAAGGGCTTCCCGACGGAATAGCATGGCGTATCGACGCTGTCGACGCTGTCGATACCATTAGGCTTGAACGAAATGAAGCCTGGTTTGATGCAGACAGGCTCAGATTCCCTTTGAAGCTTCGCCATTGGCGCTCGGGCGACCGTTTCGCCCCTTTCGGCATGCAAGGCAGCAGACTGGTTAGCGATCTGTTTTCGGATCAAAAACTCAGTCTGATAGAAAAGGACAGGGTATGGATACTGTGCGATTCGGCTGACGAGATACTGTGGGTTGCTGGCCTCAGGGCTTCGAGGATTGCGCCTGTCACAAAAGACACGCGACGTATCATGAAATGGAAAATAACAAAACTCTAAAAAAAAATATATCATGAAAAAAACACTTATTTTAGCAATGACAGCTACGATGCTAATGGCCGTCGGCTGCAAGAGCAACCAGAACGGCGAGACAAAATCCGAAATCCAGCAGAAAGTTGACGAGTATGCTGAATTTGAACTCACTTCCGACCTTATCGGAACCCTGTCGCCCAACGAGAAAGAACTGGTCAAGATTTTCATCGAGATTGGTCAGGTGATGGACGATATCTATTGGGACCAGTATTTCGGCTATGCAAACCGCAAGGCGCTCGATACGCTTAGCGACCCTGCAGTCCGTGCTTTCGCCAACATACAGTATGGTGCATGGGACCGCCTCGACAGCGAGAAGCCTTTTGTGCCTGGATATGGCGAGCGTCCGAAAGGTGCCAACTTCTATCCTGTCGACATGACAGAGGAAGAATACAAGGCTCTTGAAGATCCGCTCAAGGAAAGCCAGTACAGCGTCATCCGTCGCGACGAGAACGGCAAGCTCTATGTGCTGCCCTATCATGAGGCTTACAAGGACGAGCTGGCCAAAGTCGACGCCCTGCTGGAGAAAGCCATCGGCTTGGCTGAGAATGCAGGCTTGAAGCGCTACCTTGAGGCTCGTCGCGAGGCTTTCCGTACCGACGACTATTTTGAGAGCGACATGGTTTGGATGGATATGAAAGACTCCAAACTCGACTTTGTTGTCGGACCTATCGAGAACTATGACGATGCCCTGCACGGCCTGAAATGCTCGCAGGAGGCTTACGTCTTGATAAAAGACGAGGAGTGGAGCAACGACCTCAGCAAGTTCGCTGCAATGCTTCCCGAGATGCAGAAACTTCTTCCTTGTGACGAGAAGTACAAACAAGAGGTTCCGGGCACCGATTGCGACATCAATGTTTACGACGTGGTGTTCTACGGTGGCGACTGCAATGCCGGTTCGAAGACCATCGCCATCAATCTCCCCAACGACGAGCGCGTGCAACTTGCCAAGGGCAGCCGCCGTCTGCAGCTCAAGAACGCCATGCGCGCCAAATTCGACAATATCATGATTCCCATCGCAAAACTAATGGTTTGCGACGAGCAGGTTGACAGCGTCACTTTCAACGCTTTCTTCGGCAACACTTGCTACCATGAGGTGGCTCATGGTCTTGGCATCAAAAACACAGTCACCGGTCGTGGTCCTTGCCGTCAGGCTCTTGGAGCACAGTACAGTGCCTGGGAAGAGGCCAAAGCTGATGTGTGCGGTCTGTTCCTCACCGAGCAGCTCATCGAGCGCGGTGAAATCACCAACACAACCGTGGCACAAAACTATATCACCTTCATCGCCGGCATTCTGCGCAGTGTGCGTTTTGGCGCAACCGAGGCTCATGGTGTAGCAAACATCATGTGCTACAACTACTTTAAGGAGCATGGCGCTTTCAGCCGCAATGCACAGGGCAAGTATGTTATCAATGTCGACAAGGCTCGCGAGGCTGCTCGTGGCTGGGCTTCGATAATCATTGCCATGGAAGGCGAGGGCGACATGGCCGCTGCCAAAGCATACAGCGACAAGAACGGCAAGATTAGTGCCGAACTCCAGAAAGACCTTGATGCTATCCGCGATGCCAACATTCCGCGCGACATAGTTTACAAACAAGGTGCAAAGGTATTAGGTCTCTAAAAGATAGGGATTTAAGTTAAATTTTTGGCGAGGTGGAATCCGTATGTCTGTGACAGGCGGGTTCCACCTCGCTTTAGTTTGATGCCGCTTGTATCTGCGACAGGCTTACGAGACGGTCGTAGCGGCTTCCCGGCATGCGGAAATAGACAAAGATGCTGTAGCTGTTGGGCATGGCAAAATGGTCGCCTTCGAGTCGCGAAGTGACGGCCTCCTTTTCGCCAGCCGGAAGGAAGAGCAGCTGATAGGAATAATAGCCTTGTTTCAGCAGCATGCGCTTGGTGTAGGCTCTGTATTTTGGATTCCAGTCCATGCGGCACGAGTCGTTGAGATTCCATTGCGTAAGGTCGCCGGCGATGTACACGTTGCCGTCGAGCATCGGCTGCTGCATTGGCAGACTGAATATCACCCACACGTAGTCGGCCTCTATGTGAGGGTTGTTCCTGTCGCGGATGTTTGTCTTCATGCCGCCATTCAGACTGTTGTATTGCGAATAGGGTTTGCGCGAGCGGTCTTCGTCGGGCTGCAGGAAAGCAAGGATGTCTGTGCCTATCTGTTCGATGCGTTGCACGTGGTACATGGTGGCACGCAGATTGCTCAGGTCGAAGTAGCGAAAGTGGTTCCCGGCGGGAAACACATTTTCTTTGTGCATCGAATAGTCCATTCCAAAGGAATTGTAGCCGTTGAAGGGCAGAACCCTTTTCGAGTCGTTGCGCCCGTTTTGCTGGACCACGACGTGATAGTAGTCTGCCTGCAGAGGCAGTGAAGACCCTTTCTTTGGTGATATTTCGACACTGACCTCCTGGTCCTGGTATATGTTGCCATAAGGGCCGCTGGGCTTCCCTGCCATGGCGTTCATGTCGACGGCATCTTCAGTCACGTAGAAACGGCGCGAGAGGATAATGCTGTCCTGGTGGTCGGCATGATAGACCTCGAGGATGTAGTTGCCCGAAGCGAGAAACTGTCCGTATTGTTCGGGCAATTGCTGATAGTAGTTGGTGTATTCGATGAGTGTTGTAAACGACGACTGGTAACCGCCGATGGGAGCGTCGTTGCTGGTGGTGAAGAATTCCGATACATCGAGGTCGTCGGCAGTCCAGTCGGCATTGCAGTGTCTGAAGCGGTAGCGCAGATGCTGAGGCTGTGGATCCAGAATGTCGAAGCGGAGTAGCAGTGGCGATGAGACGTTCCCGTAGTTGTCAATGCGTATTATCGGTGTGGCGAGTTCGTTGCCAAGAGGGGCGAGGTATACGCTTTTGACATTGCTGCTCCACGTCGAGTCCGTGAGTGGCTGAGCGTTGATGGCGGAAAATGTGAGTAGTAGCAGTGCTGTCGCCAGAATTTTTTGTATGTGTAGATGTATCAATTTCATGAAAAATTATAATAAGATGGTTCTGTTGAGAGTATTGGTTCGGTTTGTGCAAACAAATGTTGCTTGTTTGCCTGTTATAGAGTGAATCTGAATGCAATTCGTATCGAGTTGCGCTGCCGCGATGTCATCCCGTCGCAGTATGACAGTCGCCGTACAAAGTCTATGCGTATGAGTTTGAGGATGTTCTCGACGCCAACGCTGAATTCCATGTAGGGGCTTGAACCTATGGCCGATGTTCCTTCGGGCAGTTTGTATAGTCCTTGGTTGTCGGCTGCGTTGGGATTGTTTTTGTTTGAGAGTGCACCATAAAGTATGTTGAACGAGGCCACTTCGCGTAGACGCAGTCTGTTGATGAGTGGTATGTTGTTAAGTATGAGTCCTTTCAGATGGTAGTCGAGGAAAAGCGCAGCGTAGCGGTCCATAACGAACTCCATCGGTTTCATTGTGTTGAATGCTCTTGACGAGAGGAATATGTTGTCGTTTGCATCGGGGAAGCATAGGTGTGGATACGGTACGCGGTTCCATACGGAGGCCAGTTCTGCCCGTGTGTCGAGGTAACCTAATATGCCGAGTTGGAATTTCTTTTCGACGTTGAAATCAGTACGTTGGTAGAAAAAATTGCCCGACATCAGGCCTATGCGGTGCGACAGGTTGAAGACTGGTGCATTCTTGCGCAGATGGATTGACGATGCATCGTTCGGTCGGCTGTTGTCGTCTGCATTGTATGGACTGAATGCTATTTTGCCCATCCATTCGGCCTCGGCAATGCTTTTCACGTTGCTCAGTGTGCCGTCGGCATTGTATTGTTGGTAGTTCAGTGCTCCGACTGGCGTTATGTGGCGTGCGGCAATCCATGTGTCTATGTTGACGTGGTTGTCCCATTCTTTTCTGAGTCGTCCCACGGCCTGTGCCACATATTGTACTTTGCGGACAATGTCGTCCGAGGCGAGGATGTTGTCGCGTTCCATAATGTCGATGCTTTGACCTGGCGTTACGAGGTCGTATGATGCCGATAGGCTTATGTGGCCCAGCGGAGTCTCGTGTGCGTGGTGCCTCATGGTGTCAAAGGTGTGGATGTACGTCACATTGCCCTTCGGCCTTCGGTCGCGGAAACCGTAGGCGAGGTATCCTTCGATGAAGTTGCGATTGCTGAGCGGGGCTTTCGTCATGCCTCCAATTCTCAGTCTCCATCCTTCTTGGTGGTTGTAGCTTATGAAGTTGTATATGGGTCCGAGGTCGAAGCGGCTCGAGTCTTTCGGATAGCGGGTTGGGATGTATCCTGTGGCAAGTATTTCGGCTGTTTTTTTTATCCGTTGCATCTCGGGCAGTCGCGCAAGCTCGTAGCGGAGGCTGTCGATGACTGTCTCTTTGGCAGTGAGTTGTATGGGTCTTATCTCGTTCCATACTTTTCGCCTCATGAAGGTTTTTTGCAGACGTGCCGTGTTCGAGAGTGGTGAAAACAAGCTGTCGGGCAGGATTGTGGCGGAATCCGCGATGTTGTAGTTCTGGAATATCCTGACTTGGTGAGCGTATACTTCCTGTAGTTTTTTATGAATGAATATGCGTCCGTATGCGTCCTGCCGTTCGGGAAGGAAGATCGAGTCGTGCTGCTTGAAGGACTGCATGATGGTAAGGTCGCGGACGAAATTGAGGTTGACTTGCGAGGCCACCTTCATCGAAAAACGGGCGATGCTGTATGTGCCGTCGAGTGTGACGTATAGTTGTCCGGTGAATCCGTAGTTGCGCTGATTGGCAGGGGTGAACGATATTTCTACGCATTGTATGCTGTCCACCATGACGGTGTCGGTGATATAGTAGTGGTAGAATACGGTGGCTATCGAAGAATTCAGCGGGCCTGTGAAGTGGTTGAGCATGAGCTCTATGTTGTTGTCGTAGATGTCTATAGGGACAAACATTTCGCCCAGGCTTTCGTCAATGCCTTCTTGGTCCAGCATTTGGTCGAGACCTTCCTGTCGTGCTGCGGTGATGAGGGTGCGCAACTGGTTCTGGCTGCGTTGCCACGACTGTTTTTTTATCACTTCGCGCATCGAGATGGTCAGAATCGGGGTGTCGTCGAACGGTGTGACATCAATGTATTTTTCGAGGAAGCGCAGCTTGCGCCAGATGCGTTTTTTCTCGAAGTCGGGGTGGAAATCGTCGAGGGCGAGATTTGTCTTCTCGTATATTTCGCGGTCGAATTTGTCGAGCGACGATTCTCTGTTGCGGTTTTTGTGCTCTATTGTTTTTTTTATGATTTCCACGGCGGGGTTGTCTTTGCGCCTGTAGCGTGTGCGCGATTTCTTGTCGGCAGTGACCGTCACGGTGTGCATCACGTTGGTTTTCGGCTGGAGGAGAATCTTGGCGTTGCGCGTAATCCGGCCTTTCTTGATGACGAGGTTGTGTGGTTCGTAGCCCAGCAACTGGAATCGTACCGAGTCGAGGCCATTGTTGTTGGAGATGTAGAAGCGACCGTCCATGTCGGTCGATGTGCCGATGTTCGATGAGTAGAAGCCCACTTGCACAAAGGGGAGAGGTTCGCCGCTAACGGCATCGAAAACATGTCCTTGGATTGCTGTGAAACTGGACTGTGCTTGCACCGAAGAGACGAGGAAGGCGCGCCCTCCAGTCCTGCCAAGAAGGATTGTCAGTGCAATAAGGGTCCATATCAGGAATAGTTTTCGTTTCATAACAGTCTGAGGTGCTGTCTTTTTGTCATTGTGTGTGCTGTCGGTTCGGGTTGCAAAGTTACATAAAACAAATCGAATGTTTTGTCCCGTTCTGTAACATATTATTGTCAGGAACGTACGGCCTGTGTTTTATATGAACCTGAATGCCGATGCTACGGCTTCATTGTATCGTTGCAGCGTCGTGGATTTCATTATTTCCTTCTTCTGTTTGCGCGGTATGTCGACATATTCCCAAAAGGCGTGCAGATGCGATATCATCTGGCTTTCGCCACAGAGGTTTTTTGTCACGTGGCTTAATATGGCATAGTGCATGTTTTGCAGTACTTCGTGAGGGTCTTTTCCGCCGGGCATCCACGGTTTTGCCAGCAGGCCGCGTCCAATCATCACACCTTTCAGTCCGGGAATGTTTACTGGCGAATTAGGGTATCCCGAAATGCTGAATTTTCCGGTCGCGGTGTCTATTTCTGCCACGTCACCGTTATACACCATCGGATGCCGGCACAGCTCGTGGAGTTGTATGAATGATTCCAAGTCAGGTGTTCCCTTGTATTGCTGTCGGCCCAGGCGCGGGTGCAGGATGATGTGCGTCAGCGGCATGTCGTTCAATATAGGCATGCAGCGCAGGCCTTCATCTATGCTCTCTTGTCCGAGTCGCATCTTGACGCTGAATACTACGTCCGGCCGTCGACGCATCTCCTTCTCAATTTCCGCCACGCAGTCGGGGTGCTGCAGCAATCCGCTTCCGCGGCCGGCGTGAACCTGCATGGGGAAGGGGCACCCCATGTTGAGGTCTATCCTGTGCCAGCCCTGCTCCTGCAGTGCATCGCATAGCCGAGCGAACTCTTCGCCGTCGCGGGCTATCACTTGTGGAACAGTGGGCACACCGGCGTTGCGCTCGGGGTCGGTGTCGCGTAGGTCTTTGCGTCGCACCTCGTCGTGTTCAATTCTCACAAACGGCGTATAGTACTCGTCTACTCCGCCGACGCACTCGTGGTGCGCCTTCCGGTAGACGGCGCTGGTGTAACCCTGCAGAGGCGCGAAGGCTATATAGGGTCTTCTCATTGTACTATGGTTTTGCCGGCTTTTTGCCAGGCGAGTATGCCACCGTCGAGGTTGTAGACCGTGCAGCCTTGTTTTGTCAGCATCTCCGCTGCCTTGAGGCTGCGACGTCCGCCACGGCAGTATACGGCCACCTTGCCTTCGATGCCTTTGATGTGATCGGCAAAGAGCGAGTCTTTGACGTCGATGTTTTCCGCGCCGGCGAGGTGCCCTTCGGCATATTCCTTCGGCGTCCGCACGTCGATAAGGCACACATCGGTTTGCTCCACCACTTTGGCAAATTCCTCCACTCCGAGGGTGATAATCTTTTCGCCGTTTCTGCAGCCAAACAGCATCGAAGTCAACAGTGTAAGCATCAGTATTCGTTTCATTTCTTGAATTATTTTTTTGCAAAGATATGTTTTTATTTCGGATGTCAGAATTAATTCTTACTTTTGTATCCTTAAATCAATTATTTCGACTGATGAGAAACGGAATCGTACTATTGGCCATGACATTATTGTCGGCTCTGGTTGGCTGCAACCGGAACCATGATTCATCCTTCGACTGAGACAGCCAAAGTGGGATAGAATAAGCCTTAGATTATGCGGTCAGTTTCTTGAAATATTTGTGGAACATTTGTGCGCTCAGGTTAGAAATATTTTACCTTATAGTTTTATCGTCATTTAATTAAATGTTGATAGATGTTTGTGTATTAACGCTACCTCAGTATCATCTTTTGTGTGTGTATTCTGTTGGGCGAGCTTATCTGTAAAATGTAGATTCCGCGAGCCAGGTGGCTTACATCAATTTCGGCTTGTTTCCCAATTGCTTTCTGTAGCAGAATGGTCTGACCTTTCGAGTTGATCAGTTCTATGATGCTTTCGCCAGCGGCAAGGGCTATGGTCAGTCGTGCCGTGGCCGGATTGGGATAGATGGAAACTGCACTGTTCTCCGACCTGTTGATGGCACCGCAGTCCTCGCGGTACTTGTCGGCAAACTGGCTCCAATAGCTGTCTGTCCACCACGTCGCGTCAGCGCCACATGGAATATAAATGGTCCCTACGTTGCCGGTTTCTTCCAGTGGGCCGCTACCTTTGACAGCTGGAGGATTTCCGACGGCGAATCTGATATATTCGAGCCAGCCATTCTGAAATACAGCCTCGCCGATGGTGTCGAGCTGACTATTAATGGTCACTGAGTTGAGAGCGTTGTTGTTTGCGAAAGCAAGAGCACCAATCCTTTTCATATTGGCCGGCAATGTGATGTCCGAAAACGAGCATCCATTGAAACAATTGTCGAGGATGTCGGTCACCTCTGCGGGCATGTCGATGTTGCGCACCCAGGTGTTGTTTTCGAATCCGCCGACAACTCTCACGTTTGGGTTCAGCGTCACGTTAGCACCCGATTTGTGACACGAAACGAGCGTGTCGAAGCCGGCACTGTAAATCATCAGCCCATCCATCACATAGTGGGTGTTGCCGTTGGCGATGGTGAGGTTGGTGAGCTGCGGACAATAGGAGAAAGGACATAGTCCGATGTGTGTCACGGTGGAGGGGATGACAATATTGTTGACCGTATGGCACACATTGAACGCGAAGTCACCTATCGAGGTCAGTCCTTCGGGTAATGACACCGAAGTGGCACGACTGTTGAATCCGAAGGCTTGTCTGCCGATATGCCGCACAAACGAGGGTACTGTGATGGTCCCGGTTTTTCCGCTGGGAACGATACAGAGGGTCAGGCTGTCCTTGCTGTAGAGGCATCCGTCGATAGACTGGTAGTGTGCGTTGGCCTCGTCAACGGTGATGCCCGTCAGGTTCTTTGCCCAGAAAGCGCCATCGCCATAGCCCTCGAATCCAGCAGGCAGGTGCAGCGTCGAGATGTTGGAATAGAGGAAGGCGTGGTCGCCGATATGCTTCAACGAATCCGGCATTTGCAGTGATGCGAAATTGCAGTCGTAGAAGCAGTAGGAGCCAAAGCTGCGGACGGTCGCCGGAAGCGTCAGGCTTGTGACCCCGGTGCATCCTTCGAACGCAGACCTGCCCAATGCCGTCACGGTATACATAGTCCCGTCATGCACCACAGACGGTGGTATCGTGATGGCACCGCTATAGGGATTGTCAAGCAGGAACTGGTAAAATGCCACTTCGACAGTCTGTTCCGATTCGGATGTGATGTTGTACACAATCCCGTCGGATACAAAATAGGTCTCTTGCCCCATGGCGTATGAGTATAGGACAACAAAGATGATAAAGTAGAGTCTTTTCATGGTATACTTTGAATATTATGTGTTCGGACTATTGTGTCAACTCCTGTTCGTTCGCAATGGCTCTGCTGCTTAGAGCCTCATATTGTCTGGCAAAGTCGGTAGGCTCGTAAATCGTCACGCATCGACGATTGAGGAAAAAGAATACCGCTATGTCGTCTGGTCGAATGTCGTCGCGGTTGCCGACAGTTTCTGGAGTGTCGCGATGAGCATGATATCCATAAAAACTGTGAAGGGATTCTATAAACTCCCGTTTTACAGAGTCGGGCAAGTCGGGCATGCCGCAAATCTCTTCAATACGTCTGGCATAGCCGAAGATGCTGTCAATCTGTTGCCATCCGCGGTCGGTTTCGGCATGTAGCACGGTGACAGGAAGACGCAGGGTGTCATCAATCTTTTTGTCGCGGATATAGACCACACTCACTCCGTCCAAATGCATATCTGCGAAATGTCGGTACACGGTGCTGCACTCTTCGGCGTTCAATTTGCGTGGCATGAAACGCCACAGAGCGACAGCGCCTACGGCGAGAAGTGAAAAAAGTAATGTTATGAGTGTATATCTTTTCATTGTCATGTCCTGTTTGCTGTCCCATTCAAGTCTGCCAAAGCAATATCGCGCAGGTTGCGGTCGCTGACATATAACCCGTCGGGGACCGGTTGTGCCAAAACTACCAGAATGGCTATGACGGCTGATGCCATTATGGTGGTGTTCAGTATTGTGGTGCGCCTTTTGGAACGTTGCCGCTGGCGTATGCACCATTCGTCAAGGCCGTCGGTCATTGCGCGAAGCTGTTGGTGTATATTATTGTTCTCCATAAATAACCTTCAATTTTTTTATAATTCTGCAAAAACGTTGATATACAGCGTCGCTCTTTATATTGAGAGCTGACGCAATCTCGGATGCGTCGTATCCGTCCAAGCGCATCTGTATAAGTTGCCTTTCGCTGTCGCTCAGCAGTTCAGTCATCTCCTCAATGGTCTCTGATAAAACGTCTTGATGTGGACTTTCAGGTATGTCAGGCAGATTGGAAATGTCATAAAAAACAGCGTCCTTTTCTTTCCGATGCAAGTCGATAAGCACGTTCCTCGCTACACGTCTCAGCCATGCCTTCCGCCCCCGTTCGCTGGCATCGTCGCGCAACTGGTCGAATTTGAGCCACAGCGTCAGATATACCTCCTGCACCAAGTCGCGACATCTGTCCTGGTCGCCTTTTGCAAAGCGAAAGCATATCTGCCACACTGTTTGCCGGTGGCTCACCATGAACCTTTCATATTCATTATATCGTTGTGGCGAAAAATCACTCATATTATAATATACGTAAATGGAGGCGATAATCTGACATAGGAGCGAAAAAAAATCGAGCTGCCACTGATTTGGCAACTCGATTTTTATCGATTTCGGACTATCGGTCCGTGAAATCATCTTATTTGTACTCGGCGAGGATGCCGGGAATCTGGTCGGGGGTCAGACGGCCGTAGACCTTGTCGCCAATCATGGCAACAGGAGCCAGACCGCAGGCACCGACGCAACGCAGCGTATTCAGCGAGAACTTGCCGTCGGGGGTGCACTTGCCAACCTGGACGTTCAGTTCGCGTGCGAAAGCGTCGAGAACCTTCTCAGCGCCACGCACGTAGCAAGCCGTACCGAGGCAGACATCGATAGGATGCTCGCCCTTGGGCTCCATGGTGAAGAAGCTGTAGAAAGAGACAATGCCGTATACGCGCGACACGGGGATATTCAGTTCGTGGGCGACGACTTCCTGCACCTCGGCGGGCAGATAGCCAAACTTGCCCTGTACCTGGTGGAGGACATTGATGACCTCGCCGGCACGGTTACCAAAGGATTTAGCAATCTCTTTGATGATGTTGACTTTATCTTCAGATAACTTGATATTTGCCATTGTATTTCTGTTTTTTAGTGATTCGTGAATTGTGAATAGTGAATTGACAAATGACAGCGTCAGTATCGATTCACTATTCACTTGTCACTATTCACAGTTTATTTACTTTGTTGCTTCGAGTTTGTCCGATTTGTCGAAGTAGTGGGTGTGCAGCTGCTCATGGCTGAGGTGGCCGCAGGGTTCGCCGTAGTACTCCTTGTAAATAGCCAAAATCTCGGGGTTCTCGTGGCTCTTGCGGATGGGCTTGCCAGCATCCTCGCGGTAGATGGCTTCCATACGTTTGCGGATGATGTCGCTGTTGCCGTGGTGGTAGGGCTGACCGGCACCACCGATGCAACCGCCGGGGCATGCCATGACTTCGATGAAGTGGTAGCCGTTGGGGTTGCCCTGGCGTACCTGTTCCATCATCTTGCGTGCGTTGCCGAGGCTGTAGACAACGGCAATCTTCAGTGGGAAACCGTCGAAATCGATGGTGGCTTCCTTGACACCGTCGAAACCACGGGTCTCCATGAAGTCGATCTTCGGCAGGGTCTTGCCGGTGTGGACTTCGTAAGCGGTACGGAGAGCAGCCTCCATAACACCACCGGTGGCACCGAAGATGACAGCAGCACCTGACGACTGGCCGAGCGGGCTGTCGAAGTCCTCTTCGGGCATGTCGTTGAGGTCGAGGTTGCACTGACGAATCATGTGGGCAAGTTCGCGAGTGCTGAGGGTGAAGTTGACATCGCTGTCGCCGT
The DNA here is from genome assembly GCA_017522065.1 of Bacteroidales bacterium. Taxonomy (GTDB): domain Bacteria; phylum Bacteroidota; class Bacteroidia; order Bacteroidales; family P3; genus Colimorpha. The sequence continues at coordinate 141,657 of JAFXAD010000058.1, forward strand.
TCACGCTGAGTTCCTCACGAGCGCGCTCGCTCTTCTTGGCAAGGCAAGGCATAATGGAAACAACAACGAGGTCTTCGCGTTTGACGCCCAGTTTCGGAGCCAGATAGTTCTTGGCGACGGCGCCGAACATACCCTGGGGCGACTTGGCTGTCGAAGGATATTCGAGCAGGTCGGGGAAATTCTTCTCGTAGAAGGTGACCCATGCGGGGCAGCAGCTGGTGAACATAGGCAGTTTCACCTCTTCGCCTGCGAGGGCTTTCTTGAGGCGGCCGAGGAGCTCGGTACCTTCCTCCATGATGGTAAGGTCGGCGCTCCAGTCGGTGTCGTATACCTGGTCGAAACCGAGGCGGCGGAGGGCAGCAGCCATCTTGCCGGTGACGATTTCGCCGGGTTTCATGCCGAATTCCTCGCCGAGGGCGACGCGGACGGCGGGAGCGGTCTGGACAACGACCTTCTTGGTCGGGTCGGCGATGGCTTCCATGACTTTGGAGATGTCGTCAACGAGTGTGAGGGCTCCGACGGGGCATACCTGGACGCACTGGCCGCAGTTGACGCAGCTGCTGTCGCCAAGGTTCTGCTCGAAAGCGGGAGCAACAACGGCTTGGAAGCCACGGTTGACACCGCTAAGGGCACCGGCGGTCATGAACTTGTTGCACATGGTCTCGCAGCGGCGGCACATGACGCACTTGTCCATATCGCGATAGACGCTGAGGGTGGAGTCCTTACGGTAGGTAGAGGTTGCGCCCTTGAAGGGGATTTCCTTGATGCCAAGGCGTTTGGTGAGGCTCTGGAGTTCGCAGTCGCCGTTTTTCTCGCACTGGAGGCAATCGTTCGGGTGGTCGCTGAGGATCAGCTCGACGACAGTCTTGCGAGCGTTGATGACGCGTGCGCTGTGGGTAAGGACTTCCATGCCTTCCATAACGTCGGTGGCGCAAGCGGGAGCCAGGTTGCGGCGGCCTTTCACTTCGACCACGCAGACGCGGCATCCGCCGGGTTTGTTTTCAAAATTCATCCCGTCGAGCTCGAAATGGCAGAGCGTGGGGATATCGATACCGTTCATGCGGGCAGCCTTGAGGATAGTGGTGCCTTCGGGAACTTGAATCGCTTTGTTATCTATTGTGAGATTAATCATTTTGTTTCTTTAATTTATGTCGGACTGGTCGGACTTGTCAGACTAGTCGGACGGGTCAGACTATATATTATTGAATAGAGATGGCACCAAATTTACAGTTGTTGATACATGCACCGCACTTGATGCACTTGGTGCTGTCGATAACCATCGAGGCCAGTTTGTGTCCGGGAGCGGTGTAGTCGGTACGGCTGATAGCCTCGACGGGGCATCCCTTGGCGCACTTGCCACATCCGATGCACTTCTCGCGATCGATGACGTAGCTCATGAGTTTCTTGCAGACACCGGCGCGGCACTTCTTGTCGACAACGTGCTCGACATATTCATCCCAGAAGTTGTCGAGGGTTGAGAGTACCGGGTTCGGTGAGGTCTGACCAAGACCGCAGAGAGCGGTATCCTTGATGACGGCTGCCAGGTTGCGAAGCTCGGTGAGGTCTTCCATGGTACCGCGACCATCGGTGATCTTCTCAAGGATTTCGCAGAGGCGTTTGTTACCGATACGGCAGGGCGAGCACTTGCCGCAGCTTTCCTCGCAGGTGAACTCAAGATAGAATTTGGCGATAGCAGGCATGCAAGAGGTTTCGTCCATGACGACCATACCGCCAGAGCCCATCATTGAACCGGCAGCGACGAGGCTGTCGTAGTCGATGGCAGTGTCGAGGTGTTTTGCTGTCAAGCATCCGCCGGAAGGACCACCGGTCTGGACGGCTTTGAACTGACGGCCGTTCTTGATACCACCGCCGATTTCGTAGATAATCTCACGCAGGGTGATGCCCATGGGGACTTCGATAAGACCCACGTTGTTGATCTGGCCTGCAAGAGCGAAGACCTTGGTACCTTTGGATTTCTCGGTTCCAATGCTGCTGAACCAGGCGGCACCCTTGGTGATGATAACGGGGACGTTGGCGAAGGTCTCAACGTTGTTGACGTTGGAGGGCTTGCCCATATAGCCGCTGACAGCGGGGAATGGAGGTTTCAGAGTGGGCTCGCCACGCTGGCCTTCCATGGAGTGGATAAGGGCTGTTTCCTCACCGCAGACGAATGCACCGGCACCATAGCGGAGCTCGATATCGAAATCGAAGCCGCTGCCCATGATGTCCTTACCGAGGAGACCGTATTCGCGGGCCTGGTTGATGGCGATTTTGAGGCGCTCGATAGCGAGGGGATATTCAGCACGGATATAGACGAGACCTTTGGAGGCACCGATGGCGTAGCCGCAGATGGCCATAGCCTCGACGATGCTGTTGGGGTCGCCTTCGAGGATGGAACGGTCCATGAAAGCACCGGGGTCGCCTTCGTCAGCGTTGCAGATGACGTATTTCTGGTCGGCTTTGTTCTTTGCGCAGAGTTCCCACTTGAGACCTGTGGGGAAGCCAGCGCCGCCACGACCACGAAGACCGGAGGCCTTCATCTCGGCGATGACCTGCTCGGGGGTCATCTCGGTGAGGCACTTGCCAAGGGCTTCGTAACCGCCGCGAGAGATGCACTCTTCGATGTTTTCGGGATCTACAAAACCGCAGTTGCGGAGGGCAATACGGATCTGTTTCTTGTAGAAGTCCATGTGCTTGGAGTCGCTGACGTGCTCTTTGTTCTCAGGGTTGGTGTAGAGCAGATCGGGAACCTTACGGCCCTTGATGATATGCTCGTTGACGATGCGCTCAGCATCCTCGGGTTTCACCTGAGTGTAGAAGGTGTTGTCGGGCATGATCTTGACGATAGGGCCACGCTCGCAGAAACCGAAGCATCCGGTCTTGATGACCTGGACATCGTCGGAGAGACCTTTTTCGGCAAGGATATTCTTGAAGTTTTCGATAATCTGGAGGCTGTTGGAGCTTTTGCATCCGGTACCGCCGCAGATTAGGATATGCATTTTGTATTTTGCCATGATTTTCTTTTTTGGGGTAAAGTCGGACGGGTCTGACTTGTCAGACGAGTCGGACAGATTCAACTTTACTTATCGATTGTTTCGTAATTGACAGGGATGATGCCCTCGACCAGTTCGCCGTTCTGGACATATTTGGTGAGGATTTCGTCGGCGCGGTTGTTGTCGACGTGTCCGAAAACGATGGGGTCCTTGCCGGGAACGCGCACCTCGAGGGTGGGTTCTGCGTGGCAGTAGCCCATGCATCCGGTCTGTGTGAAGACTGCCTGGATGCCAAGTTCGTCGGCTTTCTGCATCATGTGTTCCATTACCTGCTTGGCACCGGCGGCAATACCACAAGTAGCCATAGCGACTTTGATTTGCACAAGCGATTCGGGGTGTTCGGCTTTTTCGCGGACATCCAGATTCGACTGAAGCTTTTCTCTCATGGCCTTGAGGTCGGCCAGCGATTTAACTTTTGTCATTGTGTAAACTCCTTTTGGTTAATTAAGTTTGTGGATTAATATATTTATTTATTTTATAATGCGTTAGCATGAAATGCACAAGGCGTTTCAAGTTGCAAAGATACGCTTTTTTTATATATGTGCAAGCGTTTTGCAAAAATAATTATGCGAACTTGTGTTGCGATGCCTTACCAGCGGTATTCGGCCGATAGCATGAGCCTGAGATTGCCCGTTCCGCCGTCGTTGTCGTGCAGAAGTCTGTATTCGGTCGGATTGGTGCTGGATGCCTGTTGCTTAAGGTATTGTGCAAAGGTGTATTCGGCTTCGGCGTAGATGTTGAATGATGGGGTGGGGTGCCAACCGATGCGTGGCTGTATGCGGTAGAGGTACTCGATGTTGTGACCGCGTCCGAAGAAAGTGAAGTCGCTGCTGTAGTAGAAGTCCTCGCTTCTGATATCGGCATTGTACCCATAACCGAGGAAGATGCCGGGGCGCCACAGCCCTTGGGTACGCCCGAAGTCGAGCCAGAAGGTGTTGAAATGCCAGGGAGTATAGTGCGCGGCCATTTTTGCCGGCTCTCCGGGGGTGTTCAGGTGGTGAATGAAAGCGTAGTAGCCTCCCATGGAGCATATCTCATACATGCTGTTGTTGAGTAGAGCCTGGACAGACAGAGTCCATTCTGGCCACCGGTATTTGGCGAAAAACGAGTAGCTGATGGTGGTGAATGTTTTCCGTTCGACGGGAGTCCAGTCGTATTGGTTGTCGCAAAATATCTCGCTTGCAGGGCGGGTGTAGATGTGGGGTTGCATGGTAAGCATATTGGCTGCGGCACCGGCGAAAAGGCGGCCCTTGTTGAACCGCAGCTGAAGATGGAGTTCAGGTACTGCGGCGCGACGTTGGAAATGGGTGCTTGAAGTTACGGCATCGTCGATGAAGCCCTGGCTCATGTTGTCCTGTTGGAAAAGTGCTACGGCGAGAGCCTCAAAGCTGTCGAAATGTGTGAAGTAGCGCAACTGGCTGTAGCGTGCATAGGGGTGGAAAGGAGCGCCCATGTTGAGCGGACGAGTGTTGGGCATGATTTCCTGCACAACCATCGGGTGCCAGAACTGTCCGGCAAGCATACGGTGGTGGTCCCAGTCGAACTGCAGATAGGCGTGGCGAAGCCGCAGATTGTTGTTCGTGGCATTGGTAGAGCCCGTGAAATCGCCCTCCACGAACGCCATGGTGCGGGCACCAAGAATGTCGGGACCATGGACGGCAAGGTTGAGCCGAGCAGTGATGCTCAACATATTCATATTCCATCCGTTGTTGATGTCGTAGCCCGATGTGCCGTCGGAGAGCACTTCGGGTTTTGGATAGAAGAGCATCATCTCTTCGCGACCCCCGACGACTTGGCGGCTGTCGGCATAGAAATGGGGGTTCACAAAACCGTGGAATTCGAAACGGGGTGTGTTGTCCTGCGCAGCAAGCGGAAGGGCGAACAGCATAATGGCCAAAAGAATGAAAAGCATGTCGATGTTGATTTTACTTGTTGAGTGTAAATTACTGACGTTGTGTGTGCTGTGTTGGTCTGTGCCGAACTGTCGGATTTGCAAATATAGATATTTTTCTTAATTGTTGGTATCGGTCGGATTTTGAATTTGTTAATGCCTTGCCGAAACTTATTTTCCCTGCAACATACGATTCGAGGGAATGTTTCGTTTGATAGTGTGCGTTATGAATGACAAATCAAGCATATTGCATCTTGCCCGACTTGACGAATTGCTCGACAAGGAGGCCGCCTACGAGACGGCCGCCTATAGCCGTGCGCTGACCATAGACAATATAAGCGGTCGCGTTTGCGAGGCTGACTGCAAGTATCCCATTGCAATAAACGGTTGGGGATACAACGCACTTAATCAGTTGATATTGACAATTTCGTATGAGACCGACGGTGACGAGTTGGAAAACGACTTCGAACCGGGACGGCCTGTCGCGTTCTTCTTTTTGTCGCAAGACGGAAACAATGTTGTGGAAATGCAATACACCTGTTTTGTCGATATGTACAAAGACGGCATTATGCAGATTCAGCTGCCCGGGAAACAGGCTCTGATGGCAATAAACGAAAAGTCTGGCCACAGTCTGCTTGGCATTCGGACGGCCATCGACGGCACGTCTTATAGGGTGATGCACGACGCTTTGCGCATGGCGATGCGTTCCAATGATGAAAAGTTTGTCCGACTGCGCGACACTCTGATAGGACCGTTGCATCCGCGTTGCCGGCAGTTGCCGCCAATCCAGTTTCCATGGCTCAACGATATGCAGAACAAAGCGGTACGCCGTGTGGTGGCAGCCATGGATGTGGCTGTCGTGCATGGCCCTCCGGGAACAGGCAAGACGACTACGCTGATTGAAGCCATAATAGAAACCCTCCAGCGCGAGACGCAGGTGTTGGTATGTGCCCCGAGCAATGCCGCGGTCGACTGGATAAGCGAGCAGCTTGCGAAGCGCAGCGTCAATGTGCTTCGCATAGGCAACCCGTTGAAGATGACGGACGAAATGCTGGAATGCAGCTATGAGCGACGCTATGCGGCTCATCCCGATTATCCGGAACTATGGAGCATTAGGCGTACTTTGCGCGAGAGTGCAGAAGGCAAAAACTCACATTCAAGACAGGAACAGCTGCGCCGGTTGAGGAAAAGGCAGATGGAACTTGAGATAAAGATAAATGCCGACCTTTTTGACAATGCGCGTGTGGTCAGCTGTACGCTTATAGGAAGTGCTTACCATATACTTGAGCATCACAGGTTCAGCACCCTGTTTATCGACGAAGCGGCACAGGCTCTCGAACCTGCATGCTGGGCGGCCATCATGAAGGCCGACCGCGTTGTGTTGAGTGGCGACCACTGCCAGTTGCCGCCAACGGTCAAGTGTGTGGAAGCGGCCCGGGCAGGCTTGGCAGATACGCTAATGCAGCATGTTGTCAAGACCAAGCCGGAGTGCGTGACCCTCCTGACGACGCAATACCGTATGAATCGCGACATAATGGAATTTCCGTCGCACTGGTTCTACCACGGAGAGCTCAAGGCGGCGCCAGAGGTGGCCGACCGGTTGGTGAGCCTGATGGACATTCCGTTGACTTGGATAGACACGGCGGAAAGCGGAGAGCGAGAAGCGGAGGACGGAGAAGTAAGACCGGAGAGCGGAGAGCGTCGGTCGCGGAGTGGAAGCCTGGCCAATGCCGACGAGGCTCGCTTGGTTGTGCACACGGTGCGCGACTACGTGGATATGATAGGATTGGAACGCATGGTCTCGGATAATGTAGATGTCGGAATAATATCCCCTTACCGGGCACAGGTCCGCATGATACGCCGACTGCTGAAGATGCAACGCTTCTACCGTCGCCTGCGGGGTCAGGTGAGCGTCAACACCGTTGATGGTTTTCAGGGGCAGGAGCGCGATGTGATAATAATCAGTATGGTCCGGGACAACGACAAGGGGGAGATCGGGTTCTTGGGCGACCTGCGACGCATGAACGTAGCCATTACGCGAGCCCGCATGAAACTGATTGTCATCGGCAACAGCGAGACTCTGTCATGTCACAGGTTCTACAAAGCCCTCTTTGAGCATTTCCAGTCGAGAGGGCAGGTGATAGAGGCTCGTTAGTGTTTTTTGTTTCGAGTTTTTCGGGATTCTAAAAATTATGCAATCGTAGAAAAAGTAATCCAGTGACTACTGCTGTCAAATCAAGGCTGAAACTCATTGTGAAAAAAGGTCTGTCCCAATAGTTTGTCAATCCCATCGCTAAACTTGTCCATGCAAATTTGCTTCTGTTTGCTTTTGCTCCAGGTGCTATGCGTAAGCCACCATCAAGTCCTAATCTTGGGGTTAAATGATGGTCGAATTTGCAGGCAAGAGTAACTCCGCTGTAAAATTGAATATCAATTTTTTGACTTGTATCGAAAGGTCTATAGACAACACCGCATACAGCTCCTGCGTAGTCTTTTATGGGGCCCGCGGCGTATGACAAAGACCCATACCATCCCCAATGTTCGGGAACGTGAGCATACTGCAGTCCAAAACCAATGCCCAGATTTACCATTGCGTGATCTGGTTCGCTGTCGCCAGGTCCTATCTGTAGCCGTGTTTCAAGGAAATGAGTCGAAAAGCGAAGCGTGTCTTGTGTGTTTTGTGCCGATGCAGTGAATGCTGCAATCATAAGAAAGAATACAAGTCGTCTCATAATAGTTTTTTTTTAAAATGTAATTGTAATTTTATGTGGTGTTATTCCTTCATTCTGTCACCGCCCCATACGGCGTTCATGGCGGCGATACACTCCTGGCGTGTGATGTCGTTGTTGCGTTCGAGGTGGCGCTGGTAGAAGATGCAGCGCGACATACCAATGCGGTTTATCACCACGTCGCCGGCAAAACTCTCGCAGGTCGGAGCGCCACAGAGTCCGCAGTCTATCTGAGGCAGACGCTCTTTGAGCTTGTTGATTTGGTTCATCTTTTCAAAAGCCTTTTTGCGGTCTTTGTCGAGTACGAACATCGAGCGAGGCTGTGGGGCTTCAACCCGGCTGTTGGCAATCAGGTAGTCTTTCATTTTGTCCATCTCGCGTTCGCGCGGCACCTCGCCGTTGCGCTCGCGTTCGGCGGCTTTGCGGGCCCGGGCATACATTCGTGCGCCGCAAAGGAAACGATTCTCGTAGCTGAGCAAGGCACCTGCACAGCTCTGGTCGCATGCGCGAAGCTCGAGAAATTCGACATCCTCTACTTCGTCGTTCTCCAGCTTGTCGAGGAAATCCATCACGTTCTGAATCCCGTCGATGGAGTAGGACTTCTTTGCTAAGCAGATGCGCCGCTCGCCGTTGGTGAGGGTGCTTAGGATGGCGTCGGACGACAGGTTGATTGTCCGGTTCTGTTTAGGTATATAGTTTTTGCCTTGTTCCTTGATTCTGCGATATGTGCGATTGAAGAGCGAATCCATGTTTATCACTCCGTCGATAAGTGAGCGTTTCTCGCCGATAGGGGCTTTCACGGCGGCTATTTTCGCTGCGCAAGGGGTGACATAGAAGAGCCCTATCTCTTCGCGCGGAATGCCGCGGTTCTGGAGTTCCTGCAGACAATATATGGCCGAGATGTCGAGAGGAGCCTTGATGGGGGTGATGTTCTCGACGAGCGATGGATACTTGATTTGAATCAGTCGCACAATGGCCGGGCAGAAACTGGATATGAGCGGTCTGATGTCAGGGTTTTCGCGAGCGTATTTCTCTTTGGCTTCGGCGTAGATGTTGGCGGCAGATTCGACTTCGAACACATGTCGGAACCCGAGGTCCTCCAAGGCAGAGTATATTCGCGACACGCGTATCTCTTCAGGAAACTGGCCCAGGAAAACCGATGGTATCAATGCCACCGAATGAGGGAACTCGTGTACCATTTCGAAGTCGTCCTGTTTTATATATATAGCCTTTGTGGGGCAGACTTCATGACATTTGCCGCAGTCGATGCAACGATGCTCCTGGATGTATGCCGAGCCTTCGCTGATGCGGATGGCCTCGGTGGGACATGTCTTCAGGCAGCGCATGCATCCGATGCATTTTCTGTCGTCTATTAGTAATGCGTGTACGAACATGATGGATGGTTGTTGAATGGGTTGATGATGGATTGTTGAGATTCAGACGGCTTGCGAAGCGGTTTTTGCTGTGGAAATGTCAGGTGCAGCTAAAAGTTGACTTCCATTTCCACGGTGGTGCCTACGCCCACTTCGCTTGTGACGTTGAGTTTGTCGACATTCTTCTGCATGTTTGGCAGACCCATGCCTGCTCCGAAGCCCATGTCGCGGACTTCTGGTCGTGCGGTGGAGTAGCCCTCCTGCATGGCAAGCGCAATATCAGGTATGCCAGGACCCTTGTCGGCCACGACCATTTTGATTTTGTCGGAGTCTATGTCGACAAGGACCTTGCCGCCGTAGGCATGCGCAATGGCATTGACCTCGGCTTCGTAAAGTGCCACTACCACGCGCTTTACGATGGCAGGTTCGACGTTGAGTTGTTTGAGGGTTTTCTTGACAGAGCTGGAGGCTTTTCCGGCGTTGACAAAATCGCCTTCGATAACGGTGTATTCTTGGTGCATTTTGACAGTATTTTGAGATTGGATATAGTGGTTTTGTCAGTAGAGGGGTTTGATTCCGGCCTCGTAGAGCAGGCCGCAGGCCTTGAACATGGAATATGAGCAGGAGAGAATGACCATGTCGTTGTCTTCGGCAAGCTCGATCATGTCTTCGGTGACTTTTTTGTTGCGCACAATTACAATGATGTCGAGCGTCGCCATGTCGCAGGTGCGGATGGTCTGTACATTGCACAATCCGGTTATGAGCATGGGGGTGTCTTTGAGAGTTAGCACGTCGCTCATCAGGTCGGAGGCAAAACCGTATTCTACTTCTTCGTCGAGCCGGTTCTCACCGATGCAGACAGATGCGTCAAGCAATTTGGCTATTTCGCGAATTGTCATTTTGTTTTGGATTTTTAATGGTTGATTATGTTTTTTGATGTAAAAAAGAAAATGCAAATTTACGATTTTTTTTGAAATACAAGCGGATGTAAACGTTTTTATTTTTGTTTTTAACTTTTCGCTTTTTGTAAATGCTTGAAAAAAAGATTTTTTTGTTTTGGGCAATAAAGCACCTCGAAGCTCGTTTCATTAGTCATGACAGATATACAATCAATGAAGTTACGACCGGGCGACACCGTGGGCATCGTGGCAACAGCCCGAAAGACTACACCGGAAATGGTCGAGCCGTCTGTAAAACTGCTTGAATCGTGGGGGTTGAAGGTGCGACTTGCCGATGGGCTGTATGACGTCTGTAACCAGTTTGCCGGTGACGACAGACACAGGGCTTCGTCGTTGCAGTCAATGCTCGACGACGAGTCGGTCCGCGCAGTCTTCTGTGCCTGCGGAGGTTACGGCACGGTCAGGATTCTTGACAGCCTCGACTTCACGCTCTTCAAGAGAAATCCAAAATGGATTGTCGGCTTTAGCGATGTCACGGCTTTGCACTGCCATGTGGCAACGCTGTATGGCATACCTACTTTGCATGCCACAATGCCTATAAATATCCCCATGGACGCTGCAACGACAGCATACCCATCGTTGACAAGCCTCAGACGACTGCTGTTTGATTGTCAGTGCGAATACACTCTTGTCAATGACGATGTGTCGGTGCCGAACCGTCCGGGAGAATGCCGGGCGCGGATAGTGGGTGGCAATCTGTCGGTCATATACAGTCTGTTGGGTTCCGCTTCGGAAATTGACACTGAAGGAAAAATCCTGTTGATTGAGGATTTGGACGAAATGCTATACCACGTGGACCGTATGATGATGGCGCTGAAGAGGGCTGGCAAGTTGGCAGGTCTCAAAGGTTTGATAGTAGGCGCATTGACCCAGATGCACGATAATGAAGTCCCGTTTGGATACTCTGCTGAGGAAATTGTGCGCAATGCTGTGTCGGAGTATGGCTATCCGGTTGTTTACCATGGCCCGTTTGGGCATATCGGAACCGAAAATCTGGCACTGCCGTTGGGGGTGGTGTGTTCGATGAATGTGCGTGGTAATGAAACGCTTATAAAGTTCTGACGATTCGTTTTCGGTGGGCCGATTTTGTGCATTTGAAAAAATGTTGTATTTTTGCATTTTATTTGAAGGCTTATGCTGCTCATTCATGTACCACGACTGACCAACCGGTTGGGTTATACGCTAAATGTAATTTTCAGGTATATCCTTAAAACCGAATTCGAAATAACGACAGACGTCGATTTGTATACTGGTTTCGACGGTCCCAAGATGTGTTATGGCCGCCACAAAATAGGTGAGGGGCTTTTTGTGCGTTGTTCGGACTTGCTGTTCCAGACAACAATCGAGGAGCAGCAGCCACGCTGTTTCAAGTACGAAGACACGTATGCGCTCTTTCCGGTCTACAACAGCGAAAGCGATTTCCCGTTCGACATTTTCGCCTCGGCATTCTTCTGCCTGTCGCGCTATGAGGAATACCTGCCGCATTTCACAGATACGCATGGACGCTTTCCGGCGTCGGAAAGCCTCGCATATAAGGAGGGATTCCTCCAGATGGCGGTAGTTGACAGATGGGCATTGATGCTTGCCGGCAAACTGAAATCGTGCTATCAGGACATCAAAGTCCCCGCGCGGAATTTCGATTTCGAAGACACAATCGACATCGACGCCGCATATTGCTACAGGAACAAAGGAATTCTCAGGACACTGACAGGAATGGGGCGCGACTTATTGTCGCACGACCGAAAGGGTGCCATGAGGAAACGTATGCGTGTCCTGACACGCAAGGAAGAAGACCCGTTCGACACTTTCGACTATATCATCGACCTGCATCGCCAGTACTCCGGCATGAGGCTGAAGTTTTTCCCATTGATGGCAGATTATAATGTTTATGACAAACCGATATCGTATCAGAACAAGGAGTTCTGCGAACTGTTGAAGCACTTGTGCGACAATGCCAAGATGGGACTGCACTCCTCGTATGCCTCGTTCGACGAGCCAGAGTTGGTGGGCATAGAAAGCGAGCGACTGGCTTCTGTCCTGCATCGCAAAACTGTACGCAACAGGAATCATTTCCTGCGCCTGACGTTGCCTAAGACGTACAATGTCTTGATAGATAATGGAATCCTTCATGATTATACGATGGGCTATGCTGACGAGGCGGGGTTCCGTTCAGGAACTGGCACAGCCTACCCGTTTTTCGACCTCGAGAGCGACTGTGAGAAACCTTTGACGATACACCCCTTTGCAGCAATGGATTCTACATTCTATTACTATAAGAAATCCACTCCCGACGAGGCTGAAGCTGTTTTCCGACAGCTTGTTGACGAGGTAAAGCTTGTCGGAGGTACGCTCTCGCTCCTTTGGCACAACCAGAGCTTGTGCGAAGATTTCGGATGGCAGGGGTGGAGAAAAGTATATGAACATGTGCTCGACTATGCCGACAAAGCACACAAATCAAAATAAAAAAGACAATCACAATGAATTACAAAGCAAAACTGCATGACATAAAGGCTTTTGTCTTCGATTTCGACGGTGTGATGACCGATGGGAGCGTATGGATGTACGCAGACCGGGAAACGGTAAGATGCGGAAGTATAAAGGACGGATATGCAATACAATATGCTGTTAAGAAAGGTTACATCATAGCCTTGATTTCTGGAGCTACATCGCTGAGCATCAACAATCGTATGGAGTCGCTCGGCGTAACTCAAATCTATACGGGTTGTGCAAACAAGATGGAGACTTATAAGAAGTTCCTTGAAACCAATGGTTTGAAAACGAGCCAAGTGCTTTGTATGGGAGACGACATACCCGACTACGAAATCATGTCGCATTGTGGCGTGGCTGCGTGCCCTTCCGATGCAGCTGTCGAAATAAAGGAAATATCCGACTACATTTCTCTGTATGCGGGTGGTAAGGGATGTGTGCGCGATGTGATAGAGCAGACCTTGCGGCTTCAGGACAAATGGTTTCACGCAGATGCGGTTAATTGGTAATCAATGATTTTTAATCCGAGAAATATAATCCTGCTGTTCCTCTTGACGTATGGGATGAATCTGTTCGCCCAAGGCTCGGGTTCGGACAGCATGGAGACCATTACGATGCACGGCACATACTACAGCGACCGCTTTGTGGGCCGGAAAACAAGCAGCGGGGAGGTCTTTATGCAAGACAAATTCACGGCGGCGCACCGCACACTGAAATTCGGAACTCTCCTTCTGGTGACGAACCCCAAAAACGGCAAGGAAGTGATAGTCCGAATCAATGACCGCTGCCCCAGAAGCCAAGTGCTGGACATGACACGCCGTGCGGCACAACAAATAGGTGTCTCGTCACACCGTGTAGAAGTCAAGGTGCTGCCGGACCACTACCGTCCGCTGTGGGAAGCTCAGGAAATGTTGTCGGAACTCATGTCTGAAGGCCGTCTGAAGGCTATGGTGGACATAGGCCTGTCTGCGCAAATGATATTGTCTTCACGTGCCGACACAACAGAGCAGGCAGATGCTAAAAAAACAGACAATGTTGCCGTATATGACCTCGAGCTGTTGAGAAATGCCAACCTGAGCGATGCGAAATCACAAGTGCGGCGCATTCCGGTGCTGTACCAGGAATATGTGAAATATGTCAACGCCGGACGCCCTGGAGGTGTCAGCGTCGTTCTTGAACTTACTTCGACAAAACAACGAGTTGAAGCTGTCAAAAAAGAGCTTCAGGCGATGTTCCCTGATTCCAAAATAGTTCCATCTAAATAACAAGATTGTTTTTGCTTGATTTTTAGACGAATGTGATATTTCGTTATTTTTTTTTTGAAAAAAAGTTTTAGAATAGATAATTCTTGTTATCTTTGCAAGTCAAAAAATACTTTGTGTCGGAATATCCGAACAAGGTGGTTTTGTTTGCAGTGTTTTGAAAAATAAATTATTATATTATATTAACTACATTAACAACATGAAAATCGGAATCAAAAAAAACATATCAATTTTGCTTTTGATATTGGGATTTTCATGTGTTGGTAATGCTCAACAGGAGGTTCAGTTCACTCAGTATATGTTCAACCGCCTTGCTGTAAATCCCGGCTATGCCGGAAGCTCAGGATCCATGTGCGGTTCACTCATGTACCGAGGCCAATGGCTGGGTCTGAGGTTAGACGCGCCAACACCAGGTGGTAAACCGGGATCGTTGCCCACCGACTATTTATTCTCGTTCGATTCACCTGTCAAGATTCTGCACGGAGGTCTGGGTGTCACCTTGTTCGCTGACAAGATTGGCTACAACTCAACGGTTAGCGGCGCTCTTGACTATGCGTTCCGAATCTATTGGGGACCGGGAAATCTCTCGGCAGGTATCGAAGGCAACTTTTATAGCATTACGCGTGCTGAGGGCTTGTTTGGCTATGACGACCTGACTGGCGTTATAAACCAGATACCTTCTTCGACATCCGATCCCTTGCTGAACAACCAGGAAGTTAGTGATTTCCTGATTGATGCATCTCTCGGTGTTTACTATCAGGTGCCTGGTTCATACTATTTTGGATTTTCATTGAAGAACTTTCTTGGAGCACATAGCGACGAGCTTAATTTCAGAACGAGCCGAATCCTCTATCTACTTGGAGGCTATGAATATGTGATTCCGTCGAATCCGTCGTTCCGTCTGAAACCCTCCGTTTTGGTCCGTACGGCTGATTTCTCTGTCTTCCAATTCGACGCTTCTTGTCTTCTGGAATATCAGAACCTGTTCTGGGGAGGTATCAGCTACCGATACCAGGATGCTGTATCCATACTCGGTGGTGTCAATTGGATGAAGATGAAGATAGGCATTGCCTATGACCTTACGACAAGCAAACTCGGTGTGTATAAATCGGGATTCAGCTTCGGTTCTATAGAGGCATACCTCCGCTACTGCTTCAAGATTATCATCCCTCCGAAGCTTCCTTCGGTATATCAGAATACACGTTATCTTCTCTAAATTTTGGCATAAACGAAACTTTTATTCAGAAAATACGTAATAATTCGGAAATAGACTACATATCATTTGTTAATAATAATATTATATAGATTTTAAAATCATTTATAGATATGAAAAAGTTTTTTTTCTTGCTTGCAACAGTAGTTCTGTTATGGAGCTGCGGTTCGTCCGAAAAGGGAGAACTTGTCGGCGTTCAGAACCGTCCTGTCTTTGAGGATATAGACCTCAAGGGAATGGTCTTCATCAATCAAGGCAATTTCAGCATGGGAGCAGGTACCCAGAATGCAACTTATGGTACACCGTCGCAACCGCGTACCATGCAGGTCGGCTCCTACTTCATGGACGAGACAGAGATAACAAACAACGAGTATCGCCAGTTTGTAAACTGGGTCATCGATTCTGTTGCCCGTCGTATGCTCGGCGAAGCTGGTATCGACGGTTATCTTATTGAAGAAGATGAGTATGGCGAACCCCTCGAACCCGCCATCCTCGACAAAAAACAAAAAATCCGCTGGGACGAGCAAGAAACTCGTGAGGCCCTCGAAGACCTCTATCTGCCGGAAAAGGACCGCTTCTATCGCCGTCGTACCATCGATCCCGCCAAGCTCAACTATGAGTATTACTGGATTGACTATGGTGCATATACTAAAGATGGTGGCAAGGTGGTCTACCAGGGAGCTTCGCAGAAGGAGTCTTCCACTGCAGTAAAGGATGAGTACAAGGGTACCATGTTCGCTCCGCGTCCGAAAGGTCTCAATAACCGTTCGTCGTTTATTAAAAGAGAAGTGGTCAACGTTTATCCCGACACACTCTGCTGGGTTCACGACTATACATACAGCATGAATGAGGACTTCACCCGTCAGTATTTCACCTCACCGGCTTACGACAACTATCCCGTTGTTGGAATCAGTTGGGTACAAGCCAAGGCATTCTGCATCTGGCGTTCCAATTTCCTCAACCGCTATTTGGAGTCTATCGATTATACCCAGATGAACGATTTCCGTCTGCCTACCGAGGCAGAGTGGGAGTATGCAGCTCGCGGTGGAATAGCAGGAGAAAGCTACCCCTGGGGCGGTCCCTATGTCCGCAATCCTAATGGCTGCTTCCTCGCCAACTATGAGCCTCTCAAAGGTGCTTACGACGACGATGGTGGTGTGAAGACCCTTATGGTCGGCCACTACGCTCCCAACGACTTTGGTCTGTATGACATGTCGGGCAACGTTTCGGAATGGTGCCTTGACGCATACGACAAATCCACCTATGTTATGGCCAACGCTCTGTCTCCTTTCTACAATTATAATGCAAAGGACGACGATTCGCCGGCAATGAAACAGAAGGTTATCCGTGGCGGTTCCTGGAAAGACCAGAAGTATTTTATCCAGGTCCAGACCCGTTCCTATGAATATCAGGACACTGCCAAGTCGTACATCGGTTTCCGTTGCGTACAGCCTTACCTGGGCCGTGTGAAGGGTGACAACCTCAAATCTGCATCGAACGTTGCAAAATAACAACAATCTAAACTTGCAGGACCGACGCAGTATATATTAAAGAAATAATACATTAAAAAAATAAGTAAACATAACATTTAAAAATCTTAGTTATGAGTAAAATTGACAACCTTGTTCGTAGTAAAGGTTACAAGAACTTCATGAGTAAACTGTATGGATGGGGCGCTTCGGCAGTTATCATCGGTGCATTGTTCAAAATCAACCACTGGCCTGGTGCTGTTCCTATGCTGATTCTCGGTATGGGTACAGAGGCTGTCATCTTCTTCCTTTCGGCATTCGAGCCGCTTCACATCGAATGGGACTGGAGTCTGGTATATCCGGAACTTGCAGGCATGAAAGGCGAGGACAAAGTCATGGGAGGCACTAAAAAATCTGATTCTGTCACCGAAGAGCTTGATAAGATGCTTGCTGACGCCAAGATTGGCCCCGAACTGGTCGACCGTCTCGGAAAAGGCATGGAGAACCTTGCCAATTCAGCCAACTCGTTGAGCAATATGTCCACTGCAGTTGCTGCTACCGACAAGTTTGTTACTAATCTTGATGTTGCTGCCGAGGCTGCCAACGACCTCACCGCAGCATACAAACGTACTACCGATTCTATTAACCATGATGCCGAGCTTTCGTCTTCGTATTCCGAGAGTCTCAAAGGCGCTACCGCTGCTGTCAACAGTCTGTCCAATATCTATCAGGAGACTGCTCAGACACTGCGTTCCGGCGACACCTCGTATGTCGACGAGCTCAAGAAAATGGCTTCCAGCCTTTCGTCAATCAATGCTATGTATGAGTTGCAGATGCAGAACTCCACATCTCAGCTTGAGGCTACCAAAGAGGTACAGGAGCGCATGCAGAGCATGGTGGCCAACTTTGCAGAGTCTGCCGAAGGCGTGCTGAAGTACAAAGAGCAGGTTGATGCCCTTACACGCAAGGTTGCTGAGCTTAACAACGTTTATGGCAATATGCTCGCTGCCATGCAGACCCGCATCTGATGCTTTCGCAAGCACCCTTGCTTGCGAAAACTAATGTAATTCACTAATGGTAGAATTAAATATAAGATAGAATATGGGTGCTACAAATTGCCCGGAGACCCCGAGGCAAAAGATGATTGCAATGATGTACCTCGTGTACACCGCCCTGCTGGCACTGAACGTATCTGTCGAGATTCTCAACGGATTCGTAACGGTGGGCGATGCTATGAACGAGAGTAACAAGAATATTGAAACACAACTTTTGGAGGCCTACGACATGTTCGATCAGGCCATGATGGCTGATTCCACAAAGGCAGTCAAATATTATGAGGCTGCCCAGACCATCAGAGCATATACCGATTCCGTCAAGAATCTTATCGACGAAGGTCGCTACGGTTTCCTGTGCTACATGCAGAAATCGGCCGATGTGGTCCGCCACAATGCCGACAAGAGTACCACCAAACGTAAAATCCCCTTGGTAGACGGCAGTGGCAATCCTCTGCTCGACAGTGCCAAGGTAGCATTGGACTTGGGCGGTCTCGATATTATTGATAAGAAGGACAACACTGATATGGGTACGCACTATTTCTATAACGAAGGAAATGGTAAGGCTATCGATATCAAGAATGCTATTATTGCTTATAAAGAGAAAGTGGCAGCTATTTTCCAGGATACCAGCCTCACTCACGACACCGTCGAGGTTAACTTCGGTATGAATGTTGAGGGCGAATTCTGGAGCGAGCATGCAGGTCGTCTTGTCAACTGGGAGGAGTACAATTTTGACGGTGCTATCGCCGTTGCCGATATTGTATGTCTCTCACGTATGAAATCGGAGCTGATGAATGCCGAATACGACGCCGTCAAAAAGCTTTTCGGTATGATTGGCAAGGAAGACTTCAAGTTCGACCAGATTGCTGCTATCTGCCGTCCGACATCGAGCTATGTCATTCAAGGCGGCAAGTACGAGATGAAGGTCAATGTCGGTGCATACGACTCGAAACGCGAGTTCCGTGCTGTCATTAACGGTGCTGAATACAGAAGCGGTGCCGACGGCTCCATCACCTACACTGCCGGTGCCGGTGCTCCTGGCGAGCGTAAGATTCATGGTGTTGTATACATGATGAAGGACGGTAAAGAGGAGCAATACCCATTCGACGAGAGCTATTTTGTTGCAGCACCTGTTGCTGTCACTGAGCTTGTGAAGATGAATGTGGTGTATGCGGGAATCGACAACCCTGTATCAATAGGTGTCCCTGGTGTCGCCTCGAAGGATATAACTCCTTCCATCACTACGGG
The DNA here is from genome assembly GCA_017522065.1 of Bacteroidales bacterium. GTDB lineage: Bacteria > Bacteroidota > Bacteroidia > Bacteroidales > P3 > Colimorpha. The sequence goes on from JAFXAD010000058.1 coordinate 160,396, forward strand.
TAATGCAACCATAGTGAAGGATGCAGGCGATGGCAATTATATCATCAAGCCCTCGAAGATTGGTAAGATGAGCCTCAAGGTTGTTGCCAAGATCGATGGTCAGACAAAGGATATGGGATCCAAAGAAATCCGTATCAAGAGAATACCGAAACCGTCACTGCGTATCGGTAGTTTCAAGAGCGGCGATCAGGCTTCCAAGACAGAGATTACTGCCAACCCAGTCCTGCGTGCTTCGATGGAAGATTTCGACTTCCAGATTCCGGCACTGAAGATCAACTCGTTTGTCTTCAACGTGCAGGGTTCGGGAGCTCTTGACCTCAATGGTAGCGGCAACCGTCTGACTCCCGAGATGATCAGCCGTATCAACAATGCCAAGCGTGGTCAGAAGATTTACATCACCGACGTGACTGTTAAAACGCCTGATGGTGTGACCCACTCGCTTGACTGCACACTGCGATTGAAGTAAATTTAAAACTCAAATACAATGAAGAAAATATTGTTTTGTTTAGGCCTCTTCTTGTTCGTTGCCGGTGGTTTCACCGCCAATGCACAGAGCATTATCGATGCTGAGGAAGATCACAATTTCAACGACTTCTACAAAAGAGACCAGGTAAGGGGACGTGACGCCATGCCTTATGCCTATCTGCGTGAGTCTGATGTGGTATGGGAGCGTGCTGTATGGAGAACAATTGACTTCCGCGAGAAGTTCAACCAGTTCTTCTATTTCCCTACGGATCCTAATCAGAATACGCAGGGCCGTGTAAGCCTTACCACTGCAATTATGAATGCCCTTAAGAATGGCGATATTGAAGTGTTCAAGGAAGATGACCTGACGACTCCTTATACATACGAAGAGATGATAAGTCAGTTGACTCGCAGCTACAATTTCCACATTGCCGAATATGACGAATGGGGAGATGAGACTGAAGGTCGCGACACATTGATCACCGAGGAGTTCAGACCCGAGGAGGTTTATTCTGCCCGTCTGAAGGAGTACTGGTACATCGACAAACAGGACACCCGTCAGAAGGTCCGTATCACTGGAATGACCCTTGTCTACAACTATTGCAAGGATCGTGACGGCGAGCGCGTCTGCGACAATGTCGAGATGTTCTGGGTACCGATGGACGACATCAGAGTGCGCAATGCGCTTGTGAAGGTTCTGGCCTACGACGAGCATAATTCGCATGCTGAGCGTTCGTATGACGATATTTTCATTGAGCGCTACTTCGACAGTTTCTGCTATCGTGAGTCCAATGTCATGAACCGTCCGGTCTCGGCCTACCTGACAGGTACCGATGCGATACTTGAATCGCAGCGCATTGAGAACGAAATATGGGATATTGAGTCCGATATGTGGGAATACTAAAAATGTAACAATCCAAAACAACAAGAGTTAGGAGTTTTCATTACTCTTAACTCTTTTTTTTTATGAAAGGCTTCTCTCTACGACATATAATATTGTGCTTCGCGCTCGGTGTAGGCGGTCTGTTGTCGGCACAGACGATAGACGGTGAGGTCGGTCATTTCTATGAGCGTCATACCACAAAAGAGCGCGAAGGGCTTGCTGTGCCTTTTGTCAGGGAGAGCGACGTCGTGTGGGAGCAGACGGTGTGGCGGACGATAGATATCAGAGAGAAGTTCAATCATTACTTTTATTATCCTGTCGAGCGCAAGGGTGTGGAAGGCAGGAAGAATTTTGCTTATGTGATATGGGACGCCGTCGTGTCGGGCGAGATACCGATATACAGTGACGACGAGTTCAAGATACCATTGGACAATGCGATGTTTGTCAATCAGTTCACGAAGCCGGATACCATAGTGCTTGAGATTGTTGACGATGAGGAGAATTATGAGTACAAAACGGTGCTGGTGCCCAAGGAGTTCAACTCGGAGGAGATGCTTCAGATAAGGATTAAGGAGTCGTGGTATATTGACAAACAGGTTACGGAGCAGAATGTGCGCATTATAGGTCTCTGCCTGACAAAGGAGCTGTATAAGGAGCATGACGGAGACATGGACTATATAGGCACAGCTGAGTTGTTCTGGATACCCATGCTGTCGCCCATGGTGCGCCGTATCATGGCACGTAACGAGGCCACCTGGCAGGAGAATATAGCAGACCAGCCCTCGTGGGAGTTTGTCTTCATCAACCGCATGTTCAACAGTTTCATTACCCGTATTTCGAATGTGTACAATCGTACGATATTTGATTACCTTACGGGTCCGGAAGCTATATGGGAGTCCGAGCGCATCGAGTCCGAGCTGCTCGACATCAGTCAGGATATGTGGGAGTATTGATGTTTTATTTCATCAAAGCACTTCCTTTGAGTTTTGTGCGTATGTGGTCCATTTGCCGAGTACTGCGGCCATGTCGTCAGGGATAGGCGACTCGAAGTGCATCAATTTGTGCGTTGTGGGATGCTCAAATCCTAACACCAGAGCATGCAGGGCTTGCCGTGGCAGCAGTTGGAAACAGTTGTTCACGAATTGCTTGTATTTGGAGAAGGTGGTGCCCTTCAGAATCTGGTCTCCGCCGTAGGCGGCATCGTTGAACAGCGGGTGGCCTATGTGTTTCATGTGGGCGCGGATTTGGTGAGTCCGTCCTGTTTCGAGCACGCATTCCACGAGAGTGACGTATCCGAATCTTTCAAGCACATGCCAGTGTGTTACGGCGTGTTTGCCCACTTCGGGGTCGTCGTAAACGGCCATGATGCGTCTGTCCTTCTGAGAGCGTGCGAGGTTGCCGTCGATAGTTCCGTCGTCTTCGTTGAAGTCGCCCCACACCAAGGCGTTGTATTTCCGTTCGATTGTATGTTCGAAAAACTGTTTGGCCAGAGCGACTTGAGCGTCTTCGTTTTTGGCGATGAGCAGCAGTCCGGAAGTGTCTTTGTCGATACGGTGAACCAGATAAGGCGTAATCGGATTGCCTTGCTTGTCCTTTTTCCCGTCGTAGTAAAAAGCCAGGGCATTGAGCAGGGTGCCTGTAAAATTGGCGTAACCCGGATGGACAACAAGACCAGCCTGTTTGTCGACGACGAGAACGTCGTCGTCCTCGTACACTATCTTAAATGGGATGTCTTCAGGAATAATCTCTATTTCGCGCGGCGGCGTGGGCAGGAGGACGCTGATGACATCGAGGGGCTTGATTTTGTAGTTCGATTTCGAAGCTTTGTCGTTTACGAGGATGCATGAAGCTTTGGTGGCGGCTTGTATTTTGTTGCGCGACACGCCTTCAATGCGCATCTGCAGGTATTTGTCAAGTCGCATAGTCTCTTGTCCGCGGTCGACGGTGAAGCGGTAGTTTTCGTAGAGTTCTATTTCTTGAGATTCTTCGTTTTCCATTATCGGCGGGCAATTATTTTCTGATGATAAGTTTCTTGATTGTCTGTTGTGCTGTCGAGGTGTTGTAGATACGCAGGATATAGATTCCGTTGGGGATAGGGCTTAGGTCGATGGTTTCGCAAAGAGTGTCGTCGAGGAGCGTTCTGCCATGCATATCGGACAGTGATATTCGCATGAGCGGGCTTGGGTTGTTGCTGCGGATGTGAATCTTGTCGGATGCCGGGTTGGGGAAGAAGGAGCAGTCGAGTTCTTCTATTGGCGTTTGTGCTATGTCGACAACGGCTTTCGAGCCGAATACCGGGCGCATCATAACCGCTCCGCGCAGTATGCTCTGCATCCATTCGCCGGAGGTGCGATAGTAGGTATATCGCCGCGAGTCGTTGGAACGGTCGAACCCGAGGTTGATAAAGTCGTTCGACAGTTGTTCGAACCCCACAAATATGGTATCGCTGACAAGCACCGGAGTCGACAGTTTGTAGCGGTGCATACGGTTCATGCCATCGAAGACAGGTGTCGACTTTTCGGAATCTTTGTAAAGAAGAGTCGAGGGCATGCCATTCGAGCATCGCCAGATGCAGAGCTGGAATTGGATGTGAGCGTTCTCGTCGTTTCGAGTCCGGTTGAAGTAGAGGTCTACAGCGGTCAGGGTGTCGGGAGTCGAGAGGTCGTAGCGGCATGATAGCCAGACTTTGTTGCCCGGTGCGGTGAGTCCATAACCGTTTTCCGGCACTCCGTCGTCGTAGGCATAGTAGTCGGCAAACACTTGTCGGAAAGTGATTGTGTCGTTGCCGCTCCTGTTGTCGCCGCTCACACCTTCGCGAACGACGTGTGTGATGTAAAACTCAGAGGGTGAGCTGTTGACGGCGAAAGAGAAATTGACAGGAGGTTTGCTGTGCAGAGTGTTGCTCTGGTAATTTCCGTTAGGGAAGAAGGGCGGTACGTTCTCAAATCCGCCGTCGTAGTTCTTTATCAGTTGTTCGTCGGAGGAGTAGACAGAGTATGAGTAGTTTGAAGCAAGAGTCTGGTTGTAGCGATTGACGATTTTCAGTTCGATGTTGGTAGCCATTTCGGATTGCGAGAACTGTCGTGCAGGCATGGCATAGTATTGCCGTAGCATGGAAGGAGCCTTTTCGACGAAAGCGACATCGCGGAAGAAGCTGTCGGCGACAGTCCTGTTGGTACCGATGAAAACGTAGTCGATGTTCCATTGGTCGCAGTTGCCAGCGATGCCAGCCTTGGGATTGGGGTCGAGGCTTGCGTAGTTGCGGAAACGGAATTGGAATTTTTTGTTGAAGTATTTCGAACTGTCGATTTTGACGTAGGCGTATTTCCAGGGCCAGTGGCTTCTGAGGCCTGCCGTGTCGACGGTAAAGCCCGGCGAACACCAAACGACGTTCCAGGCGTTTTGGTTGGCATCGAAGAACTCGAGGAAGAGCGAGTCGCTGCTCGAAGGGGCATCGCCTACGAGTTCCCACGGGTTACCATACCATCCTCCCGGCAGGTAGTAGAAACTGAGGCTGATAGAGTCGGAGGGTTGCAGTTTGCGCTGGTTGCTTCCTGTTATTGAGTCGAGCCGTATGATTTGCGAGGCCAGGGTATCGGCACCGAAAATATTTGTTGTGGCGTGCGCGTATATGTTCCCGTTGCCATCGATAGCGTCGAGAGTTGCCATGCCCACGGTGGGCGGCAGGGGAGCGTAGTCTTTGTTGACAAAGGCTTGGTTTGTAAGCCATCGGTCGACGGAGGGAGAGCCTTCGTAGTCGGAAAAGTCGTCGAAGAAAGGTATTTCGATGGTCAACGTGTCTGCCGACTTGGGAGAGGGCAGGAGAGGCAAGGACGAGAGTGGTGCTATAATCTCCTGACCCCAAGCAACATTTAGAAGCGCTGCGAGGAGGATGAGTGTCGGGAACAGTTTTTTTGTCAGCATGATGCAGTAGGTTAGAATTCATCAAGCCCGGTAAGGCCAAGCGGGTTGGAACGAAATTCGCCGTCGTCGGCAGGTTCGTACAAGGCGCGGATGGAGTCTTCCATCTGGCGTTTCTTCATGCGTTCGAGTTCCTCCATGGCGACGACCGACTTGTCGCAGTACCACAATTCCACGCCGCTTCCAAAAGCGGCGCCTGTGCGTCCTGTGTATTCAGGCAGTTGTTTGTAGACGATGGCATGGCTCATGTCGGTGATTCCGTCGTAGTGTTCGGTTCCCACATTGAGCGAGGCAGAGAGTATGCTTTTCCGCGCCTTGGTGGGCGACATGCCGACCAGGTAGGGTACAATGCTCTCGGTCGAGCCGGAGCCGCGGCCGACAACAAGGTCGACCAAGGCGCCTTTTTCCAGCCTCCGTCCTTCGTTGACGGTGCGCCCCTTGTATTTTTGCTCAAGGACGACGTGGTGCGGGTCGTCGACGAAGAGCAGGCGACCCCCATGTAGTCCGGCGTTTTCGAGTTGCGATATTGCATGTCTGACGCTAAGCGAGCGCAGGTTGGGCACAATGGCGTTGTCCGGGACGTAGGAAGTGATTGTCAGGTAGATTTTGCGACCAGTCTTAATCATGGAGCCAGAGTCAGGATCTTGTCTTAGGATGTAGCCTCCGCGTTGGCCCTGCTGGTATACTGAGTCGATGATTATATATTTGAGGTTTAGGCCATCGCTGTTGCCCAGTTCGTCGATGTAGGAACCGACAACGTAGGGTGTTTTGTACTCTTGGCCAACACGCCCGTAGTGCTTCAGAACGATGAACGTGATGATGACAATGAGCAGAGAAGCGCCAATAGCTATGAGAGTGTGGAGCGTCCAGGGATGTTCTTTGAAGAATGGTTTTCGAGACATGATGATATTTTTTATTGCTTTGTTGTTACGGTGCCGATTAGAGTTGCGGCGGTACAGCGCGTCACGCGGACGTGGACGTACTGGCCAGGTTGTATGTCGCCGCGGTCGAAGACGATGACTTTGTTCTGGCTGTTGCGTCCGAATAGTTGCTGGTCGGAGCGGTGCGAGACACCTTCGACGAGCACTTCGTAGGTCTTGCCAATTTCCTTTTGGTTGTTTTCGAGGGCTATTTGTCCTTGTAGATTAATGATTTCTTCGAGACGTCGTGTTTTTACGTCGTCGGGTATGTCGTCCTGCAAGTGTTTGGCGGCGTAGGTGTTGGGACGCATGGAGAATTTGAACATGTAAGCATAGTCGTACCTTACGCGCCTGAACATTTCGAGGGTAGCCTGGTGGTCCTCTTCGGTTTCGGAGCAGAAGCCAGCAATGACGTCGGTAGTAATGCTGCAAGAGGGCAGGATGCGTCGTATGGCATCGATGCGGTCGAGGTACCATTCGGGAGAGTAGTGCCGGTTCATGAGTTTCAGCATTCGAGCGCTGCCCGACTGGACCGGCAGGTGAATGCATTTGCAGATGTTGTCGTGTTTTGCCATAACGTGCAGCAGGTTGTCGCTAAGGTCCTTAGGGTGAGAGGTGGCGAAGCGGACACGAAGTCGAGGGTCGATGCTTGCAACCATGTCCAGCAGTTCAGGGAACCCCACGGAGATGAGAGAGGGGGTATGAGAGTCAAGCTCTTCGCTTTCCGCATTCCGCTTTGCGCTTTCCCAGTGGTAGCTGTTGACGTTTTGACCGAGTAGAGTCACCTCGCGGTAGCCGTTTTCGACGAGTTTGCGAGCCTCATTGACGATGGTTTGCGGGTCTCGGCTGCGTTCGCGTCCGCGGGTGTAGGGCACGACGCAGTAGGCGCAATAGTTCTGGCAACCTCTCATAATGCTGATATAGGCGGTGATGCCATTGGAGTCGTAGCGTACGGGCTCGATGTCGTCGTAGGTTTCGGTCTCGCTCAACATTGTTTCTGCCAGCCGTTCGCCTTGCGCTATGTGGCTCAGCATGGAGGGCAGGTTGCGGTAGGCATCCGGGCCGACGATGAAGCTGACGTTGTCTTCTTCTTCCATCAGCTGTTTCTGCAGACGTTCGGCCATGCATCCGAGGATGCCTATTTTGAGGGTAGGGCGTTGACGTTGCAGAGCTTTCAGTTCGCGTAGCCGTTTGCGAATGCGTTGTTCGGCGTTGTCGCGGATTGCACAGGTGTTGATGAGGATATAATCGGCATCGTCAGGAGTGCGAGAGTTTGTGTATCCTGCTTTGTTGAGGATAGAACTGACGATTTCGCTGTCGGCGAAATTCATCTGGCACCCGTAGGTTTCTATATAGATTTTGTTTTTCAATAGATTGTCTTTTATTTAAAAAAATAATATAAAAATGCAAAAATAATAAAAAAACAGTATACCTAAACAGGAAATAAACATTGCCGGTAAAATCTGAAGTATTCCTGTTGTAAAATACATGTTGAAAATAAGCATATTGCAAGTGCTATATTTCTCCGTCCGCGGAGGCGCGGAGGTGTGCAGTTGTGTGTCGTGGCGATATGTAGGCTGGAGTCTTCAACACGCTGGTTTTGCAAGGTTAACGAGGTTTCTTGGTTTATATTGTGCGGGACGGGATGGATGGTGTTTTTTTGAAGCGTTGCTTATTGACTCTTATGCTACGGAATGCATATTCTTTTACTAATCAGTGACGGAATGCATATTCAACGCAATAATGTCAATATGTTTAGAACTGTTGATCTTTTGCAATAGAAGCACCTGTTACATCGGGATTTTAGTTTTAACATATTTGATAGTCAAATTTCTATTTTCATCGTATTTAATGATTCCTTTCAATGTGTCATTTTCAAAAATATAGCACTCTTCATTTAGTATTGGGTAAAGAGATCCTGGTTCCATAAATATCATATCATATTTATAGCCGTCTTTAAATAATGCAGATTCTTGTCGTATCCAACCTTTATAGTCTGAATATATCCAACCTTTATAGACTGGATAATTAATTACTTTGTTATCTAATGCAACATATTTTGCTTTTATAATGGTGTCATACGGTACATAGATTGTATTATCATTATCCATCTCATAGTATTTCCAGGAGAATATAGTATCGTTGTGTTTGTTAATGGAATCAAAACGTATAGCCACTTTGTAATCTGGGAAGATGTCGTAATTCCTTCGGTTTAGTTTTATGGTCAACTGAACATATCCTGATTTGCAGATGGTGTTTTGTGGTATAATGTTAACATCTTTATATAAGTACTCGGTTTTAAGGTATAAAGAATCATTTTTCAAGTTCCAAGTACCATAGATGTTTTCCCCATTATAGATGTATGGTACTTTAAGAATAAAACTACCATCTGCATTAACAGTCAATGATGTCCAGTTTTGTAATACTTCTTTTTTTGTTTCGCTATAAAAGTAATATGTTCCATATATGTTTTTTCGATAGAATGTACTACAAGAAACGCAAAAGAATAGAAGAAGTAGCAGTACTTTGTAATATTTTTTCATTGTTTTGTATTGTAGATAAAAATGAAACCATTCTTTGCCTTACGATGAATTTCGTTGTGCATTTTTAAAATCCTTATATAAAGCAGCGTCGGTGCCGTGGCGTCGGCTCGTCCGACAACGCAGATCCGCCGGAACGGAGGGAACATCCGTCGCGACGGGTCCGCCACAACGGGAACATCCGCTGCGACAGGAACTGGTCCTTCCTCCCTCATTCTATTTTATTTTTATGACCCAGTTCCCCATATACCGATCATCTGATATTTTACTATTTCCCTTATACACAAGGTGTCTTTTTATTTTATACTCAACGCACTTCCCTTTTATGTGGTATTGACGCCTTCGCTTCACCTTGTACAAGGATAAAGTATCTTCATGTTTGGACATCATGTAGTGAGTATTATACCAACATAAA
>JAFXAD010000059.1 GCA_017522065.1 Bacteroidales bacterium
GAACTTCCGGCCTCCACGTCCCGAACGTGGCGCGCTAGCCAACTGCGCTACACCCCGAAGTGTGGTGTCCTGGCAGGGATTCGAACCCTGGACCCATTGATTAAGAGTCAATTGCTCTACCAGCTGAGCTACCAAGACATTTATTATGATTTCAAATTTCTCTTTTTCAGTACTCCGGGTGGGACTTGAACCCACACGCCCTTGCGGGCAAGGGATTTTAAGTCCCTCGTGTCTACCATTCCACCACCAGAGCATTGGTTAGGTTTTAAGGTTTTGGTCGTTGTCCTTACTTTTGGAGACTTTGAGCGGAAAACGAGACTCGAACTCGCGACCCCGACCTTGGCAAGGTCGTGCTCTACCAACTGAGCTATTTCCGCTTCGCACTAATTCAATGTACTGTTCTTGAGCGGAAAACGAGACTCGAACTCGCGACCCCGACCTTGGCAAGGTCGTGCTCTACCAACTGAGCTATTTCCGCTTGTATTGACTTTCAAAGACCTGCTTTTTTCCGTCAAAAGCGAGTGCAAAAGTACATACTTTTTTTAAACTGACAAAAAAAAATCATTTTTTCTTGACAATTTTTTTAATCTCATTTAATTTTAATAGTGCTTCGATAGGTGTAAGTGTATCTATATCAATATCTAAAATCTTATCTCTAATTTCAAGCAAAGTCGGGTCGTCAAGCTGGATAAAACTCAATTGGAACCCCGGTTCTGGGGTATTTTGAATCTCGTTTTTTACTTTTTTCGTACTTTTTTTGTCAGATATTTTTTCATTTTTTGACTCCAAAAGTTCAAGCATCGCATGAGCTCTTTTCAGTACCTGAGGCGGCATACCAGCCATGCGTGCCACATGTATTCCGAAGCTATGCTCGCTGCCTCCCATCTCGAGTTTACGCATGAAGATGACTTTGTTGCCGACTTCCTTGACAGATATGTGGTAGTTCTGGATACGTTCGTACTGGTCCGCCATATCTATCAGCTCGTGATAGTGCGTTGCAAACATCACCTTGGGTCGAACCCTTTTGTTCTCATGGAGATATTCCGTTATTGCCCATGCAATCGAAATACCGTCATAAGTGCTCGTTCCGCGTCCAATTTCATCGAGTAGTACGAGACTCCTGTCGCTGACATTATTGAGGATGCTTGCCGTTTCGTTCATTTCGACCATAAAGGTCGACTCGCCCGACGAAATATTGTCCGACGCACCAACTCGAGTGAAAATCTTGTCTACAATACCTATTGTAGCCTGTTTTGCAGGACAATAACTACCTATCTGTGCCATCAGCACTATCAGTGCCGTCTGTCGCAGCAACGCCGACTTACCCGACATGTTGGGACCCGTGATGATCATGATTTGCTGGGTCTCGTCGTCGAGATACACGTTGTTGCTTACATATTTCTCGCCGAGTGGCAGTTGCGTCTCTATTACAGGGTGTCGCCCTTCCTTGATGTCGATAGACTTGCCGTCGTTAAGCTGCGGACGACAATACTCGTTGGCAAGGGCCACAGCGCAAAAACTCTGCAGGCAATCAAGTTGCGCAATGATGTGCGCATCGTACTGTATCGGTTGTATATACTCCGTAAGCGTCTGAAGCATACTCTCATACAGGCGGGTCTCTATAACCTGCATCCTCTCCTCTGCTCCGAGAATCTTGCTTTCGTATTCTTTCAGTTCCGGTGTTATATATCGTTCCGCATTGGCCAGGGTCTGACGGCGTATCCATTCTTCCGGAACCTTGTCTTTATGCGTGTTGGTCACTTCCAAATAGTAGCCAAAGACATTGTTGAAGCCTATTTTCAGCGATGGTATTCCTGTTCGCTCGCTTTCTCGCTGCTGCAGGTCGGCGAGATAGCTTTTGCCGTTGCCGGCCAAAGAACGCAGCTCGTCGAGTTCGGCGTCCACACCGTCTGCAATAACATTACCTTTATCGACCTTTACAGGCGCATCCTCGTTTATTTCTTTATCGATCTTGTCGTATATCGACTGACAGACGTTCAACTGCTCGCCATACAAGGACAAAGCCTTGCTATCCATCTTGGAACACAAGTTTTTAACAGACTTTATCTCTCCGAGTGATCGTTTAAGCTGGAGCAGTTCTCTGGGATTGATACGTCCCACTGCCGCTTTTGAAATCAGCCTTTCAAGGTCGCCGATGCCGCGAATGTGTTGCCGCAACGAATCGGCAAAATCGCCATTTATAAGCAATTGGTCTACAACCGTCAAACGTTGCTCTATGGCCTGAGTGTCTTTTAGCGGCATGACAATCCAACGGCGCAGAAGTCGCGAACCCATGGGGGTAAGAGTCTGGTCGAGAATGTCTATCAGTGTCTTGGCATTCTCGTTTGGCGAATACACAAGCTCCAAATTCCTGATAGTGAACTTATCGAGCCATACGTACTTATCCTCTTCGATTCGGCTTAGTTTGCAAATGTGTTGAGTTCTGTCGTGCTGCGTGTCTTGGAGATAGTACAACGCCGCGCCGGCAGCGATAATACCCTGTTCAAGTTCTTCAACGCCAAAGCCTTTGAGAGACGACGTGCCGAACTGCTTCATCAGCAATTCCTCTGCAAAATCAAGCGTAAAAACCCAGTCGTCGAATGTGTTGGTATAGTATTTCTCAGTGAATGATTCCTGAAACCGGTGCAACATTTTCCTTTGAAGCACAATTTCGGTAGGATGGAAATTCTGAAGCAGCCTGTCGATATACTGCATATCGCCCTGGGCAACATAGAACTCTCCCGTAGAGACATCCAAAAAGCTTATGCCATGCACTTTGTCTGACAGATGAAGCCCACAAAGGAAATTGTTTTCCTTGACCTCAAGAACCATGTCGTTGTATGAAACACCAGGAGTCACCAGTTCTGTGATTCCGCGCTTCACAAGACCTTTGGCCGACTTGGGGTCTTCAAGCTGCTCACATATAGCAACACGTAGTCCGGCTTTGACCAAACGCGGCAGATATTGCTCCAAGGCATGGTACGGGAAACCTGCCATCTCTGTGTACGTGGCAGAGCCGTTCGATTTTCGAGTGAGGGTAATACCTAAAATGCCAGCACTTTTCACGGCGTCACTACCGTACGTTTCATAAAAATCCCCTACACGAAACAGCAACATCGCATCCGGAAATTTCTTTTTCATTTCAAGATACTGCTTCATCAAAGGCGTATTGCTCTCTTTTTTGCTTTCTTTTGCTGCCACCTACTTTATGAATAAGAATTAATACAATATAAAAATAAACTTTCGCCGCAGCATGTCATCCCTCTATGCAACTGTATTCCACCCTCGTATGTGCTGCCATCTGTTTTTCAGATTTGCAAAAATACAAACTTTCCTCAAATAATCCACAGATCATAAAATGAAATAGATTGCACATTTTTGCACAATCTATTCATATTCATCCGTTTGTATGTTAGTAATTCTGACTTATTCGTCAGAATACACCCATATTGTGATTCTCAAATTGGTATCGGACACCTAATCAGTCGCGATTGCCAAGGTATATCATAAGGTAATAGAGAAGCGTTGCCAGCGACGTCAAAGCAGCGACAACATAAGTGTATGCTGCCGAGCGCAAAGCACTTTCGGCGTATGTGTGCGTGTCTGGAGATGTGATATTGTGGGTATTGAGCCATACTAACGCGCGACGAGAGGCATTGATTTCAACCGGCAGCGTCACTAAAGAGAACAATGTCGTCACGGCAAAGAGTATAATGCCCGCAAGCAAAAGACTTGGGAACTTCTGAACCATCAGAATACCAATAAACAATATCCACGGAGTGAACCTGTTGGATATATTCACAGCGGGTACAAGTTTCGACCGCAGACCCAGCCAATAGTAGGCCGTTGCATGTTGAACGGCGTGACCGCACTCATGAGCTGCAACGGCTGCAGCAGCAACACTTGTTCCATGATACACATCACGGCTGAGATTGAGGGTCTTGTTGAGGGGATTGTAATGATCCGTCAACGTGCCATTTACTTCCTGAACAGTCACATCGTGAATATCGTTGTCACGCAGCATCTGCTCAGCGACCTCACGTCCGGTCATGTTATAGTTCATGGCAATTTTTGAGTATTTCTTGAATTTGGACTCGACACTCTTGCTTGCCACAAGGCTTAGAACAAAAAGGATTCCAAAGATAATCCAGATGAGGGGAATGTTCATATATATTAGTTTTTATATAGTTTAGTTAAAGTTAATGAAACTGCAAGACGCCTGATTTCATCAAAAATCAAGTTGAGAAACGCCCATCGTACAATAATATTGTACTATTAACTTTTTTTTAATCTGTAGAAAAAAAAGAGGGTTAACGGCTTCTATATTCAATTATATTAGTACTTTTGCAAACGGTTTGGTCACCAAAAAGGTAGTCAATATAGCATATTACATGCTTGTTTTCAACCCAATAGGTGTCAAAAGGGAACAATGTGAAATTCATTGACAGTCCCGCTGCTGTAAGTTCCAATCACGACAGTCCACAGATCGCCACTGTGTGTCGACATAGGCTCATGGGAAGGCTCGGATCGCCGGAACAAAGTCAGAAGACCTGCCAAACCGAAAGCCAATTAAAGTCCTCGAGGATAGGACGATAATTATGAAAACATACACATTCGACAGGAACATATTACCCCTTTTGGTCGCCTGCTTATTGTGGGTGGCTTTTGTCGTACCCGCTTCTGCACAAGACACCAATGCCACCGACAAAAGCAAAAAACTGGAAACTATCGTTGTAAAAAGCAACAAGAAACCTTCAGCAACATTATCTCAAGCGCCCGTCCAGATTGTCGACATCGAGAAAATGGAGAATTCCGGTGCTTTGCTCCTAAGCGACGCACTGAAACAAATGGCCGGAGTGACACTGCGCGACTATGGCGGAATTGGAGGTATGAAAACAGTCTCGGCACGTGGACTCGGCAGCCAATTCAGCACTTTAACCATTGACGGAGTGGCTGTTAACGACTGTCAAAACGGCCAGGTTGATCTGGGTCGCTACATGATAGGCAACAGCTCTTTCATAAGCCTCAGCAACGGCCAGCCCGACGACATGCTACTATCGGCACGCGCCACCGCCGCAGGCAGCGTCATCAACATGCAGACTTCCGAGCCTGTCTTCATGCCTGGAGAACACACACATACCGGAATCAGTCTTGAGACAGGAAGTTTTGGACTCTTATCCACTGCCCTTTCACTTCAACAACGCATCGGACGCAAGCTTTCAATATCGGCTTGGGGCAACTGGCTGAAAAGCAACGGCGACTACCCCTTCACTCTGTACTACACCCCATCGCACGACGGCGATTACTCCATCGAACGACGTGAGCACTCCTCCATGTGGATGGTCACCGGTGACATGAATCTTTTTTACCACATATCTTCCAACAGGTCGCTTTCCTCCAAGATTCACTATGTTCAGGGCTACCACGACCTGCCTGGCCCCGTGGTGTTCTACGCCACGCGCGGCTCCGAAGACACACGTGAAAAACTATTCTTCGCACAAGCCAAATACAACTCGTTCATAAAACAAGCAAGTTTTCAGCTGATTGGGAAATATCAGCATACCGAAGATTTATATGAGGACTTCTCCGCCCCTACCATAAGTCGCTACCTCAAGAACGAATATAGCCAAAACGAAGGATATCTCTCCGGCACTGTGGTTTGGAAACCTTATATAAAAATAAATGCAAGTCTCGCCAGCGACCTATCACTCAACAATCTGCACAGCAACCTGAAGAAAAACAGCAACGTTGAACGTTTCTCATCACTCACAACGCTTGCATTGCAATACAAAACCAAGCGTTTCAGCTTCAAAAGCAACGCATTGTTCACTTTCGTCAACGAGAATGCCTGCGACAATCCATCCCCCACTACCTACAGACGGCTATCGCCCTACGTAGGCGCTTCCGTTCAACCCATAGCCTCGAGCAACATACGCATCCGCTTCTTCTTCAAAGACATATACCGAACCCCCAATTTCAGCGAACTGTATTATTTTGTCATGCCGCTCGACTCTCTCAGACCCGAACGGGCTTCGCAATACAATGTCGGAATAACCGTTCCGGCCCAGGTGCGCTACAACAGCGATTCCACAAGCTGGCATGTGTGGAGCATGACCTTAGACGCCTACCGCAACAGCATCAAAGACAAGATTATCGCCGTTCCGAAACAGAACATGTTTCTTTGGTCGACAATGAACCTCGGCATTGTTGACATAACCGGTTTGGACCTAAAAGGGACCCTCGACTGGAATTGGCAGAAAGTCTCACTGAATGCAACTCTCACATACAGCTATCAGAAAGCCGTCGACCATACAAATCCTGAAGTCACTAAGATTTACAACAACCAAATCCCCTACACGCCGCGTCACAGCGGAGGCATGACTCTCTACCTCAAAACTCGTTGGTTTAATGCCGGATACAACTGCATGCTTGTCGGCAAACGGTATTACAGACAACAAAACAACGACGATTCACTGCTTCCATCCTACGCCGACCATGGAATCTCTATCGACCGCTCCTTTGAACTGCCCATCGGCGACCTGCGAATTCAATTCCAAATACTTAACATACTCGACAAGCAATACGAAGTCGTACGCTCATACCCGATGATGGGCCGCAATTTCAGACTGAAAGCCAGCTATTCATTTTGATACAACCGTAAAACACAAATTTCAAAACTCATTTAATAATCAACAACATAAACAACCATGAAGAAATTATTTAGAACACTCGTTGCAGTTGTGACAATATGCACAACAATGGTTTTCTCATCTTGCAAAGAAGAACCGGAAAACCAACAGCCTACACCCATTAATGTCAGCGTCGAGACTCCAAGATCTATCGCTCAAGTAGATGGAAACCTCTACATCACATGCTACTATCCTCAATCTGTCATCCGTTTCGACATGGCACAACAAGCAGTCACCGGTATCTGCAATCTCGGCAGTTTCCATCCCGAAGGAATCGCTGCCGTCGGCAACAAACTCTACATTGCCAGCAGCAACATATCGGACGAAAGCTTCAACTACCACTACGACAACAAACTCTACATTGTTGACATCGAATCGTTCAAGATTGTCGACAGCGTAACGGTGGGTATCAATCCAAGCAAAGTGAAGAAACTTGACAACAACCACATCGTATTCAATACCCTTGGTGATTACGAAACCGATTTTGGCGGTCTTTGGGTAATGAACACCAACAGCAAGGAAATCACTGCAGTAAGCACCAACCTGTACAATTTCGATGTATACAGTGGCGACATTTATGGCTACACAAGCCCTTATGGCACTCTGGGTTTCTACAAAATTAACGGCAGCACTCTCGAAGCCACCGAATTAGGCATACAATGGAATGCCACCGACAATCCTTACGGCATCAATGTCAACCCCAACAACGGCAACATCATAGTCCTCTCCGACGGCAACTACACAGCCTCGGGCGACTGCTACGTCTACTCCAACAACGGCGATGTCCGCATGAATGCTGTCCAGCTCGGCAACCTGCCTTCTAAGGCTGTAGCCGTTAGCGGGGACGACATTATCGTATTGAACGAGGGCAGCTGGGGCGGCAACAATGCCGGTGTAAGTCGCGTGAATGCTTCCACCTCTACAGCTTCCGCCAACTATTTTGAAGATGCCAACGGTCGCGGATTGGGCGATGTCGCACAGGACATTATCATCGCCAACGGCAAAGCCTATATTACCGTCAGCTTCAGCAACAGCATCGAGGTCATGGATGTTGCCACAGGCAAATCGACCCGTATTTCCACCAAATAACAATCCCGGATTCACTCATTATCTGTATATATTGGAATGGTCGCCCACAAGGGGCGACCATTTTTTTCACTTACATCTTATGAACGACAAAGTGCGGGAGCTCTGAACTCTTACTTTATTCGCGGCAATTTGTGTTCCCGAAAATAGTCGGTATCGATATAGCGGCCCTCCTCACCGGCAAGGGCTTTGCGGAACTCGTCGAATGTACGGTGCGCCATGTATACAACATTGTACACATCGCCCACATTGTCGATGAAATGCGCATCGCTATCAGTGATGAAATTAAACCGCTTGAGGTAAGCAAACTTCTTCAGCTGCTCTGTCTTGGTGGTACGGAAGTTTATCTCCAGTCCATCCGCCCGCAGGTCAGGAGGCACAAATCCCAATTGGCTCATAAGCGACGTCGTACCCTTGTTGATGTGCGCCGGAACAAACAGACCGCCTATGCGATGCACCTCATCGTATATGCCATCGATGTCGACATCAATAGCGTTAAGCAGATGGTATTCCTCCTCTCCGACAATCTCGTCGTCTTCGTCGACAATGAGCTGGTATCCGAATCTGTCTTCGTCGTTGGGTATTGGTGGTAGGTGTGCGTCCAGAAATTCCTGAAACATATCAAGTTGAGCATCGTCTGCAAAATAGCACAGACAGTGCGTCTCTTCCTGCGACGTCACCTCTACACCTCCAAGCACAAACAACCCGTTTTCGCGACCTATCTTCTGAGTCACCTTTACCTGTCGCGTAGTATTGTGATCGGTTATAGCGATCATGTCTACTCCACGCGCCAACGCCATCCTTACAATGGCCGAAGGACTCATTTCGAGGTCACCGCACGGCGAAAGTACTGTGTGTATATGTAAATCTGCCTTGTATGGATGCAGCGACTCAGGCATTGAGCATTTGGTAGATTTTGCCTGCCGTCTCGAATGTTTCGGCTTCGGTCGAAAGGAATGGTATTCCCTCCTCGTTGCTTTGCTCCAGTGTGTCTTCGCTGGCCGACAAGCCTTTGACCAGAATCACAGCAGCCAGTTCCTTGAGCGATGCAATTGCCATCACGTTTTTATGCGTCTGGAGTGTAATCCAGATATTACCCATTTCGGCATTGCCCATAACGTCGCTCAACAAATCCGACACATAGCAGCCTTCCACTTCTTTGTCCAAGCCTTCTGCTCCGGACAAAACCTTGAGGTTTAATGCTTCAACAATATCTCTTACTTTCATATCGTACTGAATTTTAATTTATTGCAATAATCGTTATTTTTTATTCAAAATACAAAGATAATCAAAAGTTGACAGATATAAAATTAAAAACGAAGTTTAACTATAGGTTGCCTCTAAATCAGTGCAATCCGCGTTTCAAAACTTTACATCTATTCGTTGTGATATGGTTCATGACGCAATATTGTATAGCCCCTATACAACTGTTCCACAAAGAAAAGTCGCACCATCTGATGATTGAATGTCATCGCCGAAAGCGATATCTTGTCATTCGCCAGCGCGTAAACAGAATTGGCAAACCCAAACGCTCCGCCGACAACAAAAGCCAAATTGCGCACCGAGGCATTCATCTGCTTCTGCAGATACGTCGAAAACCCTACCGAGCTATACTGTGTGCCGTGTTCGTCGAGAAGCACCACACGATCAGATTTTTCGGCCTGTTTGATGATGTTGACAGCCTCGCGTTCCTTGACCTCGTCGGGCGAAACTCCTTTTTGGTCTTTGAGCGAGGGTATCACCACCATCTCGAAATTCACATAATGCGACAGACGCTTGACGTATATGTCTATCCCTTGCTGAAGATACTTCTCGTCAGTTTTCCCGACAACAATTAGCTTTATATTCACGCACTTGAATTTTTATTATTTACTGCGACATCGTTATTTTTTTGACTCCCTTTCCGCATCGACTATCAAATAGATATACGGAGCGACCTTTAAAGCCCTACGCATGCTCCGACGCTCGCGAAACGTGCGTGGGTCATGGTCTGGAGCCTTGTCTATCCGTTTATTGTAGTGTCTGCTAATCCATGCCTTGGGTCCATGCCTATACTGATTATAACGGCCAGGCAGCACGTGCAGCGCAAATCCATACGGCATCAGAAGCTGACGGTAATCGTCAATCGGCAATATACGTTCCGTCCAGCTGCCACTACGCGGATCGCAAGTGTTGTATGGGTCAAGCAGCAGGTTGGGCGATCGCGAATCAACAGCACGCGCCACATCCTCAAAATCAAGCCCTCGCGTATTCTCTGCCCAGAATTCTGCCTCCCGCTCCGACATGTCCGGATGCAGTTCCATTATATGTTCGCGACGCATCTGCAGGAATCCCTTCTTTCGAGCAGTACCTTTTTCATCCCGCTGCATAGCTTTGTGCAACCTACGCACAACCCGCTTGTTATATGGCGTGGATGCCGTGGTGAAAACCATCGCAATTGCAGGATTCACAGCATAAATCTGTGCAAAGAATTCGTCAAGGACATAAATATGCTCAATGACATCTATAGCTATAAGAGCCTGTGGAACAACACCGTTCTCATCACACCATTGGCGAAGTGTGTATGCGTCGCCCTGCAAAACGACATCGGGTCCAATACCCATCTTTGCCGCAACACTTCTCATCGTATCCACAGCATCAGCATTGATATCCACGTAAATGACGCGACCTATGCCTATCCGTTTGGCTGTTATTCCAAGCAGCCCATGTCCACCGCCATAGTCGACAAGGGTTATCGAAGCCGGAGGCAGCTGCGTGGCATATATAACGCGGCGAATGCACTCATTATAGATGTCCGTGTAGTACTGCTCAGCATCCAAGGTGCGTTTCAACGATTTGCGGCCCGAAGCAGGGATATCCAAATCACGAAGTCTAAGATTGAACAATGGCGTATGTGTTTTAAGGTTGATAATGTTATTCTATTCTTATGGTTCAGACAGCATTGCCCAATGGGGCAACTACATGTTCTTCAATCCGATTAACTTGGCAAGCAAAGGAAACCTATACTTGTATATGACAGAAAAAGGAGTCTGTTTTGTTCCGAACGACCGGTAGAAATGCTCTATTCCCGGGTCCATACTGCCCTCGAAATCGAAGACCACCGTCTTGTCACTCAGGAATTTGATCAGTTCCCAAAAAAGTGTTTCACTATGTCCGTTTTTATGAAGAGCGTTGTCGTGCGCCGACATCAGCGAGTAAGCGCAGTGGCTGTCGTAGACCGCAAAACGTGCCGACAAAAGACTGACATTCTCATCGTAAAGCGCGGCGACGACCCCCTGTCCACGCTCGACAGCAGCACCACACACGCGCTCTATCAGCCTCTTGTCCAGCACATCGCGTTTGCCTTTCCCTTTCCAATAGCGGGTATGGAAGTCGGCGAAATCGCGCGGGCTCATATCGAAGCGTACACTTGTGACATTTTCGTAACGGCGTATTTTGCGTTGGCGCTTTTCAGGATCGAAGCCATCGAAAACCCTCTGCGGATCGCGGATGTCACCGATGCGATAAGTATAGCGCGTGATTTGCCTGTAGCCGGTCCAATAATAAGGCAGCCAGTTCGTTACATCAGGCGAGAAATTCTGAAGAAAAAAATGCGGATGCAAGTCGTCGATTTGGTGCAACAAGCTGTCGGCAACCTGCTTTTCGAAATCGAGCCTGTGGCTTTCAGATATACCGTGAGGGTAGAAATAAACAGGTCCCGAGAACTGCGTCAGCTGCGGCTGCACAACAAAACGCAGGCCGAACCTGTCGACGTAATGATACGGCATCGCAGCAGCTATACGCTCTCCGTCATAGGCCAAAGCTACATCCCATTGTTTCCCTTCGCACACCGTTTCCATCCACCAATATTGCAAAAACAGGGGAATGGCGTATTCCCCTGATTCACATATTTCCTTATATTTCTCTTTGTTGTTCACTGAATTATGATGGCTACCCGATTGTTGGCTATACGGCCTTCGTAAGTATTGTTATCCCCTATCGGGTCTTCCGCTCCTTTTGCCTCTATTTCAATACGATACTCACTTACGCCTCGCATCGTGAGCTTCTTCTTGATCTCGACAGCCCGCTGGCGCGAAAGTCCCAGATTGTAAGCCTCCGTACCGCTGTTGTCGCTATATCCGCGAAGCATCACCTCCAGGCGGTCATTCTCCTTCAGGTATGTAGCCAAACTGTCCATCATAGGCTCCCACGACTCGACAACGGTTGCGTCGTTCGGGAAAAACTTAACGTCATTGAACTTCTTCGCCCCTTCAGCGGCACTCGGGAACATATTGATTTTCTTCGTCCCGAAATAGAGCAGCAATCCGACGTGTATCAGCGGGTCCGACGGTTGCTCGTTCGAAAAATATTCGTTACCCTGCCAGTAGCGATAGTCAACTTGCGCCACATTCAGCTGCAACTTGTTCTTCATTTTCTCATCTGCAGCCCACGACTGGTATGTCTGCAGGGCTTCGAGGGCTTCAGCTTTGCCCTGCTCTATCAACTGTTGACGGGTATTTTCGTCGTCAATAGTCGGATTGACAGCAAAAATGGCACACACACGCATTGGCGAGCGCGACACAGTTGTCAGATAATTCATTACGGGCGAAAAATTGCCCCAATCCGGACGGCGTTCCTCTATCAGCGTCGGGATGCTGGAATAGTCAAAATCGCAGTAATAGATTTTCTTCGCATCGAATGTGGTGAATTTCCATATCGAGTCGTAGTCGGCTTTGCGCACCTTCTGCTTCCCTTCGATAAAAGGACTTACAACTTTTGCACCTTTTTTTGCATTCTGGGCTGGTATCGCAAGCGGAAACAGAAC
This sequence comes from Bacteroidales bacterium, assembly GCA_017522065.1. Taxonomy (GTDB): domain Bacteria; phylum Bacteroidota; class Bacteroidia; order Bacteroidales; family P3; genus Colimorpha. Next base: position 12,580 of record JAFXAD010000059.1, read on the forward strand.
TGCCACAACAGCAAAAAGAATCAGTTTTTTCATCTCTATTTCAATTATTTTTGCTCTGATAACGCGCCAATCGCTCTTTTATTGTGCCCGCTCGTCCATTTGTGGGTCAACAAGTGTACCCTCCTCGCAGCAGACAACCCTTGCCGGGAACTTGTCTATCATCATGAAATCGTGCGTCGAAATAAGCATCGACACGCCCGACTTCTGGTTTATCTCCGTCAACAGATGCATTATCTCGCTCGACGTGATGGGATCCAGATTGCCAGTCGGTTCATCAGCAATAATCAGATCGGGCGTATTGACAAGCGCACGGGCAATACCGACTCGCTGACGCTCACCTTCCGAGAGCTTATAGGTCTGGTATTCTGCTTTATCCGAGACTCCAACAGCCGTCAGCACCTCCATGATTCTGTCGTCTATCAGCTGTTTCTTCTTCCAACCGATACTCTGAAGAACAAACGCCAGGTTGTCGTATACATTGCGGTCCGTGAGCAGTTGGAAATTCTGAAAAACAATTCCTAACTTGCGGCGCAGCAGCGGTATCTGCCGACGTTTCAAATGTTCAAGATTGAATCCGCAAACCATTCCGCTACCGTCCTCGATCGGACTGTCGGCATACAACGTCCGCAGCAACGACGTCTTTCCTGCCCCACTCTTACCAATGAGATATACAAACTCTCCCTTGTTCATTGCAAAGTTGACATGCCGCAAAACGACGCCTTCTTCGTGACTGACTGTCACATTATTGAGCGTAATTATCTGTTCGTTATCCATATTAATTCATTTCTGCAAAAATACTCATATTATTTTGATTGGCAAAAAAAAATTGCAAATGCTAACGGTTTCTCCAGAAACCGGGCAGCAGAATAATCAGAATTGTCAAACATTCCAGTCGCCCAAGCAGCATAAGCATCGAACACACCCATTTGGCCGAGACCGGAAAGGATGCATAGCTCCCGAATCCGCCACACTCACCCAATCCCGGTCCGTAGCCGGTGATGCATCCGAACACCGCACCCAACGACTCCGTGGCTCCTACCCCACACAACATCAGCAGCATCAGCGAGACAATCATCGTGACAGCGAATACCACATATATCACCTTCACGTTGGTGATAATCTCTTTCGCAACAGGTTTTCCATTCAGTCGTACAGGATTGTATGCATGCGGATGAAGCCTGTTCACCAAGCCGTTGCGCACATCGCGCAGCAATATCAGCACCCTCATTATCTTGACTCCACCTGTCGTCGATCCAGCCATTCCGCCACAAAAACATAGCACCAGAAACAAAAACTCCACAGGGGTCCACCACTGGTTTGTGTCAGCAACCACACTTCCCGTTGTGGTCAACACACTCACCGTCTGCACGACTGCACACCGTATGGCATCAGCCACATCATACCCCTCGACCTCTTTAAGCACTATCGAAACAAAAACCACCGAGACTGCAATCAGCGCAACATAGAAACCGAATTGGTCCAGCTTGTGCCTAATCTTTTTCCATCTGAATGTCAAAATATTGTACAACAATGCAAAGTTCACACCGCCCACAAACATCGACGCGGCAAGTATATACTGCTGAGTAGGCGTGAATCTCGCCACGCTGTCAGCATATATCGAGAATCCGCCTGTCGATATGTTTGTAAACGTCAGGTTTACAGCCTCCCACAGCGTCATTCCCGTCGACGACAGCAAGACCACAAACAGCACCGTGAGCGTAACGTACACAAAAAGCGTATGCTGCACCGTGGCTCGCACCGAGGTCGTCGTTTTGCCGGTATTGTCCGCTCCGCTGGCTTCGGCAGTATACAGACTGTATTTGTTCAATCCCATCCGCGGCACGATAGCCAACACGAGCAGTATTATTCCGAAACCGCCAAACCATTGCGACAGACTGCGCCACAACAGCACCGACGGCGGCAGCATCTCAACATCTCCAAACACCGTGGCGCCTGTGGAGGTAAGTCCCGACATCGACTCGAAAAAGGCGTCCGCAAACGAGGCCGAGCTGCCGGTCATCAAAAAGGGCAACGTCCCGAACAGTGTCATCATCAGCCACACCAACGCAACGACAACATACGACGACCGAGCCGTCTGGTTCCCTGTCATCCTGATGATGAATCTCTCTATATGGCTTCTCCGCATGACCATTCCAAACACAACGGTCAGCACGGCTGCAACAAGTATCTGCCACCACGTCCCGTCGCCATAGTGAACAGCAGGAACAATGCACCCAAGCATGGCAACTCCCTCTCCCATAAGCGACAATCCTATGAGCGAAATATTCTTTCGATGAATATGTTGCCTGTTGCTGTGTATATTGTCTCTATCGTTCATCTTCTTTTATTTTTGTACCCGTCAACTCCTCTTCCAATACTGCGGCAAGAGGACTGCGACAAGCGTGAATATCTCAAGCCTGCCAGCAAGCATCAGCAACACCATCGTCCATTTCCCCACCGGCGCAAGACTGATATAGTCAATCCTCGCTCCTATACTGTTCGCAACGGGCGACGGTCCAAGGTTGCCGATGTTTGCCGTTGCCATACACAACGCATTCGGAATATCCAACCCGCAGAATGTCAGCACAAACGAGCCTAATGTAATCAAAACCACATACAGGAACAAAAACGAGAACACCACGCGCACGTGCTCCTCATCAACAGCTCTACCGTTCACTTTCACTCTCGTAACCGACTGTGGATGAACCATACTGACAAAATAATTGCGGACACCACGCCCCACTATCATAATCCTTTTCATCTTCAAACCTCCTCCGGTCGAACCTGTCGAAGCTCCTACGAAGACCAAAAGGAATGTCAGTACACTAACCATAGCAGGCCAATACGACGGTCCCGTCGTGTAGAATCCGCATGTCGACACCGCCGATGCCACATGGAACAACGAAAAGCCCAATGTCCCGACCGACAGTCCTCCTCCCGATATGACTATCGATGCAAAACACACCAGGGTGGCAGCTATCGAAATCATGAAATACGTCCTGAATTCCTCATCCCTGCCCGCTTCGCGCCATTTTCCGGTGAATATGCTGTAGAGCACCGAAATATTCATCCCCGCCATAAACATGAACAGGGTTATGCAGCACATCGAATATGTCGAATACGATGCCATCCCGTCGTCATGCGTCATGAAGCCGCCCGTCGACACCGTACTCGTTGCCGTACAAAACGAGTCGACAAAGCCGTTCCCTCCTGCCATCAGCAGTACAAAAAGCACAACCGTCAAGGCTATATAAACAACCCACATCAGAGCCACGCTGCGCCCCAATCGCGGATGCAGACGTCGCTGCAACGTACCCGAAAACTCTGACTCATAAAGCCTCGCAGCTCCGACATTGAGACGACGCAGTATCGCCACGACAAACAGTATCAAGCCCAACCCCCCTATCCACTGCGATGTGCTGCGCCACACAAGCAGCCCTTGCGGCATCTGGTCGAATCCCGACAGTACCGACGACCCCGTCGTGGTAAAACCCGAAAACGACTCGAACGCCGCATCGGTGAAACTCTGCACCGAACTCGTAAACAGATATGGCAACGCCCCCATGAGGGGCACAACAATCCAGATGACCACCGTGAACCAGACTCCGTCGCGGGCATGCACCTCGTTCGAGGCTCCTGCTCCGATGAAATTCCGCAGGAACAAGCCTACAACAAGTATGCAGAATGCAGCAAGCATCAATCCGTATTGCGACCCGTCTCCGTAATAGACCGACACCGCAACCGGAAACAGCATCGACACCGCCATTATCACCAGCAGCATCCCGAGCGTCCTAAACAAAAGCCTTATGTTCAGTCTCATCACTCAAACAGTTTCGACACCTTCTCCATCGCACTCGGCAGCGCAAACACCACCACTTTGTCCTTCTCGCGCAGCTGCGTGTCGCGCGTCGGCAGCAATGTCTCCCGACCTCTTATTATTCCTCCTACCGTGGCCCGACCCTCAGGCAGGCGCAACTCGCCTATCGTGACCTTTGTCGCAGTGGCATGTCGGCCGACAACGAATTCGATAAGTTCGGCATTGGTGCCGCTAAGCCATTTGCTGCTGACAGCATCACCTTTCACGATGAAACGGGCTATATAGCTGGCCGTGATAAGTTTCTTATTGATTATCGTGTCAATCCCGATATCTTGCGAGATATTGATAAACCCCGTGTTCTCCACAAGCGCAATAGTCTTGCGGATCCCGAGTTTGCGGGCATGGAGGCAGGTCAGCACATTCGTCTCCGACGAGTCTGTGACGGCTATGAAAGCGTCATTGCCCGCCAAACCTTCCTCTTTAAGCAGTTCTATATCGGTAGCGTCACCATTCAGAATCAAGGTATTTGACAGTGCCTCAGCCAAATCCTTGCAGCGCTTGCGACTCTGTTCGACGAGGGTTATGCGCTTCTCGTTCTCGAGCGTCTGGGCAGCAAAACGGCCTATACGCCCTCCTCCGGCAATCATGACTTTCTTTATCTCAAAGTCCACACCACCTGCTATACGCTTCACCCCGTCCATCTGATTCGCCTTGCTGACGATATACGCCATATCGCCAGCCTCGAAAACTGTGTCGGAATGCGGAATGACGGTGTCGCCGTGACGCAAGATGGCCACTATCCTCACCTGCAGCGTCGAATACACCTGCGCCGACTCTCTGACCGATTTGCCTACAACGGGCGACTGCTCGCCCAACCGGACGACATACATGGTCAGCAGCCCTCCACTGAAATCAAAAAACTCTGTCGCCACCGTATGCCGAAGCAGATTAGTAATTTCCTTTGCCGCAATACGTTCCGGACACACCATCTCGTCCACTCCCAGTTCTCTGAAGGTCTCCCTGTGTCGGGGTGACAGCAGCTCCGCATTTGTTATTCGCGCCACGGTCTTTTTCGCACCCAGCCGCTTGGCAAGTATCGCCGTCATCAGGTTCACAGGCTCGTCATGCAGCACCGACAGCAGCAGGTCACACTCTCCCACTCTGGCCTCCTCCAATACTTTGGGCGATGTCGAGTCGCCCGCAATCGTCAGCAGGTCCGTCTCTTTCTCCAGACGCGCCAGCAATTCAGAATGCGGATCTACCACCGTGATGTTGTAATCCAACTGCGAGAGCGATTTGGCCAGATAAAAACCCACCTCGCCGTCGCCGGCTATTATAATATTCATCTTATCGTGTATTTCTTCGTTTTAGGAGCAGCTTCCTGCTCCTCGTTCTCTTCAATCAGTTCCAGCATCTCCTGCTCCACGTGCACCACCATCGCCATGCTGATGCCCGTTATCTCCACCGCAAAGTTACCGTCCTCGCTGTCGCTCACAAGCATACCCTCCTTGCCGGCAAGACCGCCGCTGCATATCCTCACTCGGCTACCCCTCCGCAGCTGTTCCACCGTGCGTATGTGTATATCCATCTTCGCTGCAATGAAATCCCTCATCATCTCTATATCACTCTCCGGTATTATTGCCACACTGCCGTTGAACTTCACAATGTGCGACACCCCACTCACCGACAGCACCTCCACCTGCTGGAACTTCGTAATCCTTGCAAAGATATACGACTTCAGCATCGGCACATCAACCCACTTCTTCCGATCGCTCCACGTGTGCAATTCCTTCAGCAGCGGAAGGTACACCTCATAACCCTTCTCGCCCAAATTCTTCTCCGCGCGCTTCTCGGCACGAGGATTCGTATATAATGCAACCCATTGAGGCTCAGACGTAAGCATATCTTTCTATTTTTAATATTTCAAAAAAAACAAACTGCAAAATTATCTAAAAAATTCAAAACAACCACCCCCCTTTTTGCTTTTTTAAGATTCATCCCAACACAAAACAAAAAAACACGCTACAACAAAATAAATCCCCCCCTCCCACGTTTCACTACCGTAACAACAGCGTAACAATAGCATAGAAACCCATCAAACCTTTAAAACCTTTAAAACCTTTTAACCCTAAAACCCTAAAACCCTTTAACCTTTATGCTCCCCGCCGAACAGACCATCCTCAACCATCGCTCCGTCAGGAAATTCAAGCCCACCCCCATCGACCCCGACACAATGCAGCGCATACTCCAATGCGGAACCCGAGCCTCCAACACTGGCAATATGCAGATATATAGCATCATCGTCACACAAGAACCCCAAAACATAGCCGCACTTTCCAAGCTCCATTTCGGACAGGGAGCCAGCGCACCCGCCTTCATCACAGTCTGCGTCGACGTCAACCGCTACCACCACTGGTGCCGCCTCCGCAATTGTGACCAGCCCTACGACAACTTCCTCTGGCTCATGTCCGGCACCGTCGACGCCTCCCTCGCAGCCCAGAACATCTGCGTCGCCGCCGAAGAACTCGGCCTCGGTTTCTGCTACCTCGGCACCGTACTCTACAACACCCAAAGCATCGCCCAGCTACTCGACCTCCCCAAGGGCGTCGTCCCCGTCGTAACCCTCTGCATCGGCTACCCCGACGAACAACCCCAACAGTCCGAACGACTCCCTCTCGACGGCATCGTCCACCACGAAAAATACCACGACTATTCTGACCAGCAAATCAACGACATCCATCGCATCCGTGAAGAATTCCCCTTCAACCAGGAAATGGTCCGCATCAACAAGACCGACAATCTGGCCCAGATCTTCACCCAGATCAGATATCCTCACAAAGACAACGTCGCAATATCCCAGGCCCTTCTCGACTTCGTCGAGCAGGCCGGCATGATGAACAACAGCCTATGAGTGCCTCTTCTCTCAAAAAAATATTCTCCGACTCCATCATCTACGGACTCAGTTCCATAGTCGGACGGTTCCTTAACTATCTGCTTGTTCCGCTCTATACCTATACCCTTGTCTCGTCAGGCAACTACGGCATCGTCACCAACTTCTACGCCTACTCTGCACTCCTCCTCGTCCTTCTCACCTTCGGAATGGAGACAACATTCTTTTATTTCGCCAACCGAGATAAAGAGAACTACCAAAAGGTCTTCTCCACCGCTCTCTATATGGTCGGGAGCGTCGCACTACTCTTCATATTGGCTGTCAACGCTTTCATACATCCGATATCCGCGACTCTCGGCTACGCCGACCACCCCGAGTATATCCGCATAATGTCTGTCATCGTTGGCTTCGATGCGTTCCAGGCCATCCTATTCGCTTTTCTGCGTTTCAAAGGAAGAGCATGGAAATTCGCATTCCTCAAGCTCCTTTTCATCGTATTCAACATAGGCATCAACCTTTTCGTATTCCTTGCAGCTCCGCGACTGGCAGTCTCGCATCCTGAACTCATGAGTTGGTACTCCGTCGACAACCAGGTCCTTTACATCTTCCTCGTCAACCTGATTTGCACCGTGCCCATCACCCTCGGTTTCATTCCCGAGCTGAAAAACATGCGCTACGGCGTGGACTTCAAGCTCGTCCGCAGCATGCTCCGCTACACCTGGCCCCTCCTCCTTCTCGGACTCGCCGGCATCCTCAACCAGGTAGCCGACAAAATATGCTTCCGTTTCCTCATACCCGGAGAACAAGGCGACACACAGCTGGGCATTTATGGCGCTTGCGCCAAAATCGCCATGATCATGGCCATGATCACTCAGGCCTTCCGCTATGCCTACGAGCCTTTCGTCTTCAGTTCCGGACGCAGCAAGGAGAGCAAAGAAAGCCAAGCCCTCGTCATGAAGTATTTCGTCATGTTCACACTCCTTGCTTTCCTCGCCGTCGTAGCATACATGGACATACTAAAACACATAATTTCACCCAACTATTGGGAAGGTCTCCGCGTTGTCCCCATCGTCATGATGGCCGAAATATTCATGGGCATTTACTTCAACCTCTCATTCTGGTACAAGCTCATCGCCAAAACATGGTGGGGAGCCATCCTCTCCACCATAGGCTGCATAGTCCTCCTCGCCGTCAACTTCGCATTCGTACCACGCTACGGCTACATCGCCTGCGCCTGGGGCGGCTTCTGTGGATACGGTGTCTGCATGCTGCTCAGCTATTTCCTCGGACAACACTACAACCCTATCGACTACCCTGTAAAAGCTATTCTCTTCTATTTCGCTCTGACTCTGGCACTCTTCGCAGCGATGAATACGACAAGATCCTTAAACGCCGCTCTTTCATTGACGATCAACACGGTGCTGATATTTGTCTACATAGCAGTAGTAATGTTAAACGAACGAGAACTCGTTACAAAAGTTCTCAAAAAAATCAAAAAGAAGTAAGTGGTTTTTAACCCAACATAGGTCGTTGGGGTATATGACAGATTCTTTCGTTTTTTGAGATTATTTTATATGATATAGATTGTTGTAGAGCGGACAATCATAACATTTCACCTCTTTCCCATGCAGAATTACAACTTGGCACTGATCACAAGTCCATGTTGTGGCAGGTTCCTCGTTACTTCCATTTTCAAGCAGCGTCGGATCACAGATCCGCCGCAACGGAGGGAAAATCAGTCGCGACGAGAATACACTTTTATTGATTGAAGCAAAGTTAACACATTCATAAAAGAAAAATTATAAAAGGATTCTAACATATAAATTTCCAAAAGAACTACCTTCTTATCTACGATTGAATAGTAAAAACAATCTATTTCAACGGAATCCATAGGCAACGTGTTGTCGTCAATCATAGGGTTATTGCGCCATGTTGTATCAGATCTGTTATATCTTGTAAATTGCATTATGTAATAATAGGGATTCCCTTTATTGTCAACTCCTTGAAATATTAGTGGTAACCGGACATCCCAATCCTTTTTATCGTAAAATATTGATTTTATATAGGATAATTCTGTTTCGTATAATCCGCTTTTGTCTGAATGTTGCAAGGTGCCTTTTGATGTTTCATCAACGTATAAAGACATATACGAGCGACTTTCTTCTGATGAAAAATAAATGATGACATCATCCCATAATATGATGTTTTTGTCATTAAAAAAAGCGGTAGCCTCCCTTTCATTACGGATTTCCTTGGTATAGTTTTCTGGAGTGTAGAACTCGATTGCAATACCATCTTTCTCTTCTAGATGGTAAGATAAAGCAACCTCATTCTTGTCAATGCTGCTACACGATGAAAGAAGTAACAATATATATATGTTAATACACAATATACGGATGCTCTGTTTTGATTTTGTTATAATCATAATTACTTGTTGCTTTTTTGTTTCCGAACATTGTTCTCATCTTTTCAATATAGAAACTATTCATATCCTTATTCATTGCGATATTCGCACTTCGGTTACTAAACCAAGATTTGGCATTCCCGCTCATCATAATCGCTGCAGTCAAGTCGGATTGTCCCTCGTCTCTTGGAAGTTCATTGGAATGATTCATTCCAGCATTATGTCCTGCACCATGCATTATCAGGAATGCACCCATTGTCTTTGAATCTGTGTTTAGCCGTGCTGCTGCACTCTCAAGTGCATTAGCATCAATGCATATTATATCACCCTTTCGAGTCCTGTTATTAACTGATTTTTCAGGATTATCTGTGCCTCCAAGCCAATTCGAAAAGTTTTTGTATTGATTGGGAGAATTATTCTTAACAAATTCTTTAATTGAACCTGTTTCTCCTATCAAAACATACGAATCGGTTTTATCCATATATTTGGGATTAAAGTCTACTCCGTCAGGGGCCATCATTACTCTGGTCTCCAAGCCAAGCTCTCTGAATCGGTTATTAGACTCTTCTATTATATTATTTACATTAACGGCTCCATTTCGTCCTTGAAGATTTACAACATAAATAATATTCTCCTGTCCATCCGGATCCACCAGCTTTACTGGGTTCCATGCGCAATAGGCGTAGGGGCTAATGCTCGGGTACTTGTCGGCCAGCGGGTCGACACTCAAGAACAGGCCCGAAAGCGACGGGTCGTAGTACCTTGCTCCGAAGTAATAAAATCCTGTTTCTGAATCTTTTTCTTTGCCGGTGAAGGTATTACAACACAAACAGGGGCTATTGTATTCGTTATTAGTTAATTCCGAAGAAATACAAAAGTGACATTTTTGAAAAAATGTACTATCAAAACACTTTTTTGCACATGAGAATACACGGCCAAGTATA
>JAFXAD010000060.1 GCA_017522065.1 Bacteroidales bacterium
ATAAAACACATCGCCCACCTTCATCATCGGGCAGGCCTTCAGCCCGCAGATGCCATATTCTTTCGCCAAGTCCTCATTCAGCATCGTCTTGAGGATGGTAATCTTAACTTTCTTCATATTGTCCGGAGTGTTTCGATCCGACGATCTGGCCTCTGCCAAGACCATCTGTTGTAGGTTGATAATCTGTCCTTCATAAAGTCCGATGTTTTTGTAAATCGGCTGCAAAAATACGAATAATTTTCAACAGCATCACAATCCAAGCCCCACCATCCTGGCCTCGACCGATCCCGTGGCCCTCGGCATTGCGCTGGCCATCGACGAGGGTTTCCCGATGGCGACACATAGACTTCACCCCTGCTTGCGGTACTGCAGCGGCGTCTGGCCCGTCTGCTGACGGAAAAAGCGGATGAAGAACGAGGGGGTGGCGAAACCCAGCTGTTCGGCCACCTCGGCCACGGGCATCGCGGTGTGGTGCAGCAGCACCTTGGCCTCGCGCACCAGGACGCGGTCGATCCATTGCAGCACTGTCAGCCCACTCTCGCGCCGCACGAGGGTGCTCATGTGGTTGGGCGACACGCAGAGGCGTCTGGCGTAGAAGTCGATGGGGTGCTTCGTGCGCCCCTCCTTCGCCAGCAGCTGCAGAAAGCGGTGCATAAACTCGCCAGCGTGCGACAGCTGTTCCTCCTGCCGTAGGCTGAACATGTCGAGTATCAGTGCATCGTAGAAATGGACTATTATGTCGGTGAAGACGGGATTGCGGTCGAACTGGTCGAAAATCATCGTCAGGTACTGGTTGGCACGTGCGAAAGCCACGCTGTCGCCGCTCACCACAAAACTCTCCGCAACACCCTGCACCTGCGGCATCTGGCGAAACACGACGGCACTTACAGCGCAGTCGCTACTGGCACTCTCAATGAGCATTAGGGCCTCGGGCAACACAACCGCGATGTCGCCCTCGTGCAGCACATGCCGCACCAGGTCAATCTCCACATCCATCGTACCGTGCTGCACCACAATGATGCGTCCGTCGAGGGCTCGATAGGGCTGTCCGAGCTTGAAGAAATCAGTATTCACCGCGCTGGCGTTCAATATGATGCCATAGTCGCCCACGTGACGGAAGCCTTTGCGGACCAGCTCGTTCATTGCTACCTTGGAGTCAAGATCACGTATTTCCATACATTTTATAATATATCACCATAACGTAATCCTCCTGTCTTTAGTATATGCACTTCGTAGAAAATGGACATTTTCGCATCGGATAGTCGTATTTTAGGTCATTTTATGGTAGTACTTTTGCATTGTGACAACAAAGAGAAATAAATTTAAGTTTAACATTAAAATACAACAAGTTATGGAAAACACAAACAATGCAAAAGTGCTTCGCGCACGACTGATGGATCAACCCGAGGATTTCAAACGTCTCGGTATCAACCCCGAAAAGGTGGAGAAATGGGAGGACGGACGCCGCACGCGCACCGAGGAGGTGGGCAGCGAGGTGTGGTACTTCGACGGCACGATGGACGACGGCACCAAGTTTATGGTCGGCTACCGTCCCAAATCGATGAACGGCATGACCAAGACGGTCGACTCGCCCCACGTGAACATCTACATCAAGAGCCCTGAAGGCAAGGAGTTCCGCGACGACATCGTCTACCCCGCCGAGGAGGGCAGCTTCAGCCGCGAGCAATGCGACACCAAGGTGGGTCCCCACTGGTGCCGCGGTGACTTCAAGCACTACGACCTGCACTTCGAGCCTGTCCACGGCGTGGGTCTCGACCTGCACTACGACGCCCTCACCGAGCCCTTCCGCCAGGGTACATCCTTGCTGGCCTTCGGCAACAACGACGAGTTCTACCACACCGACCTTGCAGTGCCCAAGAACCAGGTCTGCGGCCGCCTCTTCTACGACGGCGAGTGGCACGAGGTGAAGGGCCTCGGCTACCACGACCACCAGTGGATGAACACCATGCACTTCACCCTCTACCACCACTGGCTGTGGGGACGCATGTACACCGACCTCTATACCATCTATATTTATGACTTCGTCGCCGCCCGCCAGTACGGCTACAAGCAGCTGCCTATGTTCGGCCTGATGGACAACAAGACCGGCAAGGTGGTCTTTATGACCGACGGCCACTTCGAGCTCAAGACCCGTCTGGAGCCCGAGGTGCACCAGGGCCGCGAATTCCCCAAGGAGAGCCACTACGTCTTCACCAACGCCGACGGTTCGCGCGTCGAGTTTGATGTTGAGTGGGAGGACCAGCTCGAGTTCTGGGACATGTACGAGATGGCCGGCGAAGAACTCAAGCGCCGCTACGACGCCATCGGCATGCGTATGCAGTACTGCCGCTACTACGCCAAGGGCGGAGTCCGCTTCACCCCCGCCGGCGGCCAGACCCGCGAAGCCCACGGCGACATGATCTACGAATACGCCTATATGGGCATGCCCGACCCCGCCGCGCACGTCTGATGCGGCGCACCTATAATCGTCCAAGGATGACACTGATTTCATACAGAGTCGTCCTTTTTTTCGAAATTTCCCTGTCCGCTTGGAATACGTCACGCTACGGACACTACTTATTCCCTTTGCGGTATTCGGTGGGCGAGATGCCGGTGTGGGACTTGAAGTATTTGCGGAAGGTGAACTGTTCAGGGAAGCCGAGCCTGTCGGCTATCTCCTTCACCTGCAGGTCGCTCTGCAGCAACAGGTGCTTGGACTGTCCAATGACAAAAAGGTGAATCCACTGCATCTGGGTCTGGCCCGTGTGCTGCTGGATAAGCGACGAGAAATGGCGCACCGACAGCGCAGACTCGGCGGCATAGTCCGCCACTATGCGCCGTTCGGCATAATGCTGCGACAGCATGAAGTCCACAAAGACCTGCTCGCCATGCGAAGGTTTCTCCACAACAGGATGCTTGTTTTGCTTGCAAAACAAAATTTTTATTGTCAACAAATTAATTCGTTAAATTCGTACAATTCGCCGTTAAAAAAATATTAGAGGTGTCGTTAAGTCAAATGCCCCACCGCTGTATCCGGATTCTATTCTCGCAGACGAAACCTCTGTTCTTAATTTCAAATAAGCAATGCGACACCAAGGCTCAAATAATGAAGCAATAAAACAGCACCTTTTTCGTTAAAGGTAAAAAAAAGCTTCTATGAATAAGATAATATTATTTTTTGTGTTTGCCTTTGTGCTTGCGTCGGGTGCTGTGGCTCAGAATGCTAACGACAGCATCACGATAAGAGGACAAATCCTTTTGGCTCTTGAAGATAACAATAGCCCTGAGCCTTATCCCGATGCAGCCATTCTTATAGAGGGTGGCGGCCGTCTGCTCTCAACAACCGCCACAAACAATGATGGCGAATTCTCATTCAAGATGCCCAAAGGAGTATACAAACTCTTTTTATGGCAGAACCAAAGCTATAAGGGATATCCCCTTCTTTTGGAAGGGGATTTGCATCGCAAGGTCGACGCGCAAACATCTGTCGATTTGGGCGAGTGGACCGTCGGTGTTGGGGTGTTTATCCCTTTAACGTGGGGTCCCGACAGCAAAATGCAAATGAAAGTCGACGGTGTCAATGTAACCGTTCAAGACTGACGCATTAACGCATTAACGCATTAACTATTTATGAACATCTCAGTCTTTTGCGGCTCGTCGCAGCCGAAGAAACAAAAACAATAAACACTATGTCCCACAACATCAACCGCCGTCCCAACTACCCGACAAAGGGCAGTAATAAAAATCTGCAGGCCAAAGCCAAACGTAAGAAGATTGGACACAGCATCCTGCGCTGGTCCCCTGTATGGATTTTAGTGCTGGTTGTGTTGGTGGCTATCGTTCAGGCACGAATACAATTTCATAGGATTGAGCAGGATTCAGTCAAGACTACCGCACGTGTTGAGAAAACATATACTGTTAGCGGTGCCCGCAAGTGCGATTACTATGTGTCGTATTATTTCTACGTTGACGACAGCTTGTATCACGGCGAAACACAATTGAAGAAGTCGGTCTGGGAGAAGTTCGCCCCTCACTACCCAATAGAGATTGCCTACGAGAAAGGCAACCCGTCCAACAACAGCTGGGCAGGCTATCACAAAGATTGAAAACAAGTAAACATGAACATCTCCGTTTTTTGCGGCTCGTCGCAGCCGCGCAACGAACAAATAGCCGTTGCCGCCCGTGAACTGGGCCGACAGATAGCCCTTGGCGGCCACACGCTGCTCTACGGCGGCAGCAACCTCGGCCTGATGGGCGAAGTAAGCGGTGGCGCACTCGAAGCTGGCGGCACCGTCATCGCCGTCATACCCACCTTCTTCAGCGAAGAGATTATCAACTCGCAGAAGGTCAGCCAAATCGTCCGCGTCGGCAGTATGGCCGAGCGTAAGGAGTACCTCATCGCCCACAGCGATGCCTTCATCGCCCTGCCTGGCGGCATCGGCACGCTGGACGAAGTCCTCGAGGTGATGGTCAGCAACCAGCTGGGGTCCCTGCAGAACAGCAGTCACAAAGACAAACCCGTCATCCTCTACAACCCCGACGGCTTCTGGCAGTCCTTCCTGCAACAGATAGACCTTATGGGCCAGCACGGATTCTTCCGCAGTGGACAAAGACCCAACATACAATCGTTCAACAATATAAAAGAAATAATAGGGCATCTATAATAATTACTTTTCAAACGGCGAATTACTCTAATTACTCGAAAGCTATGCAGGACAGACTTGATTACATGCTAATTACTCTAATAAATTATGTGCACCTCTAATAATATTTTTTAAACGGCGAATTAAACGAATTGAGCGAATTAATATGTTGTCATTAAGGAATTTGTTTTGCAAGCAAAACGCGAATTAAACGATTTTTAGAGGTCACCAATTCGTATTGTCCTTTTTAACTCCCTTTTAACTCTCAACTTTAAACTTTCAACTTTCAACTCCCCAAATGTCTCGCGTACGCACATATATCGCCATCGACCTGAAATCATTCTACGCCTCTGTCGAATGTCGCGAGCGTGGTCTCGACCCATTGAACACAAACCTCGTGGTGGCCGATGCATCGCGCACGGAGAAGACCATCTGCCTTGCCGTCTCGCCATCGCTTAAAGCCTATGGTATTGGCGGCAGGGCTCGCTTGTTCGAGGTGGTGCAGCGTCTGCGCGAAGTCAACAAGGAACGGCAATTCAATGCCCCTGGATTGCGCTTCTCAGGCAAATCCATCTATGACAACGAGTTGAAAAGCCATCCCGAACTGGCTATAGACTATATCGCTGCACCGCCACGAATGGCGTTCTATATCGAATACAGCACCCGCATCTACAACATCTACCTACGCTACATTGCCCCCGAAGACATACATGTCTATTCTATCGACGAAGTCTTCATCGATGCCACCAACTATCTGAAGACCTACAAGATGACAGCCCATCAGCTGGCTATGACCATGATACGCGACGTGCTGCGCGAGACGGGCATCACGGCCACCGCCGGAATCGGCACCAACCTCTACCTCGCAAAGGTTGCTATGGACATCGTGGCCAAGCACATACCAGCCGACAGCGACGGTGTCCGAATAGCAGAACTCGACGAGATGAGCTACCGCCAAAAACTCTGGGACCACCGTCCGCTCACCGACTTCTGGCGTGTCGGTCATGGAATAGCCAGAACTCTGGAACGCAACGAAATATACACCATGGGCATGGTAGCCCGACAGTCGATACAAAACGAAGAGAAACTATACAAACTCTTCGGTGTCAACGCAGAACTGCTTATCGACCACGCCTGGGGATGGGAACCGTGCACAATCGACCTCATAAAGAAATACCGGCCTGAGACCAATTCGCTGTCCACAAGCCAAGTGCTACAATGCGCATACACAAGTACCAAAGCTCGCATTGTGACTCACGAGATGGCCGATGCTGTTGCCCTTGGACTTGTGGAGAAGAAGCTCGTTGCAGACCAGCTGACGCTAACAATAAACTATGACACCGAGAGTCTTTCGAATCCGACAATACGGAAACGATACCATGGCGAAATAAATGTAGACCACTATGGCCGTTATGCACCTAAACCGGCTCATGGGACAGCCAATCTTCCTTTCCACACTTCATCAGCAGCCATCATCACCGAAGCTATACTGAAGATATTCGACCAAATCGTCAATCCCGACCTGCTGGTGCGGCGCATCACCATTGGCACGTACAACGTACTGCCTGAAAACACTACAGAAACGCAACATATCCTCAAACCCACACAGCTGGACTTGTTTACCGACCCAGAGACTCTGAACAAAAACATCGAAGAAGCTGACAAACAACTGAAAAAAGAGCGAAAGATGCAAGAGGCGGTCCTCAGCATAAAGAAAAAATACGGAAAGAATGCTCTACTGAAAGGGCTGAACTTCGAGGAGGGGGCCACTGCAAAAGATCGCAACCGGCAAATAGGCGGTCACAAAGCCTAAGCGCCTACTCTTGCGAGAGGGGAGTGAGAGGGGTGTGAGAGGGGAGTGAGAGGGGAGTGAAAGGGACAATAGATCTGTATCTGAAGTTAACGGCGAATTAAGCGAATTGAGCGAATTAATATAAAACTTTAACGTTAACCTTAACTTTAACTTCAGATACAGAGCCTCGTACGAAAACGAAAACGAAAAAAACTTTAACTTTAACTTCAGATACATCATGGAAGCACTGATACTCGCTGCAGGATTAGGAACTCGCCTGCGTCCGCTAACCAACGACCGACCCAAAGCACTGGCCGAAATCAATGGCCATACCCTTCTCGAAATAGCCATACAACGCGTTTCAGAAGCAGGAGTAAAGCGTTGCGTGGTCAATGCACATTACTTTGGCGACAAACTGATAGAATACATCAACAGTCGCCATTGGCCATGCGAAGTGCTTGTCAGCGACGAACGCTCATTGCTGCTCAATACCGGAGGTGCTTTGAAACATGCCGCACCACTGTTCTCTGGCAACGAACCGGTACTGATACACAATGTTGACATTCTGTCCGATGTGGATTTTAAAGCATTGGAGAGACACCATTTGGAAAGCGGGAACCTGGTGACGCTATGCACCTGCAAACGCGACACTCAGCGCATGCTACTCTTCGACCATACAGGCAACCTTGCAGGCATCTACGGTCAAATGGACTCCACGGGTATGCTGGCACTGCCCTTTAGCGGCATCTCTATGGCCAGTCCAGAGCTGTTCGACCTCATGCCACCCGACGACGCCCCCTACCCTGTCTTCAGCGCCTACCTCGAAATAGCAAAGAAACACCGTATCGGCTACTACATGCATCCCCTTGGACGATGGATAGACGTAGGAACGATAGAAGCCTTAGAAAGAGCCAAACAACTTTATGCATAACGAAGACGAAAACGAAAACGAAAAGGCCTTCGGCACGAAAACGATAATGAATTACGATGACATAATCGGCTTACCGCACCATGTTTCAAGACGACACAAACAGATGTCGCTACTCAATCGTGCCGCACAGTTTGCGCCCTTTGCCGCACTGACCGGATATGAAGATGCCATCATCGAAACTTCTCGAATCACCGACAAAGAAATCGAACTGGAGAACGACCGAATGGTTTTGTTAGACCTGAAATTAAACCAATTACGGCAACTCATCGAGACTCAGACCAACGACAGCAACAATATCACAATAACATATTTCGTGCGCGACACACGTAAAGAAGGCGGAAGCTATCAGACGATAAACACCCGCGTGAAAAGCATCGACGAAACACAACGAGCCATCAAATTGCTTGACGGCTCGACTATTGAGATTAACGATATAATAGATTTAAGTATCGGCAGTTAGATGCCGGAACAGAATCAGTACTGCTCTTTCTCGTTTGGGAAACTGAGCGATTTTACATCGGTAATATACTGGCGTATAGCGTTCGAGATATCCTCGCCAATCGTTCCATAGAGACGCAGGTAGCGCGGTTTGAACTGCTGTGTGATGCCAAGCATGTCCTGAAGCACAAGCACCTGACCGTCCACCCCACTTCCGGCTCCAATTCCGATAACCGGTATTTTAACTTCGCTTGCGATACGCGAAGCCAATGATGCAGGAACCTTTTCGAGTACAATAGCAAAACAGCCTGCATCTTCGAGGATATGAGCATCGCTAATCACGCGATTTGCCTCGTCTTCATCTGTAGCCCGAACCGCATAGGTACCGAATTTGTTGATACTCTGCGGTGTCAATCCCAGGTGTCCCATGACGGGAATACCGGCGCTCAGTATACGCTGAATCGACTCGAGGACCTCTTCGCCGCCCTCCAGTTTGACGGCATCGGCTCCTGTCTCTTTCATGATACGTATAGCTGAGGCCAGTGCCTGCATGGAGTTGCCCTGATAAGTTCCGAAAGGCATGTCGACCACAACAAGGGCGCGATTGATGGCACGGACAACGGACGATGCATAGACTATCATCTCGTCAAGAGTGATGGGAAGAGTGGTCTTATAGCCTTCCATAACATTTGCTGCGCTGTCACCAACAAGGACAACATCGATCTTTGTGCGGTCGAGCAGCTGTGCCATTGAAAAATCGTATGCTGTAAGCATGGCAATCTTCTCGCCATGAAGTTTCATGTTCTGTAACACACGTGTAGTGACTTTTGTCACATCAGTCTGCAAATAAGCCATTTATTAAATTGAAAGTTGAAAATTTGATTTAATTGTGGAGTGAAAGGGGAGTGAAAGGGGAGTGAAAGGGACAATAGATCTGTATCTGATTCAATTGGTTACATATCACTGGTCTTCAATTTCTTCGTCGTCCTTGTAGCGTTTGTCTGTTTCCTGCTGTTCCTCAATTTCCTCCACCTCGTCTTCGACAATACGCATCAATGCGCGAAGCGACTTCTTGATTTCGTATTCACCGTGTTTGTCAAGGCGATAGGCCTTCCAGTGCTTACCTTCAGCCTTGAACGAGCCATCCTCCATATCGGTCTTGCATTCGTAGAAATAGTCACTCAACTCATTGGGTTGTATTCGTTTGCCAAGGAAAATGGTATCCAACTGCATAACATTGATGGCCGCCTGGATGTTGAGCGAGACTTTCGACGGTATCTTTTTTGTTGTCAACGCCTTGTACTCGACACCTTTTTCCGAATACTTCTTTCCGAAAATTCGAATCTTGTTGTCGAGCTGCTCCTGCGTCACGGGGAAACGGACATAGATTGAATCTGGCAAAACGCCAGTACATTCGCCGTAATTGCGGTTTATGCTGCTGTGGAGCACAACATAGCCGACCTGGACAATATACTGCTTGCGATGAGGCACAAGGAAATACTCCTCAACGATGGGTTTGTAGTCAAGGTGCTCTTCGATAGAAAAGCTCACATCTGACGGGCAGCTGTCTTTGGTGTTGGTGACATTATACAGTGCCCCTCGCTTCATAAAAACAGAAGCATAGTAGCCGCGAATGGTGCTGTCGACCGACGGAACAGCGCATCCTCGTGCCGCACCGAGACATGCATCCGGGTCGTGAGACAATGAGATAAGGACACAATTGTCAAGGCTGATGTTCTTGTTGAATGTGCGACGACTCTCGGGGAGGTCTTTCACATTATAGGCTTTACGGTCGACCGGCACCTCGTAGCGGACAGTCTCAACGGTGTCGCCATGACAAGTGCAGTGGATCGGATTTGTTGCATAACGTATCGGGAAAGGAGCGTAGCACCGGTTGGCAAAATAATTGTACACCCTGTCTACACGTTCTTGCGACAGCGACTCGCTGTTGCTATATCCCTCGATGGTGATGGCATAAAGTCTGGGGTTGCTCCTGTCGGCAAAAGCGACACGATAGACCGAGTCGAGCCAATCCAGGTCGTTTACGCTATAGTCCGCAGACGAACCGCTATAGTCGATAAGCAGACAGAACTTTTCGGGATGAACCATAGCCTTCTGCATATTCTTTATAGGTTTTGCGCTTGGAATATAGATACCCGTCTGAGCCGATGCAAGCCCCGTGAGGAACATTGCAATCGTCAAAAATACGGTTGTCGTTTTGCTAATCCTTTTCATGATGAAGGGTTTTATGGTTGGAGTGTTATGAAGGGTTTTATTTTGTTTTTAGTTGTTCAATAATTGAGTCCGTAGAGATGCCTTCAGCCTCAGCGAAATAGTTTCTTACGACCCTATGGCGAAGAACCTCGACGGCGACGGCATTGACGTCTTCAGCATCAGGCGAATACTTGCCGTTGAGTGCGGCATGGGTTTTGGCACCCATGATGAGATACTGCGAAGCGCGCGGGCCGGCACCCCACGACAGATATTTACGGGCAAGAGTGTTGGTTTCTGTATCGGGACGCGTGGACGAAACGAGCGAAACAGCATGCGAAACCACATTGTCAGGCACTGGCATACGACGGATTACAGACTGGTATTCAATAATTTCATCAGCCGACATTACAATCTGGACTTCATGTGTGCTGTCGACTGTAGTATTCTTGACGATGGCCATTTCTTCTTCGAACGACGGGTAGTCGAGCTTTATATTAAGCATGAAACGGTCGAGCTGGGCTTCCGGAAGCGGATAAGTACCCTCCTGTTCGATAGGATTTTGCGTGGCAAGGACAAAGAAGGGAGCTTCGAGTTTGTAACTGTGCCCGCTGACAGTAACCGATTTTTCCTGCATGGCCTCCAAAAGTGCCGATTGCGTCTTGGGAGGAGTTCGGTTGATTTCATCGGCAAGGAGGATATTGGCGAATATTGGTCCTTTGACAAATCTGAATTTGCGGTTTTCGTCCAGGATTTCGGAGCCAGTAATGTCGGACGGCATAAGGTCGGGAGTGAACTGTATGCGGCTGAACTGGAGTCCAAGTGCACGCGAAAGTGTGTTAACCATCAACGTCTTAGCCAAACCCGGAACGCCAACAAGCAGACAATGACCTCCGCTGAAAATCGACAGCAAAAGGCTTTCGACAGCTTTGTCCTGTCCCACAATAACCTTGCCAATCTCGTTACGCAAGAGCGTATATTTGGCTACTAAACTGTTTAATGATTCTGTGTCCATTTGAGTCTGAAGCTGCAATCTTTGAATTCGTCGTCAATATGAATATATGTATTCCTTATAGTTTTCTGGGCCCAATCGAAAATCTTCTCCTGTTTGGCATTTTCGAGTGCGGCATTGTAAATCCTGTCGTAGTCGTCGCGAAGATTTGCCACATGGCTTGGATTACGTCGCGTGACGGTGACGACACGGTAGGCATCCTTGTTTTCGTCGGTCTTCATAGAGGTGGCATTGCTGACCTCGCCGGCATTCATCTTGGAGAATCCTATGCCAGGGTAAAGCTGCTTGAGCTCGTCGAGGGTGAACTGGTAGCCACCCGTGGACGGATTGGTGACGCGTCCACCTTCTATTTTGTTGGGGCTGTCTGAGAATTTTGAGGCTGCTTCGGCAAAGGTGATGTGTCCCAAACGCACTTCCTGAGCCACGCTGTCGAGGAGCATGCGGCTTTGCAGGAGGTCGGCCGAGGAGACCTTTGGAATCATCAGTATATGTCGGCAGTTGACAGTATTGCCACGGCGTTCGATAAGCTGGATGATGTGGAATCCTAATTTTGTTTCGATGACCGGCGACACCTCACCAGGTTTCAGGGCAAAAGCAGCGGCTTCGAATTCTGCCACCATACGTCCGCGGGGAAAGAATCCCAGTTCACCGCCTTTGGTTGCCGAACCGGGGTCTTCAGAATAGAGAGCCGCGAGTGTCGAAAAACGGTCGCCATTGAGAACGCGTTCACGCAACTTGGACATTTCCAGCCGGACACGCTCGCGCTCTTCGTCGCTGATTTCGGGACGACGGGTTATTTCGGCAAGCTCGTAGGTCTCTTCAATGGTGGGCAGACTGTCGGCAGGAATCTTTGCAAAAAACTCATTGACCTCGTAGGGCGTTATTTTAACACTGTTTGTCAATCCCATGCGGACGCGCTCGGTAAGCATACGCTCACGAAGCATTTTGGACAGGAGATCCTTCAGTTCATCGTACGAATAACCCATAGCCTGGCGGATGGCCTCCTTGGTTCCGTACTGCGCTTCGTAGGCTTGAAGATAGTACTGCACATTGTTGCTCACCTCTTCGTCGGTGACCTCGGTGCTGTCCAACTCGCCCTTGTGCACAAGGAGTTTGTTTATCAATATGCCCTCGAGGATGTTGCAACGGTTTTCGAACGCATTGTTGTAGCCTTGCCGCATGCGTATTGAGAGGAATCCATTTTCGACATCGGAGAGCTTAACAATGTTTTTACCGACAATGGCTACGACCTTGTCGATAACAGGCTCGCTCTGCGACTGTGCACGCAACACCGAAGTTTGCATGCACGCAATTGTAAATATGAGGGCTGAAATGAGAATTCTTTTCACGAGGATTACTGATGTTATTTATTTTATTGTTGAAATTGTAATGCTAAACACCAAACAATGTTATAGCCAGGTCCGTCAATAGACTATTTCGTCTATGACATTCTGGTGGACGATGACATTGTATTTTTTGCGGAGTTCGCTGATAAGCTGCTTTTCGAGATAGTTCTGATACTCGTTGATGTAATATCCACGAGCCTCGGAACGACTCTTGAGTGAAGGCTGGAGAACCTCGTCGACACAGATAATGCGATAGCCCATGGGCATAGCTTCTTCATAGATGCCTTTACGCCACTGCCCGTCCTTGAGCAGGTTCTGGTGTCCTTTCTCAACAAGCAGTTGCTCTATTCTATAAGAAGCGTCCTTTCTGATTTTGCTGTTTAGCTTGTTGGAAAGCTGCATATCATTCCATCCCTTTTCAATGGCTTTTTCGACGACTTTACGGGCTTTGCCTGGGGCAAGGGAAGCGCTGTCCTTGAAAGTGATTACCCTAATGTTGGCACGTTCGTTCCAGAAATAAGGTGCATCGGCCTCGTTGTCGATATCGCGCTGCTTGGAGAACACCTGGTAGAATGCCTCCAAACCGACGGTATCGCGTATAGCCTTCGACCATATCATGGCATCGTTGTATGAGAAAATCATCAGACCGTCACGATACTCTTTCATAAGGTCGCCAAATTCCGCATGCTCGGTTTCGAGGTGCTTATCGGCATATTCGAAAACCTTGTCATTAATGAAGTTGCGATAGCGGTCCATCATGTAGTTCCGTAGTGGGCTTACCGGCTCGAAATGCTGGTTGGCTTCGATAAACTTGAGGAAGTCAACAGCCGTATATTGCATATCGCCAACGCGGATGAGTGGACGCATGTCCTTGACCATACCATTGCGGTAGTGCCAATTCTTGGCGAATACGGAGTCCGAAAGCAGCGACAGGCACTCATCGAGCGAAGCCATCGGGATGCTTACCTTTTTCCCTTTGACTTTCTCTGTCGTGAACTCGTTAGTATAGTCCACGAAATTGTATTGCTTCTTGCACTGTTCAATGAACGACTCGCGAGGTTTGTTGCTACGCTCGTCGCGCACGAGACGCTGCTTGTAGTAAGGAACCATTTCCTCGAAAGAAGGAATGCTGTCTCGGCGGACAAGTTTGACGATATGCCAGCCGTAGTCGGTCGAGAAAGGTTTGGTGTATTCGCCCGGGTTCATTTTCGACACCTGTTCGATATAGGCAGGGGGCATCTGACCCATGGCCAGGTCGCTGACAAGACCTCCGTTGCCCGCCGAACTCTTGTCGTCGGACAAATCCTGGCAAACTACATTGAAACTCTCTCCGTTCTTGAGACGTTGGTAGGCGGTATTTGCACGGTTCTGGGCATCGTAAGGATATGCTTTTGAGGACACCCAGATGTGCTGTATGGTGCATTTGCCGAAATAGGGGATTTTGTTTTTCAGATAGATGATGTGGTATCCATACTGGCTGCGGACTGGCAGAGATATTTCGCCTTCGTTGAGAGCGTATGCCGCATTCTCGAACGGATATATCATATCGAACACCGAGAAGGTACCGAGGTCGCCGAAGTTCTTGCGGCGCGGGTCCTCAGTTGGCAAAATATTATTTTCGACACGCTCTTCGGAGTTTTCGTAAGCCAGTTCGTAGAAGTTTTCGCCTGCCTTAGCCCTTTTGTAGCATTCCATGGCTTTGTTGTAGGCTTTCAGGGTGTCCTCTGCACTGGCGTTTTGGTCTACACGTATCAGAATGTGTGCGGCTTGCAAAGCATAGTGGTTACGCTGGTAGGCCTCACGAAGGATATTGTTCATGGTGACGGAATCGATAAGATAAGGAGCTGCAAGCTCGTTACGATAGCCCGACAGTTCTTTTATCAGGTCGGGCAACGTGTCGAACTTCAGAGCGTATGCATCCTCCAGTTTGGTACGGTAGTTGACAAAGAGTTCGGCGTATTCGTCGAGGGCTTGTCGCTTTTCGTAGGTGCATGCTGTTGGTGCTGCCTTGGGGTCCTTGCCTACCGAGCGGAGGAACTCCTTCATGAATTCCGATTTGTAGATTTTCTTCCCGTTGATTTCAAATATTACCGGATTGTCCGTGTTTTGGGCACATAAAGGTTGGATATTTAAGCCAAGTATTGAGAACAATGCTGCAAAAAGCAGGGTTTTCTTCATATTTATTATTTTATTTAGGACCTTTTCAAAAAATGGATAAACTTTCTGTGTACTTATTATCTTGAATAGTTAGGAGCTTCACGAGTAATGGCTATGTCGTGCGGATGGCTTTCGGTACGTCCGGCAGCAGTGATGCGGATGAACTTGGCCTTTTGCAGTGCCTCGATATCCTTCGAGCCTGTGTATCCCATACCGGCCTTGAGGCCACCGACAAGTTGGTAGAGGACCTCGTTGAGTGTGCCCTTGTAGGGTACACGTCCGACGACGCCTTCGGGGACAAGCTTTTTGACATCCGTCTCCTTGTCCTGGAAGTAGCGGTCTTTGGAGCCGCTCTGCATTGCCTCGAGCGAACCCATTCCACGGTATGACTTGAACTTACGGCCTTCGAAGATAATCGTCTCGCCCGGAGCTTCATCAACACCGGCCACAAGCGAGCCAATCATGATGCTGCTTGCACCTGCTGCAAGGGCTTTGACGATGTCGCCGCTGTAGCGTATGCCGCCATCGGCAATAAGAGGAATGTCGTAGCCGCCCTGCTTCAGGGCTCCTGCCACCTCGCACACTGCCGTGAGCTGCGGCACACCGATACCTGCAATGATACGTGTCGAGCAGATGCTTCCGGGTCCTATACCGACCTTGACAGCGTCAGCACCGGCTTCGGCCAACATAAGCGCAGCTTCGCCAGTAGCGATGTTGCCGACCACTACATCGAGGTTCGGATATTTGGCCTTGACGGTCTTGAGGGCTTCGACGACACGGATACTGTGGCCGTGGGCGGTGTCGATTACGATGGCATCGACTCCGGCAGCGACAAGGGCATCGACGCGGTCCATCATGTCGGCAGTGATGCCGACACCAGCAGCGACGCGAAGACGTCCGTTGTCGTCCTTGCAAGCCATAGGGTGCTCCTTGTTTTTCATGATGTCGCTATAGGTTATAAGACCCATAAACTGGCCATTGTCGTTGACGACGGGCAGCTTCTCGATTTTGTGCTGCTGAAGTATTTCTGCAGCCTCGTCGAAGGTGGTACCCTCGTGGGTTGTGATGAGGTCGGTGATCATTATTTCGCTCAGCGGGCGACTCATATTGCGCTCGAAACGGAGGTCGCGGTTGGTGACCATACCAATGAGCTTCTTGTTGGTATCTACGATTGGGATACCACCGATATGGTACTCATGCATAAGGCTGAGGGCATCTTTCACAAGGGCATCCTTGCCAAGGGTGACGGGGTCGACAATCATGCCGTTCTCAGAACGTTTCACCTTGCGGACCTCGTTGGCTTGGCTTTCGATAGTCATATTCTTGTGCAAGACACCGATACCGCCTTCCTGCGCCATGCCGATGGCCATAGCTGCCTCGGTAACAGTATCCATGGCTGCAGAGACCATTGGTATGTTGAGAGTGATATTGCGAGAGAAGCGCGATGTAACCTTAACTTCGCGCGGAAGTACATCTGAATAAGAGGGAACTAAGAGGACATCATCGTATGTAAGTCCTTCGCCAATGAATTTTGTGGTATCTGTATACATAATGATAAAATTTCGTGCAAAAATAGCAAAAAAAAACAATATAATAATAGAGAATTTAATAATAAAACACAACATTTTGATTTACTGATTCTAAATATTCCGCAAACGGCACTTTCAAGTTTTATTTTTGCCAGTTGCATAATAATTAGTACCTTTGCAAAATCAAAATTGACGATATGAAACCTCACCTTTTGTTCCTCGTCCTGACGCTTTCATCCGCGTTTGCGGCAACAGCACAGCAATCATCGCTACTCGGCAGCAACAGTACCGAACCTGCCACGATGCACCTTTTTTACGACATGCCGCCATCGCAACGCGACCTGATTGCCGGATGCCGTCATCTGGCGCTCGAAGTCGACGCCAACGGCTTCTTCTACGATGCCGAATACGCAACCAGTATGGCCAAAGGCTACACCGTCGCCGGTTTCCGCCTGTCCCCTGCCCTCGCCTACGGCATCAACGAACGGGCTCAGCTGCGCATAGGCTTCAATGCCACAGCCTTTGCCGGACTCGACTCGCTCTACCACCTACATCCCACGTTATCATTGGTTTACGCACCGACAAAATGGCTCACTCTCGTTGCCGGAACCATCTACGGCAGCCACACCCACCGGCTCGACGCACCCGTCTACGACCCCAGCCGATGGATTTTCAACTATCAGGAAGACGGTTTGCAGATACTGACCAAAACAAAAATCTGGAACAGCGACACTTGGCTCGACTGGCAGCACTACCTCACGCCCTGGACCCCCGACCAGGAACGCTTCACGATGGGCACAAACCACACAATCTCGCTCCTTCGTTTTATCAAAAGCGACAGCTCGCACAGCTTCGCTAAACCCATTGCCGGACCTTGCATCATCGAACGCTATACAAAAGACCGAATCTGGGCCGTCGACATCCCCGCCCACTTCATCGCCAGCCATCGCGGCGGCGAGCTCAAAACCATCGACACCAACACCGTCACCACCTTCAACGAGAAAATAGGCTTACGGCTGTCATTTATGCGGGGCCGCAATATGAGACCCTCTAGAAGCTGGACACTCGACCTGCCAGTGTACTTCTATCATCTTGAAGACAATACGCTCGACCACGGCGGCAAGGCATTCTACCCTACCCTCTCGTTCGACTATCGCAACTATGCGCATAGCCTGGGTATCGGATGGTCGGCACGCGCTGCCGTCGGCTATTGGCACGGCGACCACTACTTTAGCGCCCACGGCAGCCCGGTTTTCTGGTCGGCTAATGCCTACAGCGCTCAGCACATCCCCCAGTCGACAAGTCTGGCAAGTGCCAGCGATATACGCAACATACTGACATTCAGCGCAGCATACGAACACGAGTTCGAAGGGCTCAATCTGGGTCTACAGGCCGACATCTACTACGACCTCGACCTCCGCAAAACAGACCTGTTTGTCGGATTCTATATGCGCTTCAAAGAAAGATTCCTGCTGTTCTGATTCGGCACACGCCCCACCTCCACCAGGCCCCGACCTCCTCCCCCATTTCAACGTTCGTTTAACGTTCGTTCAACGATACTTCTTCGATTGCGTATCGAAGAAATAACGAATAAGTAACGAAGATGTAACGGCGAAGTAATGAAGAAATGGCGTACCAGCCGGCAGGCAGCTGCATCCGGGACGGGGCGAACTGCATTTGCAACCCGGTTGCAAAAACCCAGTCGTATCTTTGCATTCAGAAACGAACAAATAAAAACACAAAGATATGTCTGAAAATCACCACTATAACACAGAAACGGAAAGCGGAAAGCGGAAAGCGGAAAGCGAGCACTGCCATTGCCACTGCCACGAAAGGCACGACGAACATCATCACCATCACAATGCCGGCCATTGCCACTGCCACGACGAACATCACCACCACGAGCACCACCATGAGGACGAGTCGCCAAAGAAAAAGATTGTCACAATCATCATTGCCGCCATACTTCTGACGGGTGCCATAATCATCGAAAAGACTTCCAACCTCCCCACATGGCAACTGCTGCTTGTCTTCCTTGTACCTTATATCATTGTAGGATTCGATACCCTGAAGGAGGCTTTCGAAGGCATACTCCACGGCGAACTCTTCGACGAGAATTTCCTCATGGCCGTCGCCACCATCGGAGCCCTGTGCATCGGCTTCCTTCCTAATGCCGAGAACCAATTCGCCGAAGCCGTCTTCGTTATGCTGTTCTTCCAGATAGGCGAACTCTTCGAGGGCATTGCCGAAGGACGGAGCCGGGAGAGCATATCGCACCTTATGGACATCAGGCCCGACACCGCCACCGTAATACGCGACGGGCAAGCCGTCACGGTCGACCCCTCACAAGTCTCTGTCGGAGAAATCGTTTTAGTACGCCCCGGCGAGCGAGTACCGCTTGACGGCGTGATAATAGAAGGAGCTACAGCACTCAATACCATAGCCCTTACGGGCGAAAGCACTCCACGCAATGCCGCCGAAGGCGACGAACTGATTTCCGGCTGCGTCAACATCAGTGGCGTGGTAAAGGCACGAGTGACCAAAAGCTACGGCGAAAGCACCGTGTCGCGTATAATCGACCTTGTAGAGAACGCCTCGGAACACAAATCACATAGCGAGTCCTTCATCACACGCTTTGCCCACATCTACACTCCTATAGTTGTCTTTGCCGCCGTCGCATTGGCTCTGTTGCCACCGCTGTTTTCGCCCTCGTTTGCATCTTCGTTCCCCGTATGGCTCTATCGCGCTCTTATGTTCCTCGTCGTCAGCTGCCCCTGCGCACTGGTCATCAGCGTTCCTCTGTCGTTTTTCGGAGGTATCGGCGGCGCCTCGCGCAAAGGCATCCTCGTCAAAGGTGCCAACTATATAGACATTCTGGCCAAAGTGGACACCGTAGTCTTCGACAAGACAGGCACTTTGACCCAAGGACAGTTTGCCGTAACAGCGGTGCATCCCGAAAGCTGCGACGAACAGCATCTGTTGCATCTGGCTGCCCACGTCGAACATTTTTCCACACATCCCATCGGAGCTGCTTTGCGTGACGCTTTCCCTGACGAGGCCACCGACGGATGCACTGTGACCGACATCGAAGAAATTGCCGGACAAGGCATCAAGGCTTGCGTGGAAGGCAACATCGTATGCGTCGGTAACGAGCGCATGATGGAAGCCGTTGGTGCCCACTGGCATCCGTGCAACCACACAGGGACCATCATACACATAGCCATCAACGGGACGTATGCCGGACATATTGTCACGGGCGACCGTATCAAAGCCAACAGTGCCATAGCAATCAAGCAGCTTCGGCAACTCGGAATTCGACGCAGTGTTATGCTGACTGGCGACAGCGAGGATGTGGCTGCCGACGTTGCTCGCCAGCTGGATATCGACGAGTACCACAGCCACCTGATGCCCGAAGATAAAGTAATGTGGATAAAGCGTATAAGTACAGAACGTTTCGATAAGCCAAATGACCAAAGGGAGCTCGCTCACTTTGGCATGGCGAGAAAACGGCCCCATGCAATGGAACAAAAAGCAGAAGACGAAAATCGCCGTGTAGCTTTTGTCGGCGACGGCATCAACGACGCACCTGTTTTGGCCACTGCCGACGTAGGCATCGCTATGGGAGGCTTGGGCAGCGACGCCGCCATCGAAGCCGCCGATATAGTGATTATGGACGACGACCCATCGAAGGTGGCAGAGGCCATTCGCGTTTCACGCCGCACGCTGCGCATCGCACGCCAGAACGTCGTTTTTGCCATCGGCATCAAAATCCTTGTACTCATCCTTGCCGCCACAGGCATAGCAACAATGTGGATGGCTGTCTTTGCCGACGTCGGAGTCACCGTCCTCGCTGTCTTCAACGCCATGCGCACACTAAAAACCAAACAACCTCGTTAAAGGAAGCGGAGAACAGAAAGTGAAAAGATTTATATAATTATGATAAGATATTGTTCTCTCTGAAGTTAACGTTAAATAAGGGTATATTTATGACCGACGAAGAAACACTACAAAACTCAGGCATACGCCCCACTGCCATACGACTGATGATATGGAACATCATCCGCCACGAAACCGATGGCGTCTTCAGCCTCAGTGACCTCGAAGGGGTTCTCCCAACCGTCGACCGCTCCACCCTCTTCAGAGCCCTCACCGTTTTCAGCGACGCACACCTGCTCCACAACGTCGACGACGGCAGCGGAATCCAGAAATACTGCGTCTGCCACCACGACGACACCCGTCGCTGCATGGGTCACGTACACCTCACCTGCCGCATCTGCCACCGCACTTTCTGTCTCACCAACATAACCATCCCTCCAGTACCCATCCCAGAAGGCTTCATAACCGAAGAAACAGAATACCTCGTCAAAGGCATCTGCTCACATTGTGCAGGGAAATAAGAGAAACGTCATCCGACTCCTACTCACCCATTTAACTACTGACCTTCAGCTTATTATTTAATTATTTTGCATTATTGCAAATAAATCGATTTTTTTCATTATTTTTGCAATCAAATTAGGGCTGCACTAAAAACATGCAGCTAATACATATAATATTGATTAACAAAAAAACATCAAAAAAATAATGAAACAAAGATTTATTATTGCCGCATCGCTGTGCATTGCCCTTTGTGGCACAGTATCGGCCCAGAAGAACAAGACTGCGACAACTGACAACAACAATGGCGGCATCAGCAGTGAAATGATGCAGCAAATCAAGAAATCGTACGGCGGCACGGCCAGCGACAAGGCCATGCGCAACATCATGGTCAACCAAAGCCCCGCCAAGCTCGCAATGAACTACGAGAACGCCACGAAGTTCGACTCGCACTTCTCGAACCGCGTAGTGAGCAAGGCCGTCACCGACCAGAAATCGTCCGGACGCTGCTGGATGTTCACCGGCATGAACGTGATGCGCAACAAGGCCATACGCCAGCACGACCTGCCCGCCGACTTCCAGTTCTCGCAGGCCTATACTTTCTTCTACGACCAGCTCGAGAAGAGCAATCTCTTCCTGCAGGCCATCATCGACACCTACAAGAAACCCATGACCGACCAAGAGGTCGAATGGCTCTTCAAGAACCCCATCGGCGACGGCGGACAGTTCACTGGCATTGCCAACCTCGTCGAGAAATACGGCCTCGTACCCAGCGACGTCATGCCAGAAACCTACAACACCAACAACACCTCCTCTATCAGCAACCTGCTCAGCCTCAAGCTTCGTGAATTCGGCCTCGAACTGCGCGACATGGCCGCACAGAAAGGCATGACCTCTGACAAACTCAACAGCCGCAAGACCGAGATGCTCGGCACCATATACCGTATGCTGGCCCTCACAATGGGCGAACCTCCGACGGAGTTCGACTGGACTCTGCGCAACGCCAAAGGCGAGGTGGTCAGCACCGAACACTACACCCCGATGTCGTTCTACGAAAAATACGCTAAACAGGACTTCTCCAAGTTCTACATGGTCATGAATGACCCCACTCGCGAATACTATAAGGTATACGAAATCCAATACGACCGCCACGTGTATGACGGTCAGAACTGGCGCTACATCAACCTGCCCATGAACGA
The DNA here is from genome assembly GCA_017522065.1 of Bacteroidales bacterium. Taxonomy (GTDB): domain Bacteria; phylum Bacteroidota; class Bacteroidia; order Bacteroidales; family P3; genus Colimorpha. Next base: position 21,633 of record JAFXAD010000060.1, read on the forward strand.
GATAGCTCCTATGTGCATCGCCTCCATCAAGGACAGCACAATGATGTACTTCAGCTGCGACGTGGGAAAATTCCTCGACCGCGACAAGGGCTTCATGGACCCCAACAACTTCGACTACGGCTCATTGATGGGTACCACCTTTGGCATGGACAAAAAACAGCGCGTCAGCACTTTCGCCAGCGGCAGCAGCCACGCCATGACGCTCTGCGCCGTCGACCTCGACAAGAACGGCAACCCGCTGAAATGGATGGTCGAAAACAGCTGGGGACCAAACTACGGCTACCAGGGCAACCTCATCATGACCAACGACTGGTTCAACGAGTACATGTTCCGCGTGGTGCTCGAAGAGAAATACATCCCTGCCAACATCCGCGCCCTCCTCGACCAGAAGCCCATCATGCTCCCCGCCTGGGATCCCATGTTCGCTCCTGAAGAGTAACAGACCTCTGGAATCATACATCCACAATGTGGGAATGCGTTAATCCTTAACGAATTCCCACATTTTTCTCTAAACTTGAAATCACAACCGCACCATGATTTTTGAAGCAAAACAAGAAATGGAAGAGGCCTACGAAGAATGGATAGAGGCCAAAAAAGCTTTCGAGAACTATCGCGACGGATATATACCCTATCTCGACGAGACCAAAGAGGAGGCCGAAGAGAAGATGGAACATCTCATGGTGGCCATGGACTTTGCCGAGAACCGGTACCAAATGACGCGCCTTGAATACGAGAGCATCCTCACCGACGAATACCGCTCACTGCACGAGGAAGTCAACGACGAGCAATTCGAAGGTGGAAACATCGACGAACTATACCAACGCGCCATGGAAGCCAAGCAACGTTACGACGATCTGGCCCAAGGACGCACCCCTTTCAACGGCAGCACCGAAGAACTCAAAAGCGAGCTTGAACGACTTCGCCACGAGATGAACTCTGCCCTCGACGACTACGACGACGAATACGGCAAGAAAATGTTTGAAGAACTCAAAAATCGCCAGAATCGTGCCTTATAAGGATCACGACATGGTCGGCCTTCAGACTCTCGACAGTCTTCATAAAAATCTGACGTCCTTGCACATCCATCCATGCTGTAGCCTCATCGAAAACAAGCACCTGGGCTCGTGAATAGAGCTGACGGGCAAGCGCCACGCGTTGCCACTGTCCCATGCTGAGTTCTTCACCGCCTTGGAATTGGCGTCCCAATTGCGTTTCGAGACCATTGCCCAACCGGTCGACCACACTTTCGGCATCTGCCATGCGGATTGCCTCTGCCATGCGTTGCGCATCTTCTGGAGAATTAATATCACCAAAGGCTACATTTTCGCGCACAGTAAAATAAAACTGTACGTAATCCTGAAAAATGGCACTCACATTGCGACGCAGTTCGGCAACATCAAACTGCCTGATATCGATACCGTTTATACGTACCGTACCCTCCTGTGGGTCATATAGGCGCAGCAACAGTTTCAGCATTGTCGTCTTGCCGAATCCGTTCTCGCCCTCTATAAGTGTAACCGCTCCACGCCGAGCCGTAAGCGAATAGTGGTTCAGAACCGGCACGTTCATGTCCGGATACGCAAACGTTATGTTGTCAAAGCCGACCTCTTCGACTGTAGATGGGAATGCCACAGGCTTTTCAGGCGACACAATCGATGGCTTCAGATTCAGGAAATCGAACAGATTGTTGATAAACATCTTGTGTTCGTAAATACCGCTAACGCCGCCCACGAGGGCACTCAAATAGCTCTGTCCGCGCCTGAAGGCCTCGAAAAGCATGACAAACGTGCCTATTGTCAATACCCCTGCTGCAACTGGAGCCACAAGAAGCAGCAACACGGCACCCATGGCGACAGCCTCGACCACAGCTGTAAGCACATCGAGCACAGCCATTCGGCGCGAAATATGCATCAGTTGCGATACCAGTCTCTTGCGTATATCTACATAGAGTTTCCGGAAATGGTCAGCCAGACCAAAACTGCGCACCTCCTTTGCAAAGCTGCGATTTGTCAGCAGGGCACCATAGTAGTTGCTGCGACGCGCCATCTGCGTAGTCTCGCGGCGGAAACGGTACAACGTCCGCGACTTGTACAGCCTCACACAGAAGGTTGGTATTATGGCAACAACCATAACCACAATCACGCGCCACGATGCAGAAAACAACATCAGTGTAACACCAACCAACGACACTACAGACCCAAACACCGCCATGATGCTCTCCATCATCCTCACCGGACGATAGGCAGCTTCCTGCTGAGCGCGATGAAATGTGTCGTGGTATTCCGGATTGTCATAATATGCCATATCGAGGCTTACGGACTGCTCCTGAATGAGTTTATTGATGTAATCCACCAGTTTCTGCGTAAGGATATCGTCGTTGACCGTACTCAAAGCCCCAATAACTCTGTTGACCAACACAATACCACAAAACATCAAAACAGCGAATCCTATGGTCTCCAACATATTGACACCTTGTCCTCCTGTGGCAGCAAGCGTAGTAACGGTATCGACCATTAGCTTTAGCACATAGAGGTTGACAAGCGGAAGAATACTGCCAACGAAGGTATAGACCACCTTCAGCACAAGGCGTTTCCTGTCACAGTTCCATATAAGGCGAATAGTTTTCAATTGAATCTTTTCGTTTTTTTTTCGTTATCGTTTTCGTTATCGTTTTCGTTATCGTTTCCGTTTTCCGTTCTCACATCTCACATCTCACCTCTCACATCTCAC
>JAFXAD010000061.1 GCA_017522065.1 Bacteroidales bacterium
ATTTTGAGCGCAGCGACCCAAAAAGAGATTCGCACAATTCGCAGGTCGTGTGCGACCATTCGTGAATATAGGCAAGAAAAGATTATTCGTGCAATTCGTGTTATTCGTGTTCAAAAAAAGTGAAAGATTTTTAAAACGATTTTCGAGCGATTTTGAGCGCAGCGACCCAAAAAAAGAAATTTGTGGTAACCTCTAAAATTTCGTTTAATTATCTTCGTTGACATTTCTTTGGCTCGGAAAAGCAAACAAGTTTTCTTTTCTCTCGCTTTGCGAAACGTTCGCGTTTTGTTTGCAAAACAAATTTCTAAATATCAATTCGTTTAATTCGTACAATTTGCCGTTTTAAATAATTATTAGAGGTGCTCTAATATGATTGCGAAAGAACAGAAATACTTAACTCTTTATCAATCTGTCAAGCATTTTCCAGAAATCGGGGAACGACTTGGCAACGACATCGGGCGTATCGATCTCGAGGGCGGGATTCAGAAGCTTCAACACACCAAAAGCCATTGCTATACGGTGGTCGCCGTGTGCATCGATGGGCTTGTCGACAGGAATATTGTCTTTCGTGAACGGCTCACCGGCAGGAATGGTCATGGTGTTCTCATCGTACACCACCTCGCGACCCAGTTTCTTGAGTTCAGAGCTGATACTCTGCAGACGGTCGCTCTCTTTGTAGCGCAGCGTGCCGACACCGGTCAGGTGTGCCTCAATGCCATGGGCTGCACATGCAACCGCAACAGCCGGAACAAGGTCTGGCGTGCCTGTGAAATCCCATTCGAGTTTTGTCGCCAGTGCTTTCTCTCTCCGCAACTCGACCGACTGCTCGCTTTGCAACACGGTCAGACCCAGCTGACTGAATATTTCGCGGACTGCCTGGTCTCCCTGCAGGCTCTCACGGTACAGGCCCGGCAGTCGTACCGGCACGTTAGGCAGAAGCGAGACGGCTTCAAAGAAATAGGATGCCGATGACCAGTCTTTCTCGATCGAGACTATGTCGCATTGCGGTATGGAGTGTTCCACATTGTAGGTTGGCGGATTGCCTTTGAGCACGCACTGCACCTTGGCTTGCTCCATGACTTTGAGGGTCATGTCGATATATGGTTCGGACACTGGAGCTCCCACGAGTTCCACCATTCCGCCCTGGGGCATGGTAGCAGCGGCAAGCAGCAACGCGGATGCGTACTGGCTGGACACACTGCAGTCTATCACGATACGGCGTCCGGTGGGGATGACTCCGTCGATTTTCACAGGCAAATGGCCCTCTTCTCCGGTGCATTCTATCGAACATCCTGCCGTGCGAAGGGCGTCGATAAGCTGACCCATCGGGCGTTTGCACAGCTGCTCAGAACCTGTCAGAGTGTGCTTGCCAGGGGTAATGGACAGCAGGGCCAGCAGGAAGCGCGCCACCGTTGCGGCGTCGCGGCAGTCGAAGTTATGACGGCGACCAGCCTTCAGCTGATGAAGCAATCTGCCGAGTTGCTGTGTGTCATTCGATGATGAAATATTTTTTATCTTGATTCCGGTACGCGACATATAGTCGAGCATCAGCCATCGGTTGGACAAACTCTTTGAAGATGGTAATGTAATCTGTATCGTTTCCTGTTCCATATCTTTAACAAGTTGTATTCTAATTACCTACAACAAGTATTCTTATTAAAATATTTTTGCAAAAATACGATTTTTTATCAAAACAGCATTCCCTGAATTTTATTTTTCTATATCGTATGCCTTGATTTTACGGTATAGCGAGCGTTCCGATATGCCTAAATCCTGGGCCGCCGGGCGGCGACGTCCGTGGTGACGCTCCAAGGCCCTGACGATGGCTGCCTTCTCCCTTTCTGCCAACGAGAGTGGCTCTCCCTCAGCACCAGCAGGCTTGCTATCTTCCGGGAACTCCTGAAATTCAACCTCCTCAGCCTCCGTAGCACTATTCTTGTATTCGGGCGGATAGCCATGTTCCTTGATGCCTCCATAGTGGTGGAACTTATGATCCTGTGACACCGAATCGAGCTGATAGTAGTTCTCTCCTTCCACAAAACCTTCCTGGTCCATACCCGGCTGCAACGTTACACCCTGATGCGCCAGCGTGGTGATCATCTGCTTGAGGTTGTTGATTTCCGTCCTCATCTCGTTAATCATCTGCCCCATGGTGAGGGCTTTGAGCAGAAGCTCGCGGTCCGAGATGGTGTTCGACGACTGCCCCTCTTGCTGAAAGACCACCGGCATCTTCTCGTCTGGAACATAATGTATATAATTGCTCAATATATCCTTGGTTATCAGTCGCTCCGATTCGACAACAGCAATTTGCTCTGTAACGTTTTTCAACTCTCGCACGTTGCCGTACCAGGGATAGTCCATCAGGTACTCGCGCCCATCGTCCGACAGGCGCAACAGCGGCATTCCGTATTTCTCCGACACGTCGGAAGCAAACTTACGGAAAAGCAGGACGATATCCTCCTTGCGCTCTCGCAGCGGCGGTATGGAAATGGAAATCTGGTTCAGACGGTAGTAGAGGTCTTCGCGATACTGTCCTTTGCGTATTGCGGCCAGCAAGTCGACATTGGTGGCTGCAACAACACGGACGTTGATTTTGCGCGAACTCGACGAGCCAACGGGTATTATCTCGCCATTCTCGAGCACGCGCAGCAGCTTGACTTGCATAGCAAGGGGCAACTCGCCCACTTCGTCGAGGAAGATGGTGCCGCCATCGGCCTCCTCAAAGTATCCCTTTCGGTCTTTGTCGGCTCCGGTGAACGAACCTTTGACGTGGCCGAAAAGCTCACTCTCTATCGTCCCTTCGGGAATGGCACCGCAGTTGACCGAAACCAGTTTCTTGTGCTTCCGGCTGCTGTTGTCGTGTATCATACGGGCAAAAATCTCCTTTCCGACACCGCTTTCACCTGTGACTAGGATGCTAAGGTCGGTCGGGGCAACCTGAATGGCCTTGTTAATGGCCAATATCAGCTTGGGATCGTTGCCGATGATGTCATATCTGTTTTTTATACTTTGTATATCCACAATTTACTTAAATTATTGAATTCTCAATTCTCAACAAAACACTCTGTTCAACGCCTGTCCCAGCTGTTGCTTTATTTTCCAGAGCGACATCTTCTGCGCTATCAGCATCAGCTTTTCGTTGTCGTCGGTCAAGTACGGGAACTGCCGGTCCAGTTCGTTCAGTTTTATATCAAGTTTCTTCATTTTGAATGTCAGTATCGACTCCGTGACGTCTTCCCGAAGCCTATCTTCGGGCATGGGCACATATATGTGCTTCATTTCCGACCAGTTGTCGCTTATATGGTAGTCTACCATAAGGTTGTCGGTGGCGAATTTCCTCACCTGCTCGTTATCGTGCATCGTGAAAATCTGCGGGTCTATCATCGTCTCTCCGTTTTCAATCTTCTCTGCATACACATTGAATATGGTTTGGCACACGGGGTCGGCAAATGTCAGTTCGTCGGCAAGCAGGTCGCCAACAATCATTTGTGCCACCGTATAGTTCTCTTTTTCCGTTTTGCCTTCTTCGTTCGTCACGTCGACCGAGAGGAGCTCGTTGCCGTAATTCAGCAGCAGGCTTACTATCTTGATTTCCTGGCTTTGTGCCGGATTAATCATGAACGGCGTCACCTGGCTTTGTGGCTGCTCTGCAGGCTTCTGCTCTTCCTGCTGTTCGCCTTGCGTCTGCGCGTCGGCAAGGTCCTTGTCGTTGGGGTCGGGCTTGTGGTTCAGGTTTTCGTACAGCTTGCGGTTAAGGGTTTTGGCCACTTCGTTCTGTAGGGCCTCTTCCGATATCTGCAACAGCGACGCACACTGGCGCACATATTCTGCCCTCTCCAGAAGGTCGCTGACCAACGATATGGTTCGGACTATGTCGTTCAGCACTTCGGCCTTACGGATGGGGTCGCCTTTCACCTCGTCGAGCAGCACCTTGGTCTTGAACATTATGAAGTTGGTCTCGTTGTCCCGCAGGTAGTCCTGTAGCTGCGTCGAACCGTATTTCTGGGCATAGCTGTCGGGGTCGTCGCCGTCGGGGAAGAGCACTACGCGGACGTGCATCCCCTCCTCAAACAGCATGTTGACAGCCCGGAACGCTGCCTTGATGCCTGCCTTGTCACCATCGTATAGCACCGTGACATTCTTTGTGTAGCGCCTCATCAGACGCACCTGCTCGATGGTCAGCGATGTGCCACACGAGGCCACCGTGTTCTCCACTCCCGACTGGTACATCGATATCACGTCGATATTGCCTTCCACCAGGTAGCACTTGTCCAGACGCGATATGGCGTTCTTGGCTTGGTAGAGGCCATAGAGGATGTGGCTTTTGTTGTATATATCCGAATCGGGCGAGTTGACATACTTGGCCTGCTTCTTGTCGTTGGTGAGTATTCGACCCGAGAAGCCAAGCACGCGCCCGCTGACACTGTATATCGGGAACATCACGCGCCCACGGAACCGGTCGAACGACTTGCCGCCTTCCTTGAAAATGGTCAATCCCGTCTTTTCCAGCACATTGTCGCTGTAGCCGTTAGTCTTGGCATATTTGGTAAAGCCATCCCACTGGTCAAGGCAGTATCCGAGACCAAAGTCCTTGATAACCTTGTCGGTGAGTCCTCTGTTGTGGAAATAGCTCAGTCCTACAGCAACTCCCATCTCGTCCTCATAAAGCAAGGTGGCAAAATATTTCTGTGCAAATTCCGACACGTGGAACAGGGCGTCACGCTCGTTGTTGCGCTCTATCTGCTCCTCGCTGAGTTGCTCTTCTTCGACCTCGATATTATACTTCTTGGCGAGCCAGCGCAACGCCTCGGGATAGGTGTAGTGCTCATGCTTCATCAGGAAACCGACAACGTTGCCGCTCTCGCCGCATCCGAAGCATTTGTATATTCCCTTCGACGGCGAAACCGAGAACGACGGGGTCTTCTCGTTGTGGAACGGACAGCATCCTACGTAATTGGTGCCACGCTTCTTCATCGAAACGAATTCGCCAATCACTTCTTCGATACGTGTCGCATCCATAATGCGTTGTATGGTATCCTGGCCTATCATAAGAATTTGCAAAATTACACATAAAAAATGAAAAATAAGTAACAATTTACAATTAATAATCATTTATGGTAACCTCTAAAATTCGTTTAATTCGCGTTTTGTTAGCAAAACAAATTTCTAAATATCAATTCGTTTAATTCGTACAATTCGCCGTTTTAAATAATTATTAGAGGTGCTCTAATTATTAGAGGCGCTCTTATGGCGATTCACGGACATTCACGGACATTCACGGACATTCACGGGCATTCACGTTCCACAAGATGATTGACGAATAAATCCTGGTCTATTTCTGGAAAATCCTGTTTTCAAAAAAAATAGTTTAATTTTGTTCTGCAACTAAAAAAAAGTAGTATCTTTGCAGTCATGAAACATATATTGTATACAATAGTAAAAATCCTGATTTTTGCAGCCCTGTCTTTGTGTTCCAGTCTTTTGCAGGCTCGCAACGACCGCGACACCCTCGGACTGGGTGCCAGGATTCTTTTCTCCGAGAATAAAGGCCAGTGGAATGACCGGGTTCTCTTCCGTTCGCAAATGCACGCCTCAACTCTCTTCGTCGAACGCGACTGTTTCACTTTCGTCGTCGAGCATCCCGACAACCCCAACCTGCACCACCCCGGCCACGTCGATGCCTCTAATCCTAAACGCACCCCCTCATCGTTCCGCACCCACGCCTACCGCATGCGCTTCGAGGGCTGCTCTACGACAAGCGTCGAGGGCACAGAACGACAAGCCGGATACGAAAACTACTTCCTCGGACGAGACCAAAGCCGCTGGACCTCTAATGTCGGTGTCTTCCAATCGGTTCTGTACCACAACCTCTACAGCGGTATCGACCTCAAGGTCTATGCCGCCAGCAACGCCATGAAGTACGACTTCATTGTCTACCCAGGCGCCAACCCCAGTGCCATCAGCATCAGCTACGAGGGCACCGAGGGCGTGCGCCTCAGCAACGGCAACATCGTGGTCCACACCTCGGTTGTCGACATCGTCGAACTGCGACCCTACGCCTACCAGATTGTCGACGGAACACAACGCGAGGTCGAGGCTCGCTTCCGCCTCAAAGAGGGACGCCTCAGCTTCGAACTGGGACGCTACGACACAACCCAGACGCTCATCATCGACCCCTATCTCTACTTCTCGACCTACACGGGGTCGACGGCCGACAACTGGGGCACTACAGGATGCTACGACTCCTACAAGAACACCTACACCTCGGGACTCGTCTTCAGCAACGGCTACCCGACATCGCTCGGAGCCTACGACGGCTCCTACAACGGCAACGCCGACATCGGCATCTTCAAATTCGACACCACCGGCTCCATCCGTCTCTATGCCACCTATCTCGGTGGCTCCTACGCCGATATGCCGCACAGCACTTTCGTCAACTCACTCGACGAACTGGTTATTTTCGGCACCACGGGGTCGGCAAACTTCCCCGTCACTCCTGGCGCCTACGACACCTCCTTCAATGGTGGCACTCCCCTGCAGTACGAGAACAGCAGCACCATCAATTTCCCTAACGGCTCCGACATTTTCATCTGCCGCTTCAGCAGCGACGGCACCCAGCTGCAGGCCTCTACCTTCATCGGCGGCAGCGGCAACGACGGCCTCAACTATCGAAACTCGTTCGACTACAACACCGTCATGATTGGCAACGACTCGCTCTACTTCAATTATGGCGACGGCGCCCGCGGCGAAATCATCACCGACGACCTCAACAATATCTACGTGGGTTCAACAACCTCTTCGACCGATTTCCCGGTCTCGGCCAACTGCATCCAGGGCAACAACAGCGGCCGGCAGGACGGCATCGTCCTCAAAATCGACTACAATCTCGCCCATCTCATGTGGAGCACTTATCTCGGTGGCATCAAGGACGATGCCATCTACTCCATCGACTGCGACAACGACTATAACGTCATCGTCACCGGCGGCACCAACTCCCCCAACTTCCCCACAACACCGGGGAGCTACCGTAACTACTACAGCGGTGGCAGCGCCGACGCTTTCGTCACCAAAATATCGTACTACGGAAACGTTATGATGGCCAGCACGATGTTCGGCTCCACCTCCTACGACCAAAGCTATTTCGTGCGTTGCGGCAAAACGGGCGATGTCTTCATCTTCGGACAAACCAAGGCTCCTGGCAGCACACTGATACACAACGCCAACTACAACACCCCTAACAGCGGACAGTTCCTGGCTCGCTTCACGCCGGCTCTCGACAGCCTCAAGTGGAGCACCGTTTTCGGCGACGGCTCCGGCAGCCCTAACATTTCGCCTACGGCCTTCGCTGTCGACATCTGCAACCGCATCTACCTTAGTGGTTGGGGACGCATTTTCCTGGGTTTCAGTTGGAATGGAACCACCTATCCTTGGTTCAGCGGCGGCACGTCCAACCTCACCGTCACGCCCGACGCCTACCAGAGCTCCACCGACGGACAGGATTTCTATATCATGAGCCTCGACATCGATGCCAACAACCTCGTCTATGCCACTTTCTTCGGCGAACAACACAGTTCGGCAGGCAACTACTATAGCGGCAGCGACCACGTCGACGGCGGCACCAGCCGCTTCGACCGCCTCGGCACCATCTACCAGTCGGTCTGCGCCAGCTGCTCGCAAAACGACAACTTCCCCGTGACCACAGGCGCCTATAGCCAGCACAATAACAGCAACAACTGCAACAATGCCATCTTCCGTCTCAACCTCACCGACGACTTCCCCGTGGCGGAATTCAACTATACGCGCAGCGACGAATGCGACCCGACGACAATCACTTTCCACAACACCGGACGCGGAACGTCCTATCTCTGGGACTTCGGCGACGGCCAGACCTCTACCGACGCCAACCCCACGCACGTCTACGCCTTTGCCGGGTTCTATACCGTCAGGCTCATAGCTTTCATGCCGGGAGGGTGCCGCGAAAGCGACACCACCGAACATACCATCACTATCCTCAGCGGCACCAATGTCCCGCAACTCGACACGCTGAGGACCTGCCCGGGCTCGACCATCCAGATAGGTCTGCAACCCGAAGTGGGACTGACCTACCACTGGACCGTGGGCGAAGTGAGCGACAGCAACATAGCCAACCCCACAACCGACCAGACGGGTGTCTTCAGCCTCTGGATCATGACGGGCAACAACTACGGCTGCGGCAAAATGGTGCAACAGGTAGTCCTGGCTGGCGAAACCGAAGCCCACATCGTCGGCAACCCAACGACATGCTCCGTCCCGACCACGCTCGACATCGAAGCGCAAGGCAACAATATCACCTACCAGTGGTCGTCGAACCGCGACCTCACCGACACGCTCAATTCCGATATGGGCAGCGGCTCCTACTCCTTCGACCCCTCCGACGTGCAATGGCTCTACATGCATGTCACCGACGACCGCGGATGCTACAAGACCGACAGCATCCAGATCTCTTTTACACAAATCGTCGACAGCATCCTCCTTGCGCCACCCTCCTGCCCGGGCTCGTGCGACGCCTCCGCTGTCGTCGTCCAAACTTCGTTCGCTCAAGAGCCTGTCCAGCACTGGATTTCCGAACACGGCGGAACCGACCCACAATACTCATACTCCGCACTCTGCCCCGGCAGCTACACCTACCATACCATCGACGCCAACAACTGCCAGGTGGCTACCGATTTCACTATTCCTGACCGCCCCGCGCCTGTCGTCTCTTTCGATGTCATGCATATCGCTTGCCAGGAAAGCTGCACCGGACAGGTGTCTGTCTCTGTCAACGGCCCTTCGCTCTATCAGTTCCTGTGGCTCGACGACAGCTCCACAGCATCCTCGCGCTCCAACCTCTGCCCGGGTGTGTATGTCATTCAAATCACCGACACTAACGGCTGCACCTTCATCGACTCCGTCGAAGTACTCGAAAATGTCGACCTCTCGCTGTCGCTTTCCATCGACCACGCCGCCTGCGCCGGCATGTGCAACGGCAGTGCCACGGCTCTCCTTACCGGTGGTCAAGACCCATGCAGCTACCAATGGAGCACGGGCGAAACGACAGCCACAGCCCTCAACCTCTGCCCGGGCATGGTCCACGTCGTGGCCACCGATGCCAACGGATGCCAGAAGCACGACAGCATCATGATTCCGGCTTTGCACTCGTTCGACAGCATGCACGTATGGGCCGATGCCGATTTCGTCTTCAACGGACAGAGCACTACGCTCCACGTCACGCCCATCTCGGGCGCCACATACTGGTGGAGCCCATCCGACTTGCTCGACAATCCAGCCTCGACCAACCCCGTCGCCACTCTCGAGGACAGCACCGTCTTCTACGTCACCGCCACCGACAGCCTCGGATGCACACACACCGACTCTGTGGCCGTCGGATGCATCAATGTCAATTGCGGCGAGACCAACATCTTCATCCCCAACGCCTTCACTCCGAACAACGACGGCAAGAACGACTGCCTCTGCATCTCCGGCGAGTGGGTCGACGACTTCCACATCGCCATCTTTACACGTTGGGGCGAGAAGGTGTACGAAAGCGACAACATCACGCAATGCTGGGACGGACGCTTCCGCGACAACTGGTGCATGCCGGGCGTATATGTCTATTATTGCCGCATAAAGTGTGCCAACGGACAGCTGACACAACTCAAGGGCGACGTGACTTTAATCCGATAACTATGACTAAAAAAGAAAAAAAAGATCAGTTCATCATTGCCTACATAGCCGATTTCAACCATTCCGACGCTGTGCTCTCCTACAGCATCCAGATGGCTCAAATGCTGCAGAAGGGTCTCATACTGATGCATATATGCGACCAGCGCTACTCTTCGCTCACCCCCGACGAGGCCGAAAGCCGACTAAAAGCAATCAGGCAACAGCTGCTGGACAACAGCCGCCTGCAGCTCCAACCCTCCAACCTCACCTATGCCGCACTCAAAGGCGACACCCGACAAGTCCTGACCGCTCTGCCTCAACTCCTTAACGCCGTCACCATTGTCGCTGCCGTCGTTCCCCATGCACGACGACGGAGCCCGCTGAGTCGCCATGCCATCATGCACAACTTCGCCGACTGCAAAACGGCATTCCTCGTCGTTCAGAAACCCCTCGCCGATTCCGCCCACATCAAAGACGTGGCCATGACCGTCGACTTCAAGAAGGAAAGCAAAGACAAATTCATCTGGTCCAGCTATTTCCCACGTTTCGGCAACTGCCGCATGCACGTCCTCCATTACGACTACCGCGACCAGTTCCTCCACGCAAAATGGCAGGCCAACATGACCCAACTCACCAAGCTCTACGACGACCTCGACATCTCCTTCGAACAACACTCAATCCAAAGCAAATCAACCTTCCAGGACATCAACGCACTCCGTTTCGCCCACGCCAACGACTACGACCTCCTGATTGCCGTCACGACAAAAGAAAAAGACGGCTTCGAATTCTTTTTCGGAGTCCAGGAACTACGCACCATCGTCAACCGCGAGCAAATCCCCATCCTCTTCCTCAACCCCCGCGAAGACCTCTACGTCCTCTGCGACTAAAACCCTAAAAATCAAAAAAAGGAAAAGGAAAAAGAAATCCCGAAATACCGTAATCCCGAAAAAAAAGAAATAGAAGAAAAGAAAAATTAGGGGGAAAAAAAACTCACACCGAAAACACCACCAGCCCAACAATTCCTGACGCCACAATCAGCACTATCGGGTTCGTCCGGCGACGAAGCGAAAAATAAAACACCCCGACAAAAATCAGCACGCTGACAATAAACTGTTTGTTCAGCCCCGGATGGCCGAAACTCTCCTCCGTCAGCAACAGCATCGCAGCCGCAGCGATAAGTCCCACCACAGTGATACGTAGCACTTTGAGCATCGCATCAATGACAGGATTATCCCTATGATGCGACAAATACCCATACACCAGCAGCATGGCGACAACCGGAAGCAATATCACCGCCAGCGATGCCAGCAGCGACCCCACCACGCCTTCCCACACAGGCAACCCGCTGTTCACCACCGCGGTATAGCCCGTATAAGTCGCCGTATTGATACCTATCGGTCCCGGAGTCATCTGACTGACAGCCAGTATGTCGGTAAATTCCTGTTGGCTCATCCAACCATGATTCACCACAACCTCGTTCTGAATCAGTGCAACCATGGCATATCCACCTCCGAAGGTGAAGATGCCAATCTTAAGAAATGTCCAAAACAACTCTAATAGTATCATTTATCACTTTTTTTGTACGCAAGCGTCCTTACTTGCGAATTCTTTAACCTTTCTGCCTGCTTGCAGGCCTGCGACCAACGTGGAGCAAACCTTTCTGCCTGCTTGCAGGCCTGCGACCAACGTGGAGCAAACCTTTAATCTTTAAACTTTAAACTTTACCCTTTAACCTTCACCCTCCCCCACACCAGTCCGCCTGCCATTGCAGCGACAATCACCCACACCGGCGACACACCGAACAGCCATATCAACAGCGCCGCCACAAGCGGAATCCAAAAGTTGCTCCACGATATCTTGGCCGACTTCGCCATGCGGAACACCGGAGCGGCAATCAACGCCACTACCGCCGGACGAAGCCCCATAAACACTCGCTCAACGATAACATTGTCACGAAAATAGCGGAAAAACATCGCCAACATCAATATCAACGCTATCGGCATCAGCACATTGCCGGCAATTGCGCACACCACACCCCATATCCCGCCAAGCTTACGGCCGATACACGTGGCCATATTCACAGCAAAAATACCAGGCATGGCCTGCGACAACGACAGGTAGTCCATAAACTCCTCGCGACTTAGCCAACCGCGCCTGTCCACTATTTCCTGTTCCATTATCGGAATCATCACATATCCCCCACCTATGGTGAAAGTGCCAATTTTCCAAAAACTTACAAACAGCTTCCCGTACATTCTGTGTCTTTTTTCTTGTTGCCTTTTCCGATTGAATTTTAATCACAAACCTAACGCCCTGCAAAGTATATTATTGCACAACAATTATTTTTTTCTGAAATAACAGAAAAACTATGTAACTTTGCAAGTTTTTAATAACCTACTACAATGACATCAAGAATTCTCTTCTTCGTTGTTTTTATGGTTTTTATAGTGGTAATGCTCGCCCTCGACCTTGGCGTTTTCCACAAAAAGGACCATGAAATCAAAATCAAAGAGGCCGGACTCTGGACCGCCATCTGGGTACTTTTGGCCATGTCTATGGCTGCACTCCTTTTCTTCCGTGCAGAATGGGTTCACGGCATCAGCGACCTCGACTCCCTCCTGGCCTACTCTGCCAACCAGCCCCAGCTGCTCAAAGCTATCGAACAAGCCGCAGCCTCAGGCGGTTACGAAGCCGCCCTCGCTGTCTATCGCAGCGAGATAACTGAGCAATACCTTGCCGGCTATTTCCTCGAAGAGTCGCTCTCCATCGACAACATCTTCGTCATGATCATGATTTTCGTCAGCTTCGGCATCGACAAGAAATACTACCACCGCGTACTCTTCTGGGGCATCCTCGGCGCCATCGTCATGCGCTTCATCTTCATCTTCGCCGTTGGAGCCCTGGTCACTCGCCTCAGCTGGATACTCGCCGTCTTCGGCGTCATACTTATCTTCAGCGGTATCAAGATGTTCCGCGACAAAAGCGACGAGAAAATCGACACCGCCAACCATCCCGCTGTACGCTTCGCTTCAAAGCATTTCCGCGTCAGCCCCACCCTCGACGGCCACAATTTCTTCACCAAAATCGACGGCAAGAACTACATCACACCCCTCTTCCTTGTCCTCCTTGTCATCGAGTTCAGCGACATCATTTTCGCCGTCGACTCAATCCCCGCCGTCTTCTCCGTCACCACCGACACCTACATCGTCTACTTCTCCAACATCTTCGCTATCATGGGACTGCGTTCACTCTTCTTCCTCCTCAGCGACGTCACCGAGAAGTTCTGGCTCCTCCGCTACGGTCTTGGCGCACTCCTGTGCTTCATCGGACTTAAAATGATTGCCGGCGAATTTTTCGACTTCCATATCAGCACCATAGCCTCACTCCTTGTCATCCTCGGCATACTCATCAGCAGCATCCTCCTCTCCCTCGCCTTCCCCAAAAAAGCCACCACCGAAAAATCAATAACGGAATAATAATTCCGTAATCCCGAAAAGAAAAAAGGAAAAAAGGAA
>JAFXAD010000062.1 GCA_017522065.1 Bacteroidales bacterium
CACATCTCACATCTCACATCTCACATCTCCGCTCTCAATGCGTTTTAACCACAAGGCTTCCGTTGACGTAGTCTATCACCGTGACAGGACTGCCCTGCTCGATGTATCCTATCTGAGCCACTGCATCGTATGTACGTCCATCGATAGTTATTTTGCCTGCAGGACGAAGTATGGTAGCTGCCACACCTTCGCGGCCTATCATCGACTGTTCACGACTGTCGGCAACGGTGAAGCCTTCCGATGTGTCTTCGGTCGTATTCAAAGCCAAACCGCCAAACAAAGTACTCTCGAACAGCTTCTTACCCAACCAGATACTCAACGGCAAAGCAACCGCGAGTGCCACCAGTACAATCATCAGCCTGTTGCTGATTACTTCCGTCGGAACATTCGAAAAATCGAAACCGATATTGCCTATCATGCTGAAAACCAATCCAGCCACAAGACAGACTATACCCAATATTCCTGACACTCCGAATCCCGGAAACACGAATATCTCCAAGGCTATCAGCACTATACCGATAATGAAGATTATTATTTCCCAGTAGGTCGCCAGACCTTCGAGGTAGAGCGGTGCAAAGTAGAGCGCTGCTGCCGACAGTGCCAGGATAAGCGGAAACCCGATGCCTGGTTGCTGCAATTCGAAATATATACCACCTATAATCAACATGATTAGTATCCCCGAGACAATAGGCGTAATCAAAAATCCAATGACCTTGTCAATAAACGTATAGCGTTGTTCCTTAATGACATAGTCATCAACACCGGCATGCCTCAACAATTCTGGCACACTCTCGACCTCGGCCTCGCAATAACCGTATTCTATAGCTTCTTTTGTAGTGAACGTCAACACCTTGCCACTATCACTGACGCCTTCTACATATATATCGGGATCGACCATTGCCTGAGCGATGTCGGGTCGACGTCCCTGCGATTCGGCTGTTGTGCGCATGAGCGAGCGCATATAGCTCTGGTACTTGTCGGGCTGCACCTCGCCGGTTTGGTCAACCACCGTTGCGGCGCCTATCGAAGAGCCGCTGCGCATGTAGATGGAATCGCACGCTATGGAAATCAAGGCTCCTGCCGACGCAGCATTGTTGTCAATGAATGCCCATACCGGGATTTCCGACTGCAGAAACGAGGTCCTGATTTTGTCGGCATCGTCGAGCGTGCCGCCAAACGTGTTGATTCTCACGACGACGATGTCGGCTTTCTCTTCGCGGGCTTCCTCCAGGGCTTTCTCCACCCGCATAGTGGCCGGAGGCGCTATTTCCTCATCGATGGCGAACTGATATACAACTGTTTTGTTCTGCGCATTAGAAACAAACGGAGCTATTGCGGCAAGAATCAGGAATAATATCTTTTTCATAATCCAAATTTCTTTATCTGAGTTATCAATTCATCAAAAACCAACCGGTTTGCAGCCACCATTTCGCCTCCGTGAAGCCAATTGGTTCCGCCACTGAAGTCGCCGACTGCACCGCCTGCCTTCTCGACGATGTAGGCTCCAGCTGCCACGTCGTATGGCTTCAACCCATACTCATAGAAGGCGTCGACACGGCCACAAGCCGCATAGATGAGGTCAGCCGCAGCAGAACCAAGGCGTCGCACCCCATGGCTGTTGGTCATCGTCCACTGTATCAGTTCCATATACTCCTTGAGTTTTGAGAAATCGCTGTACGGAAATCCTGTTGCGATGAGCGAATCGAAGAGCTTGCCCGTGTTCGACACACCGATTGCGTTGCCGTTGAGGAACGCGCCATCTCTTCCGTGGCAGGCCTCGAAACACTCTTTGGACCATATCTCGTCGACAACGCCAAGCACCATCACCGGACGCTTCATATCGCAACTCAATTGCCTGTCCTGCAAACCTATCGACACGCACGTCGGTGCGAAACCGTGTATGTAGTTCGTTGTACCGTCAAGGGGGTCGATAATCCATACATAACGCTCTTTTCCAGACGATGACGCCGTCCCCTCTTCAGCAATGAATCCGCCGTCGGGAAGCAACTGCTGCAGACGGGTCACTATGCGCCGTTCCGACTCCTTGTCGAACTGCGTCACATAGTCGTGCAACCCTTTCGACTCGGTAGTCACCAAGCCATGCATCTTACGGCGCTCGTCGGCAAGAAATTCGCCCACTTCACACGCCAATTCAACCACATTGTTACAAATACTCTTGTAATCAATCATAATATGTTATGGATTTACATCAATCTTAAATCTTTAAGCCCTCACCCCCTTTCCAACCCTCCCTGCCTGCTTGCAGGCCTGCGACCGAAGTGGAGCAAACCCTAAAACGCGAAAAGCATTTTTTTATTTTGCAGTCCAGCAATAAAATGCCATATTAGAACGTTAAAAGGGTTCAACAAACTGACGTACCGAATGACCGAACTCACTTTGCGGGCCATGGAGCCCGAAGATATTGACACAATTTACCGTTGGGAAAACGACCCCGACATTTGGGTCTACAGCGCTGTGCACCAACCTTTTTCACGTAATTCGCTACAGAAATTCATCGACGAATACAGCCTCCTCGACATCTACACGTCAAGGCAGATGCGACTCGTCGCCGCCGAACAAGGTGGGAAAGCGTGCGGCTGCATCGACCTCTACGACTTTGAGCCACTGCATCGTAGAGCCGCCGTCGGAATAATGGTCGACAAGACCATGAGGGGCACGGGCATTGGCACCCGCATGCTCAGAATGCTCGAAGACTTCGTACGGCAACATCTTGACTTACACATGCTCTACTGCGACATCAGCATCGACAACACCGCAAGCATACGTTTGTTCGAAAAAAACGGATTCAAACCATGCGGCATCATGCACGACTGGATGCTCGACAGCGGAAGATGGACCGACGCAAAGCGCTATCAGAAAATCATAAAATAACCACTATAATTCAAGCAATCCACGTTTTTGCAAGCAAAAACCCATCAACCCCATCAAACCCATCAAACCCATCAAACCCATTAAACCCACCAAACCCATCAAACCCTAGAATGAAGAAAAAAAAGAAAGGCAAATCCACCACAAAAACCAGCAAGCGACAGAACGTCATATTCGGAACAATTGCAGTATTGCTGCTTATAGTCATTGTCGCATCCCTGGCGATATTGCGCAGCCAGAAAATGGCCAACAACGACAAAGTAACAATCTATATACCTACAGGATCCACATTCAACGATGTCGTCGACTCTCTCAATGCGCACCAATGCATCGACAACGCTATGGTTTTCAAAACTCTGTCACGCCTGCGCCACTATCGCGACAACGTCAAGAGTGGATGCTATATCATCAAACCCCATGCCAGCGTATGGAACACCGTCACGAAACTATACTACGGAAACCAAGACCCCATACATCTAACTATCAATAAGCATCGGACCAAACAACAGCTGTGCAAATACCTCGGTAAACGCCTCGAACTCGATGCCGACACACTCCTCGCCCTTCTCGACAACGACTCCGTCTGTGCCGCCTTCGGACACACCACACAGACCATCATAGCCATGTTCCCGCAGAACACCTACGACATCTATTGGAACATTACACCCTCCAAACTGTTGGAGCGCATGAACAACGAGAGCACAAAATTCTGGAACAACGAACGCATGGCAAAATGCAAGAGCCTCAATCTCACCACCGACGAAGTGACAACTCTCGCCTCGATTGTCGAAGAGGAGACCAACAAGAACGACGAGAAAGCCAACATTGCCAGCGTCTACCTCAACCGACTGCGCAAAGGCATGCCGCTTCAAGCCGACCCCACACTGAAGTATGCCGCAGGCGATTTCACCCTCCGACGCCTGCTCAACATTCACATGGAGTCCAACAGCCCTTACAACACCTATCGCTTCAAAGGATTGCCTCCAGGACCGATATGCATCCCCAGCGCCGCCTCCATCGACGCTGTCCTGCAGAACAAACAGACCGACTACATCTATTTCTGCGCACGCGCCGACTTCAGCGGATACCACTCCTTCGCCACCAACCTGGCACAGCACAACGCCAACGCCGCCGCATTCCATGCCGAGCTGAACCGCCGCAAAATCTACAAATAGCAGCCAGCCTCCGCCGCTACAAACCATCGTCCCCAACAAAAACAAAAAAAATTATAGCACTGACTCTCTAACAATTACACAGAAGCAACAAAAAATAATTTGTCACTTCTAAGAAAAGTAGTACTTTTGCATTCGGGTAAGTCTTATACGGTCAGCTCCCATTGAATCCCCCAGGGTAGGAATACAGCAAGGGTGTTTGGTTGTAGCGGCGCGATATAATCAGCTTACCCTTTTTTATTGTCATACCCCCAAAAAAATGCCAATTCAGCATTTTTTTTGTATTTTTGCAAACTATTTATTTAAAATGATATCTAATATTATATATTCTTATATACTGATTTTCGGTGGAATAGTGATTTGGGGCATACTTCTTCCCAAGGGTAAAAAACTTCCACAGATACTGCTCGACTCCATTACCGCTTTTGGAGGCGCATTCCTTCTTGGCTCGTGTTTCATAAATCTTGTGCCGCACATGTACGCTCATGGTTTTGCCATCGACGGAATCAAAATCGGCGTCGCGGTACTCATCGGTTTCCTGATACAGCTGCTCCTCGAATCGCTGACCAACGGTATCGAACACGGGCACAACCACTGCCACTGTTGCGAAGAAGAATCCGATACGCACCACCATGATTCTGACAGCACCTCGCACGAAGCGCACCATCACCACCACCACGACGGCCTGTGCCACGAAAACCACACACACCCCGTGACGGGGCTGATGATAGGTCTCAGCATCCACGCCTTCCTCGAAGGAATGCCACTGGTCGACACCGACGGCACAATCCACCAAAGCCTGCTCTACGGCATCATACTCCACAACATTCCATTGGCTCTCGTACTCTTAACGCTCTTTGTCAACAACCGTTTCAGCCTCGCCAAATCATTATTGCTCCTTTCGGTTTTTGCCATAATGACACCCCTCGGATCGCTATGCAACCTGTTCATTGTAAGCAACGACAACACCGTCCAAGCTTTCATCATGGGCATTGTTGTCGGAATACTGCTCCACGTCAGCGTCAGCATCCTCTTCGACCACGAATCAAAGCACAAATACCTCAAAATAATATTAATAATCCTCGCCTTCATAGCAGCATATTTCACTCCCGGCTGCCCCGAAATATATGGCTAACTTCGAATAAATAATTTATAAACTTGAACTTAACTTCAGATACACAACTATAGTCCCCCTCACTCCCCTTTCACTCCTTTCTAAACAATCACATGCTCCTCTCAGTCGTCATAGTCAATTACAACGTCAAGTACTTCCTCCAGCAGTGCCTCATGTCGGTGCAACAAGCTGCCGAGGAGCTTCGTCTGCACTATGGCGAAGAGGCTCAGACCGAAATATGGGTCGTCGACAACAACTCGACCGACGGATCGGTCCAGATGATCCGCGACACCTTCCCGCAGGTGCATCTCATCGCCAACAGCGACAATCCCGGATTCGCCAAAGCCAACAACCAAGCTCTGCGCCAATGCACTGGCGACTATATCCTTCTCCTCAACCCCGACACCCTCGTGCAGCGCGACACCTTCACAACCTGCATCGATTTCTACAGGCAGCATCCCGACTGCGGGGGCCTCAGCGTCAAGATGGTCAACGGCGAAGGACAATTCCTCAAGGAAAGCAAACGCGGATTCCCATCCCCTGCCACATCGTTCTATAAAATTAGCGGTCTCATCAAGCTCTTTCCTCACAACCGCAAGGTGGGCGCTTACTATATGGGCCACCTCGACGACAACGAGGTCAACGAGGTCGACGTTCTGCCGGGTGCTTTCCTTATGATCAGTCGGCAGGCCCTCGAAAAGACTGGACTGCTCGACGAGACGTATTTCATGTACGGCGAGGACATCGACTTCTCGTGGAGCATCAAGCTTGCAGGATACAAGAACTACTATCTGCCGACAACTCGCATACTCCACTACAAGGGCGAAAGCACGCGCAAGTCGTCGATGAACTACGTCTACACCTTCTACAACGCCATGGCCATCTTCGCCCGCAAATATTTCAGCAAAGGTGGTGCCAAAAGCTACACATTACTGATACAATGCGCAATATGGCTACGCGCCTCTGTCGACTTCCTAAAACGAATGATGGGCTGGCTTGCCCTTCCGATGCTCGATTTCGCAGCCTCATTCGGTGGCTTCCTGGCCATCAAGCAGATTTGGGCAAGCTATTGGGCTTCGAACATAAACTATTACCCCGGGTTCTATACCTGGACAATATTGCCGCTCTACGTACTGATTCTCCTCATAACATCATGGTTGGCAGGAGGCTATGACAAACCAGTACGCATCGGACGCATGATACAAGGCATGGCCACCGGAGCAATGCTGCTGTTGGTATTCTACTCCCTGCTGAGCGAAGAGCTGCGTTTCTCGCGAGCCATCGTGCTGCTCGGCTCACTGTGGAGCATCGCGGCAACCATAGGCATCCGAGGGATCCTCAACCTCTGCGGTGTAGAAGGCTACCGCATTCGGCCTTCGAGCAAACGACGCTACCTCGTCGTCGGTTCGACCGAAGAAACCGAACGGCTGGAATCACTCTTCGACCAGATGGGAATTGAGCACGACGACATCATGGTAACACACGACCCCGACGACAGCATACTCTATGGTGAACTTCCCAACGTCAACGAGGTCATCTTCTGCTCTCGCGACATCACTATCAACAAGATACTCGACATCCAGGAACGCCAGTCCGACAAAGGGGTCGATTTCCGAATCCTGCCCGACGGCATGGATGTGCTTATTGGCAGCAACTACATCGGTAGTCCCGACACGCTCTACACACCCGACTTCGGCAACATCGCCAGTGCCACCAACCGGCGCAGCAAACGCATGTTCGACATCGTAACGGCTCTGTTGCTCATAGTCCTCTCGCCCATCCTCTATTGGCCACAGAGACGCAAACGTCGCTACTTTGCCGACTGCTGGGCTGTACTCATTGGCCGCAAAAGCTGGGTCGGATATTCAAGACGGTCCGAAAGTCCGCAACCCTCAACTCCATCATCCCTTCAACCCTCCAACCCTCCAACCCTCCAACCTTTCAACCCTCAAACCCTCCAAGCAGAGTCGCTTCCCGCCTTGCGCCCAAGTGTATTCCGCACCCGCGACCGTATACCTCGAGTAAAAAACCCCGACATACAGCGACTCGACAGCGACTACGCCAACAACTATCACCTCTCAACCGACATGACAATCCTATTTATCAACCTCCTAAAAATCTAAATAACCCTCAAACCTTTTAACCCTTTAACCTTTTAACCCTCAAACCCTTTAACCCTCAAACCCTTTAACCCCAAACATATCAACCCTTTTACCCAATGACCATTCCCGAAACAATAAAAGACCTTCAACAGCGCAAAGATGCCCTCAAACGCTTTCTCGACATCGACAACCTCCTCTCTTCCATAGCCGAAGAGGAGAAGAAAACCGAAGACCCCGACTTCTGGAACGACCCCAAGGAAGCTAAAAAGGTGATGCTCGAAATCAAAAGCAAAAAAACATGGACCACCGCCTTCAAAGCCGTCAATGACAGCTGCGACGACATGACCGTCATGGCCGAATTCTTCGATGCCGGCGATGCTACCGAAGAAGAGATGCTCAAACAGATAGAAACCACCACAAAGCTCGTCGAAGAGCTGGAATTCAAGAATATGCTACGTGGCGAGAGCGACCGTCTCGACGCCGTCCTCAGCATCAATGCCGGCGCTGGCGGTGTCGAAGCCCAAGACTGGGCCGAGATGCTTATGCGCATGTACATACGCTATGCCGAACGCAGCGGCTATAAGGTAGCCATCAGCAACTCGCTCGACGGCGACGGCGCAGGTATAAAAAGCTGCACTCTGCAGATCGAAGGCGACTTCGCATACGGCTACCTCAAGAGCGAGACCGGCGTACACCGCCTTGTCCGTGTCAGCCCCTTCAACGCACAGGGTAAACGCATGACCAGTTTCGCCTCGGTCAGCGTCACACCCCTCGTCGACGACTCCATCGAGGTCATCGTCGACCAGTCGCGACTCTCGTGGGACACCTTCCGCAGCGGCGGCGCCGGCGGACAGAATGTCAACAAGGTCGAATCGGGCGTGCGTCTGCGCTACCAGTACAAGGACCCCTATACGAGCGAAGAAGAAGAAATCCTTATCGAGAACACCGAAACGCGCGACCAGCCCAAGAACAAGGAAAACGCCCTTCGACTGCTGCGCTCGCAACTCTACGACCGCGAGATGAAGCACCGTATGGAAGAACAGGCCAAAATAAAAGCCAGCCAGAAGAAGATCGAATGGGGCAGCCAAATCCGCAGCTATGTGATGGACGACCGCCGCGTCAAGGACCACCGCACCGGCTACCAGACGGGCGACGTTACAGGCGTGATGGACGGCAAAATCGACGAATTCATCAAAGCCTACCTCATGCAGTTCGGCGCCGAAGCCTGATGCAAACAGAAATAAAAAATAAACGGGGAGACCATAAGGCCTCCCCGTTTTTTAGTTTTAGTCTTCGTTTTCGTACGAAGTGTTATACGAAGTTTATTTCTCCTTCGGAGCAACGCATTTATAGAACAGACCTGCAACAGCAGCACCTACGAGCGGAGCAACGATGAAGAGCCACAATTGGCCGCATGCACTCCAAGTAGCGCAGTCGCTGAAGAGGGCCTGGCTGATACTACGGGCAGGGTTCACGCTGGTGTTGGTCAGCGGAATGCTGATGAGGTGGATAAGTACTAAAGTGAGACCAATGGCCAAACCTGCAAACTTGCCATTCTGGTGACGGTCGTCGGTAACACCGAGGATAACCATCAGGAATACAAAGGTCAGCAGAGCCTCAACAAGGAAAGCACCACCGCAGCTGACAGCCAGATAACCGGACCCATCACCGCCATTGGCAGCCAGAAACTCAGCACCGTAGCCATTGGCAGCGAAAACACCGGTAGCACCCTTGCCAGCAGCATTCCAAATGCACAGCAGCACAGCGCCGGCGATAACGGCTCCCACAATCTGGGCAACCCAGTAGAGAAGCATGTCCTTCAGGCTCATGCGTCCGTTGACCCATACGCCAAACGAAACTGCTGGGTTCAGGTGAGCACCGCTCACATGACCGATACCGTATGCCATTGCAATAACAGTGAGACCAAAGGCAATAGCCACACCGATGAAACCAACGTGTCCGAACAGTGCGGTACCGCAGCCGCCGAGCACCAGCACGAATGTACCAAGACATTCTGCAAGCATTTTGTTAGTAATCTTCATAATTCTATGGTTTTTGAAGTTAAAATTTATATCGTTTAACGAAAAATTATCTTAACTATTGTGCAGTACCAACATTTTTTTAGCATGTCAGCAATGTTTCCTCACACCCCTCACGGGCTCGGCATCGAGGGGGTTGTCGGGCCAGGCATGCTTCGGATAGCGACGACGAAGTTCTTTGCGCACTTCGAAGTAGGTCGTCTGCCAGAAGCTGCGCAGGTCGGTGGTGAGCTGCACGGGCTTGAAGCCTGGCGAGAGGAGTTCCATCAGCACGGGCACTCCGTCAACCACCGGGGTGTCTGTCAGCCCGAAACATTCCTGCAAACGGACACGCAACACCGGGACTTCGGCTCCCAGACGGTATTCCAAGCGGATGCGGCTACCGGTGGGCACGGCAATATGGGTCGGTGCCATGCGATCGACGGCCTGCTGCTGGTCGTAAGTGAGACGGCTCCATACAACCTCGCGGAGGTCTATCTTCTTTAGTTCAGCCACGCTGGTGGCATTACCGACAAAGAGCGGACCCCATTCCGGGGCACTCCGGCATACGGCATCGTTGTCCACTGATGGGAGTTCCAACTCGGGATGCCGCACGGCAATGAAGGCGATGCGTCTCTGCATATTCTGCAGCTCGTCGGTGAACGACAGCATCGATGGACCGTCCTTAACGATGGCATCGCAGATGGCCCGCAGCACGGCTTCGCGGTGGTCGCCTGTGAGGGGTCTCGATTCCAAGAGGATGTTGCCGATGCGGCGCTCGCGGCGCGCCACAACGGAACCGGACTTACCGTCCCAAAAGACGGTTTCGCGTTCGGTGGCAAAGGATTGAATGTCAGCGGGAGCGACATGGCTGGCCAAGAACACCTTCCCTACCCCTCCTGGTTTGCGATGCATTGAGGCAGCGACAATCCAGTCGGCACTCGACAGCGGATCTGCGAGCTCTACGGCAACAATATCACCGCCCGAGAGTTGGAACGTACCCACACCCTCCTTCCACGCCTTTCCGATGCGCTCGGGGTAGGCCGAAGCAAGGAGGGCCCCGACTTCGTGTGGGTTGACTGTATTATTATCTTCTTTTGTATGAGTCATTTCGGCATATTGATGGGCGACCTTAATGATGCGGCTCCATCGGCCACTACGACCGATGTCGCGTTCGCGGCGCAGGGCATCGAGACGAGTGGACATCGCTATGTCGCCATTGCCGGCCAGCGGGTCTTTCTCTTCCAGCAGGGCTGCAATGTCTGCAGCCAGGGATTTACGTTCACGTGTGTCTGCCGTGAGCAGCATACTTGCAATTCGCGGATGGCATGGCAGTTTCGACAGTGCCCTGCCGTGGGCTGTCACTTGCCCCTCTCCGTCTATTGCACCAAGCGATTGCAACAGCTTGCGGGCATGGATAAGTGCCGACTTGGGTGGCGGCGTCAGCCACGGCAGGTGTTCCACCTCGCGCTCGCCCCAGATGGCAGCGTCGAGCACCAGCGATGCAAGGTCGGCATCCAGAATTTCCGGCCTCCGCACAGCATCCATTCGCGATTCCGACACTTTGCTCCACAAGCGGTAGCAGACACCCGCTGCCACACGACCGGCACGACCGGTGCGTTGGGTGGCCATATCTTTCGAGATGCGGACGGTCTCCATGTGGCTCAGTCCGCTACGGACATCGAAGACCATCTTACGGCATAGGCCGCTGTCCACGACCACACGCACTCCCTCGATGGTGAGCGATGTCTCGGCAATGGGGGTCGCCAGCACCACCTTTCGCTCGCCCTTTGCACTCGGAGCGATGGCACGTGCCTGCTCGTCGTTCGACATGAGACCGTATAGAGGAAAAATTTTTGTACCCTCGAGGGCACCGGAAATCATCTCCTCGACGCGACGTATCTCGCCCTCTCCTGGCAGGAATGCCAATATGTCGCCCTCATGGTCGCGATGGGCCTGGAGGATAGTTCTCGCCGTCAGTTGCGACACATTTTGGACGTCTGCCTCCTCCTGTGTGTGAATCAAATCGACAGGGAACATCCGGCCTTCGCTCTCCAGCACGGGGCAATGCAAAACCTCGACCAAAGCAGCCGTGTCGATGGTGGCCGACATGACTACGATGCGCAGGTCGTCGCGAAGCAACTGCTGGCATTGCCGCGTCAGCGCGAAGGCTTCGTCGCTGTTCAGGCTACGCTCATGGAACTCATCGAACACAACCACCGCAACGCCTTCCAAGGCTGGGTCATCGAGCAGCATCCGTGTCAGCACTCCTTCAGTCACCACCTCAATGCGTGTCCGTTCAGACACACGGCTCTCGAACCGTATCCTATAGCCAACTGTATCGCCCACGGCCTCGCCCAGCAGCCACGCCATGCGCGACGCAATCTGCCGCGCCGCCACCCGTCGGGGTTCCAGCACAACGATCTTGCCGTCGAAGTTGCAAAGCATCGTCAGCGGCAGCAGCGTCGACTTGCCGGCTCCGGGTGCTGCCGTCACTATCGCCGCCGCAGAAGTCCGCAACGTCTCGTTCAGCGTCTCCGCTATGGCCGCCACTGGCAGCCGTTCCAGTTCCTGTTTCAGTCGGTCAGTCATATATTTTCAATAACGCAAACGCCTTCGGCTTATTGCCCACACTTTTCATGAGTAGGTTCCAAAGTGGTGGTCGAACGGAATTCACATGGATACATTTCGTTGGTAAAAAAAGAGCTGCAACAGGACGATACCTTTTGCAGCTCTATCATTGTATTTGAATGCATTATCAATAACTGCGGGCGAAGACCACACGACGGTGGCTGGGCTTGCCGCTGTAGATGCACTTGCCTTCTTCCTCGGGGGCGTCGAAGGGGATGCAGCGGATGGTGGCTTTGGTCTCTTCCTTGATGCGTTCTTCGGTTTCCTGTGTGCCGTCCCAGTGGCAGAGAAGGAATCCGTTCTTCTCGATTTCGACCTTGAAGTCCTCCCAGGTGTCGACCTTGCGGGTCATGCTGGCGCGGAAATCGGCAGCTTTCTTGAAGAGGTTCTGCTGGATGGTTTCCATCAACTCGTATACATGGTCGGCAATGCCCTCGATTGGCATGGTGATCTTCTCGAGAGTGTCGCGACGGCAGACCTCGCAGGTGCCATTCTCAAGGTCACGCGGACCAATGGCAAGACGAACGGGAACGCCCTTGAACTCGTACTCGTTGAACTTCCAGCCGGGCTTGTACTCGGGACGATTGTCATATTTCACCACCAATCCCTTAGCTTCGAGAGCCTTGACGATGGGGGCGATATGCTCGTCAAGCTGAGCCATCTGCTCGTCGCTCTTGGCGATGGGAACAATGGCCACGTGGATAGGAGCCAGACGCGGCGGCAGCACGAGGCCGTTGTCATCGCTGTGGGTCATGATGAGGGCACCCATCAGACGGGTGCTGACGCCCCACGATGTTGCCCATACGTATTCGAGTTTGTTCTCCTTGTTGAGGAACTGCACCTCGAAGGCTTTGGCGAAGTTCTGGCCAAGGAAGTGGCTGGTGCCAGCCTGCAGTGCCTTGCCGTCCTGCATCATGGCTTCGATGCAGAGGGTATCGAGGGCACCGGCGAAGCGCTCGTTGGGGCTCTTGTGACCCTTGACAACAGGCACGGCCATATACTGTTCCACAAAGTCGGCGTAGACATCGAGCATACGACGGGTCTCAGCCTCAGCCTCCTCGCGTGTGGCGTGTGCGGTATGACCTTCCTGCCACAGGAATTCGGCGGTTCGGAGAAACATACGGGTACGCATCTCCCAGCGCACAACGTTGGCCCACTGGTTGCAGAGGATGGGCAGGTCGCGGTAGCTTTTGATCCAGTTCTTATATGTGCTCCAGATGATGGTTTCAGAGGTGGGGCGCACAATCAACTCTTCCTCGAGCTTGGCGCTGGGGTCGACAACGACGCCGTTGCCGTTAGGGTCATTCATCAGGCGGTGGTGGGTTACCACGGCACATTCCTTGGCGAAACCCTCTACATGCTCGGCCTCGCGGCTCAAGAAACTCTTCGGAATGAAGAGTGGGAAGTAGGCGTTCTGATGGCCGGTGGCCTTGAACATGCTGTCGAGCTGATGCTGCATCTTCTCCCAGATAGCATAGCCATAGGGTTTGATGACCATACAGCCGCGCACGGCACTCTGTTCGGCCAGATCGGCACGGACGACAA
Source organism: Bacteroidales bacterium (assembly GCA_017522065.1). Taxonomy (GTDB): domain Bacteria; phylum Bacteroidota; class Bacteroidia; order Bacteroidales; family P3; genus Colimorpha. The sequence goes on from JAFXAD010000062.1 coordinate 13,472, forward strand.
GTTCGTTATACCATTCGGAGTAGTTTTCACTACGTTTCGGAAAATCTTTTGCCATTTATAGTAGATGTTTAAAATTTTTTTGAATTTTATACGTTACATTTAAGTAAAAAAATGTACTTTTGCATACATTATTTCGGTTTGCAAAAATACTAAATAAATAGGAATTTGAAGAAAACAAACTATACACTCATAAAATAAAGACAAATGAAAAAGCTTAGAACCAGCATCTTATGCACTCTTTTTTTATTGTCGGCTGTTAACGCAAACCTCTTTGCCCAATCTGCGGACGACAGCGAAAATTACTATTCCAACCCTCAAAAAGGAATAAAACCTACTCTTCCGAAGGCTTATCACGACTCGACAGTGGTGACGAAAACCGACGATATTATTGTTGACCTCATCGGCGTCAATCCCGATTCTGTAGCCAAACGCGACACGCTCAGAATGAAGTCTCTTTCCGGCAGGACCCAGTCCGGCTTCGAAAATCCCGGCTACTGGGGCGCCAACATCATCTATTCTTGGGATCCTTGGTACAGCCCGTTCTACAACAGCTGGTATTACCCCGGCTGGGGCGGCAGCCACTGGATGCTCTCGTTCGGCTGGGGCGCAGGCCCCTACTGGAGCTTCGGCCTCGGTTGGAACTGGGGATACGGATGGGTCTCTCCGTGGTGCGTATGGGATCCTTTCTTCTACCCCTATAGCTACTATTATCCATATAGCTACTACGCATGGTACGGACACCCCTACGGGTGGGGATACCCTTACGGCTATGGTTCTTGGAACTACTACGGACACAACGGGTTCGGTCACCGCTATCTTGGCAACACCGGACGCACCAACTTGTCTATGCCAACTTCGCGCAGCGCCAACGGAAAAGCGGCTGCCGGACGCAGCACCGTCCGACGTGGCGGCGTAGACCTTAACAATGGCGGACGGGCTCCGAGGGGCAGCGTAAGCGGCACAGGAAACATCGGCAACCGTCACAGCACATCGGCAACCTCCTCGCGCAGCAACAGCTACAGCAACGCTCGCTATGCCAAACCTGCCACTGTCGCCAACAACCGTGTGGCTCAACGCGAAGCCCGCAACAGCAACAGACAAAGCTACTCTTCGGGCGCAGCACGCAACTCGTATGGCAACACTTCCCGCTCGTCCTACAACAACAGAAACAGCTCCACTCGCTCATTCGACAACAGGTCCTCTCGCTCCGACTCTTACAACTACCGTTCCAACAGCAGCTCACGTTCCTCATCACGCAGCACCTACAACAGCAGTTCTTCGTCGCGTAGCAGCTTCGGCAGCGGTTCCTCGTCGCGCAGCAGCTTTGGCGGCGGTTCCTCGTCGCGCAGCAGCTTTGGCGGCGGTTCCTCGTCACGTGGCGGAAGTAGCACGGGCCACAGCAGCCGCAGATAGTATACTCTAACTCTAACTTCGACAACTTCAATTATCTCAACAAATGAAAAAAAGCATCTTAGCTCTCGTTATATTCTCGTTTTTTGCGTCAACCTCATTCGCACAGCAAACTGTCGCTGCCAACATTGAAAAGGTCAAGAAAAGCGACAACTCTGGTTCATGGTTCGATGCAGCACCCTCACCTGCACCGCGCAAAGCAAAGAACATCATCATCATCATCGGCGACGGCATGGGCACCGCCCAGGTCTACGCATCCGTAGTGGCACAAAAAGGCAATTCCAACTTTCTGCGCTTCCCCTTCTCCGGATTCTCGCGCACATACTCCCACAACAAATACACCACCGACAGCGGCGCCGGCGGCACAGCCATCGTCAGCGGTCACAAGACCGACAACAAACACATTGGCGTCCTCGCCGACGGAACTCCTGTCGAATCGTTCTTGACTACCTGCCACAATCTCGGCATGGCATCCGGATTCGTCGTAACAAGCAGTGTGCTCGACGCCACGCCAGCCAGCACATACGCACATGCTCCCTACCGCAAGATGTTCGACACCATAAGCCTGCACATGTCGCAATGCGGATTCGACGTGATGATTGGCGGCGGTCTCAGCAACTTCAGACCTGAGAACAGAAAAGACGGTCTCAACCCTCTCGACACTCTCATCAAACGAGGCTATGACATCACCTACAGCATCGAAGAGATGAAGAAATCATCTTCAAACAGACTGGTCACTCTCTTCTGCGAAAACTACTACGGCCCTGTGGCCCCGGGACGCGACCCCATACTTACAGAAGGCACAAAGAAAGCCCTCGACATACTGACCAAAAATCCTAAAGGTTTCGCTCTCATGATCGAAGGATCGCAGATCGACTGGGCTTGCCACAACAACGACGCTGCCTACATGGAGGCCGAGCTGGCCGACTTCGAACAAATGCTGAAAATAGTCCTCGACTTCGCCGAACGCGACGGCAACACTCTGGTCGTCGTCACCGCCGACCATGAGACTGGCGGACTCGTCCTGCTGGGTGGCGACATCGAAAAAGGCAAAAACGAATGCAAGTACACCACAGACGGACACTCCGGCGTAATGGTCCCGGTATTCTCGTTCGGCCCAGGAGCCGAAACCTTCTCCGGCATCCAGAACAACATCGACATCCTGCCTAAAGTCTACAAAGCCATGGGCAAAAACATCACCATCAAATAGTCACACAGCCTATCTCCTGCTTAATTAACAAAACAGCACATATCAAAATGAAACAACTCGTTTCCAAAGTTCTACTTGGCATCGCTCTTTGTGCTGCCGTCACAGCACAAGCCCAGATAAAACTCACCCAGGACACTATTGCCACTCCTATAATCGGATTCGACTTCGGAACCATCTTGGCTTCCGAAAAGTTCTCAACAGCCAACGGAACGCACGACCTCTACGTGTCGCCTTACCTTTATTTCGGACTCGAAACAGGCTACAAATTCAAATCAAACTGGCTCCTCGCCATCGACGGCGGCTTAACTATCGGGGCCAATATGGACAACCTTCGCTACAAGGAGCAGCGCATGCCGGCTGTCTTCAGCCACGACAGCGTTCCTATCGCCATCGGCACCAACGGCACGGATGCTAACACTTCGTTCTACAACAGAGCCCTCTCGCTACGCATCGGCGGCGGACGCATCTTCACCTTGGGAAACAACAACCCCAATTCCGGCATCCTTGTCAAAGCCCTTGCCGGTATCAATCAGCAGAAGACAATATTCATGCTCAACGACGTCAACGCTCCTCAAATACAGGGCGACTACGCTCGACTCTACGACCACAAACGTCGCGGCTTCTCTCTCACAGAGAGCATTGGCTATTGGTTCATGAGCAACAACTACAATTTCTTCAACTTCTATGTCGCTCTTGAAATCACACAGCAATGGAACCACTCTGTCAGGGATTACGTCCTTGACGAGGTGATGAATCTTCACGGGCCCGACAATACCAAATACTTCGACATGCTGTATACTATAAAGATATGCTGGATGTTCCCCCTCAAGGGCAAAACAGCCTACGACTACTATTTCTTCTAAACCACACGCCACACTCTGATGAGAACTCTCTACACATTAGCCATCTCCTTCTATTCCCTTGCCGTCAGAATATCATCTCCTTTCAACGGCAAGGCTGCACAGATGCGTAAAGGATGGCGCAACTGGCGGAACAACATCCCTTTCGACAACCTGAACAGCAGCAAAGTGGCTTGGTTCCACGCCTCGTCGCTGGGCGAGTTCGAACAGGCCAGACCTGTAATAGAGTCTTTCCGCCTCCTTCATCCGGAATTTAAGACTTGCCTCACCTTCTTCTCTCCGTCGGGCTATGAATTGCGAAAAAACTACAATGGCGCCGACATCGTATGTTACCTGCCGCCCGACACGCGACGCAACGCACGCGACTTTGTCGCTGCCATACATCCCGATATAGCTTTCTTTGTAAAATACGACTTCTGGTTCAACTACTTGAACTATCTTCACAAGGCAGGAACACCGACCTACCTCTTCTCGGCAATCTTCCGCCCGTCACAATACTTCTTCAAACCTTACGGACGCTGGTTTGCAAAACAACTGTCGACTTACAGCCACATATTTGTACAAGACTCTCAATCTCTCAAACTGCTGCATTCCGTCGGCATGAAAGACTGCTCGGTAGCCGGCGACACACGCACTGACCGCGTCAAACAAATAGCCCAATCGTCAGCATCGTTCCCGACAGTAGAAAACTTCATAAACACCGAGGGCTCACAAAACAAAGTCCTTATGGCGGGTTCTTCATGGGAACCCGACGAGCGCAACATCAAGGGTTTTCTCCAGTCATACCATGGACCGCTGAAAGTCATCCTCGCTCCGCACATGATAAACGAAGAGCACCTCAAGAGCATCGAGCACCTGTTCTCGCCTGAAAATTGCGTACGGTTCTCAGTCCTCAACGACAACCCCAACCCGTCGCTTTTCGAACGGCAAATACTGATTATCGACAACATAGGCATGCTGTCATCGCTCTATCGTTATGCCGACATAGCCTATATCGGCGGCGGTTTTGGCAAAGGTATTCACAACACTCTCGAAGCTGTCGTCTACGGCTGCCCCGTCTGCTTCGGCCCAAACTACCTCAAATTCAAAGAAGCCCGCGACCTGATTGCCATCGGCGGCGCCAAAACATATACCACCGTCGAACAACTTGACGACATTCTCACCGACTGGCTTGACAACAGCACCTCCTACTCCGCCGCCTCGCAAGCCTGCCACAAATACATGAACGACAACCTCGGCGCAACAAACTCCATCATAAGCCAAATAAGAATTAAGGAATGACACCGAAACACACATCGTCCACACCCTGGCTTGTCATCGCCACACTCGTCGCACTCGTCTCGTCGTGCGCCAGTGTCGACAAGTTCATCCAACCCGACGAACGTGTGCTCAACCATAACCGCTACGAGATAATAATGCCCGACGGCGGTTCCCCATCCAACGAAATCAACGAGGCCCTAAGCGACATGAAGAAATACACTCGCCAAAAGCCCAATAGCCACATCCTCGGATTCGGACCACGTTTCTCAATGAGAATCTATTGTCTTTCTAATCCCGACAAATCCAATTTCTGGCACAACTACCTGCGACGCCGAGGCCAACAACCCGTTGTCTATGATGAGAATGCAAGCATTCAGACATCAAACCAGATAAAAGGACTGCTCCAATCGAAAGGCTGTTTCAACTCGAAAGTGACGTTCGACACCATTCACACCCGACGCCGCGACCTCGATGTTGTCTACCATATCCGACCCGCAATACGCTATCGCATAAAAGACATCTCATTCCGTGCCGAAACACCTGAAGTCGAAAAACTTATAAAGCAATGGAGCAACGAGAGCCTACTGCAAGTCGGCGACTACTACGACCAAGACAAAATGGACAAAGAGCGCACACGCATCGTCGACAAACTGCGCAACGAAGGCTATTTCCACGCCTCCACCGACCTCGTTTCCTACCTTGTCGACACCGCTTTCGAAGACCATATTCTCAATATCCGGCTCACTGTCCATAACCCCACTTTTGTCAACCAAAACCAGAAGACTGTCTCACAACCACTGCACGTTTATCATCTCGACAGAATTTTCGTCTACCCCAACTCGTCGGCTTCGAGCAACAGCAACAGCGACTTCGACACCACCATCTCTACAATGTCGTTCCGCAACCGGACCACCGAATACACCTATCTGTACAATCAGCCGATGACTCTCAAGCCGCGAGTGATAAACAGGACTCTCTTCCTTTTCCACGGACAGACGTTCCGCCCGCGCAACACTAACCGCACATATACATCCCTCCTCAACCTGCGCAACTTCAAGTACATAAACATCGAGTTCGCCGAATCGCCAAACAGCAGCGACACCAACAGGCTGCTCGATGCCAAAATCAGGCTCCTCAACGCAAAGCGACAACGTTTTGCTGCCTCAATCGAAATCAACAACTCCTCACCTTTCGGATCGGAAAGCCAGGGATTCATGAGCGGCAATTTCGGTGTCGAGGCCAAACTCAGCTACCAGAACAAGAACCTCTTTGGCGGTGCCGAACTTTTCAAGACCGAAGGCTCGTTCCTGATTGAACTTCCTAAACTAATATTCAAGAACAACAACAGCGAATTGCGCGACAACGTCAGCAGCTTCGAGAGCGGACTGAACCTCTCGCTCGACCTGCCCACGTTCCTTTTCCCTTTCACCAAAGACATCCTTTGGCAACGCATGCGCCCGCATACCGTTATCACTCTCGGTGGCGACTACCAGCTGCACAGCTATTTCGAACGACTGACTTTCAACACCGGTTTCGGCTACAGCTGGAACCGTAACCAACACAGCCACCAGCTGCTGCCGCTCGAAATGACCTTCGTCCGCTTCTTCAACATCGACAGCACTTTCCGTAGCCGCATGGCCAACATGAGCGATGCACGCATTAAATACCAGTACAGCGACCACTTTATCGTCGACGCACGATACGACTACATCTACAACTCACAGCGCTATGGCGAACGCACCGACTTCAACTATTTCCACCTCTCGGTCGAAAGCGCAGGCAACATCCTCGCCACCATCGGCAAGCTCACGAACAGCCAGACCGACGACAACAATATCCGTCAAGTCATCGGAGTCCCCTTCTCGCAATACGTCAGACTCAACACCGAATACAAACATTATTTCTACTTCGGACGCAAAAGCACCTTCGTCACACGCCTTCTCGCCGGCATCGGATTCCCCTACGGCAACTCGAAAGCTATGCCCTACGAAAAAAGCTTCTTCGGAGGCGGACCAACCACCATCAGGGCTTGGCACCTGCGACACCTCGGACCCGGCAACTACCAAAGCGACAGCGACAATATGCTTGAGCGTATCGGCGACATCCAACTCGTCGCAAACCTCGAATACCGCTTCCCCATCTTCTCCGTCTTCGAAGGCGCCCTCTTCACCGATTTCGGCAATGTATGGCTCGCAAACGAATCCGACGAATTCCCCGAAGGACAAATCAGTCTCGACAACATCGCCAGAAGCATCGCCTCCGGCATCGGATTCGGACTACGTGCCAATATCTCGATAGTCACCCTCCGCGTCGACCTCGCAATCCCTCTCTACGACCCAGGTGCCGAAGCATCGCGACGCTGGCGTCCTCCCTACTGGAAAATATCACAGTTTACAGCAAATTTCGGAATCGACTATCCTTTCTGACTTTTTGTCTCTTAAAAATACACAAACGCTCCGTGAACAAAAATTAAACCCATTAGACCCACTCAAACAATTCCTCACAATGCATACATTCCAACAATTAGCAGAAACAGTTAAAAACTATTTCAACCAAGAGTCTTTCACAGGGACTCCAAATCAACTGTACGAACCCATAGCATATACACTGGCCGACGGCGGCAAACGCATACGACCCATACTCCTGCTCGCCGCCAACGAACTCTTCGGCGGCAACATCGAGTCGGTACGCTATGCAGCCATCGGCATCGAGACCTTCCACAACTTCACACTACTTCATGACGACCTCATGGATCGCTCGCCGGTAAGACGCGGCAAACCAACCGTCTACCGCAAATGGAACGACAACACAGCCATCCTTTCGGGCGACGCCATGAACATTCTTGCCTGGCGCTATTTCCTGCGCACTCCTCACGACAATCTGCAACGCATACTCCAGACGTTCGAAAAAACCAGCATGGAAATCTGCGAAGGGCAACAATACGATATGAATTTCGAAAGTCGTGACGACGTCACCATCGACGAATACATGGAAATGATACGCCTCAAGACGGCCGTCCTGCTCGGCGGCGCTCTGCAAATCGGAGCCCTCTATGCCAATGCACCCGACAACGACATCAAACACCTATACAATTTCGGCATCGGCATCGGACTGGCTTTCCAGCTACGCGACGACCTGCTGGACGCCTTCGGCAACACTGCAACCTTCGGAAAACAGACAGGTACCGACATACGCGACAACAAAAAGACATACCTCTTCCTGCGAGCCATCGAAAAAGCCTCCCCCGAACAGAGACAAATACTAATGCACCTCTTCTCCACCAATCCGGAAAATGCAGACAATAAAATAAAAGAAGTACTAAATATTTATAGCCAACTCGAAATCCGTAACGACGTCGAAACACGCATAAACGAACTCACCAATCAAGCCATGCACGAACTCGACTCCATAAGCCGTCCCGACGAACAAAAAAACACACTCCGCACCATCGCTCTTTCACTTCTTGACAGGAACGTCTAAAACATGTTAAAACAGAAAAATCTGCAAAACACACAAAACACACTTTTGCAAACACTTATACACTTATCAAATAAGATTAAAGCCATTAATTTGAAAAAAAAATAGAAAAAAATTTCGCAAATGTAAACTTATTGCTAAATTTGCAAACATATTGTGGAATACGAAAAACAAACTAACTAATTAATAATTAACACAATCTAAATCAAAATGAAAAAAGTAATTGCATTAATGTCAGTAATTGGATTATTGGCATTCACCAATCTCAACAGTGTTAAGGCTCAGGACGTCAACACCGATACTGCCGCCCAGACCGAAGTCACCGAAGATTCCGCTGCTGCCGTAGCCGAAGAGGCCGTTGCAGAACCTGTTGCAGCAGCCACGGACGAAGAGGTAGAATCCAAATCGTTCCACGAAGTACTGAAAGAAAAATACATTCAGGGTGGTGCAGGCTGGATGACCCCCGTGCTTCTCTGCCTCATCCTTGGTATGGCTCTCGTTATCGAGCGTATCATCTACCTGAATATGTCAACCACCAATGTCGACGCTCTGCTCAACGGCATCGAAGACAATGTCAAGAAAGGCGACTACAACGCAGCTAAAGAGCTCTGCCGCAACACTCGTGGCCCCGTTGCCAGCATCTTCTACCAAGGTCTTGACCGCGTCAACGAAGGTCTCGAAAACGTCGAAAAAGCCGTCACCTCCTACGGTGGTGTTCAGATGGCTCGCCTCGAAGCTAACCTCACTTGGATCGCCCTGTTCATCGCACTGGCTCCTTCTTTCGGATTCCTCGGTACCGTCATCGGTATGGTCCAGGCATTCGATGATATCGAAAAAGCTGGTGACATCAGCCCGACCGTCGTCGCTGGTGGTATGAAGGTCGCTCTTCTTACAACCGTCTTCGGTCTTATCGTTGCTATCATCCTTCAGATTTTCTACAACTATCTTCTTACCAAAATCGAAAACCTCGTCTCTCAGATGGAAGATGGTTCCATTACCTTCATGGATATCCTCATCAAGAACCGCAAATAGTTTCTTGCTCCTGATTACTAAAAGGTTTCAAAAAACATCACTCTCGATGTCTGCCTTTTAACCTTTAAATCTCTAACCATTAAAACAAAAAATCATCATGCAAGAAAAAACAAGAAAACTTATAATGTACATCAGCCTTGCCGTTGCAGTCATAATCGCCGTTTGCGCCATTATGTTTGCCGCTAACCAAACAAAGTTTGGTGGGCTGTTCGACGTGGCTTTCTGGGTTCTCATCTGCTATATCGGCTGCAGCCTCCTCATATGGCTCTTCTACGGTATCATCAGCCTTAAAGACAAACCCAAAAAAGCTGCAATATTTGCTGGTGCCGTTGTCGTTGTTGTCGTAGTTTCTGTCCTTCTCGCTTTAGGCGACACTATGCCGAAGGAACTCCTGCTCCGCTACAACACTTCCGAATCCGCAGCCAAACTCATCGCCATTGCTTGCTATGCAACCTATATCACTGTCATAGGCGCTTTGGTTCTGATGATCTATTCCGCTATTTCAAAAGCTTTTAAAAAGTAATTAGTACTATGGGTAAAAAATCAACTCCTGGCTTAAATACAAGCGCCATGTCCGACATATCGTTCCTGCTGTTGGCATTCTTCCTGATGACCTCCAGCATCAACACGGATATGGGTATCGCCCGACGTTTGCCGCCACCGCTGCCGCCGGACTTTACTCCGCCAGAAGTTCGTGAACGAAACATCTTCCAGGTCAAAATCAACCGAAACGACCGTATCCTCTTCAACAAAGAGATCGGCGACATCAGCCTGCTTAAGGAACGCGCTAAAGAATTCTTGGGCAACCCCACAGATCGCGAAGACCTGCCGCAGAAGGAAGAAATTGACATCGAGTTCATCGGCAAATACCGTGTCTCGAAAGGTGTCATCTCGTTACAGAACGACCGTGGTACTTCGTACGACACCTATTTCAAGGTGCAAAACGAACTCACCGCCGCCATCAACGAGATGCGTGACGAACTCTCGCGTGAGAAATTCAGTAGACCTTACAAAGACTTAGACGAAGCCCATCGCGACGCTATCGACAAGGCTATTCCTGTCGCTATCTCCGAGGCTGAACCACACAAATAATGGAGGAGCATAATAATGGCACGTTTTAAACAAAAAAATGACAAAGGCACACCAGGCCTCAACATGGGCTCGATGTCGGACATTATCTTCATGCTCCTGTTCTTCTTCATGGTCATCACTACCATGCGTGAAAGCGAACTCTTCGTCAAAATCACGCCTCCTAAAGGTTCTGAAGTGACCAAACTGGAGAAAAAGAGTCTGGTAAGCTACATCAACATCGGTGTTCCTCAAGACAACTACACTGCTAAATACGGTACAGAACCCCGTATCCAGCTCAACGACCAAATCGCTGACGTCGAAGACATTCGCCAGTTTGTCGAACTCGAAAAGAGCGCCCGTTCCGAAGAGGATAGCAAACTTCTCACCTTCGCTATCAAAGCCGACGGCAAGGTGAAAATGGGTCTCATCAGCGACATCAAACAGGAACTCCGTGCATCAAGCGCTCTCAAACTCTTCTACAACGCCTCCAAAGACGTCAAGAAGTAACTCTTATAACTCAAACAAAAAAATGCTGTATGCCTCACGCATACAGCATTTTTTTTAAACTAATCTCTTCTGACAACAATGTTTCATTTCAAACAATTCTCGATTGAAGACGAAGGCGCAACCATGAAAGTGGGCACCGACGCACTTCTGCTGGGCGCACTCGTCTCTACAGAGTCGAAGCCTCATCGTATACTCGACATCGGGACCGGATGTGGCATTCTGGCACTGATAATGGCACAACGTTTCGCCAATTCAAAAATCGATGCCATCGACATCGACACAAAAACCACTACGGTAGCCGACAGCAATTTCAAAAATTCGCCTTGGTGCGACAGAATCGCGGCTTACAATCTATCTTTGGAAGATTTCGCTAACCAAGTAACCGACAGACGCTACGACATCATCATTTCCAACCCTCCCTACTTCACCAATTCGCTCCGTAACAACGACCCGCGAAAAAGGTTGGCTCGGCACGACGACACTATGCCTCTCGGACAACTGATGCACATCTCTTCTAAGCTGCTGAACAGCCAAGCAACAACCAGCAAAAGCGCTGCACCAGTAGTTGCCATCATCATTCCTTACACTCTATGCGACAACGCGATAGCAACAGCTTGCCAGAACGGGCTTTATCTATCTTCTGAGCTACATATTGCCAACCATCCGTCCGACAATCCGAAGCTGTCTGTCTTGCAGTTCACCAAAATAACGACAGAAGCAATCGAACCCGTAATATACCACCTTCGCAACAACGACAACACCTACAGCGAATGGTACCGGAATCTCGCATTCCCTTTCCTGACCCATCTGTCGTAAGTGCAGCTTTCTTGAGCGTAAGCTGCCCACAAAAAAAAGCCTGTCGGCAATTCGATTGGGAATCACCGACAGGCTCGACTCATTCTATAACTTTTAGTATAAAGCGTCTACACACTTTGCTGTGCGACAGCTTTATTTTTTGTTGGCATTGTAGAACACGAAATGGTCGTCGATAACATCGATGATGATGTCTTCACCAGTATGGACTTTCTCTTCCAGTATCTGACGCGACAACTCGTTCAGTATCTGACGCTGGATGACTCGTTTCACAGGTCTGGCACCCATGGCAGGGTCAAATCCGATATCAGCAAGGTGGTTAACAGCCTCGTCTGTGGCACTTATGAGTATCTCGTTCTTCTCGAGCATCTTGGCGACAGCAGCAAGCTGTATACGTACAACCTCGCGGATCTGTTTTTTGCTGAGCGGGCGGAACATTATGATTTCATCGATACGGTTCAGGAATTCGGGACGCATGTTCTGTTTCAGAAGCTCCATCACCTCTTCCTTCGTCTTCTCTATCGTGTAGTCGTTGATGTTCATGGCGTCGCTCAACCGCTCCTGGATAATGTTGCTACCCATGTTGGAGGTCATGATTATTATCGTGTTCTTGAAATCGCACGTACGACCTTTGTTGTCCGTCAAACGGCCATCCTCAAGCACCTGTAGCAGGATATTGAACACATCAGGGTGGGCTTTCTCAATCTCGTCGAACAGCACGATACTGTATGGTTTGCGGCGCACAGCCTCGGTGAGCTGGCCACTCTCGTCGTATCCAACATAACCCGGAGGAGCTCCAATGAGTCGGCTGACGCTGTGACGCTCCTGATACTCACTCATATCGATACGGACCATCATGTCCTCGTCATCGAAAAGCACCTCGGCAAGGGCTTTTGCCAGCTCGGTCTTGCCGACACCCGTCGTTCCAAGGAATATGAAACTGCCTATCGGTCGGCGACCGTCACTCAAGCCGGTACGGCTACGACGTATGGCATTGGCTATAGTGTTGATAGCCTCGTCCTGCCCCACAACGCGCTTGTGCAGTTCGTCTTCGAGATGCAGCAGTTTCTCACGTTCGCTTTGCATCATTTTTGTGACAGGTATGCCAGTCCATTTGCTCACCACCTCGGCAATCTGCTCGCTGTCCACTTCCTCGTTGATCAGCGCTTTGTCTGCCTGCATGGAACGCAGTTGCAACTTGAGTTCATCGACGTGTTTCTCAGCTTCCTTTATTCTTCCGTAGCGCAGTTCTGCCACTTTACCGTAGTCGCCTTGCCGTTCGGCTTGCTCGGCCTCGAATTTGTAACTTTCTATGTTCTTGACCTCGGTCTGTATGGCTTCTACAACGCTCTTTTCGTTCTGCCAACGTGCCTTCATCTGGTCGCGCTGTTCCGTAAGCTCGCCTATTTCCTGTCCGATGCGGTGCAACTTGTCGCTGTTGACCTGGATTTCGTCGCTGCGCAACGAGCCTGTTTGCGAATTCTCGCGGCTGATGGCTTCGCGTTCAATCTCAAGCTGGCGAATCTTGCGTTCAATCTCATCCAATTCCTCTGGCACCGAGTCTATTTCCATTCGCAGTTTGGCCGAAGCTTCGTCAATAAGGTCGATAGCTTTGTCCGGCAGGAAACGGTCGCTGATGTAGCGGTTGCTGAGCTCGGCGGCAGCAATGATGGCCTCGTCTTTGATACGCACTTTGTGATGCACCTCGTAGCGCTCCTTTAGTCCACGCAGTATCGAGATTGTGTCGGCCACCGTCGGTTCGTCGATAAGCACACTTTGGAAACGACGTTCAAGAGCCTTGTCTTTTTCAAAGTATTTCTGGTATTCTGCCAATGTTGTGGCACCGATGGCACGTAGTTCTCCACGAGCCAACGCAGGCTTCAGGATGTTGGCGGCATCCATTGCACCCTCGCCACCTCCGGCACCGACAAGTGTATGGATTTCATCAATAAAGAGGATAATCTCGCCGTCAGATTCATTGATTTCGCGAATCACGCTTTTCAGACGTTCCTCGAATTCGCCCTTGTACTTGGCTCCTGCTATCAACGCTCCCATATCAAGCGAATAGATCGTCTTGGACTTAAGGTTCTCAGGAACATCGCCGCTGACGATTCTGTGCGCAATACCTTCGGCTATTGCAGTCTTTCCGACACCGGGCTCACCGATAAGGATAGGATTGTTTTTGGTTCGACGGCTCAATATCTGCAACACACGACGTATCTCTTCGTCACGTCCAATGACAGGATCGAGTTTTCCGCTTTGAGCCAACTGGTTAAGGTTGCGGGCATACTTGTTGAGGGCGTTGAAGGAGTCCTCTGCTGTCTGGCTTCCTACCTTGCTGCCCTTGCGCAGGTCGGCTATAGCTAATTTCAATGCCTTCTCCGAAGCACCTGCATCCTTGAGCAGACGCGCCGTGTTGTCACGTCCAGCAAGCAAACCCAGCAGCAGGTGCTCGACCGAGACAAATTCGTCGTTCATCTCTGTGGCTGTCTGTTGAGCCTTGATGAGTGCGTTGTTGAGGTCGTTGCTGGCATACTGGCTTCCGCCACTTACGCGTGGCAACGACTGCATCTGGGCGTCCAACGCCTGCGACAAACGCGGTATGTTCACTTCCATCTTCTTCAGAAGATAAGGCGTGACGTTCTCATCTTCACTCAGCATTCCTTTCAGCAGGTGAACCGTGTCGATGCTCGGTGCCTGATGCGCCTGAGCTATCTCTGCAGCCTTTTGTACTGATTCTTGTGCTTTAATTGTAAAGTTGTTCAGATTCATAGTTTTTTTTCCTTTCTGAACAAAAGACATATCAAAATCTACTCCAACATGCAAAAACTGACAAAATGTCACTATCCCCATATTTTTAATACAAACAACCTCTAAAAAATCGTTTAATTCGCTTTCTGCTTGCAAAACAAATTCCTTAATGTCAACAATACAGATCTATTGTCCCCCTCACTCCCCTTTCACTCCCCTCTCACTCCACAATTGAATAAGAGTGGGCAGCTACGTCCTCCTTCATAGTTTAATCAAATGTCGGACTCAATTCGTTTAATTGCTCATTGCATTTTCTTTACTCATTAGGTATTCGCAGGCATACCACGCCGTTTGAAAAGTAATTATTAGAGGTACCCTACAATTATTCGGGAAAAAGTGTATATTTGCATATATATATTCTATTATTCCCACAAAGTAAATAATTACTTATCAAATAAATAACAATAAAAAGATGAAAAGAAACATTATTATTTTTCTCATCACCTTGGTCGCATCGGCAAAACTTATGGCCAATCCTGTTGACATGGAAACAGCTCGCACCGTGGCAACCAATTTCCTCAAAACGGTGTCTGTTAACGAGATAAAGCCCCTCGAAGACATGTCCGCCACATTGCCGTTCAGCGAATTCTACCTGTTTTCAAACGGCGACGGCTTCGTCATCGTGTCGTGCGACGATTGCGTAAAGCCCATTCTCGCCTACTCACTCAGCAACCAGTTCAAAACCGACATGATGCCAATCAATATACGTCTGTGGCTGCAAGGTTACGATGACCAGATAAAGCACTACAAGCGCTTGTCGCAAAGTCCAAACGCCTCAAGCTCTCTGCGTTCTTCCGACGACATCAGCAATATCGTCGCCGAAGAATGGCAAAAACTGCTCTCTGGACGAGCTGCAACGGGTTCGAGCAAATCCGTTGTCGGACCGCTGTTACAAACAACATGGAACCAAAGCCCATACTACAACAACCAATGTCCCTATGACTCCGATGCAGGCGAAAACGCCGTGACGGGATGTACCGCAACGGCAACAGCTCAGGTCATGAAATACTGGAGCCACCCGACTACCGGTTACGGCTCGCACAGCTACGGACACTACCAGTTCGGCACCCTTTCCGCCAATTTCGGCAACACCACCTACAACTGGAGCACGATGCCTAACGCACTCAGCTCGACAAGCACGACAGCGCAGGTCAATGCTGTCGCCACTCTTATGTTCCATATCGGCGTGGCAGTCGAAATGGGATACGGCGTTTCGTCCAGCGGTGCAGCAACCATCAGCTATGGCTCAATCACACGCGCCTCGGCCGAAAACGCTCTCAAAACCTATTTCAAATACAGTCCTCTCCTGCACAGCGTACACTACGAAGACTACTCCGACCAACAGTGGGCCGCATTGCTGCAGAACGAACTCAACAACAATCGCCCCGTCATATACACCGGCTACGACACCTCTGCCGGACATGCCTTCGTATGTGACGGCTACAACACTTCGACAGGCCAGTTCCACTTCAACTGGGGCTGGGGCGGATGGTGCGACGGCTTCTACACCATCGGACAGCTCAACCCTGCATCGGGCGGAACCGGCGGCAACAGCTCCTACACCTTCAACCTCAACAACAGCGCCATTATCGGCATCCAGCCCAACAGCAACTGGAACAGCAGCAGCATTGTCACCGTCACCTCAAGCAACACCTCCTACGGCACCGTCAGCGGAGGCGGCAACAAGCCGTTCGGCGACACCGTCTCTCTCTTGGCCACAGCCAACAGCGGCTACCGTTTCGAACAATGGAGCGACGGATACAAGTACAACCCGCGCCAGTTTATAGCCAACGGCGGCAACGTGACAATGACCGCATTATTCACTCCGATTGCAGGCGACACTATCACTTACTGTCCCGGAACCCACCGAGTCAGTTCTTTTGGCACCGGCGACAACAGCAGCGACGCCTATTGGGGCATAATGATTCCGGCCGTGTCGCTCACTGCCGGCCACGACCTTAAGAAAGTGCAAGTCTACATTACAGAAGCTGGCAGCTACGACCTTACAATCTACTCCGGAAACACTTCCAACAGCGTCTATACCACCACTTTCACCGCCTCGACGAACGATGAGGAAACTTGGAAGACACTCACGCTACCGACAGCTGTATCTGTCGACGGAACTCAACCCCTATGGATTGCATTCCACAACATAGGCGTGGCCTACCCCGCCTCGCTAACCTACTGCAGCGGCAACAACGACGGACTGCTCTGGGGCTCTTCGCTGAACTCCATCGGCAACAGCTGGAAATACACATTTATGATTCGTGGCATCTTCCAAGGCAGCAGCACACCTCAGACCATGGGTGACACCCTCTCCTATTGCGCCGACAGCTCCTTTTCCACCAACATCGGTGCCGGCGGAAACCTCTACTGGGGCATAAGCTTCTCGCCCGCCCAACTCGCAGGTCACAACTCCCTCGAAAGCGTTCTGCTCTATATTGTCGAAAGCGGCCAATACACTCTCAACATTTACAGTGGTACCGCAACGGCTCCCACAACCCTGCTCCGCAGCCAGACCTACACGCTTAGCAACACCAACGCCTACAACGTCTGCTCGCTCTCTACACCTCTTGCCATCAGCCAGAACAACTATCTGTGGGTGACCTTCCACAACAACACGATCAACTACCCCGCCGCAGCATGCAACTACGTGGGCGACCCCAACAGCGACTGGGTATCGACCAACGGCACTTCATGGTCCGCACTCCATGACATTTCAACGCTCCAATACTCATGGCTGATCAAGTGCGTCACCTCACAGAATACAGCCGCTGCCGACATCGCCATCGACGGTCCTACCGAGCTGCGCACAGGTGAAGCCTACACCTTCTCCGCAACCATTACGGGCTCCGGCTACTCCGTCAGCTGGAATCTCCAAGGCGCCTCCAACAATACTGCCGTTGGGACAACAGTCTCAGCAATATGGAACAACGCCGGAACCTACGACATCATTGCGACAGCCACAAACGGAAACCTTGTCATCAAAGACACTCTGACCGTTACGGTAACCGATTGCTCCGCAATCACCACATTCCCCTACTCTATGGGCTTCGAAGCCAACGAGCCCTCCATCTGCTGGGACATTTGGACCGACAACAGCGACAGCTATGCATGGATGCAATACAATTGGAGCGGTGGCGGTACCGTCTCACATAACGGCAGCGCCTCTTTAGGCTCGATCATCGACAACGCTTCATACTACAACTGGCTCGCAACCCCGCAGATCACCCTGCCGAATGTCGAGTCGGCAACAATCTCATGGTACGACCTCATCTATGCCGAATCGGGAAGCGGACAGGTATACCAGATTATGATAAGCACCAACGGCACCACTTGGACTCCGCTGCAAACCATAAGCTACAACAGCGAAGAGGATTGGACTCAGCGCAGCGTCAGCCTGACAGCCTATGCCGGACAAAGCTTCCGAATCGCATTCCGACACACATCGCCTAACGACTACACTTATGTCATGGTCGACGACATCAACATCAGCGTCACGGGCGTCAGCATTGCACCCGTCACATTCTCCTGCACCGGCAATGGCAACGGGTCCATCCGAATCGAAAGCAATCAGCAAAACGAACTCTGCGGAACAACACAAGAGATGCCCAGCGGCTCAACCCTCACCCTGCTGTTCCTGCCATCGGCCGGAAGCCACCTGTCACATCTCTACATCAACGGCACCGACCGCATCAACGAGACTTCATCCTACAACAGCTACATGCTCCAATGGTCTGGCACCATAACCACTACGACAACCATCAACGCCGTGTTCGACCTCAAGCAATTCGAAGTCACAGCAACCAGCAACGACCCGTCGTTAGGCCACGTCACCGGTAGCGGCACCTACACCTACGGCAGCACCGCCACCCTGACCGCAGTGCCAACAGGCAGCAACAGCACATTCTCCCACTGGAGCGACAACTCGACAGAGAACCCCTACTCCTTTACGGTGACCTCCGACCGCTCGCTTGTAGCCTATTTCGAGACAACCGAAAGTATCGACCCCTCGGGCGACATCGACATAAGTGTCTACCCCAACCCTGCAACATCGATGGTAACCATAAGTCTTAACGGCATCAACGGCGAAATGACGATGATACTCGTCGACGCCTCCGGACGCACAGTGTTGAGCCGCGACATTGCCTGCGACAACCATTGCCACGCCACAGTCGACGTGAGCGGCCTCTCCAAAGGCATCTACTTCGTACGCCTCACCGACAACAACGGCGGCAACACCATTCGACGCTTAGTAGTCAAATAGCCCCACTTCGGCATACCGAACAGACAGGCAGGCATTATCGGACTACGGTCCGCAAATGCCTGCCTGTTTTTTTAACCCCAAAATCATTCAACCAATTTCAGGGAAAGCCACAGACGCTCATTTTCTGTGAAGCAAAATCGGGCTTGACACTCACTACAAATATAAATAACCGCCGAGGGCGCATGCCATCGGCGGTTATTTTTGTTTGTGTACACCTGGATACTACCAAGCGAAGAGAGGACGGTTCTGCATCATCTCGTTGACCTGGCCGGTAATCTTGGCGCGGACAGCCTCGTCGGTCGGGTTGCAAAGAACGGTGTCGATCATGTCGACGATGACGGGCATATCGGCTTCCTTCAAGCCACGAGTGGTGATGGCAGGAGTTCCGACGCGCAGACCGCTGGTCTTGAAAGCGCTGCGGCTGTCGAAAGGAACCATGTTCTTGTTGACGGTGATGTCGGCAGCAACAAGTGCATTCTCAGCCTCTTTACCGGTCAGTTCGGGGAACTTCGTACGAAGGTCGATAAGCATCAGGTGGTTGTCAGTACCACCGCTAATGACTTTGTAGCCCTTGTTGACAAAAGCCTCGCACATGACCTTGGCATTCTTCATCACCTGCTGGATGTACTGGTCGTAGCTGTCGGTCAAAGCCTCGCCGAGAGCAACTGCCTTGGCTGCGATGACGTGCTCCAGAGGACCACCCTGCGTGCCGGGGAATACGGCGCTGTCGAGCAGAGCGCTCATCTTCTTGATTTCACCCTTAGGTGTGGTCTTGCCCCACGGATTGTCGAAGTCCTGACCCATCAGGATCATACCGCCACGAGGTCCGCGAAGGGTCTTGTGGGTAGTAGTGGTGACAATGTGGCAATACTTGACGGCATTGTTCAGATAACCCTTGGCGATGAGGCCGCTGGGGTGGCTGATGTCGCCCATGAGGATAGCACCAACCTTGTCAGCGATTTCGCGCATGCGAGCCCAATCCCAGTCGCGGCTGTATGCCGAGCCACCTCCGATAATGATCTTCGGACGGTGTTCGAGGGCTTTCTTCTCCATATCATCATAGTCGACAATACCGGTCTCTTCTTTAACCTGGTATCCGACAACTTTATACATAATACCGCTGAAGTTTACGGGGCTGCCGTGGCTAAGGTGACCACCGTGGTTCAGGTCCATACCCATGAAAGTATCACCTGCATTCATGCATGCCAGAAAAACAGCCATGTTGGCCTGTGCACCACTGTGGGGCTGCACATTTGCCCAGCATGCTCCGTAGAGTTTCTTTGCACGCTCGATGGCGATAGTCTCGCTCTGGTCAACAATCTGGCAACCACCATAGTAGCGCTTTCCAGGATAACCCTCGGCATATTTGTTGGTCATAACACTGCCCATGGCTTCCATCACCTGGTCGCTGACAAAATTCTCGGAGGCAATCAGCTCGATGCCTTTGGTCTGACGCTCACGCTCTTTCTGAATGAGGTCAAAAATCTGTGTATCTCTTTGCATATCAATGATATTAAATTATTTTTAACATTATTTGTAAAATGCAAAGATAATACAAATAAACGAATCAGTAAAATAATTTTTCATTTGGCAACACGACAAAGCGGACTGGTCGAACGCCGTGATGTGGCTCTGTTGTTCTGCCTACAGTATACAATGCCAGTCTCTTTTCTTCAAGAATTATTACTTTTTTTCTTCACTTTATGAAAATTTCGTATTTTTGCATTTTGTTTCGATAATATAAAAACTACATGAAAAGACTCTTTTTGCTGTTAATAATAGCATTGATATCAGCATCAGCCACTAATGCTCAGAAACTTGAGATGCAATCCAGCACCAAGCTCTATGGCTACCGCAACAGCGATGGCGGCTGGCAAATCGCACCGCAATTCCAGTACGCCTACGAGTTTCAGGGCCATTTCAAACGCTTTGCCGTCGTCAAGGTCGACCGCTATTGGGGCTGTGTCGACGTGCGTGGCAAAATGATTGTCCGCAACATCTTCATAACAAGCGCAGAGGCGGAAGCCGCCGGCCGTGAATGGGAGAAAGGCGACGAACCTGGCAAATGGCTCTATCCGGCTCAAAATCCTGCTGACGGCAAATGGGGCTTCGTCGACTATTACGGCAACTGGAAATTCCAACCGCAATACGACGGCGCAACACAGTTCTATGGCGACGAACCTATGAGTTTTGCTGCCGTCAAGACCGCCGGACGCTGGGGCTGCATCGACCGCAAAGGCGTCATGGTCATCGCCCCCGTCTTCATGGCACAAGAACATGCCGACCTCGCAGGAAAACAGTGGATCCACAGCCGCCATTACGACACTTGGCGCTATCCCACACAGGACAAGGACTCTCACAAATGGGGCTATGTCAACTACCTGGGACGCTGGGTGATAGATGCCGAATATGAGGACTACGACTTCTTCGGTCCCGACAACAACTACATCTATGCTCAAGTGAAACGCGACGGACGCTGGGGCTCTATCGACCGCAACGGCAACGTCGTGTCACGATGCATTTTCTACACTCGCGAGGACGCCGACTACGCACTGAGCCAAAAAGAGCATGGACGCAACATCAAGGATTGGCGCCTCCCGGTAACCGACATCGCCACAGGCAAACACGGCTGGGTCGACTATGAAGGCGAATGGGTTATCAGCCCCATCTACGACGATGCCACCCACTTCACCAACGACACCGGCGATTTCGCCACCTGCAAACTCGACGGACGCTGGGGCAGCATCGACAACAACGGCGAACTGCTGTCTCAAATTGTGTTCACTCTCAGCAGCGAAGCATGGCAAGCAGGCTACGAATGGGACAACAACCAAGAACTGGGACACTGGCTCTACCCTATCCGCAACCCCGAAACTGGATATTGGGGCTACGTCAACTACAAAGGACAGTGGGTCATTCAACCAACTCTTGAAGACGCAAAACTATTCATCAAAACTTGGAACAACCGCGCCGCACCCGCCAAAATGGACGGCCGCTGGGGATGCATAGACCACACAGGCCAATTCGTTGTCAAGAATATCTACACCACCTCCGCCGAGGCTTACGAGGCCGGTCGACGCTGGAGCGATAAAAACAAGTTCTGAAAACAGAGATGTGAGAACGGAGATGTGAGATGTGAGATGTGAGAACGGAGATGTTTTTTTATCGAAACATTAATTAGTTATGGGACATATAATAAGAGACCGCAGCTTTGACTTTGCATTGAGAATCATAAAATTATATTCCTTTCTCACTGATAGCAAAAAAGAATATGTCTTAAGCAAACAAATCCTGAAAAGCGGCACAAGTATCGGTGCAAATATTCGGGAAGCACGCAATGCACAAAGCAACTCTGACTTTATCAGCAAATATTCAATAGCTCTAAAAGAGGCAGATGAAACACAATACTGGATTGAGCTTTTATATGCATCCGAATTTATTGACGACAATGCATACAAATCACTAAACGACGACATCAACGAATTAATCTCTCTTTTGATTTCTTCCATTAAAACAGCAAAAAACAATGGCAAATAACGGCTTAATAGAAATCAAGAACGCAACCATTGTCAACGAAGGACAAATATTCAAAGGCAACGTCATTATCAACAATGATGTTATCGAGCGCGTTACCCCGAGCAAAGCCGTTCTCACATCTCAGTTCTCACATCTCACATCTCAGTTCTCACATCTCACATCTCAGTTCTCACATCTCACATCCATAGATGCCTCCGGCCTCTATCTCCTGCCTGGCGTAATCGACACTCACGTGCATTTCCGCGAGCCGGGGCTGACCGAAAAGGCCGACATAGCCACCGAGAGCCGCGCAGCAGTGGCCGGCGGCGTGACCTCGTTCATCGATATGCCCAACACCAAGCCGCAGACAACGACGATGGAACTGCTCGAAGAGAAATGCCAGATAGCAGCTCGGACAAGTGCCGCCAACTACGGCTTTATGCTCGGTGCCACCAACAGCAACATCGACCAGCTGCTCGAGGCTGACACCGCCAAATATGCCGCCATCAAGCTCTTCCTCGGCAGCAGCACAGGCGACATGCTGGTCAACGACCCTCAAGCTCTCGACAAACTTTTCGAACAAAGCAAGAAACTCATCGTCGCACACTGCGAGGACGAAAACATCGTCCAGGCCAACCTCCACAACTTCAAGCTCGAATGCGCCGGCACCGACCGCGAAACGGCAGCCCTGCACCCTCAGATACGCACCACCGAGGCTTGCTACGTCAGCACATACAAAGCCATCGAACGCGCCCGCCGATACAACACACGCCTACATATCGCCCACATCAGCACCGCCACCGAACTCGACCTGCTGAGCAACCTCCCTCTCGAGCAAAAACACGTCACTGCCGAAGTGACACCAAACCACCTTTGGTTCGACGACCGCGACTATGCCGAACTCGGCAACCTCATAAAATGCAACCCCGCAATCAAGCGCAACGAAGACCGCCTTGCACTTTGGGCCGCTCTCTACGACGGGCTTATCGACACCATTGCCACCGACCACGCCCCACACACACTCGCCAGCAAGCAGCAACGCTACTTCGACGCTCCGGGCGGCATACCCTCCATCCAGCATTCTCTCACAATGATGCTCGAACCCCTCTTCAACAACAGCTACAACGACGACGAGCTACGCGAATTCCGCGACACGTGGCTACCCCTCATCGTCAAGCTGATGTGCCACAACCCCGCCTCGCTTTTCGGCATCAAACAACGTGGCTTCATCCGCGAAGGATTCAAGGCCGACCTAACGCTCATAAAGCCCCATGTCGAAAACCACATATCCAAAGATAACCTCCTCTACAAATGCCAATGGTCTCCTCTCGAAGGACAAACATTCCATAGCCGCGTGGAAATGACTTTCGTCAACGGACACATAGCCTACTCCGCCGAGGATGGTGTCTCTGAAGAAAAACACTCCGAAAGACTCGAATACAAAAAGACAAGAAAATAACACAATATTAAAAGAAACAATAATGAAAACATCAATCAAAACACTGCTCCTTGCAGCAATAATCTCTCTGTTCTGCATCCACGAATCCTCCGCACAAATAGTCCAGATTAGCAGCACAAAGCTCCCCGCACAAGCTCGCACAACGATTCGCAACGCATGGAACGGCGCCCCCATCGTCAATGCCTGGCGCAACAAAGAGGGACGACGCGTCGAATACAAGGCCTCTGTCGAAGACGGCTCCACTATCAAGTTCAATGCCAACGGGCAATGGATTGAAATGAAAAACTATGCCGGTGTCCCCACCAAAATGCTGCCTCATCAACTGCTGGCCCACATCGACAAATACTACGAGGGCCAACTCATCGTCTGGGTCAGCAAAACACCCAAACGCTACAGAATAGAACTCGCCAACGGCACAAAACTCGAATTCAACAACAAGGGCGTTTTCCAGGCATTCCTATAAAAAGACATCATTCTCTTTAACATTTTTTCGCCTCTCCTTTATACAAGACTGAGACGCAACCTGACAGCAATTGTCTGCTGTTTGCAAAAAGGCCAAAAATAGCATCTGCGAATGCTTTTTTTGGCCTTCATACTGTTTCATGCTCACTTCAGTCCGTATTTTTAACATTTATCTGAATTTTATTTGTACCTTTGCGGACTCAAAAAGAAAATTTACATTTTATATATTAAACTATATTAAAGAACTTTATATACATTATAATTAATTATGGAAAACACAAAATTTCGTACAGAAAGCGACCTGCTTGGATCTCATGAAGTCCCGGCAGATGCTTATTATGGAGTTCAGACATCAAGAGCAATAGAAAATTTTCATATCAGCGGACAACTGCTTTGCAACTACCATAACTTCATTCGCGGCATGGCCATTACCAAGAAAGCCGCTGCCATGGCAAACGTCGAGGTCGGAATGATCACTCCCGAACAAGGCGAAGCAATCATCTGGGCCTGCGACCAGCTCATAGCCGGACGCTACCACGACCAGTTCCCTATCGACATGATACAGGGCGGTGCCGGCACCAGCACCAATATGGCTGCCAATGAGGTCATTGCCAACCTTGCCCTCGAGCGCATGGGTCACCAGAAAGGTGAATATCAGTTCTGCTCACCCAACGACATCGTCAACGCCTCGCAGAGCACCAACGATGCCTATCCCTGCGCCATCCACATGGCCATGTGCCTCGAACACCTCGAGTTCATGCCTCGCCTCGAGAAAATGATTGAAGCTCTGGACCGCAAAAGCGAAGAGTTCAAGCACGTCATCAAGATGGGACGCACACAGCTCCAGGACGCTGTGCCTATGACTCTCGGACAGACCTTTGGCGGTTTTGCCGCTTCTCTGCGTGGCGAACTGCACAACCTTCGCAACGCTGCCGACGAATTCCTTATCGTCAACATGGGCGCCACCGCTATCGGTACCGGCATCTGCTCCAAACCAGGCTACAGCGAAGCCTGCATTAAAGCACTGCGCAAGGTGACCGGATGGAACATCAGCCTGGCCGACAACCTCATCGAGGCCACCAGCGCCACCAGCTGCATGATTCAATACAGCAGCGCCATGAAACGTCTTGCCATCAAAATCAACAAGATGTGCAACGACTTGCGTCTCCTCAGCTCCGGCCCGCGCTGCGGTCTTAACGAAATCCACCTGCCCGAGCGTCAGCCCGGCAGCAGCATCATGCCCGGCAAGGTCAACCCTGTCATCCCCGAAGTGATGAACCAGGTTTGCTACAAGGTCATCGGCAACGACATGACTATCAGCTTCGCCAGCGACAACGGACAGCTCGAACTCAACGTCATGGAGCCGGTCATTGCCTACACTCTTTTCGAAAGCATCCATCTGCTCGAAAACGGCCTCGACACCCTGCGCACACTCTGCATCGACGGCATCCGCGCCAACGAGGAACGTTGCCGCCAGCTGGTGGAACACAGCATCGGAATCGTCACCATGCTCAACCCCATCATCGGCTACAAACAAAGCACCAAGATTGCAAAGGAAGCCAGCGAGACAGGACGCGGCGTCTACGAACTCGTTCTCGAACACGGCCTTCTGACCAAAGAACAGCTCGACAAGATTCTGCTCCCGGAGAACATGCTCAAACCCATCGACCTCTCATCCCTCAAAAAAGAAAAATAACAATCCTTTAGAGCCCCGATTAACCTGCTCTATAAAAATGCTTTAACACATTAACCTTCATATAAATTGAATTCAATAAAAATAAAAAAAGGGTTAGATATCTGCATTGCGGGAACAGCCGAAAAAACTGTTTCCGCAATGCCGTCTACGACAGACTTCGCCGTCAAACCCATCGATTATGTGGGACTTAACCCACGCCTGCTGGTCGGTGAGGGCGACAACGTCACTGCCGGAACAAAACTCTTCGTTGACAAGAATAACCCCGATGCCCGTTTTGCGTCGCCCGTCGACGGAATGGTCAAAGCCATCGTCCGTGGCGAAAAGCGCGCCTTGCTCGCCGTGGTGGTGGAAAGAACTGACGATGCCGCTCAGCAGCCTCTCTGCAGTCCCGAACGCCTTGCCGCAATGAATCGCGACGAAATGGTCGACACCATGGTCGAACACGGCTTATGGACTCTGCTGCGACAGCGGCCCTTCGGCATCATTCCGCAGCGCGATTCGCACCCCAAGGCTGTTTTCGTTTCTGCTTTCGACAGCTCACCGCTGCCTGTCGACTATGCCTTCATTCTCGATAACGACGATTTCCAGAAAGGTATCGACATCCTCGCCTCCGTCGGCGCAAAGGTTCATCTCGGCCTGTCGGCAAAAAACGACAACGCATTTCTCGAAAACATCAAAAATGCTGAAATACACCATTTCGACGGACCGCATCCCGCTGGACTTACAGGTACCCATATCGCTTTTGTCGACCCAATCAACAAGGGCGAAACGGTTTGGACCGTCAACGCTCAGGACGTCGCCACGATAGGACATTTCTTCCGCACCGGCCTCTACAAGCCCGAACGCACCGTGGCATTCTGCGGCACCTTGGTAGAAAAACCTCAGTATTACCGCACAACGGCTGGAGCCTCCATTTCCGCACTCGCCGCTATGGTCAAACCACAGAATGGTCACGCTCCCCGCTTCATCTCGGGCGACGTGCTCAGCGGATTGTCGATCGCTGCCGACGGCTTTATGAGCGCCCAATGCGACAAAATCAGCGTCCTGCCCGAAGGCGACTACTACGACTTCATGGGCTGGCTACGCCCTAATTTCCGCAAATTCAGCTTCTCACGCACCTTCCTCAGCGGATTCCTGTCAAAATTCAAATCTAAGAATTCCAAATTCACCTTCGACACAGGACGGCACGGCGACCACCGACCCCTCTTCGTTACAGGTGAATTCGAGAAACTCGTTCCGCTCAACATCTATCCCATGCAACTTATCAAAGCCTGCATCGTCGGCGACATCGAACTGATGGAAGAACTCGGCATCTACGAAGTGGAACCCGAAGACCTGGCCCTCTGCGAATTCGCCGACACGTCAAAAACCGAAATCCAAGCCATTGTACGCAATGCTTTGGAAAAAATAAGAAAGGAGGATTGACGTATGAAACTCAGAGATTTTATCGACAAAATAAAACCCGATTTCAGTAAAGGCGGCCGCTTCGAAAAACTCTCTTCAACCTTCGAAGCCTTCGAGTCCTTCGCCTTCACTCCCAACACCGTCACCGGCGGCAAAGTAGCCCCCTCCTACAGAGGCAGCCACATCCGCGACGCCGTCGACCTCAAGCGTACCATCATCACCGTTGTCATTGCCCTCCTGCCCGCCCTGCTCTTCGGCATGTGGAACATCGGTCATCAGACGGCCTCTTTCTACAATCTCGACTGGGGCTTCTGGCACCAGTTCTGGTTCGGATTCCTGCGCATGCTGCCCATCATCGTGGTGTCATATGTCGTCGGACTCTTCATCGAGTTCCTCTTCGCCGAAATACGCCACGAGCAAGTAAGCGAAGGCTTCATCGGCACTGGCATCATCATTTCCTTGATTGTACCCGTAACCGTACCCCTCTGGCAGCTGGCCATCGCCGTCGCCTTTGCCGTCATCATAGGCAAAGAGGTCTTCGGAGGCAGCGGCTACAATTTCCTCAACCCCGCTCTCGTGGCTCGCGCATTCCTCTTCTTCAGCTACCCAAGCCACATGTCGGGCGACAGCGTCTGGATCGCTCAGCCCTTCCACTTCACCGGTGACGCCATAAGCGGCGCCACTCCACTTGCCCTGCTCAGCGGGAACTCTCTGTCTTCGTTTTCGTCTTCGTTTTCGTCTTCGTCTTCGTTTTCGTTACTCGACATGTTCATCGGCACCATCCCGGGCAGCATCGGCGAGACATCTGTCATCGCTATCCTCTTAGGAGCTCTCATCCTCCTGTTTACCGGTGTGGCAAGCTGGCGCATCATGCTCAGCGTCGTCATCGGCGGCGGTCTGATGGGCTTGCTCTTCAACGCCATCGGTGCCAACGAATATATGCAGCTCCCCTTCTACTATCACTATCTGATGGGCGGCTTCGCCTTCGGTTGCGTCTTTATGGCCACCGACCCCGTCACCGCAGCTCAGACCAATACCGGCAAGTGGATCTACGGCTTCCTCATCGGTGCCTTCGCCGTCTTGCTCAGGGTCCTGAACCCCGCCTATCCCGAAGGCATGATGCTTGCCATCCTGCTCATGAACTGCTTCGCACCACTTATCGACCACTGCGTCGTCGCCTCTAACCGCAACCGACGCAAAAAACGCTGGGCTACAGCAGAAAGGAGGATTGCATAATGAAGAACTTCTCCAACCGCTACATGCTGCTCTATTCCCTCGGTCTCGCCGCTGTGGTGGCTCTCCTGCTCACTCTCGTCGCCACAGGCCTCAAGAGCCGTCAGCAAGCCAACGTCCGCAACGAGAAAATGCAGCAGCTCCTCGCCACCATCGGCGTAAAATGCGAACGCGACGGCGTGGAACCGGTTTACAGGCAATACTTCAAGCAGGAACTCAACCTTGCTCGCGACGGCAATAAGCCTCTGACAATTTACCTCTACGAAAAAGACGGACAGAACGGCTACGTCATTCCCACCACCGGCAACGGACTGTGGGGCAAAGTCTACGCCAACGTCGCACTCGCCGACGACCTCAACACCATCACCGGCATCACTTTCAGCCACGATAGCGAAACTCCCGGTCTCGGAGCCGAAATAACTTCCGACGCATTCTGCAAGCAGTTCGTGGGCAAAAAAATACTCGACGATCAAGGCACCGTCGTTTCTGTCGCTGTCCTGAAACACGCCGACCCCTCCGACCCACACCAGGTCGATGCCATCAGTGGCGGAACCATGACCAGCAACGGCGTCAGTGCCATGCTCATCGACCAGCTCTCACGCTACCAAGACTATATAACCTCTCAGCGAAAGGAGGCCCACAATGATATGCCGGAATCATTCTGAAGTTAACGTTAAGGTTAAAGTTAAAGTTTAAAAACAATGAATAGCAACCAGAAAAAACTCATAACCAACCCCCTCGGCAAGAACAACCCCATCACCGTACAGGTCCTCGGCATCTGCTCCTGCCTCGCAGTGACAGCCCAGCTCAAACCCGCCGTCGTGATGGCTCTCTCCGTCACCGTCGTTGTGGCGCTGTCCAACCTAATCATCTCGCTGATGCGCAAGAGCATACCGCCCCGCATACGTATCATCGTCCAGCTCGTCGTCGTCTCCGCCCTCGTCATCCTCGTCAACCAGGTGCTTATGGCTTTCGTCTACGATGTCAGCAAACAGCTGTCCGTATACGTGGGACTTATCATCACCAACTGCATCGTCATGGGACGACTCGAAGCCTTCGCAATGACCAACCGCCCATGGGATTCGTTCCTCGACGGACTCGGCAACGGACTCGGCTACGGCATCATCCTCGTTATCCTCGGCTTCGTGCGCGAACTCTTCGGACGCGGAACCCTCTGGGGATACCCCCTCTTCGAGAAGCTCGGACTCTACAACATCGGCTACGAAAACAACGGTTTCATCATCATGGCCCCGATGGCCCTCATCCTCGTCGGCATCATCATCTGGATCCAGCGCAGCCACAACAAAGAACTGCAAGAGAATAAATAAGGCATAGTAAAGTTTAAATCTTTAACCCATCCGACCCATTAAACCCACTAAACCCATTAAATAAGGTATAGTAAAGTTTAAATCTTTTTAATGTTTCGATAAAAAAACATCTCCGTTCTCACATCTCACATCAACCCATCCGACCCATTAAACCCATTAAACCCATTAAACGTGGAATACTTTAACATATTTGTCAAGTCGATATTCATCGACAATATGATCTTCGCCTTCTTCCTCGGCATGTGCAGCTACCTTGCCGTTTCGAAGACCGTCAAGACCTCACTGGGCCTCGGCGTAGCCGTCACCTTCGTGCTCCTCATCACCGTGCCCGTCAACTACCTCATCGACAAGTACCTCTTGCAGCCCGGCGCACTCACATGGATATCGCCCTCCCTCGCCGACGTCGACCTCAGTTTCATGAGCCTCATCCTCTTCATCGCCGTCATTGCCGCTATCGTCCAGATTGTCGAGATGGTCGTCGAGAAGTTCTCCCCAGCCCTCTATAACGCACTGGGGATCTTCCTGCCACTTATCGCCGTCAACTGCGCCGTCCTCGGCGGCTCGCTCTTCATGCAGCAGCGCGCCTACGCCAACGTCGGCCAAGTCACCTGCTTCGCCCTCGGCAGCGGTATCGGCTGGCTCCTCGCCATCGTCGGCATCGCCGCCATACGCGAGAAACTACGCTACTCCGCCGTCCCCCCAGCCCTCCGAGGCGTAGGCATAACATTCATCATCACCGGACTTATGGGCATCGCCTTCATGTCCTTTATGGGAATCAAACTATAAACAAAAACAAAAACGAAAACCAAAACCAAAATGGCAACCGCCCCCTTTTCGTTATCGTTTTCGTTTTCGTAAAAAAAACCAAAATGGCAACCGCCCCCTTTTCGTTATCGTTTTCGTTTTCGTAAAAAAAATCCCGCAATCTAATGACACAAACAATCATCGCATCACTGGTCATCTTCCTGACCATCATACTCGTACTCGTAGTACTGCTCCTCCTCTTGCGAGCCAAACTCATACCACAGGGCAACGTCACCATCACCGTCAACAACGACAAACAACTCACCGTGCCTACAGGCAACTCGCTCATCTCCACCCTCGCCGGGCAGGGCATCCATCTCCCCTCCGCCTGTGGCGGCAAAGGCTCCTGCGGACAGTGCCGCTGCCAGGTCCTCAAAGGCGGTGGCAGCATCCTGCCCACCGAAGTCGGATTCTTCACCCGCAAAGAGATTCAGCAAGGCTGGCGCCTCGGGTGCCAATGCAAGGTAAAAGAAGACCTCAGCATCGCCCTGCCTGCCAGCATCCTCAGCATCAAAGAATACGAATGCACCGTCATTTCTAACCGCAACGTAGCCACCTTCATCAAGGAATTCAAGGTGCAGCTCCCCGCCGGCGAGCACATGGACTTCATCCCAGGCAGCTACGCCCAGATCAAGATTCCTGCCTTCAAAGTCGACTACAACGACTTCGACCGCAGCCTTATCGGCGACCAGTATCTGCCCGCCTGGGAAAAGAACAAGATGTTCGACCTCCACTGCGTCAACACCGAGCCTACAGTCCGCGCCTACTCCATGGCTAATTATCCTGCCGAGGGCGACGTATTCATGCTCACCGTCCGCATCGCCACGCCGCCAATCGACCGCACCGACAAAGGCAAACAACGTGCTGCCAACGGCGGAAGCCCCTTCATCAATGTCAATCCCGGCATCGCGTCGAGCTACATCTTCTCTCTCAAGCCCGGCGACAAAGTCATCATGTCAGGCCCCTACGGCGACTTCCACGTCAAGGGAACGGAGAACGGAGCCTTTGAAACGGAGAACGGAGAACGGAGAACGGAGAACAGCAGCAGTTCTCACATCTCACATCTCACATCTCCGTTCTCACATCTCACATCTCCGTTCTCACATCTCACATCTGAAATCATCTGGGTAGGCGGTGGCGCCGGCATGGCTCCGCTGCGTGCTCAGATTATGCACCTCACGCGCACGCTCCATTGCACCAACCGACAGATGCACTACTTCTACGGCGCCCGCGCCCTCAACGAGGTCTTCTACCTCGACGACTTCCGTCAGCTCGAGAAGGACTTCCCCAACTTCCACTTCCATCTCGCCCTCGACCGTCCCGACCCAGCAGCCGACAAAGCCGGCGTACCCTACACCCCCGGCTTCGTCCACAACGTTATGTACGAGACCTACCTCAAGAACCACCCAGCCCCCGAGGACATCGAATACTACATGTGCGGTCCCGGACCCATGTCCAAAGCCGTCATCGACATGCTCGACAACCTCGGCGTCCAGCGCGAAAACATCTCCTTCGACGACTTCGGCGGCTGACAATACGTCATTCGCACAAGAACATAACTACAGGCGACCTGCAACAGGCCAACAATTTGCAGGTCGCCTGTTTCTATATGGTATAAAACTGCATGAAAAAAGCAAGGCAAAGATAGATCAACGAAACTGCCTCGTGCAAGGAGCCTTCACGTTCATCTTTGGCACTTGCACCGCGTTTTTTAGTCTAAATACGTGTAGCGCGTTTCTTCAACTCTCTTTGATTTAATATATAGCCCTTGCGTCGGATAATACAAAGAAGTAGAATCCTCAACAGTTTTGCACGACGGCCATGTGCCATCGTATGTATAGGCATATTCAGTGATTTTTTCGCTGCCTGTGTTATATATCGTTTTTTCACGAACAATATTGTTGGCATTCATTTGTCCCGGTTGTCCTACAAAAGAGCCGTTCAGACCAGAATAAGCCATCCCTGAATATGGGTTGTTTGCCTCGTCGAAAGTATATTCGTAAATAGCAGAAAGGTTGTCTCGTGTTACCTCATAGTGACGCATTGATGAAACATTGTCACCATCCCATTCGAAATCAAACCATTCATAAAACCAGAACATGTCGCCTTTGCTTGCCGTGGCCAATGCATTCTTCGAATCCTTGTCCTTAGCCACAACAGGGTCGATATTTACAATCATTCCGACAATATGCCGGAAGAGCGATGCCTCCTTGCAATAAAAATCAATCACACGTTGTTCGACACTTGATACCTTGCCGCGCTTGTGAGTGAACACGGCACCAGCCACCTCGACTTCGGATTGATACATTTTAACTTCCTCAATTTTACGTCCGTCATATATAAACTCAATTACAATGTCTCGACTTTGTTCAACGACGCGTTTGATGCGTTCGCCATCATACTCAAACTCCAACAGTTCTCCATCAAAAACTCCGTCGTGCCCATAACGGATACTCGCAAGTTTGTTCCCTACCCATGTCCATTTTTCCGATATGACATAACTGTTCGAATCGGAGAACACCCAATCATCCGTCTGATGTTCACGTTGTTCCGAAACAGTCAACGTTCGTTTCTCCACTGAAGCTATTTTTCGTTCAGGATTATATACGCCTTCTTTTTTACCACAGGAGAATAACAACAATGTGACAAAAATAGCGCACAACGATAACATTCTATTTCTCATACTATTATTTTTTTAGTTTGTACTATTCAATTGCAAAAATACGAAAATTTTTAAAAAATCATACTAATTTATGAACAAAGCCCAAAACAAGCATCCTGTTTATCAATAAAAATGAGTATCTTTGCAAAACGTAAATACTAATAATCAATAACTGATGGACACAAATAAACTAATCAAAATCAGCTCAATCACCAAGAAACTGCTTGTGGCCCTCTTCGCCTCATTTCTACTGATTTTCCTGCTGTTCCACATGACAGCCAACCTGTTTATCCTTGCCGACGACGGCGGCGACGCCTACAGCGCCTTCTGCCACTTCATGGGCACCAACGTCTTCGTCAAGGTCTTCGAGGTAATCCTCTTCGGATGCCTCGTCCTGCACCTCTGCCTCGCCTCCTATCTGTGGTTCCAGAACCGCCGCAACCGTCCTGTGGGCTACAAAAAACCCAGCAAGACCAAGACCGGCAAAGGAAGCAAGCTTATGATGATCACCGGCAGCCTGCTGCTCGTGTGCATCGTCTTCCACTTCTACGACTTCTACTTCGTGAAACTCAACTTCGTAGAAGGCACCTATATGGTCAAGACCGAGGACTTCGTCGTCAACAGCCCCGACCAGGAAATCAGCGAAGAGGCTCAGATGACCCTTATGCGCCTCATCGACCAAGGCAAGGCCAGCAAAGACATGCAGTGGATACGCCAAATCAGCACCACTGAGCACGACGTGCTGCAGCAGGCCTTCCCCGAAGCCGAGTTCGAGCCTGACTTCTACCACATGGCTCGCCAGAAATTCAGCGTCTGGCACATCATGCTGGGCTACCTCATCTTCTTCGCCGTCGTCGGCATCCACATCCGCCACGGCTTCCAGTCGGCCTTCCAGACCTTCGGCCTGAACCACTACAAGTACAGCCGCCTGATCGAAATCCTCGGTGTCGTCTACACCTGGGTCGTCATCCTCGGCTTCGCCGTTGTGCCACTGGGCGTATTCTTCGGCCTCTAAAACGGAAAATCGCGTCAGCATTAACGCAATAACACAATAACGCAATAATAATTCAACGACAATGTTAGATTCCAAAATACCTGCCGGTCCCCTCTCCGAAAAATGGACCAACTATAAGACCTCTCAGAAGCTTGTCAACCCGGCCAACAAGCGCAAACTCGACATCATCGTCGTAGGCACCGGTCTGGCCGGAGCCTCGGCTGCCGCTTCGCTTGGCGCCCTGGGCTTCAACGTCGACATCTTCTGCATCCAGGATTCGCCGCGCCGCGCCCACTCGATTGCTGCCCAAGGTGGCATCAACGCAGCCAAAAACTACCAGAACGACGGCGACAGCGTCGAACGCCTCTTCCGCGACACCATCAAGGGCGGCGACTACCGTGCCCGCGAGGCCAACGTCTACCGCCTGGCCGAAGTCAGCGGCAACATCATCGACCAATGCGTTGCACAGGGCGTCCCCTTCGCCCGCGACTATAGCGGCCTGCTCGACAACCGCTCGTTCGGCGGCGCTCAGGTCAGCCGAACCTTCTACGCTCGCGGACAGACCGGCCAGCAGCTCCTGCTCGGCGCCTACGGAGCACTGAGCCGCGAAATAGAGCGCGGCACCGTCCGTCTCCACAACCGCTGCGAGATGGAAGAACTCGTGCTCATGAAAGACAAGGACGGCAAGGAACGCGCACGCGGCATCATCGTCCGCAACCTCGTCAGCGGCAAGCTGGAACGCTACGCCGCCCATGCCGTGGTCCTCGCCACCGGCGGCTACGGCAACGTCTACTTCCTCTCCACCAACGCAATGAACAGCAACGGCAGCGCTGCATGGATATGCCACCGCAAAGGCGCCTACTTCGCCAACCCCTGCTATGTGCAGATACACCCCACCTGCATCCCCGTCCACGGCGACTACCAGTCCAAGCTCACCCTCATGAGCGAAAGCCTCCGCAACGACGGCCGCATCTGGGTGCCCAAGAAGAAAGAGGACGCCGAAGCCCTGCGCGCCGGCACTCTTAAAGCCAACGACATAGCCGAAGAAGACCGCGACTACTACCTCGAGCGCCGCTACCCCGCCTTCGGCAACCTAGTGCCCCGCGACGTCGCCAGCCGCGCCGCCAAAGAGCGCTGCGATGCCGGCTATGGTGTCGGTTCCACTGGTCTCGCCGTCTTCCTCGACTTCAAGGAAGCCATACAGCGACTGGGCAAGGATGTCGTCGAGCAAAAATACGGCAACCTCTTCCAGATGTACCAGAAAATCACTGACGAGAACCCCTACGAGACCCCGATGATGATCTATCCCGCCGTGCACTACACCATGGGAGGTCTCTGGGTCGACTACGAACTGCAGACCACCATCCCCGGTCTCTTCGCTGCCGGCGAAGCCAACTTCAGCGACCACGGTGCCAACCGTCTCGGCGCCAGCGCCCTGATGCAGGGTCTGGCCGACGGATACTTCGTCCTGCCCTACACGCTGCAGAACTACCTCTCCGACCAGATCACCGTCGGACATATACCCACCGATACGCCCGAATTCGACGAGGCCGAACAATCTGTCCGTCAGCGCGAAGAGCAACTGATGAACATCCACGGCACCAAGACCGTCGACCACTTCCACAAAGCCCTCGGACACATCATGTGGGAATACGTCGGCATGAGCCGCAACGAGGAAAGTCTCACCAAGGCCCTGACGATGATCGACGAACTCGAAAGCGAGTTCTGGAAAGACGTCAAGGTGCCCGGCGACATCGAGACCTTCAACCCCGAGATGGAAAAAGCTCTCCGCCTGGCCGACTATTTCGAGCTGGCACACCTCATCGCTTCCGATGCCCTGCACCGCAAAGAGTCGTGCGGAGGCCACTTCCGCACTGAGAGCCAGACCGAAGACGGCGAAACCAAGCGCGACGACGAGCACTTCATGTACGTAGCCGCTTGGCAATACCAAGGCCACAACCAGCCCGAGACGCTCCACAAGGAAGAACTCAACTACGAGCATATCAAGATAGCAACACGTAACTATAAGAATTAAAACGAAAACGAAAACAAAAACGAAAACGAAAACAAAAACGAAAACAAAAACGAAAACCAAAATGGCAACCGCCCCTTTTTCGTTATCGTTTTCGTTTTCGTAAAACAAACAATAAGACAATGAACTTCACACTTCATATATGGCGTCAGGAGAACGCCCAAGCAAAAGGCCGCTTCGAGACCTACAAGGTCAGCGACATATCTCCTGAGTGTTCGTTCCTCGAGATGCTCGACATCCTCAACGAACAACTCATCAACGACAACATAGCCCACCCCGTCTGCTTCGACAACGACTGCCGCGAAGGCATCTGCGGCATGTGCGGACTCTACATCAACGGCCGTCCCCACGGCAACGACGACGGCATCACCACCTGCCAGCTCCACATGCGCAAGTTCAACGACGGCGACGAGATATGGATCGAGCCTTGGCGCGCCAAAGCCTTCCCCATCATCCGCGACCTCGTCGTCGACCGCTCGGCTTTCGATAAGATCATCCAGGCCGGTGGCTACGTCAGCGTCACCACTGGCGGTGTGCCCGACGCCAACAGCATCGCCGTCCCCAAACGCTTCGCCGATATGGCAATGGATGCCGCCGAATGCATCGGCTGCGGAGCCTGCGTTGCCGCCTGCAAGAACGCCAGCGCCATGCTCTTCGTCGGTGCCAAGGTAGCTCACCTCGCCATGCTGCCGCAGGGACAGGTCGAAGCCCACGAGCGCGTCAAGAAGATGGTATGCCGTATGGACGAACTCGGTTTCGGCAGCTGCACCAACACCTACGCCTGCGAAGCCGAATGCCCCAAGCAGATCAAGCGCCAGAACATCGCCCGCCTCAACCGCGAGTGGATCAAGCAGCTCTTCGCCGGAAACCACAAGAACTAATGCAATAGGTGACCTCTAAAATTCGAGTAATTCGCATTTTTGCTTGCAAAACAATTATCTTAATAACAATAAAATAATTCGCTTAATTCGTTTAATTCGCCGTTAAAAATGTAATTATTAGAGGTGACCAATAGTGATTAATGACCAGTGACACGAATGAATTCGTATCACTGGTCACAATTCACAAATCACCCAACCCTCTCATCCGATGCGCAATACAAACAATAACGCGCTCATGAAACGAATCCTTCCAATCATCGCGCTTCTGATTTTTACATCAGTAGCTCATAGTCAGAACAATAAACGCTATTGGAATGAAGGCAAGCTGCGATGGAACGATTTCCGCGTCATCTCGACCACAGAGCCACAGAAAAGCTACCTGCAATACACAATTACCTACTATCCAGACAGTAAGGACAGCAACGGCACACGCTACAAATACTACAAAGTCGACGCCTATATGCTGCCACGCGGCTCGTGGGTCAATGACCTGTATATGAACTCACAGAACTTGCTCTACAACCAGGTGGTTTTCGACATTATCGAAGTCACACGGCGCCAGATGCAGGCAACGCTCCACACCTCGTGCCGCACCGACGAATTCCAGTCGCTGCTGGAGGAGCACAACCTTGCGCTCAACGACCGCATCCAACAGTTCCGACAGGCCACCAGCGACGGCGAGGACAGCGTAGCACTGGCACTATACAAAATGCAGGTAGACCGCGAGCTGTCGGCTCTCAAAGTCAGCGACTTGCCGCACTACGAGCTGCGACCCCTCAACGGCGAACTGTTCGTCGGATTAGGAACAGTCCTCAATACAGGCAGTTTGAGCGACCTCTTCCCCACAAGCGGAGCGATGTTAAACTACGGTTTAGGCCTGGGACTGAACCGGCACAGCCTGATTGTCGACTGCGCGATGGGCCGCGCAGCAGCCAAAAGCAACGCTGCTGTCGGCAGCCACAATTTCCAGTCGGAACAGAGATACGGAACTGTTTTCGCCACGATACTTTACGCATACAGAATCATCGACAGCGACAAACTGTCGCTCAGACTAATGGCCGGCATCGGTGGCAACGAATTCAGTAGCACCGAACGCAAGGGGCCCAACTACTTTTCGACCGTATGCACAAGACCGGTGTTCGGAATATCCTTGATGCGGCACATCCACACACAGTTCCAGGCACCGATGTGCAACCCCTTCCGCAGCTGGAAAGCAGAGTCCGAGTGCGACAAAATATCGCTCTATGCGAAAATCCTACTTTCACATTCAACATTCAAAAATATTGACTTAAAACCAAGTGGTCTGAACATCGCACTTCAAATCGGCATTTCTTTCAGCGGACAAAATGTCCATCTGTAACTTCAATCCACCAGTGAGCAGTGATACGATAGCGTTAGTATCACTGCTCACTAAAAGTCAAAAATTATTTTTTGCAAATTCTGTTTTTTTTCATACTTTTGCATCTTCAAACCAAATCGTCAACAGGAATGTAGAACACTGACCACCAACGTGATCGCCTAAAAAAGAAGGGAGGAAACCATGATTGAGACCATACAATACGGCTCATTAAAATGGCAGCATATCACCAATCCGAACGAGGATGACTTCGACTACCTCGAGAAAAACTACCCTTTCCACCCTTTGGATCTGGAGGACGTCCGCAGCACCAACCAGCGTCCTAAAATCGATGAATACGACGACTACTACTTCCTTATTCTCAACTTTCCATATTTCGACAAAGGCAACAAGAATGTCCGCATCCGCGAAGTGAAAATCTTCTGGGGCAAAGACTATATCATCACCGTCGGCAAGTCGCACTGGGTGGTGAAGAAATTCTTCGACGAAGTGAAGGAAGAGCTCGAGGAGAAAGACGAAGACACCATCAACGCCTTCTCGTGCAGCGACCTGCTGCTCTACACCATCCTGGACCGCCTGATGCTCGAGACCTACCAGCTCATACTGAGCATCGGATCGGAGGTGGACCTCATCAACTACGACATTTTCAACAAGAAAGCCCACAACATCATCGAGCTCATCAGCACCACGCGCCGCAACGTCATCTTGCTCAACACATCGTTCAAGCCGCAGTTGCGCGTGCTACACATGTTCGAAAGCGGTGGCATCAAAGGCTTTGCCGACCCAGAAGTGCTTGATATGGAAGACTACTGGGGCGATATCCTGGACCAATACCAGAAGATGTACGACCTCGTCGAGGACTACGGAGAGTTGACCGAAGGCCTGTCGCAGACGTTCGATTCGTTGCAGACCAACCGCACCAACGACATTATGCGCGTGATGACTTTCTTCAGCACCATCATGCTCCCACTGACAGTGGTGGCCAGCCTGTTCGGTATGAATGTCGATTTCCCCTTCGTCACCAACACAACCTCGTTCTGGGTCATCCTCGGCGTTATGGCCTTGATAACCACCCTGCTGCTAATTTTCTTCCGCCGAATGACAAACAGATAAGCAGAAACAGAGAGCGGAAAACAGACTCGTTTTACTTAATCTCTAAAAATTCGTTTAATTATCTTCGTTGACATTTCTTTGGCTCGGAAAAGCAAACAAGTTTTCTTTTCTCTCGCTTTGCGAAACGTTCGCGTTTTGTTTGCAAAACAAATTTCTAAATATCAATTCGTTTAATCCGAACAATTGCTCATTGCATTTTCTTTATTCATTATGTATTCGCAGGCATACCACGCCGCTTTAAATAATTATTAGAGGTGCTCCTTATTTATTTCCCTGAGACAACCATGTCCATCGGGACATCGAAAGGTTCAACAGGAATCGTGTCAAAAATTTGGAAATCAAAAGCGACTCCGATTTTTTTTGCATGTGGAGTTGTCTTCAGCAGGCGGTCGTAGAAGCCCCTGCCACGTCCCATACGGTTGTTATGTCTGTCGAAAGCGACTCCCGGAACAATTATCATATCTATTTTGTCCAAGTCGTCAAAGACCGGCCCGACAGGTTCTGGTATCCCGAATTGCGGACCCGGCTGAAGGCTCTCAGGGCCTGTATATTGCCTCAACACGAGGTTGTCACCGTCCACACACGGCAGAAGAATACGTTTCTCTTTGTACCAGCTATTGACAAAGTCGTGAGTATACACCTCGTCGTCCATCGACCAATAGAGCAGCACCGTCTCGGACTCTTGGAATGCTTTGAGGTTCGATACCCCCTCCATAATCGGGCGCGACAAGGCTATCTTATCAGAAAGCGGGACAGCCTTTTTGGCGTCCCGCACTATCTTTCGTAATTCTTTTTTTTCCATCAATATACGTCGACCTTGAATTAGAAGGGAAGGTCATCGTCCGAATCTGCCGGCTGCGATGCAAAAGGAGCTGCTGCTGGCTGTGCAGCCGGTGCTGCCTGAGGAGCAGGAGCTGCCGTTGCTGCTTGCGGAGCTGGTGCAGCACCATTGATCGGCACAACACGGATGCAACGCAGATCGGTATACCAACGCTCATTGAACTCACGCGACTCGGGCGAGAATGTCACCACAACAGGTGCATTCATAACCAACGAGTTAAGCATAGCTAAACGATCTTCACCAAAAAGTGTGAAGGCTACCTGGCGAGGGTATGTATCTTCGGTCTCAATGACAAAACCTCCCCTGACCCAAGGGCCGCGTTGCGATTCGCCTCGCACTTCTTGCAAAATCTTTATAAGTTTTCCTGTAATATCCATATTATATTATTATTTATTGATTTTCAACCC
The DNA here is from genome assembly GCA_017522065.1 of Bacteroidales bacterium. GTDB lineage: Bacteria > Bacteroidota > Bacteroidia > Bacteroidales > P3 > Colimorpha. The sequence goes on from JAFXAD010000062.1 coordinate 54,379, forward strand.
AATGGCAAACACAAACAATTTATGTTTGTCCATAAAAAAACATACAAAAATACACATATAATCCTTAAATAGGACTCTAACCACAATAAAAGTTATAAACAACTTGTTTATTGCTTGAAATCCGCCGATAGAAACCTCTATTCGTCAATAAATTCATAATCATCCGTCTCACTTCGGTCAGACAACGTGGCTAATCGTGTGTTTTTCGCCTTTGGAGCCGCACATCGAGGTCGTATCAGCACGAGGCATGATTATCGCATCGACACAATAAAAAAATTAAGGTTACGTTTTTGTAAAAAAAACATACATTATGCCGATGTTCTATACCCCTAAGCCGCGCCAGTTTCACTACAGGCCACGCTTCTATGACCCTGAAAAAGAAGAATGGGAAAAACTGAAAACCAAATACCGCATAGATAACGATCTCCCGCTCGACGATGACGAATTGCGCTCACAAAGCCAAGCAAACGACCAAAACGTCGACGAGGACCTCGAATACTTCCAGCGCAAAGTCAAAAGCATTGAGCGACAGGAACGACAAAACAAGCAGAAAATCGGACTCGCCGACATGTTCCGCAAACGCGAAGTCCCTCAATTCCACTATGTCTCACGTTTTGACAGCGAGGGCAACATCATCGACACAACAGCCACTCCGACAAAAGAGAACGCAGTAAAGCGCAGAATCACACGACGATTTGAAGACGACGATGACTTCGACCGGTTCAAACCGGTCCCGGCAGGCAAAATCATGATTTATACTCTCATTGTCACTTTTCTGCTTATTTTTATTTTCTTTTGATTGATTGAAATCTCTTTCGTATATTTGCAAAAAATATCACGATGTTTATAGAAGTATTAAAATCTAAAATACACAGAGTTACCGTCACCGAAGCCAATCTCGACTACATCGGAAGCATAACAATCGACGCCGATTTGCTCAATGCAGCAAACATGATTGAGAACGAACGCGTCGACATCTACAACATTACTAACGGAGAACGTTTCTCTACCTATATCATCAAAGGCGAAGCCGGCAGTGGAGTCATTGGCATCAACGGCGCCGCAGCACACAAAGCAAGAGTTGGCGACCTGCTAATCATAGCATCATACGCCTCGATGGATTTCGAAGAAGCCAAAAACTGGCACCCAACCGTAATATTCCCAGATAACAACCACCTGCGATGAACAAGAAGACGGGCAACATACTGAAGTTTGTCGTCTTCCTTGGCATTGGAATCTTCTTCATCTACTGGTTTCTACTAAAACTCGATGCAGATGAAAAAGCGGCCATTTGGCAGTCATTTATCTCTGCACGATGGGGATGGGTGTTTGTTGTTATGCTATCGAGCCTCGTGGCCCACTTCGTCAGGGCCTTGCGATGGAGGTTGCTGTTCAAACCCCTCAATCTGTCGCCCTCTGTAGGCAACACCTTCGGTGCCGTAATGGTCACATACCTTGCCAATCTGGCATTCCCCCGCTTAGGCGAGGTCATGCGATGCGCCATGCTCCGCACCAGCGAAGATATACCTATTGAAAAATCGCTCGGAACCGTAGTTACAGAACGACTGTTCGACATGCTTATGTTCATTGTCATTGTCGTACTCGGATTCCTTTTCATGTTCAACGGTGTAAAAGATTTTCTGTACAATACTTTATCGCAGAAATTCAGCAATCTGCCCACTCTTTCGTTGATAGCCGCCATTGCCGCTGTCGCCCTAATCCTGCTCTTCGTACTATACAAGCTTTTCCATAAGAAACTGATGAAATTCAGCCTCTACCGGAAAACTGTAGACTTGCTGAAAGGATGTGTCGACGGGGTCAAAAGCATACTGCACCTTGGACCGAAATCCACATTTCTTTTCATAGCATACAGCATCATCATATATTTCTTGTATATCGCTGGTGGATGGCTGATTCTCAAAGCCTTTGCAGACACCGCCGCACTCGGATTCAATACCGCTTTCGCAATCTACCTGTTCGGAACCGTTGGCATGATGATTTCGCAAGGCGGTCTCGGCGCATACCCGGTCCTTGTATGGCAAGCTCTTGCAATATACGGCATAGGCGAAAGCACCGGCCTGGCCTGCGGATGGCTGCTGTGGGGCTCTCAACAGGCAATCGTTATAGTAGTCGGACTTGCATTCCTTATCTACTTTGCACTACTGAAGAAGAAGCATCAGGTTCAACAACAGTAAAATTACCGGCAAATGACAATTCTCGAATCAATACAAGCCAAAATCGTAAGCCTGCCCGAACTCACCGAACGGCTTGAGTCACTGCGCTGCAGCGGCACACAAAGACCTAAAGTTGTGTTCACTAACGGATGCTTCGACTTGGTTCATCGCGGACATATAGACTACCTTTGCAGGGCTCGCGAAATGGGCGACATACTTGTAGTCGGTCTCAACAGCGACGCCTCTGTCAAAAGGCTCAAAGGTCCCTCCCGCCCTATTTCACATCAAGGCAACAGAACCATAGTGTTGGCGGCTTTCGAGTTTGTCGACTTCGTCGTACTTTTTGACGACGACACTCCTTTGAAACTTATCGAATCCATACGCCCAGACATTCTTGTCAAAGGGGCCGACTATACCCACGCCACCGTCGTCGGTGCCGACTTTGTCGAATCGTACGGCGGACGGCTCGAACTGATCCCACTGGTTCCCAACGAATCAACCACCAACCTTGTAAAACGAATGCAATGAAACTCTTACACTCAGCCATTTTCATAGTTTTTCTGTTGTCGTTTTCCACCCTTTCGGCACAACATCGCGGAAAGAACAGCAACCGCCAATTCGACCTCGAAATGCGTGCCGGGGCCAACTTCTGCCAGATTGACGGTGACGAATCCGGCAACTTCAACAAGATAGGATTCCACGCCTCGGTGGGCACTTCGTTCCCGCTAAGCGATGACGACAGATGGCGCTTTGTCGTCGAACTGGGTCTGACACAGAAGGGTTCCCGTATCGACAACAACAATATAGACAGGCACATATCGCTGACTTATGTAGAAGTACCGCTAATGGTCGCCTATGATTTTATGGAGCGCCAACAATTGCGCATCGCTGCTGGTGTGGCACCAGCAATACTTGCAAAATCCAATGTGACAACCGACGGCTCACACGACCAATTACAATCAGACAATTACAAACGCCTCGACTTGCTGCCGCTTTGCATATCGCTGCGTTACAGATTCACCGACACGTTTGGCTTCGACATTCGTCTGTACAATTCGCTCCTGAACATAGCCAACGAGAACGGCACAGGCACATATCGCATCTTCCGTAGCAACAAAGGACAGTTCAACCGCTTAATTCAGGCAGGCTTGACTCTTAATTTTTAAGACAAAACAATTAATAAGTAATATTATAAAAACCACAAGGTACAATATGACACACACTCGCTGCTTAATCATCGGATCCGGTCCTGCAGGCTACACAGCAGGCATCTATACTGGTCGTGCCGACCTCAAACCTCTGCTCTACGAAGGCATCCAACCTGGCGGACAGCTTACAATAACCACTGAAATAGAGAACTTTCCTGGCTATCCCGAAGGCATTTCGGGTACCGACATGATGGCCGACCTGCGCAAACAGGCTCTTCGCTTCGGAACAGAGATGCACCAGGGTGCCATACAAAAAATCGACCTTTCCAAACGGCCTTTCATAGCCACCGACGATAAAGGCGAAACCATTGAGGCTGAGACGGTAATCGTTGCAACTGGTGCCTCGGCACGTTGGCTCGGACTCGAAAGCGAAAAGAAATTCTACGGACAGGGTGTCTCGGCTTGCGCCACATGCGACGGCTTCTTCTACAAGAACCTTGAAGTCGCTGTTGTAGGAGGCGGCGACACTGCCTGCGAAGAGGCTTCTTACCTTGCCACCCTCTGCAAAAAAGTGTATCAGATAGTGCGTCGTGACGAACTACGTGCATCAAAAGCAATGCAACACAGAGTATTGAACAATCCCAAAATTGAGGTGCTTTGGAACAGCGTCACACAAGAAATAGTAGGCAACGACATGGATGGTGTCGTAGGTGCCGACATCAAAAACGTAAAGACCGGTGAGGTCAAACGCCTTGACATTGCAGGGTTCTTTGTCGCTATCGGACATAAACCCAACACCGATTTCCTTGACGGACAATTGGAACTCGACGACGCTGGCTACATCAAAGTTCAGAACCCCAGCAGCGCCACAAATATTCCCGGTGTTTTTGCCGCAGGCGATGTTTGCGACCCCAACTATCGCCAAGCTTGCGTGGCAGCAGCCAAAGGATGCGTGGCCGGCATCGACGTTGAGCGTTTCCTGCACAGCCAAGAATAAACATATTTGAAAACCAAAGTGTTCGATAAATTTCTAATTCACGAATTAACGATATTCAAGAAGATGAAAAAAACAATCAAACTGCTTATTGCTGTCACTTTGGTTTTCATTTTTCAACCTTTTGGCTCTAACGCACTGAAGGCGCAGCAAAGAATCACACAAGCTAGGCCAACGGTCTCATCGTCAAGCAACAACACCTACAACAATTCTTATTCGCCCTACGACGAGAACAACAATCCCGATTCCATCCAGAACAGCACTCCGGAAGGCATCATATTTGATGTTGACGACGAAGCAGATTCTGTACTGCGTTCAAAGGTACTCTTTTTCCCGATGTCTCACAGGGCTGTCAAAATATATGACATTGGGAATCCGTCGTTTGATCCGACTGGTGCTCAACTACATAATCCTGCGCATAGTCTTGACGGCAACTACTACCTCGACCTTGGTGCACTTGGACAATCGCAAATATCATTGTTCCCTGAAATAGGCTTGGCAACAACCGGAATGCTGTTTCCATACGATGCATTCAATAACCCCTCGCCCGTATATCGGGGTGATTTGCATCACAATAAACTTTTTCAAACCCAAACTCCATACACTATGCTCTCGTATGGTAGTTCGTTGAACAAAGACTACCAAATCGGCATTGTGCACACTCAAAACATCACTCCTCGCTGGAACATGGCATTCATGTACGACCTGGTGAGCCGCGACGGACTGTACACTAACAGCGAAGTGACAAATCATGTCATCGATATAACGACCAACTACTATTCCGCCGATGCCCGCTACCAACTGCAGGCAGCCGTTAGCCTCAACAGACTACGGCAACAAGAAAACGGCGGTGTGCAGAACGACACGACCTGCTGGAGCTACACCCGACGCACAGGCGTCCCAGTAAACATGTATGCCGCACAAAACCAATGGCGTGACTTCGAAATAAACGTACACCAATCTTTCAATACCGTACGACAATTCGAGTACCACCGTCCGATAATGAAATCGTTTACCGATACCATAACCGTTCTTGGCGACACCGCGAAAGGAGAGCCTCTTAATGCAATACAAATCACACATTTCGACTCAATTATCGGATTCGATACCCTATTGCCACGCACACCTCACACTTACAACACAGGTGTTTTCGCTCTCGACATCAAATTATCGCGCCATCGGCGCATTTTCTACGACAGCCAGGCCGACAGCTGGTTCTATAACTATTCAGCCCTCGACTCTTCTTTCATCTACGACTCCTCATCACATTGGAATGTGTCGACCGAACTGTATTGGACCAACGACGCCTTCATGTCCCACAAATGGAAAAACCCTTTCATTGTCTCCTTTGGCGTACGCCCCGAATACAACAGATTGCAATACGCCACAACGCAATCGAGCATAAACGAGTTCAACATCAGCCCATTTGCATCCACATCGCTTGATTTTGGCATTGTTAACTTAAAAGCAGAGGCTAATGCTGTTACCGGCGGACGCCGCAACGGTGATTACAGACTGAACGCCAACCTGTCAACAAAAGCCGGCAAAAACAGCCTTTTCGAAATCGCCGCTTTCAGTCAAGCCTCAGTGCCGCAACTGGTATATTACCATAACGAAGGCGCATACAATTGGGACATTCAATCTTACAACAAGATAAAAGAGCAACAATTGTCCATAAGATACCGCCTGCAGCGCCCCGACACATTGCGCGGACACATACGTCATATCGAAACAAACTCTGCTGTATCGCTACTTAGCGACAATGTATGGTTTGGAGACAATATGCGACCAGTGCAGGGCGATGCTTCTGCCGTTTTGCTGCAAAGTCGCTTGTCGGCACATATTCAGTTTGGATGGTTCAACATTGCCATGCAGCAAATGCTGCAATACAGCACTGATACCGAGGTAATTCGAGTACCGCTTTTTGCATCGAAAAACAGCCTTTATGCTGACTTCACTCTCTTCCATGGTGCTCTTCGTGCACAGACCGGTGTGGATGTCCGTTACCATACGCGTTACTACGCCGATGCATGGAACCCCGTACTTGGGGCTTTTTATCGGCAGGACAAACAAGAAGTCGGCAACTATCTCGTTACCGACTTCTGGATAAACCTGCAGGTCAAGAGGGCAACCATATACCTCAAGGCCAGCCACTTCAATGCACCTCTTGAAGAATTATTGAAATTCGACCCCAACTATTTCAGCCTTCCCCACTATCCGTTGGAGGACTTTGGCCTGTACTGGGGTGTTGTCTGGAAGTTTTTCAACTAAAACACGTCGACCAAGCATTTGTCCAATGCCGCAGCAATAGCTTCGCGGTCAAGATTCTGACCTATGAAGACAAGTTTCTGCATGCGGTCACCGTAATGGTCGTCCCAATCGCGCTGCAAATCGGGATTGCGCTGCATGAATTCCCACAGCTCTTCGTCGGGCATCGTAGCGTACCACTGGCCTGAATCGCGCAGCGAGACTTGCTTTCCTGCCTGTTCAAAAAGATAGCACGTGTCGGGTTCCGACACAAACCAGCAAATACCTTTAGCACGAATGACACTCGATGGCCATTGGCGAGCCACGAAGTCATCGAATCGACCTATATTCATCGGCTTGCGGCGATAATAAACGAATGTTCCTATACCGTATTCTTCTGCCTCGCCTTCATCATGGTGGTGATGGGGATGATGGTGGTGGTCGGAATCATGGTGATGATGCTCTCCGTCATGATGCTCATCCTCGTCGTGGTCATGGTCATGATCTTCATCGTGGTCATCATCATGCTCTTCATCGTAGTCCTCTTCGTGATGGTTTTCAATCTCATCAATCCATGCCGCCGATGTAGCGACCTTGTCGAAATCGAACATGTTAGTGTACAACAGCTTGTCGAAATCGACATCGCAATAGTCACACTCTATTATCTCGGCCTTGGGCTGAAGTGCTCTGATAATGCCATGTATACGGCTCAATTCGTCGGGCGAGACTTCGGAAGCCTTGTTGAGCAAAATGATATTGCAGAATTCAATCTGCTGGATGACAAGATTCTCTATATCATCTTCATCCAAATTGGGTCGCAACAAGTTATTACCTCCGGCAAACTCGTCCTTCATACGCAATGCGTCGACAACTGTGACGATACTGTCGACTACCGGAATCCCGTCGCGTACATACTCTGCACCCATTGTCGGTATCGAACAGATTGTCTGAGCAATAGGTGCCGGCTCGCATATTCCGCTGGCTTCAATGACTATATAGTCGAAGCGGTGCTGGCTGACCACATCACGCAATTGTTCGACCAAATCCATCTTCAGAGTACAGCAGATGCAGCCGTTCTGCAGTGCCACAAGGTTGTCGTCCTTTTTACCTACTATGCCACCTTTTTCGATGAGGTCGGCATCGATGTTGACTTCTCCTATATCGTTGACAATGACGGCAAACTTAATGCCGCGACGGTTGTTGAGAATTCTGTTGAGTAGAGTAGTTTTTCCGCTGCCAAGATAACCCGTAAGCAGCAATACCGGTGTAGTATTATTCTTCATTTTATCAGTCTTTTAGTCTTAAAAAGCCAACGGATAACGAGACTGCAGCGTTTTTATTGCCCCAAAAGTCAAGACGAAACAAAAAAAGCCAATCAAATTTCTTTGATTGGCTCGGAATGAATGTCATTATGAAAAAAGTGTCAATAAAAGTGTCTATAACAGAATTTTGAAGTTCGTTGGCTGTAATGTCATTGTGTTTTAAATCGCTTTGTCAACGTGCGGGTTTTCACATTCGGTGGAAGACCAGGTCGTAATCTCCCATGTGCCAAACCACCAAATCATCAGATACTAAGTCCACTCCATAGTTGTTGTCTGCATCACCCGACATGCTGATATTGAAGTTTTCGTCGCTTCCGGGAGTGTTCGAATTGCCAACGCTGATGATATTGAATAGTCCGCCAATGGATGACAAAAAGCCCGACTGCATTGCTTCACTGAACTGGATTGCCATCTGTCCGTCGAAAGAATAGGAGGTCGTGTCCATGGTTGTCTTGTCGACATGCATGACGATACTGAAGCCATTCTCCTCGCACACCCAAGTCTCATACTGTGAAGTCTCACTGAAATTCAACTGATTATTCACGTTGTAGAGAGGAACCATTGAGAATGAGGGCGACATGAAACAGTATGCTGGTGCTGTGGTTATTGCAAAATGGCGTCCGTTCTGTGCCGAATCGGAAATCAAACTATTCATATAAATGTATGTCCATGCAGGATTTACGCTCATGCCAGAATCTGCGGGATTGAAATACTTGTAGTTGTTCACTCCGATATTGACATCGATTCCGAATCCACCTATGGCTGAGGTCACATACATCTTGTGCAAGACGGTGTCGACAGTCATGATGATAGTATAATCGCCCATGACGTCACTTATGGGGCAAACGTATGTCTTGATCTGGCCTGCCATTGATGGAGGCAGCGAATAGGCATAGCCGCTCCACGTACCAGTCTTGCTGTCATAGTCCATCACGACCGTCAAGCCTGCCTCTTCCATACGGCGGCACCAGTTCTTCATCTCCTCACGACTATTGGTCTTGATGTTGTTCGACTCCTTGGTCGAAGATTTGGCCTTCATCGCGCCAGAATGCGGGTTACTGAACTGCGCATTGTCGGTATTATAGAATGTGACAGTGTTGCCCGAAGCGACATAGTCACAAAACCGGTCAAGCATATTATCCCACTCCTCGTCGCTCAGCGAGAGTTGTGTCGGAGCCGACATCGAACCGGCATAGGTGTCCGAGTTCTGCACAGCGTATATTATTCTGTGGGTTGATTCCTGTTTTTCGGTATGATTGCACGAACCCAAAAAAGTGATGGCGAATAGAGCAACCGTAATGATTCTAAATGTATTTTTCATGTTCTTGTCCCATTTTTTACTTGTTCATCATCAAATTCATCTGATAGTCCATAAGGCTTTCGTATTGCAGTGAGTTGTTCAACAGATAAAAGCACACCGTTTTCTTGGATGGAGACGCGATAGCCTTGCAGCACGATTTACCGTCCCATTTGATACGGGTTTCAGGTTTGTTAAGTTTGCCAGTCCATGTTGTAACTCCTTTCTGACTTCTTATGTCGAACTCCTTACAGAGTTGATTCCAAGCATTTGCGTTGTCTGCGACAACGATGACCACGTCGACTTTAACGCTGTCATTGAGTTTAAATCCCTCGACTTTAGCCACTGTCAGATCCGTACGCGAATCATAAAGGTCATACAGCATTTGTGCAGCCTTCACCCGATGCGGTGTCTGTGCGTCGACCAAAGCCGGTATGGAGAAGAAAACAATCAATAATATGAAAAAAAGGCGTTTCATACTTCAGTAATAAGCATTTCGTTGGCTAATTGAGCCCAATATTCGTCTGTGTATCCAGTGCGGTTGCATGCAACTGAATCGAATCCTTTCTCTTCCGGTCTGATTCCAAACCACATAGATACACCCATTACACACACGGCAGCAATGCCCATAACGGCATTTCTACGGCGCTTGTAGCGGATTCGCCAAGCCGGAAAACCGGCCGCAAGCTCCGCAGCGCCATGTTCTGTAGCTGCCTTCTCCCATAAATGTTCAAATTCTTGTTCGTTCATTTGCTATTATAATTATATCTTTGACATCGTAATACGTAATTTCTCTTTTAGCCTTACCAACCTCACGCTGACGTTTTTCTCGGTCATTCCAATCTCTTTGGCTATTTCCTCGTAGCTATATCCTGCCAGCTGCATCCTCAGCAACGTCCGGTCGGGTTCTCCGAAACGGTCTATCTCCTCGTAAAGACTGTTTATCAATGTGTGGTCTTCCTCTCTCATATCTGCCGTCATCGAATCGTCAAGTGCCTGCAACTCTGGATTCTTTCTCACCGTATCGATAGCGGCATTTCTCGCCACTCGCCAAACCCATGCCGTCCGCTGCACTCCTGTAGGCACCTGCCACAGTTTCTCTCTTTGCCGCCACAAGGCTATCGACATGTCTTGCATCAAATCCTCGACCGTGGCCTCCCGACTGCAGTATCTGTTGCACAAACGATACAATAAGCCTTGATACTGCGACAACATCGTTTCAAATCTCTTTTCCGATTCCATACCTGTGGAGGATTCTGATTTTGGCATTTATATTATAATAACGTATCTTAGAAACAAAAAACTACAAACACTAAAAAAAATTTCATTTTTTGTGTTTGGACTTGTTTTTTTTCAGTCTGGAGAACCATTTGTATGCCGGTTGGTCAAGGCCACGTCCGTTCATATAGTTATAGGTAGCAATTCTCAGTATGTCGCCAACAGCGTCGAGGTCGTATCCGAAATCGTATTCAAACGGTATTTCATTGTTGCAAAACAAGTTGTCCCCTACCCGTCCTGGGCACAAGGCTCCATAGCGGTTAGGATTGCAGCCCGACGGACTGTGTACCGTCATGGCATAACGATGCCAGAATGCCGACTGAACCATGTTTTCATCAAACATATATCTCACATTCTCAAGGGCATCTATTGTTTCTGCGAGGGTCTCTGTGGGGAATCCATACATGAGGTACGTATGGACCATTATTCCCGCATCGCGGAAATTGCGTGTGGCATCGATTGTCTGTTGCACGCTTACTCCTTTGCCTATAAGCTCGAGCAGTCTGTCGGACGCCACCTCAAGTCCTCCGCTAACAGCAATACAACCGGCAGACGACATAAGTTCGCACATTTCACGACTATACACCTTCTCGAATCGTATATTACCCCAAAACGACACAACGAGTCCCCTTCTTATAATTTCCTGACAGACTTCGCGTAACAGTTTGGGTGGCATTGCCTCGTCGACAAAATGGAATCCGCTGCAACGGGTCTGCAACATAATATGCTCCATGCGGTCTACAACCATTTGGGCTGAAGGGGCGTCGTAACGTCCAATATAGTCGAGCGTCGTATCGCAAAAAGCACATTTTGCCCAGTAGCAACCATGCGCCATCATCATTTTGTTCCACCTGCCACACGACCAAAGCCGCTGCATCGGATTGCCCATATCGGCAGTTGAGATGTACTTGTCAAGAGGCAATCCGCTGAAATCAGGCGACGGCAAATCATCGTTCTTGACCTGTGTTGGCATACCGTCAGTCTCTTTGCTGATATAGACCACCTTGCCATCCTTGCGACAGAAAGTCCGCAGAAGCGATTCTTCGTCAATCCGTCCGCAATTCATCTGGGCAAGTCGAAGCATAGGGAGTTCTCCATCGTCAAGCGTCACGTAGTCGACATAGTCAAACAGCCTTGGCTCACGCATTCTTCGCCATTCCGTATTGGGGAAGCCCCCGCCTAAACAGACCGTAATCTCCTTATGGTGTTTTTTGATATACTGCCCACATCGCAGCGCTGGTATCAGGCATCCGGGGAAAGGCACAGTAAATCCTACTATCGTAGGAGCCAATTCTTTAATATGCTTTTCAAGAAGTTCAAGCATAACGTCTTCAACTGGCGTGCATGCACCTTCGAGCACTAAGGCAATTTTGTCGAATGTTTCTGCATAAGTGCATATATGCTCCGCATAGCGCACCAACTCAAATTGCGGGTCCAACGTATTCCTCACATACTCAGCCAGGTCCTCAAGAAAAAGCGTGGCCATATAGCGAGCCTTGTCCTCGGTTCCGGCATTCCCGAACCACCAATCCATGTCGTCGTCGCCTGAAATGCGTTTGCTTTCTGGCAAAAGTGTACTGTTGGCGATACGTGTAGCCAACGATGGATCTTCTCCGCGGAGAAAGCACATGACTGCGTCCACTATATCAGCATAGCGTCCTGACGCCGGATGTCCGGCAGGAAATGCTTTTTTCAGAAATTCCTTCCTGAAAATCCTGTCTATCAATTCTATCCCCAAATCCACCTGCTCAGTATGGAATCCCTCTCTGTCAAGAAAAGGTTTCAGTTGCGAAGTTGCCGGATATGGCGTGTTCAACTGCGTGAGCGGAGGGGTGACAAGTAGAATCATCAACGGAAACTATTGCGAGAAAATGTATAGCCGTAAGAGAGCATCAACGATGCCATTCCGACCGACAGTGTCTTCTGGGTTTGCTCAACATGGGCAAATCGCGGAGGGGTGACGATATAGCGAGTGTCAAGACTAATCTCGTGGTTCTTGAACGGTCGCATCACAAACTGCAACCCCACGCCTGGCGAGAAGAGGAAATGCGACTGGTCGTCCAAGCGCGACACCACACCTGCGCTGCAATATGGGCGCACGGTGAAGAATGGGTTATAATTATTTTTTAGGAAAAGTCCTGACAGGTCGAACATCAAATCTCCGTCAACATTGTAGTACGAGAACAATTCATTGGAACTCTGAGCATAGAGTCCCGCAATATTAAAGCGTATCTGCCACAAGTAGTTTAGTCTCTTGCCGATACCGAACTGGAAGACCGGTGTCATCAGCGACATTCGCTCATTAAAAGAACTAATTCCACTATAGTTGAAAGAGCACACTCCTAAGGCCAGTTGGAAGAACCAGTCGTTTGTGAAATAGCGTGTTTCCGTTCGCGAACGACTTCTTGTCGGATTATAAGCAATGTCGTATACAGCACCGAACTTCATTGTCAGCAAGGCCGAACTTCTTTTGTTGTCGTCAAAATCGGACGGGTGTATCATACCATCCAATTCGGCGTATAGGCGCCAGTCGTTACTAATCTTTATGTCTCCTCCCAAGCCAACAAGACCAGAGAAATCATTATCTCCGAAATCGGTATGCACAATACCAACGCCCGTGGCGATCCAACTTCTGAACAGGTCGCTTCGGTTCCTGTTTCTCAAAGCCGTCAGCAAGTCGAAAAAAACATCGAAATGAGCATAGTATATAAGATTAGACATGTCTTTCGACGAAGCGGCATATTGTGCAGATACGCTACCACGGAGGCCTGTGGACGTGAGCAACCACTTGCCGTATGTCAATTCAGCACCAGCCCCCAATCCTCCTCCATTGGAGTTGTAATAGTAGTTCGGACCCGCGCCAAACGACACATACGAATTGCGGAAGAAATCCGAATACTGGGCCTTGCCACTATTGCATAGTAACAGGAAAACAATGATATATATAATTCCTCGCAGTTTCATCAGCTGTGAAAAAAGAAAAAATCGGCGGAGAACTTCGTTCATAAACGAGATCGCCGCCGAATTTTGTATTTTATAGATGTCATTTAAAAATTGAGCTCTATAAAATTCCGTTTAAAAATTTCCGATTATTTGAGTTTCTCAGAAAAATCCTTGATGGTTATTTTTTCGGCTTCGGGTTTCAGCTGCTCGTTGAACAGTTCGAACGAATTGCGTGAATAGATGCGATCGATAATCTGCTGAACATTCTGACGGTCCTTGGCAATGGTACGTGCCGACTGTTCGAGACGCTCGTCCTGAGCTTTCTCGTCCTCGCCTTCCTTCAGGGTGTCGTTTTGTTTGAGGATATCCTTCACATAGTCCACGATTTGGTTCTGAGTCGGTTCGAGCGGCTTGATTTTGCTCAAAGCGCTGTCAACCATTTCCCACTTGAGAGACGGCATGTATTTCTCAGCCCATTCGGACTCAAGGGTCTCAGGAGTAAGTTCCTTATTGTCGCTGCGGCTGACGATCCAGCGTTTCAGGAAAGCCTCAGGCATAGCTGCATCGAAATTGTCGATAAGCTGTTTGCGAACCTCGTTGACATAAAGCACTTCGGCCTGTTCGTTGTAGCTCTTCTCCATGTCTTTGCTGAGCATTTTACGGAATGCAGCAACGTCCTTGACGGTCTCTTTCGGGAAGACTTTCTTGAAGAGTTCGTCGTTGACCTCGTGAGGAGTAATCAGAGAGCAACCGCTAAGTGTCAGCTGCACATCCGATTTGAACTTCTTGGCTGCGGCTGTATCAAGATGGAAATGCTTTTCGATATCGGCAGCACTGAATGCCTTGCCTGCATTGAAAACAACTTTCTCTTCTGCTTTCTTGCCAACAAACAGAGGAAGCATTTCGTCCTGGTTCTTCAAGCTTGCGAGGTCGAACGAAACAAATGTGTTGACACCGCCCTCTTTCACGTTGCCTTCCTTGTCGAGTTCTTCAGCCTTGCCATAAACATAGCATTTTTCGCTCACGGTCTCAGGAGTCTCGAACTTGCCGTAGCGCTGGCAAATCTCTTCAATCTGTTTATCGATATCTTTCGGGTTGATTTTTATTTGATAAAGCTTGGCATCCACCTTATTCCATGCCAGATCAAACTTGGGCGAAACGGCAGCGTCAAAATAGAAAACAAAATCCTTGCCTTTCTCGAAATCAACAGTGCCGGTCTTCTCATCGTTTGAGAGAGGGCTGCCCAGAATATCAAGCTTCTCATCGTCAAGGTATTTGTACAGCGACTCACCAAGCAACGACTGTACCTCGTCGGCTACGACTGCCGATTTGTACATGCGCTGTATCAATCCCATAGGTGCCATACCCTTGCGGAAACCGGGGACTGTGGCCTTTTTCTGATACTCCTTAAGCTGTTTCGAAACACGCTCGGCATAATCACTTTCTACGATTTCTACCTTGATAAGAAGGTCCAAATCTCCCAAATTTTCTCTTGTAATATTCATTTTAATAGTTTAATTTATTGATTTTTAAATTTATATTATCAAACAAGTAATTTGCAAAGATACAGACATTTTTGCAAACTGACAAAATAATTTTACTACTATACTCTACTGACTGATATATACATGCGTTTGTTTTTCACTTATCAGACAGGACTCCGATGTCTATTCTTCATCCAAAACATTATATTTCAAAAGCCTACACCTAATTCTTTCAATGCCTTTACGTATGAATCCATTGCCGAGGAGGGGGTGCGGACTCGGTAGCTCAGATGTTGTCTGCGTGATGCGAACACCCCTAAGCCTCCCTGAATATTTGTGTATGTGAACGGTTCCTGATCGAAACTTCCCATAGGGCTTGTAGCGTACAAGTAGGCTGCGAGCGGCTCGTTGCAACTGGTTATGAATATCTGCAACGTGTCGATTATATTCTTGTTGCAGGTGTCGTCACCTATCGCATCCTTTATTTCGGAGAGGAAATACGATTGGTCGAGTTTCGTGGTACAGGTAGTGCTACGCATATCGTTCTTGACCATTTCGCAGACAATATCAATGCTATGCGGAATGATAGTCGTATCCCATGGAATCGAGGTGCGGTCGACTATGAAATCGCGATAGAAAAACCTGACTATGGGCTGGTAGCGACGTGCTTCTTTCATGGTTGACCAAATAATGTTGCACGTTTTAGAAGATGTTCCTGAGAAAGTGAACAGATTCACATTGTTAGGGTAAATAAGCCGCTGGTCGCCGCTGATCAACTGCGTCTCGGCCTGGGCTATAGTGTCGCCGGTTGCATTTTTGACAATCTTCAGCCTATAGATACAGGTAGAGTCGAGTTGTCCGCCAGTGGCACAAGCGTATGCCGGCTGGTTGGAGTTGTAGAAAAGGCCATCGCCTTTTACGCATTCAGTATATGAGAAGGTGAAAATCCTGTTTGGCGACTGTCCGCTTACGTGCAACGAACCGTTTTGGCCCTCTGTTGCTTTCCACTCTTCAAGCATCACGGTAAGAGCTCCCTGCGGATAGTTGATCGAGTCGCCGACAGCAGCAAACTCATATTGGTTGCCTTCTCCAAGGAAGCACCGCTGTACACGCACATAACTTGTATCGTCATCCTGGTCGAGCAGGCAATACACCACCGGTATTTCCTTCCAGTTTTCGTTCGGAGAGAACTCCACTTCACACGAGGCGAATAGAAACAGCACCGAGAGTGATGCTATTGTTTTTTTCAGCATCCGACTTTGTCGGTTAATAAAAGAAGTCACAAGTCTACAGTTTTATCCATTAATGTATAACTTCATTGAGTTGAACCTCGTCGACCATAATCCACGGACGCAACCCTTTGGCTTTATGCCATGAAGGTATACGACCCATGTTCTTCGCGACGAGACGCACATATTTCACATCCGGCTGGTTGACATCTACAGTGACGACAACCAACTGTGGCGAGTTCATAGATTGTTCCTCAGGCGCATATTTCAGCTTGGCGTTGATGGCCGGCGAATAGTTCTCTCCGTCCGAAGAGACATAGACCTGTACAGCCGTCGGGGCAAAGGCCCACGCATCAGGAACATGTGCGAAATCGACAACCACCTGCTGGAGCTCTATAGCTTTGCTTAGTTCAAGAACCACGTCAAGGCTATTACCCGAGAATCCTAACCATCCGCGCGAAAGCTCGGTTATGTCGCCCATTTCGCCATCGAACAGCGCACTTTCCTGCTCAAAGTTGTATGGCGTATTGGGTTTGTTTGCAAATGTGGCATTGACGATATAGTCAAAATTATAACGTTTGATAGCTGTAAACGATGGGGTTGCGCCCTGCTTAAAGGTTTTTGCCTTGACGTAAGTGGAGTTTTCAATGACGAACGGCTTCTTGTACAGTGCAGATTTTTCGTCAGGTGTAGAGCCATCAAGCGTGTAGCGTATTTCCGATTTCGGGGTCTCGCTCTTTATTGTTATCGTCATTGGCTGGTCAAACCTGTCGCGGTCCTTAGAAATCACAGGCATAGGCAGCACGCTCGACTCAATTTGCGGATATTCCACACGGCAGAAATCGTAAGGATTGTACTCATCCAGGTCATAAGCACGCATGTGGATACGGAAATGGTATCTGTGGTCGTCAATCAGGTCCTTGTCGCTGACCTCGCATCCGGCCACAGCACTGCCTATTGCAGCCTGTCGGAAGTCAGCATTGAGAGTCCAAAAGTCACGCTCTTTGAGCGACGATGGTTCTTGTGTTTCGAACAAGTCGACATCAGTATAAGGATATATACTGAAATTGAATGTCGTATCAAGCATATCAACAAAAAATCCGACATTGTTGTCCTCGACCGAAAGCCAACGCACACCGGCACGGTTACCACCTTCTTGTGGCTTGTCGTAGACATAGAAGAGCGACTGAATGTCACGCTTATATGTCCCGGCAACTCCCGACGAGCGGCGGTCGCGATAGGTTTCCTTGTCCAATCCGAACCAGCGAACACTGTCAAAACTCTTTGGAACACACATTTGCATACCAACCTTGGGCAATGTGCGTATCTGTTCGGTGGCGACAATCTCGTTATCGATAAGGACATCACCAGTATAGAGAATGGCTATCGACTGTTTGACGTCGAAGAAAGCCTGTCCGCTTTGGTCGGAGAAACGAAGCATGGCATCAATACACACCGTATTGTCGTCCACCTTGCGACAATTTGTCGCTATCACCGTACGATTAAGATTCTGAGGACCAAGATTCTGCCACAGGCGCAAAGCGTTTTTGTCGACACGGTCGTTGTCGGTCGCAGCACGCCAGAAATTGATATGCGGCGAGGCTATCAGCATGTCCTTGTCGTGGAATCTGTACGAAAGCATCTCTGCCTTATCAAGGTCGTAACGCATCTCAATATTGTCGTTGAAGACTTTAACAACGTGTTCAGACTCCTCGTTAACGAGATACAGCGTCTCGCGGTCATAGTCTGACAGTTTTTCCTTCTTTACACCCTTCATCGGCAACGGGAATTCAACAACACCCAGTTCAGTCCTGCGTGGTACTGCTTCAGTATCTTTACGTTGGCGGAGAGTAAAGCGAATGAACAACTCTTCACCGGCATAGAGCGTCAGCGCCGGAACTTTAAGTTTGAAATTCTTGTTTTCGCCAGCTTTCAAAGCCACCGAAACTTCGCCTTCAATGATGCGGTTTTTGAGATTAGAAAATATATTGTATTCTAATATATAATCGTTCAGTGTCTGGAACGATGTCATGTTTGTCACATTGAATTCAGCAGCGTCAGGGCTGATGTTGACAAGTCTGACCTCGAACGGGCGATAGATGTTGCGCAACTCACTAAGATATGGCTTTGCGGTGCCATCTTTGTCGACAAGGCCGATCGAGTGCGCATCGTCGTTGATTGTATAATCATAGTAGTCCGCAGGATTCCAATAGGTTGCAAAACCGCCCTGCAGACTTTTATTGTTTCGTACCAATTGCCACAACGGTTCTATGCTTCCGTACGAGTTGCCCTTGGTCGATCCGAATGTGGCCATAATCATCGGACGCGGTTGCTGTTTGGCGGCAAAGAGTTTCAGGTCGTCATAATCGACACTGGTTGTAGCTATCACATCGGTATTCTCAGAGTATCCTGCCCCTGGGAAAATAACGATGCGCGTTTTATCCTTCTGTTTAATAGTTCTATAGGCATTTTCCATGCACACACCATTGTCGACACCGTTTCCGAGCGACCATGCTATGATGGAGGGATGGTTTTTCAGTCGTTCATACATGTTCTGCATACGCGAGACGAACATGTTGATGTAGTTCTTGTCTGTGGCGACAGCCTTCGACTGTGTGGAAAATGGCTGCAGGTTAGCATCACACACCACGTACAGTCCGTACTCGTCACACATTTCATAGAAATACTGAGCCGCAGGCGAATAGAGCGTTGTACGGACAGCATTGATGTTGTTCTGCTTCATGGTCTGAAGGTCACGGCGAACAGTCTCTTTAGAGGGAATGCCCGTAGGACTATAGTCATAATATGCGTACACCGTGCCACGCAGGGTAATCGGTTCGCCATTCACCAGCATCAATCCGTCACGCATTTCTATCGTACGGAATCCAAATCGGCAACCGACTGTCTCAAGCAGGTTCATTTTCTGGTCTCTGAGGCGCAGAACCATTGTATAAAGGCTTGGCGACTCTGCGCTCCAGGGGTTCACTTTGCCCAATTCGCGGTCGAACTTCATGGACACCTCATTCTTTTTGTCGAAAACCATCCAGCGTCCGACCTTGTCAACTTCATGTCCTTGAGGGTCCCAAATCTCCAACTCGAGATAGTATTGGCCCTTCTTGGTCTGGTTCGACACATCGACATTCACCTTGAGGTCACCCATACCGTTTGTCGGGTTATAATCAGCCTGCACATTGTAGTCCAACACATTCACAATGGGTTTCAGCAGCAGAAACACGTCTGAAGTAATGCCGTTGAACGAACGCGAATAGTTCGACTCAAGCATCGAGCCATCCGATACACTTACGACCTGAACCACGATATTGTTTGGTTTGCCTGGCTTCAGGTGCTCTGTCAGTTCGAATTCGCTCACGTCACGCGAATCCTCGCTATAGCCTACATACTCATGGTTCACCCACACGTAATATGCGGAGCGTGCCTGAATATTCAGGTATACTTTATATTCTTTCCACGATTTAGGAACCTCGATATCTTTATAATACGATGCGACACAATTGCCGGACTCTGAGACATCGGACGGTTTGGAAAGTTTTTTTGTCAAGACTGTTTTGCCGCTTTTAGACAAATGGGCAGAAGGTACAGTGACAGAGGGCCATCCGTCAGCTGAAAAATCCTGCTGCTCCATATCTTTTGGACGCGAGCCAAAATCAGAGCTCAACTTCATTTTCCATTCCCCGTTAAGGCTGATATAGTATGGCGAATTCTCGTACCCGTTCTTCTCTATATCATTCTCATTGCCATACGGTATGACATTGGCTCGCGGATATAGTTTGTGTTGTTCGAACACTTCGACATCGTTCCATTCGTCGATTTCGGGAGTCTGATCCACATTCTTGCCCTTTTTGAACTGGGCACTGGCGGAGCCACAGAATAAAATGGCGAGCACCGCCACGAGAATTTTCTTGTTAATCATATCAACTTCTGATGGTTAGAAATTAACACCTATACCAAACTTAAGGTTGTCGTACAATTCGGGAAAACGCGACGCAGCAACCTCGTTGAAGCCGCGCTCCACACTTCTGTTCTGTATCATCTGATAGCCAACGTAGATATTAAGGCCCAGTTTCCTGCTGATGGCAAAGCGGGCGCCCACTTCCAAACCAAAAGTGATTCCGCCCTCATCGATGCGCGTATATTCGGCTACATTGTTTTTGGAACCGAACGGTATCGAGTAGCCCAACTGAACCGAAGTGAACGGAGTGATACGGTTGCGCAGGAAGTGCGAACGGAACTCGAGGAATACTGGTATCTGTGAAAACGAGCCAACAGCATCGTTCAAATACGAGAAACCGATTCCGAGAGCAGATTCCTTTCGCCATTGCCATCCGGCAACAGCCGTGATGCCGTTAAGGTTATATACATCACTATAATAATGCATTGAACCATACTGGTCAATGTAAGCTCCATTTTCAGAAGCAAAGTGCATGAAGTGTGAATAGTCAACCACACAATAGAAACCATAATACTTGAATTCTATGTGGTTAGGTCCTTCCTGCGGTGCAGGAGGAAGTTCTGCACTGGTAAAGCCAACCATAGCCAGCAGCGCAAACAGAAAAAAGGTCTTCTTCATAAAGACATTTTTATAAAAGGGCGTGAGATGTTATCAAAACTCTCACGCCCGCATTTTCAATTATTTGATTTCCTTCAAGTCGGGAGAAATGATAAGTGTTGCCTCAGTAGCAGCCTGAACATCAGCCACGGTGAATTCAGGATTAATCTCCGTAAGGACGATGCCTTTAGGAGTTATCTCCATGACACCCATTTCGGTGATGATCATATTGACCTGACCCTTGGCAGTAAGAGGAAGAGTGCATTTTTTCAGGATTTTCGGGTTACCTTTTGCCGTATGTTCCATAGCGAGGATAACCTTCTTGGCACCAACCAGGAGGTCCATAGCACCACCCATACCGGGAGTTTTCTTGCCAGGAATCATCCAGTTGGCCAGGTCGCCCTGCTCGTCGACCTGCATTGCACCGAGAACAGATACATCAACGTGACCGCCACGGATGATGCCGAACGAAGTGGCGCTGTCGAAGGTGCTGGCACCTGGCACTGCCGAGGTGAATCCACCACCTGCATTGATGAACCAAGGATCTTCTTTTCCCTCTTCAGGAGTAGGACCCATTCCAATCATACCATTCTCTGACTGGAGAATAACATTCACGCCTTCAGGTAGGAAGTTAGGAATCAATGTCGGCAGACCGATTCCGAGATTTACCACATCGCCGTCGTGAAGCTCTTGTGCAGCACGACGAGCAATAAAGTTTCTGATTTCGTTTTTGTCCATTTTATATCAATATTTTAGAGTTTTATTTCCGTCTGTATGGCTTTTTTGCGACCATATACCGTTTATTTGTTATTTCATTCCGCGTTTCACCATTTCCTGGGCTACGTACGAAGCAACATCATCGGCATAGGTGTTGGTGCCGAATCCGGCATCGTAGCCAAGTTCTTTGGCTAACTCATGGCTTATGCGAGGACCGCCACAGACAAGTATCATCTTGTCGCGAAGTCCTTCGGCTTCAAGCATTTCCACAAGCTCTGTGAGATTCTTGATATGAATGTCCTTCTGAGTAACCGTCTGCGAGACGAGCAAAGCGTCGGCATGCAGTTCAACGCCTTTGGCAATGAACTCCTCGTTGGGAACCTGGCTGCCAAGGTTGTAGGCGTCAATCATATCGTAACGCTCCAGTCCGTAATGGCCGGCATAGCCTTTCATGTTCATGATGGCGTCAATACCAACAGTGTGGGCGTCGGTACCTGTCGAGGCTCCGACCATGACGATCTTACGGCCGATATGTTCACGGATATACTCGTCGCACTCTTTCATTTCCATTGTATTGGACTCGACTTTAGGCACATGGATTGTAGTATAGTCGACCGTATGTGTACAGCTGCCATAGCAGTTGAAGAACGTGAAACCTTTTGTCAGTTCTTTAGAATAAACGACGAGCGGATTCTCGAATCCCATTTTCTTCAGCATCTGTTTGGCGGCTTCGATAGCCTCGTCGCCAGCCGGCACAGGAAGCGTGAAGCTCAGCTGTGTCTTGCCGTCGTTCATGGTGTCGCCGTATGGTTTTATTTTTGTCAAGTCTAAGGTTTTGTCGTAATCCTTAGCTTCCATTGAATAAAGTCCTTCACTCATTATTGTAGGGTTTAAGGGTTTAAAAGTTAAATGGTTCGAAAGGTCGGTGTAGCTTATTTCTTGCCTTTCATTATTTCGATGAACGGATTGAAGTAGTGCTCAGCCTTAAGGGTCACGCCGTCAAGACCTTTTCCGCCATTCTTCGGACGTTTGACGTTAGCGAAAATTCCCTTCTCAAGAGCTGTAAACAGGCCTTCACGTTCCATATCTTCAAGCAGTTTGGTGGCATTGTCAAGGACTTCCTTGGCACGGGTGCGGATTATTCCGCCCTCTTTGAATTCCACCTCTTCGCCGATATCCTTCATGTTGTTGAAAATGTACTTGGCATTTTCAATCGACAGGTAACGGTCGCTCATGAAAGGTGTGTGAATTGCCTCGGTGGGCATACCCAGCAGCTGAAGGCCCTGGTGGGTCCATTGGCCGATAATGTTGAACAGAGCATCCTGAATATGACCGCGGAAGATGTTACCCGTCATAAACTTTGTAGGAGGCATGTATTTGAGCGGAGCCTTGGGGAAAATCTCACGAATCATCTGAGCCTGAGCCAATTCATAAAGAAAGCCATTCTCAAGCATGGGGTCCATCTCAAATGCGTGGCCCAATCCCTGCTGCTCTTCGGGCAGACCGGCCAGCAGAGCCAGCTGTTCGTTGATGAAATCCGAAGCCAGGACCGTGTGTGCCTCCTCGTATGCGTCGGCCGTAGTGAGGTAGTTGTCCTCGCCAGTGTTTATGATGACACCTGCAAATCCATTGATGATACGGCTGAAATACTGGTCAATAAGCGTACGCTGCATATTGATGTCGCGGAAAAGGATTCCGTAGAGGGCATCGTTCAGCATGACGTCTAGGCCTTCCAGTGCTCCCATGGCAGCAATTTCCGGCATGCAAAGACCCGAGCAGTAGTTGCAGAGGCGAATGTATCGTCCGACCTCCTCACCCACTTCATCAAGGGCTTTACGCATAATACGGAAGTTCTCCTGAGTTGCAAAGGTACCGCCGAAGCCTTCGGTAGTGGCACCATAGGGCACATAGTCGAGCAGAGACTGACCAGTAGTACGGATAACAGCAATGATGTCAGCACCTTGACGTGCGCCGGCCTGTGCCTGCACAACATCCTCGTAGATGTTACCAGTTGCAACAATGATGTAAAGATATGGCTTACTGCCTTCACCTATTGTTTTGATATAGTTTTCGCGACGGAGTCTGTTGTTGCGGACACGCGTCACGTTCTCGTCGACATAAGGTTTGATGGCCTTGGCAGCCTCATCGACAGAATGCAGCGGGAGATGGGTAATGTCCATCGTACCAGCCACAATGCTTTCGGCAATCTGCTGCGGAGTCTTTCCTGTTTCGAGGATTGCATTGCCGATAAAAAAGGCTACGCCCTGACCCAAAAGGCCTTTTGACTTCAGTTCGTCGACAACAATGTTCGGAAGCGGCACTTCGTTAGCGTCAATTCCGTCAATTCCCAAAAGACGACAAATCGTACGTTCTACTGCCACTGTCGTATAGTTGCCCACAAAATCCTGCACCTGATTGGCTATTTTGCGCGCCACGCTTCTTGCATGCTCTACTTTTTCAAAATCGAGACCAATTTTACTTTTTTGCATAGATAATAATATAAAAATATTTCACTCAATATCATATAGTAACACACGCCACACCCTCGGTTTGACCGATTGCAGACGGGGTATGAAACAACTTGCAAAGTTAATGATTTTTTGGAAAATAAAAGATTCTTTGGAAAATAAAAAGTTCAAAACTCACGCATCTACACACTAACAAACTGTGTCTCAAACCACAACGAGAACAAATAAATTGATATTACTTCTTGGAGCCACTGGTGTTTTTCGACGACGAAGCCGCACCTTGTGCCGGCTTTGCAGTTGTCTGCTTTGGCTTGGCTGGCTGTGACTTTGAAGGCTTGGACGACGACGCATTGGCTTTGGTCTGCTTGCCCGAAGCCGATTTTTTGTCTTCGGTCACCACCTGTTCCACATCGGTCGAATCCTTGTCCGGCATCTTGATAGTCTTCACCGAATACTTCTTGTGGAAGCGCGAAAAATCGACAAAACCGGCAATTCCCTTTTGCTTTCCATGCTGCGTGTATTGCCACAGAGTGTAAGCCATTTTCGGCTCACAGTTGTAGTTGGCGATGAAATAATGGTATTTTTTGTATTTGGAGATTGCGAAATGAGTATTATACAACTTTTCGCTGGTGTAGATCATCGGCTTCACACCATACTCGTTCTCCATGAGTTCCAAGAGTTTATCAACCCTTTTCATGTACAACTTATTGCAGTGTACGGCTTCGATGTCAAGGACCGGCACCAAGTCTTGTTCCGTCTTGCCAACGGTCTTCTTGAAATTGGCAAACTGCTGATAGGCAGTAGTGCGACTACTATAGACATGGTAGCTTCCGACAAGCAGTCCAGCCTCACGAGCCTTTTTCATGTTATATTTATACATCCTGTCGGAAATGCTGGTGCCTTCAGTTGCCTTGACATAGACAAACTCTATGCTTGTGTTTTTTGCAACCCGGGTCCAGTTGATGCTGTCCTGATAGCGAGAAACATCGATCCCTTTTTGGGCATTGGCCACCGCAGAAAGAGTCGTCAAAACAACAAAAAAGTATAAAGCTATGCTTCTCATCACGCAACAAAACGAGACATATACTTGTTTATTGTGCAAAAAGCATATTTTTTATACTTTGAGCCTCTTGGGAGGGCTTCTGTATCACATGGCAATCTCTTCGCCGGAGGCATCGAACAACTTAAACTCCATTAAATTGTACGTCTCCATCGGTTTGATTTCCAGCTTTATTTTATATTTCCTCTGCCATTGCCGACGCAGCGACCACAATCCTTTTGTCAGATATGCCTCGATGTAAGGGTGTGCGGTGATGGAGATGCGTTTCTCGTGTTGCGTCGTGGTAAGATAGCGTATGTTGGACTCGATCTCATCGACTACAGAAAAACTCGACTTGATTGTTCCAGTTCCATCGCAGAAAGGACATTTCTCCTGCACCTCGACCTCCACCACAGGGCGTACACGTTGGCGAGTGATCTGCATCAATCCGAACTTACTGAGTGGCAATATTGTATGTCTTGCCTTATCTTTCTTCATCTCTTCGGTCATCACCTCAAAAAGCTGGCGTCGATGGTCAGCTTTCACCATATCAACAAAGTCAACAATCACAATACCACCCATATCACGAAGTCTGAGTTGGCGTGCTATCTCCTTTGCCGACTCGATATTGACCTGCAATGCAGTATCTTCCTGTCCGGTTCCAGCTTTGATGTGGTTGCCGCTGTTGACATCAATAACATGCATTGCCTCAGTATGTTCTATGTATAAGTATATACCTGAACGAATCGTCACAATACGCCCAAACGAGCGGCGGATATCACGCTGGACACCGAACTGGTCGAAAATCGGGGTCTCCATCTTGTAGCGTTTGACGATGTCGACCTTATCTGGAGCAATTGTTTTTAAATAGTTGCGGATTTCGTTACACACATCGTCATTGTCGCAGTATATGGTATTGAAATCATCCGTAAGCACATCCCTGAGTAGAGTCGATGTTGTGCTCATTTCAGATTCAATAAGTTGCGGACCGTTAACAGTCTTGAGTTTCTTTGTTATGCGTTCCCATTTCTCCATCAGGAGGTTGAGGTCGGCATCGAGTTCCGCGACCGACTTTCCTTCGGCGACGGTACGGACAATTAGGCCAAAGTTTTCGGGTCTGATGCTCTGAATCAGGCGGCGCAGTCTGTTGCGTTCTTCGTTGCTTTTTATTTTCTGGGATATAGAGACTTTGTTCGAGAAAGGCGTCAGTACAAGATAGCGTCCTGCGAACGATATGTCGCCCGAAAGTTTCGGTCCTTTTGTAGAAATAGGCTCCTTGGCAATCTGTGCGAGAAGGTACTGTCCGACTTTAAGGACATTGGAGAGATTACCCGACTTTTCGAAAACCGGCTCTATCTTGAATTTCTCGAGTCTGCGCGTAGTCGGGTCTCCATTCATGGCTAAACGCAAGTATTTTTCGAGCGAGTTGTATGATGGACCCAAATCTATATAATGCAGGAAACCATCCTTCTCGTCATCGATATCGATAAAGGCGGCATTGAGACCCGGCATAATCTTCCGCACCTTGCCCACGACTATGTCGCCCACCGTGAAATGGCTGTTTTTTTTCTCTTTATGTAGCTCAACCAACTGTTTATCTTCAAGAAGAGCAATCTGCACCTCGTCGGCTGTAGCTGATATGATTAATTCTTTTTCCATGTATTACAAGCAAATATGCCATCTTATCGGTCATCTTGAAAAAACAAAAACAAATCACACAACAAAGTCCTTGCGGACGCTGTGTAATTTGTTTTGGTTTTTGTTAGATGTCTCGTAAGAAAGAAAAAAGCCGGAGCTTATTTCTTCTTATGTCTGTTCTTGCGCAGGCGTTTTTTACGCTTGTGCGTAGACATTTTATGTCTCTTGTGTTTTTTACCGTTTGGCATAGTGATTAATTTTTAAAAGTTATTTCGTGTTGTTTTTTACTTCAATCATGAAAGACTTGGCCGGTTTGAAAGCCGGGATATTGTGTGCCGGGATTATAACCGTAGTGTTCTTTGATATATTACGGCCAGTCTTCTCTGCTCTTTTTCTAACTATAAAACTACCGAATCCACGAAGATAAACGTTCTCGCCTTCAGTCAAAGAATCCTTAACGATGGTCATAAACTCTTCGACGACAGCCATGACTGCGATTTTCTCGATACCTGTTTTCTTAGCAATTGAACTAACTACTTCTGCCTTAATCATTTCTAAAAACTTTTAAATTATTTTTGTCTCAAATTCAGATTGCAAAAATACTAAAAAGAATTGAACCACAAAGTTTTTTTTTCATTTTATCGTCACAAAAACGAAAACAAAAACATCAAAACAATGTTTTTCAATACTATACAATCAAGATTCGACAGATGCTTTCTGTTTTTTCAGAAAGACTATCCAAAACAGCCAAATGGCTATCGCAAGTCCGAGAAGGATCACATACCATGGGGCACCTATCGAGTCAGCCATTTCGACATCAATCACCCCTTGGCTTGCGAGGCGGTACAGGACAACCACCATCAAGTTGTTAGTGAAGTGGACAAGAATGTTTATCCATAGCGAGCCTCCGTAATAGAACACATAGCCCAGGACGAGTCCCAACACAAATCGCGGAAGGAATGCGAACACTTCGCCGTGGAGTAAAGAGAAGACAACGGCTGTCAGGACAATGGCAACATGGTGGTTGCGTAAAGAGCGGCACAGCAACTGTTGGAGTGCTCCTCTGAAAAAAAGCTCCTCGCATATTGCCGGCACCAAAGCCAAGGAAAATGCATTGGACAGCAGTATCCAGTTTCCATCACGCATCAAGTACACCTCCATCAGCGACTGGGAACGTTCTTCAAGAGCCCGCAATTGGGCCTCCAGCCCTTCCAGTCGCGACGGAAAATGCCAGGCGTCGTTCACCTGAGTAAGCCAGTCGGCAAAAGGCAGCACCGCGATGAGGATAACAAAGGCAGCACTCATCTTGACTGCCATCCTGTCAGTCTTGACCATCTGGAGATGGCGCAGCGGACGTCCATAGAACAATGCAGCAAAGACTATTGCTGTAGCCGCGAACATAATCACCTGGCTTATGTCGTTAAGTTCGGGGGAATCGACACCAAGACCGAACAACATGGCAAAGGCCGAACAGCCTGCGGCGATAATGAAAAATATTACAAACAACAGCAGCAGAGCTAACAGCTGCCCTCCCGGTTTAGTGGATTCAAAAAACTGCTTCATGCTTTTACGAAATGTGAGCAATGCGATACTGTTTCGATTTTCAGAGCAAAAACTCTACAAATCGCTGATTTTTAATCTTTGTGACCCCGGCGGGATTCTAACCCACGACTTTCGGAACCGGAATCCGACGTTCTATACAGCTGAACTACGGGGCCAAATGGTACTGGTCGACTGACTTTGTGGTGACAGTTTCACCTTAGTTAACGAGAATTATCCTAATTATTGCGTACGACCAAATTTTTTTTTCACATCAGGCATCAGCAAAGACCTTGCCATCGTCGAGAGTTATCTGAAGCTTAGTGTATTCGCTGTGAAAATCGTTTTTCAGACGGTCCAAGTAACGCACACTCTCCCACTTGCACATCGGTAGGTCGTGGAGCAGGTAGTTACCACATGATTGAGGTTGCGTGGCCGGCACTTCGTCCTGCGCGAGTATCCACTCCAAGCATTCTATGGTGAGACTTCGCATATCCTCGACACTGTATTGACCCAGCATAATCACATACATTCCTGTGAGACAGCCCATGGGTCCCACATACACGACATCGTCCTTCACTCTGGAATTACGGAACCAAGTAGCCATCAGGTGTTCCATACTGTGCATCGCAGATGGAGCCACAGCAGGTTCCTTGTTGGGTTCGGTTATGCGCAAATCATAAGTAGTGAAGCCTTTGTCCTGACGCGAAATGTAGATTCCCGGCTTAAGATGAGTATGGTCTACAGTAAAACTCTGAATTACTTCCATTTTATAAAATGTTAATGTTTAAATATAAACTACTTTTTAAAGTGTTTCCAGGAATCGTTTCACGAAATGGAACGACCTGTCGCACATGGAGGCAAGAAAATCTTCCCATTGCTGCTGGTGGTTGTCGGTGCGGCCCGGAGTGTCGCTTATGACGCGAAGGCTGAGGAATGGGATCTGCAGCAGATGGCATGTCTGAGCGATGGCTGCGCTTTCCATATCGCATGCCATTCCGTCAGGAAAATTGGTCTTGATTGTGTTCTGTCGTTCTCTGTCTGTAATAAATTGGTCGCCTGTGCAAATAAGACCGCTGACGAGACGCTCGTTCGGGAGGTGCGTCATCGCGACAGCATGGTCGAGCAGTCGTTTGTCGGCTTCGAAGCGGGCCGGAAGTCCTTGAACCTGACCGAGCTGGCATCCAAGGCCGGAGCCGCAGTCGACATCATGGTATACACATTGAGTTGCAGCGAGCACGTCCATCACTTGCATACTCTGGTCTATACCTCCGGCAAGGCCGGTGCTGACGATAGCATCGGGATGGTGGCGGTCGACGAGACGCATTGTGCCAACAGCGGCATTGACCTTGCCTATGCCACACTGCCACAACACGATTTCGTTGTTACCCAAGCGGCCCGTATCGGCTCCAAGAGCATCGTACATCTGACGATACTCAATATCCATTGCTATGATGATTCCTATTTTCATTTATTTAATGATTTATCTATTATTATTGTTTTTTGGGTTGGGGATCGGAGGTTACATCGATGCCTAATTTTTTGAATATCTTGATATCGACCTCTCCAAGCATTGTGGTTGTATGGACCTGGCAGCCCTTCAGCAAAGGCAACGTTGCAAGGGCGTTCTGGCAATTCTCGTCAGTGAGGCTGAGCATAGAGAGTGCAAGGAGCACCTCGTCGGTATGGAGACGCGGGTTCTTGCCGTGAAGAAGGTTGATTTTTGTATTTTGAATAGGTTCAATATATTTCTGCGAAATAAGCTTGATTGGATGGTCGATATGAGCGAGATACTTGATGGCATTGATCAGCATTGCTGCACAAGCGCCAAGGAGCGGGCTTGAATGGCCGGTGATGATAGTTCCATCCTCCATCTCGATGGCTGCAGCCGGGGCACCTTCTTTGAGGGCGCGTTCGCGGGCGGCGACGGTAGTGCGGCGGTCGTCGGTGGTTATCTTCATCTGCTTCATGAGGAGAGCATTCTTATCGACCTCAGATTCAGGAATACGTCCCTGCACATACTTGCACAGTGCCGAGAAATATCGACGAATGATTTCGTCCTTGGAAGCCTTGCAACATACCTCGTCGTCGCAGATGCAGAAACCAGCCATATTGACACCCATGTCGGTAGGCGACTTGTAGGGATTGCTGCCATAGATGCCTTCGAAGATTGCGTTGAGCACAGGGAAAATTTCGATATCGCGGTTATAGTTTACGGCCGTAACCCCGTAAGCATCAAGATGGAAGGGGTCGATCATATTGACATCGTTAAGGTCGGCGGTAGCGGCTTCGTAGGCGACATTGACGGGATGCTTCAGAGGTATACTCCAGATGGGGAAAGTCTCGAACTTGGCGTATCCGGCCTTGACGCCGCGGCGATTTTCCTGATACAGCTGGCTAAGACATACAGCCATCTTGCCGCTGCCGGGGCCCGGTGCTGTGACGACAACCAGAGGACGCGTCGTCTCGATATACTCGTTGCGTCCGAATCCGTCGGGCGAGCAGATGAGGTCGACATTGGTAGGATATCCGTCAATAAGATAATGATAATAAACATTTATTCCGAGACGCTCGAGACGCTGGCGGAAGGCCTGCGCGCTTGGCTGTCCGTGATACTGGGTTATGCAGACCGAATTGACCATAAGCCCACGGCTCATGAACTCGTCGCGCAGACGAAGCACATCGTCGTCGTAAGTGATGCCGAGGTCGGCGCGGACTTTGTTCTTCTCGATGTCGCGAGCACTGATGGCAAAAACAATCTCAGCATCGTCGCGGAGTTGCATAAGCATTTTGAGCTTGCTGTCGGGTTCAAACCCTGGCAGTACTCGACTTGCATGGAAGTCATCGAATAATTTGCCTCCAAATTCGAGATAGAGCTTGTTGCCGAATTTTGAGATTCGATCCTTGATGTGTTCTGATTGGATTTTGAGATACTTCTCGTTGTCGAAACCTTGTTTCATAAAACAAAAATAATAAACCTTTACCAAGCCGGTGATGTTTGGTATAAGGAGGTGATATAAATAATTAACTACGGGATACAAAAATATGTAATTTTCGACATATATGAGTTTTCTTGAAAAAAAATATATCAGACTTTTATCATTCACACCTATCAATCAGCACATTATATTGTTAATAACATTTTTTAAAATAATTAACTTTTCTTCAAGAGCAGTCAAAAAAAAGGCATTCTCGCCGCAGGATTTATTTTTTTTTCGATAATTCAAAACAAAAAATGTCATGATACGTTAATGTAATGAATGAAATCCTAAAAATAAAAACGCTTAGCACAGCGTACAGAAATCATGTAAATCATCTGTCTAAGCAATTCCGACAACAAAAGGACAAGATTGCATGTGCTAGGCGGGTGGGATTACATGATATAGTACAAGAGCGTTAATGACTGTAGAAATATGAAAAGAACATTTTGGATATTATTGATAACATTGTTTTCTTTGGCTGCGGCGAGTCTTTTGGTGGTGCAGTATGTACAGATGAAACGTACCGTGACTGTGAGCGACAACCTGTTCAACATAAGTGTGAACAATGCCATGGACGACATGATAGAGCAGCTTAACAGGCTGAAAGTCGAGGACTACATTGGTCAGAACGACCGGTACAAACTACTAAAGTTCAAGCGCATCGAAGAGTTGAACGACCGAATGCAGGGGATAATCAAGGAGAATTATTCAATTTTCTACGACACCAATATTGTAGAGGTCGGCATAACGATGATAGACAGCGTGAAGCTGCTGCAAGGTGTCCACATCAGCGCTGACGACTCGAATGCCATTGCGCAATACAACACGCTGCTGTCGACACGCGACCGCTTGGCCGGTGGCGACGAGTTCTACAGCCAGTTCGTCACCGACATATCGGAATATGTCGTCGACAACATAATCACGTTGAGTACATTCAACTATACGCTTCTCGACTCGCTGATCACAAACAACCTGATGGTTAACGGTGTAGACATTCATCCTAACATAGGAATATATAACTACACCGACGACAAATTTTTGTATTGCAACGC
Source organism: Bacteroidales bacterium (assembly GCA_017522065.1). Lineage (GTDB taxonomy): Bacteria > Bacteroidota > Bacteroidia > Bacteroidales > P3 > Colimorpha. The sequence goes on from JAFXAD010000062.1 coordinate 86,496, forward strand.
CGAAGGCTCGGAAAACAAGCTGCGCGAATCGCCGTTCAAATACCGTTTCCACCCGAACGGCATGATGTCTCCCAAAGAATACTTCATCGTGCTTCAATTTCCGCTGTCTTCACTTCTGCTGAAAGAGAATTCGACAATGTATTTCATCATCAGTCTTATTCTTATAATTCTGATTATAACATTGTTCAATCTGTCGATGATCAGCATCTTCAAGAAAGAGAAACTTGACGAGATGAAGACCGATTTCATCAACAACATGACGCACGAGATCAAAACACCGATTGCTACGATAGGACTGGCCTGCGAGATGCTACAAGACCCGACAATCGGGTCGGATCCCGAGAACAACCGTACGTATATAGGCATTATCAGCGACGAGAACCGTCGTATGAGGATGCTTGTAGAGACAATACTGCAAAGTTCGAAGATGTCGAGCAAGAATTTCGAGCTGAATCTGAAAGAGATCGACCTGAACGCCGTTGTGGAGAGCGTGGCATCGAATTTCCGTCCGCAGATTGCCAGCCGAGGAGGCAGCCTCAATTGTCGACTCGAGGCATCGCCATCGACAACAATTGGCGACGAACTGCACATAACAAACATGATTTACAACCTAATTGACAATGCCATCAAGTATTCGCCCGAACGTCTTGAGATAGATATATCGACAAAAGCCGACAACGAAAAAATTGTACTTGCCGTCAAGGACCATGGTCTGGGAATCAGCAAAGAAGACCAGAAGCACATCTTCGAGCGATTCTACCGAGTTTCGACAGGCAACGTGCACGACGTCAAAGGTTTCGGCATCGGTTTGAGCTATGTACAACAGGTTGTCCTGTTGCACAAAGGAACTATAGAAGTAGACAGCACCCCCGGCGAAGGAACAACATTCAGAATATCACTACCGAAAGAGTAGAGCTGTCTCAATACCAAACAAGGATGGAAATTGACAAAACCGTACCTATTGTTATGATAATGGACAAATAAATTCAAAATGGCCGTTAGGATTTTTTCCCTGACGGCCATTGTTTTTTTTGAGTTTCACTTAGGTTTTAAGACGGCTCCGCCTGCCATCCTGAGTGGCTGGCGGCTGTACCGGACTCTCTGTTATCGCTTTTCTTAAAGCACTAAATCGCAGGTATTTCCCAAATAAATAAACGGCTCGTAGCAGTGGGCGCCGCACATATAGAGGCCTTCGGCACGGGTGATTGTGTCAAGCCATTTTTTGCGTGTGGCAGTGGCCTGGGTGGGGTCGTTGTCGTAGCGGGCGCAGAAGTCAGGATAAGGCAGCTGAAGGTCCTGAGCGTGGACAAGGTCGCCGACGAAGTAGCACAGTCCTGACTTATAGACAGTATGGCCCGGCGTATGGCCCGGTGCCAGATGGGCCGTAATCCAGCCGTCGACAATCTTGTCGCCATCGTTGAACAGGCGTATCTGGTTGGCGTAGCAGCTGAGAACCTGCTTCCAAAGGCCGTTTTGCTGCGCCATAGGGCCGTCGTCGCTCCAGGCGTTGAACTCGTTGACCGAGAGGTAGATTTCTGCATTGGGGAAAACAGGCTGCCCGTTCTTCAGCAAGCCACCGATATGGTCGCCGTGCAGGTGCGTAAGACATACAGCGTCAATCTCTTCGGGCTTAACTTTCTCCCTTTTGAGCTGCGCCAGCAGTGCACCGCCAGCTTCTTCGCCCAGTCCGGCGTCAATGAGGATATTGCGGCGCGTTCCGCCATAATAGTCCGACGTGCGCAAAAGGAAGCAGTTGATAGCCGACGGGCTGGAGCCATCGGACAGCAGCGAGTCGAGCAGGCTGTCGTTGTAGGAGCCGCGAAAGAGGTCGGCCGACATCTCGTTGACGCGGTCGGGAATGGCAACAATTTCCATATCATCATTTTCGCTGAAGATTGAGCAGGCCGCCAGCTGCACATCAGCTGCAGCTGCCGTGTCGTCATCCACCGCAGATTTGCCATTGTTCTTGCAAGACACCAGCAGCATTGTCGCTGCAATAAAAGCTATAAATGTTTTTTTCATATTAATTCGCTAATTTGATAATTAGATAATTCGTTAGTAGATAACGCGGCAACAGTCTTCCGCTTTCCGCTTCTAAAATGCCCACAACAGCAGGCCGCCTGAGATAATGACACCGCTCACAAACAGGTCTATAAGGCAGAAGCCCATTATGTCCTTGGCACTCAATTTGGCGATTGCCAGTGCCGGCAGTGCCCAGAACGGCTGAATCATATTGGTCCATGCATCGCCCCACGCTATAGCCATACCCGTAAGTCCCGGGTCAACGCCCAATTCGGCACCTGCGGTGAACATGATCGGGGCCTGGATAGCCCAATGACCGCCACCCGAAGGGACAAACATATTAAGCAGCGCTGCGCAAAGGAAAGTAAGCAGCGGATATGTCACTGGCGACGAAATGCTTATACACGCATTACTAATAACAGTTCCAAAGCATATTCCGCTCTCCCCCACCCCAGTTATGATGCCCATGATACCGGCATAGAAGGGGAACTGGAGGATGATGCCGGCGGCACCCGACACGGCCTTGCCGAAGGCGCGCACGTATGCCACTGGGGTTCCGTGGAAGATGACTCCAAGGAAGAGGAATATCATTATCACTGCTCCGAGGTCGAAAGCAGCGCCTTTGAATCCAAGCGAGACAACAAGATAGGTGATTCCCAGCAATGCGACAAGCCACGTAAGCAGTCGACTACGTTCGACCTTCTCGGCGGGTGTGCTGGCAGCAGACTGGACAGGTTCTGCTTCATCTACAAGCAACGAAGGGTCGACGGAAACCACACCTGGACCCTTGGGATGCATGAGCGTATTAACCACCGTGATGGCAATAATGACCAGCACCACCATTGCGACATTGTAGGGGCTGAAGATAGTCTGCGAGATAGGGAGAGGGTCGATGATGGCGCCATTTGTTGCAGCTGCGAGGTCCGGTCCGGGAGTTGCCAGCTTCAGGGGTACCGAACCTGAAAGTCCGGCATGCCAAACGACGAAGCCGCTGTAGGCCGATGCTATCAGCAGCCGGTAGTCCACGCCTGCCAGTCGGCGTGCGATATCCTTGGCGAAGATAACGCCGACGATAAGTCCGAAGCCCCAATTGAGCCAGCATGCCACTGCCGACAGCGAGGTTACAAGAGCTATGGCCGATGCTGGAGTTTTAGGTAGCGAGGAGAGCCAGGCGATAGCCCGTTTCAATGCGGGAGCAGAAGCCAGGGCAGAGCCCGTGACGAGGACCAAAGCCATCTGCATGGCAAACGAGAGAAGTCCCCATACGCCGCCGCCCCAGTTGACAATGACTTCGACGGGAGTTTGTCGGCAAATAGGCATTGCCAGCAATGCGGCAATAAAAGTAAGGATGACAGCGAAAAGGAAAGGTTCGGGCATCCAACGCTGGACGAGTTTTACGGAGCCGTTGATTAGTTTCTGGAACAAGAGTAAGTGTTTAAAGAGTTAATTTAGTAGTAAAAAGATTGATCGGCTATTTCAACATGAGAGCCTTCATCTTAGTTAGAGGGGACTGTTGTGATTCTGGCGGCATCGGTCACGTAAGCCGTTGCGCATATAGCCGACTGGCTGTAGAGACCTGCATAGACCTCGTTAGGATAGCGTTTTGCAAGGGTCTGCACATATTCGTCAATCTGCTTGGCCTGTGACAGTTGGGTGGTCTTGCGCAGTCGCATTGCCTTCACGACGGTCTGGTAATAGTCGGGCATCACCTGGCGGAAGTATCCGCAACGGTCGTCGTCCGAGACATTGTCCTTGCCGTCGAATTTCTTGCTCCATATTGCTCTGCAGATCGAGTCGGCATCGCTATAGAGCTTGTTTATCTGGTCTTCAGTCTCGTTATACTTTTCCATTAGTTTCTTGTAGCCCTCGTCGCTACCGAGCCGTTCGATGGTTTTGTAGTAACGGTCTTCCATTTCGGCTGCATATTTCATGGCGAAATCTTTTTGTTCCTGTTCTGACATGGCGTCATACTGTTCTCTGGTGACGCCGAATTCTTTCAACAGCTGGTCGTCGAAATCATAGTAACGTCCGTACTGGCTTGCAATTGCGGCATATCCGCCCATGCCGGCGGCTGTCAGCTGAGTAAGATAGAGCGTGGTAGGGTTAGTCATCATCTTGAGAGTCCGTGGATTTGCTCTGTGCGACTCGCACAAATACTCAGCAATCTGCTGTGGGTTAGGCATCGTCGGAACCATGGCGATCACCTTTTCAGGTGTCAGTTCCTCGTCGTCGGCAACAGCCTGTTTTTCACTTTCAACTTCATTTTTGTTTTTGTTTTCGTCTGTTTTGTTGCCGACAGCGTTGCTAATGGTCTGTTCTGCCTTTTCTTTGAGTTTTTTACCGAGTACGCTACCGATCTGAGCGTTCGAAGACAGAGCCACGAGCAATGCAATTGCGAATAAAGCTATCTTTTTCATAACTAATAATTTATTAAGTTTATAAAGACAATGGTTTAATATAATTTAAAATGCAAAAATAAACTTTTTTTTATTTTTGGTGACTTTCGGACAAAAAACTATTGGCAAAGAAAGAAAAAAAAATGAAAAAATTGGATTTTTATTTTTTTATGGGATTTTAATTTTTTGTGTAATTTTGTAAATTTGTACAATATAAAAAATACAGATGAAAAATTCATACAAAGCATTCAAAAAGAGCGTTAGGATTGTCACTGACTATTATATGCTCCTTGTGGAGGAGACGAAAATGCAGCGATTGGTAGGGAGCACGAACGAGTGGATTCTTGACAATTATTACATGATCAGCGAACAGGAAAAGGTGATGCGCGAGGAATTATGCGGAAAAGAGTTTGTGCGCATTGGGTCGAAACGCATCGAAAAGATTGAATCGCTGATACGCGGCTTCTTAGACGGGAGCCACTACCAGATAGACAAGCATTTGTTTTTTAAATACCTGAGCGAGAAACAGAAAGAGCGGTCGGACTATTTATCCTACCCCGAAGTGTGGTCGCTGCTTCCGCTGACAAAACTGGTGCTGATAAAAGAGTTGGCATTGCTCTGCGAAGAGCTGAGGGCTACGGGTTCGTACCACTACACACCGACGGACAAGAGCCAGGCCGACATGAAACAGATAGACGATGCCGCACGACGTAACCTGAAGATGATGAATCTCTTCAACTCGCTGAAGAAGATGACCAAACTGCCCATGGCCGAACTTATAGACGAGGTAAGCTACTCGGAGCAATGTCTGAAAGACGAGAAGGCAGGTATGTACGACGAGATGTACGACAAGACGAAGGAGGACTACAGGGCGAAAATTGTTCGCCAATGCCGTCGCAAGAAGCTGAAGGAGTACGACTATGTGCGCAAGCTGGTGACCGACAGCGATGCTGCAGGGCAGCACGTGGGCTGGATGCTGTTTCCCGCCAAGCGCTGGCAGGCCCGTGCGCGGTGGTACGTGTGGATAGTGGTGCTGGCATCGATAGGGCTGGCGCTGGCATTCGGAATCGTTGCCGCTAAAGGCATGGAATGGGTGGCAGCTATCGTGGCGCTACTTGCCGTGCTGCCGATGAGCCAGATAGTCATCGACCTTTTCAACCAGCTGCTCAGAAGGATCCACAAGCCGCAAAGCACTTTCAAAATCAAGTTCAAGGACGGCATCATTCCCGAGAAGTATGCCACCATGGTGATAATGCCCACCATACTGAAAAACAAGCAGAAGACCGAAGAACTGCTGGACCAGCTCGAGGTCTACTATCTGAGCAACATTAACCGCGCCAGCAAGGGTCAGCGCCTCGAACGGCGTCCTCAGAATCTCTTCTACACACTCATAGGCGACGCAGCATCGTATAGCGAAGCCGATGCACCGTGGGACGAGGAGGTTGTCGAAGCCGGGCAAGCCAAAATCAAGGAGCTGAACGAGAAATATGGCGCCCCGATATTCAACTTCGTCTACCGTCGCCGTGCATGGAGCGAGGGCGAACAGACCTGGCTGGGCCACGAGCGCAAACGCGGTGCGATACTGCACTTCAACGACCTGCTGCTGGGCGAGACCAGCGAGAGCGAGAAAGCAAAGCGTTTCCGCTACGAGAGCATCAGCCAGTGGCAGCAGCTTGCCGTGCCCGACATCCAGTTTGTCATCACTCTCGACACCGACACAGAACTGGTGCTCTATTCAGCGCAGAAACTCATAGGCGCCATGGCCCATCCGCTGAATCGTGCGCGGATGAGCAAGGATGGTCGCCGGGTGGATAGCGGCTACGGCATCATGCAGCCCAGAGTGAACGTCGACGTCGAGGTGACCAACAAGAGCCGCTATGCGCAGCTCTTCGCCGGCCTGGGCGGTCTGGACGTGTACACGACAGCCAGTTTCGAGCTCTATCAGGACATCTTCGACGAGGGCAGTTTCTGCGGCAAGGGCATTTACGACCTGCGCGTGTTCCAATCGGTACTGAAAGGCACCTTCCCCGAGAACCTGATTCTCAGCCACGACCTGATAGAAGGCTGCCATATACGATGCGGACTCATCAACGACCTTGAGCTCTTCGACGACAACCCCAGCAACTATATCGACGATGCGAAGCGCCACCACCGCTGGACGCGCGGCGACTGGCAGATCATAGGCTGGCTGCGCAACCGTGTGCACAACGAGCGCGGCGAGAAGGTCAAGAACCAGGTGAACACCATCGGCCGATGGAAGATTTTCGACAATCTGCGTCGCTCGATGCTGAGCCTGAGCGTCGTTGTGCTTGTTTTCTTCGGCTATGTCGCCAGCTTGGACACGAGTGCTCATATCAGTGCCGCGTGGTACCTGCTGGCAGCCCTCATTGTCGTCGCATCCCCAATTGTGTTTTTCATTGTCGGCCAGCTGACCAAGCTGCCACGCTTCGGACGCCGCTACAAATACTACATGACCCTGATGCGGGGCTTCAAAGTCATCGTATACCGCTCTTTAGTGCAGTTTGCCCTGCTGCCCAAAGAGGCCTGGATGTACACCGACGCCGCTGTGCGAGCCTGCTGGCGCATGTGGGTCAGCAAGCGCAACCTGCTGGCGTGGATCACAAGTGACGAAGCCGCAAAGAGCACCAAGGGTACGCTTGGCGACTATATAGGGAAGTTCTGGTTCAACTACGTCTGCTCCGCAGCAATGGCCATCCTCGCCGTGCTGATGCTCGACGGGCGCGGTTCCATAACCACTGCCGACGTGCTTGCTGCGGCGAGTGCCGCATGTGCCTGTGTGGTATGGGTTGCGGCGCCATTCATAATGTACTGGCTCGGAAAGAAATTTCCGCAGGACAAGAAAAGCCTCGACCAGAATGAGACGGAAGAGATGCGACAGGTGGCCAAGGATACGTGGCACTTCTTCGACAGCCTCATGACGGAAGAGAACAACTGGCTGATTCCCGACAACTACCAGCTGAACCGCGAGAAGCTCACAGACTATAAAACCTCGCCGACGAACATAGGCTATTCGCTGACATCAATAGTGAGTGCTGCCCAGCTGGGACTGATAAGCGAAAGCGAGGCGGTAGACCGCATAGGTCACGTTGTCGACACCGTGAAGCGGTTAGACAAATGGAACGGCCACCTCTACAACTGGTACGATGTGAAGACCTTGAAGGCCCTTCCTAACTTTTTCATAAGCACCTGCGACAGTGGCAATTTCGTAGCCTGCCTCTATGTCGTCAAAGGTTTCCTTAGCGAGATCAACAACAGTGAACAATTCACTATGAAGACCCTCGAGATGATAGAGGACCTGCTGTTTCAGATATGCACCCTCATTGACCGCACCGATTTCTCGAAGCTCTACAACACCGAGCTGGACGTCTTCAGCATCGGATACGACACGGTGGCCTGTTCGCTGCTTCCCTATCACTACAACAATTTCGCCTCCGAAGCGCGCCTGACGTCGTTCCTTGCCATTGCGCAGGGCGACGCGCCGTACAAGCACTGGTTCTGTTTAGACAAGACCCTTGTGCAGTACCATGGCTACAAGGGCGTTGCCTCATGGTACGGGACGATGTTCGAATACTTCATGCCGCTGATATTCCTGCCGACGTACCGCCATACTCTTATGGACGAGACCTACAGTTTTGCCATTCGCGCGCAGCGGGCGTTCATCCGCAACTCGAAGAGGGAAATCCACACAACAGAGCCGCTGCCATGGGGCATCAGCGAGACGGCGTACAACGAGCTTGACGATGCCCAGAACTACAAGTACCACGCCTTTGGAGTACCGTACCTGAAATTCCAGAACACAACGCCCGACCGCATCGTCGTCTCGCCCTACAGTTCGCTGCTGGCCATCTCCTCCGACGACCGCGCCGTATACGACAACATGCAGAAGTTCAAGAATCTGGAAATGTATGACGAGTTCGGATTCTTCGAGTCGTACGACGACGAGGACACTGTACCCGTGCAGGCACACTATGCGCACCATCAGGGCATGATACTTGCCTCGCTGACGAACTACCTCTGCGACCATTCCATCCAACGCTTCTTCATGCACGAGCCCACGATGCGCTCGATGGAGACGCTCCTCAAGGAGAAAGTCCAGGTGAAGCCATACATTGACCTGAAAGTCACACAATACAAGCGTTACCGGTACTCGAAGGTTCAGACCGAGAGCGATGCGCGCGACTTCGACGGCATAGCCAACGTGCCCGAATTAGGCGTGCTCAGCAACGGACAGTACTCCGTCCTCCTCAACGACCGCGGAAGCGGATTCTCGCGCTTCAAGAACATCATGCTCGGACGCTACCGCAAAATCAGCGCCGACCACTACGGCACCTACCTATACATACGCAACCTGCGCAACGACCACCTCTGGAGCGCCACATACTCCCCGCTCGACGTGATGCCCGAAAAATATCACGTCAGCTTCGCCAGCGACAAAATAAAATACATCCGCTTGGACGACGCTATCGAGACCGCCACCGAAATCACCGTATTGAAAGACCGCAGTGGCGAAATCAGGCGCTTCACCTTCACCAACAACAGCCCTCTCGACGTCGACCTCGAAATAACAACATACGGCGAAGTCGTTCTCGCACCAGCCGCCGAAGACGAAAACCACCGCGTCTTCAATGCCATGAAGATTGCATCAGAATTCGACAGAGCCCATGAAGCCTTGATCTTCAACCGCCCCGGTTCGAACAATTCCACTTACTACCTCCTCCACCGCCTATGGACAGAAGGTGCCGACTGGAAGCTTGACAACTCTTCCGACATCATCGAATACGAAACCTCACGCATCAAGTTCCTTGGCCGCGGTAACAGCCTCCGCCACGCCGACGTCATCGACAGCCACCGCACCCTCAGCGGCACCGTCGGCACCACGCTCGACCCGATTATGAGCATGCGCCGCCGTCTGCACATTCCCGCAGGCAAAACCGCCCAAGCCTTCATCCTCACCGCCTTTGGCAAGTCGCGGGAACAGCTACTCCAACTCGCCGAGCAATACCAGACTCCCGTCGACGTGGAACACGCCTTCAAGATTTCCTCCGTCTTCAACAACATGCGCACAAGCCTCACCCTCCTGAAAGGCAGTCAGATGCGCCTCTACAACAACATTTCCAAATACATGGCGCAGACCGCCACGCTTGGCAGCCAACGGATGTCTTCTCTGGCCAAAAACACCCTGTCTCAAAGCGGCCTGTGGCGATTCGGCATTAGCGGTGACCTCGCCATCCTCCTCCTCGAGATCGACAGCCAGGAACGCTCCGGTTTCGCCAAAGAGATGCTCCGCGCCTTCGAATACTTCAAAATCCACGGACTACTCCTCGACATGGTCTTCATCAACGACGCACCCGAGCGCGAACGTGAAGGCCTTACCCACTTCATACGCAACATCGCCAACACCGAGCACCTCTGGGCACAGCATAGCGACTCGGGACACGTATACGTCATCAACGGCAACGAGATAAGCGAAGCCGAACGTACACTCCTCCATGTCGTCGCACGCCTCTCCTTCGAGACCCGCAGCGGCCTCACCCTCGAGCAGCAGCTCCATGCCCTTGAAGTTCAGAACCAGCATTATCAGGACAAAATCGAATACCCCGTCCTGAAAGCCAAGAACTCCAAAGAAGTCCGTCTGTGGAGCAGCTTGGTTTACTATAACCAATATGGCGGCTACGACAAAAACGGGCACGACTACGTGGTCACCAACACCAACACCCCCATGCCGTGGATCAACGTCATAGCCAACGAGCACCACTTCGGCTTCATCGTCAGCTCCACAATGGCCGGTTTCACCTTCGCCCACAATGCCCAGCAGTTCAAGCTCACAGGCTGGAGCAACGACATCGTACGCGACAACGCCAGCGAGATGCTCCTCATCAACAAGCAGCAGTTTGTTCCTGCCACAGCACGCCACAGTCAGGGATGGTCTGCCTTCGATGCCGAATACGACAATATGCGTGTTGCCGTCCGCATCTTCGTAGCCATTGACCGACCCGAGAAATATTACCAGATAAAAATCGAGAACACCTCTTCCGAGCTGCAGACCATACAACTCGACATGGTTTTCAAGCTCGTACTCGGCATGTGCGAAGAGCAGACCGCTCGCTACCTCTACTCCGAGTTCGACAAAGAGCGCAACCGGCTGGTGGTTCGCAACGTCTACCACCCCATCTACCGCGACACCACCATGTATATCACATCGACCCATACTATCACCGACATCTCCACCGACTACCCCAACCGCAAAAGCATCGGACTCACCATCCAGCTCGCACCCAATGCCGAAGAGGAGCTCGCATTCATTATAGGAACAGAAAGCAAGGAGGTCGAGGCATCCCCGTTCTCCGCTCCCGACCTCTCCGCCATCTATGCCCAGTTCGACCGTGTCATAGAATATTGGGACAACAAACTCAATGTCATCCAAGTCGACACCCCCGACCGCAGTTTCAACTACATGCTCAACCGCTGGTACCTATACCAAGTCTACGCCTCGCGACTCTTCGCACGCGCAGGATTCTATCAGGTCGGTGGCGCCACCGGCTTCCGCGACCAGCTTCAGGACGTGATGAGCCTGCTCTATAGCTACCCCGACTATGCACGCAGACAGATTCTCGACCATGCAGCCCACCAGTTTGCCGAAGGCGATGTCCTCCACTGGTGGCACGAAAGCATGCACCTTGGAGCCCGAACCACCTTCAGCGACGACTACCTGTGGCTTGTTTTTGTCACCTACCAGTACATTACCGTGAGCGGCGACAGTTCGATACTCTCCGAGATGGTACCCTTCTGCCAGGCCGACCAGCTTGGTGCCGGCGAAGCCGAACGCGGAATGAACTACAGTCTGCCCGAACGGGACGAAAACGCGTATTACAAACCCGACAATCCGAATTTCGAATACGCCACACTCTATGAACATCTGCGTCGTGCCATGAGCCGCGCCATGAGCCGCACCGGAATCCACGGGCTGCCCCTTATGGGCTGCGGCGACTGGAACGACGGCATGAGCCGAGTCGGCGTCGGCGGCAAAGGCGAAAGCGTATGGGTAGCATTCTTCCTCGCCGACCTACTGCCCAAGATGCAGCAACTCACCATCCTCGCCGCCAACCTGCAGACCTCCGGAGCCAACCTCGCCTACTGCGAGGAACTGGCATCGTTCCGCGAGCGGCTGTACGATGCCATTCAGAAATCGGCATGGGACGGAGCCTGGTTCCTGCGAGCCTACTACGACAACGGCGACCCGATGGGCAGCCGCAACAACATCGAATGCCAGATAGACCTCATCAGCCAAGCCTGGAGCATACTCACCGACGTAGCGACACCCGAGCAGAAAGAATCCGTCATGCGCGAAACTGACCGTCGCCTCGTCAATCGCGAACATGAAATCATCCAGCTCCTAACCCCACCCTTCAAGGACTCGCAACCTTCGCCAGGCTACATCGCCAACTACCCCATTGGTGTGCGCGAAAACGGCGGCCAGTACACCCATGGCGCAATGTGGTACATTATGGCCCAGCTGAAAGAAGGCCGCTACGATATGGCCTACTTCCTCTATTCGCTCATCAACCCAATCCACCGCACCCAGACCCTTGCCGACGTGCTCAAATACAAGGTCGAACCCTACTGCATCGCCGCCGACATCTACAGCAACCCGCAGCATCCGGGTCGCGGCGGCTGGACGTGGTACACCGGCTCAGCTTCGTGGGCCTACAAGACCGGCATCGAGAACATCCTGGGCTTGCACAAAGAGGGTGACACCCTGACGATGGAGCCGCGCGTCCCCACCGAGTGGCCCGAATTTACCATCCGCTACCGCTACGGCAACAGCACCTACATCATCCACTACCAGCGCACAGCCCAGCAGTCAACCCCGACACAAATCCACCTCGTCGACGACGGACAGGAGCATCGTGTCGAGATAGGGTGACAGAACTATAATAAAAAAATGAAATAATGCACAAATCACTTGTTGCTCTATCAGCGCTCTTATGTGTATGCCTGGAAGCCTCGGCGCAGTGGCATTCTCCGTCGCGGGACATCATCACCGTGGCATCGCCCAATGGGCGCTACTATGCGACAACCACGCCGGCACGCAGCCTCGACATCACCACGCTGGGCAAGACCGAGGTCTTCGACAGCAGCGACTCGCAGATGCTCTATTCCTTTCCTGTCTGCCTGGCCGCCGGCTCGCTGTTTGTCAGCAACGACGGCCGCTCGTTGCTACACCTGATGAACAGGGATTTAAGTCCTAATGATGAAGAACCTCGGCACACCCACTGCTTTATGCTCTATCACGACGGAAGCGTAGCAAAGCAGCTGACGCTGAAAGAGCTGACGGGCTGTGACAAACGCGAGAGCGACTGCCAGTTGTTCTACAACGTAAAATATAACTGGACGCCAACTCTCGGCCATCGCGACAGCCTTATCTCCCAGCGTCCCGCTTTCGCCGACGGCGACACGGTGTTTGTCTACACCTCGCAACACAACCTGCTGCGCATCCACCTGCCGTCGGGCCAAATCGACACGCTGCCCTACGAATACCACAGCGTCAGCTATCTGCAACAGATTGCGCCACAGCGTTGCGACAAAAAGAGTTTCCGCTGTCCAAGTGATTATGTAGAAGAAGAAATCCGCCACCAATTTGCCCGCCGGATGCGGATGGTTCCGCAAGGCGACACCTACTATTCAGCCTACAAATATTACCATATCAGCTCCCTGCTGCGCATCGGACGGGACGGCAAGGCGGAGATAATCTCGCTCAATAACCGCGACAGCCTGTCCGAAGCCAAGATCCGCAGGGTCATCGAAGGAATGACATTCAACGGCGACTTCCCCGACGGCATTGACCACTGGTACTGCGAGCTGTTTGAATCGATGCACAAGTGCAACAAACTTGTAGCCCGTCGCGAGGGAAAACAGCAACAACAACGCGAACACGAGGAATACCAACGTCGCCTGGTTGCCGACAGCATTGACGGTGTATACATTCCCCGCAATATCGAAGATTGCTTCACCGCGCTCGACTCCATTCTGTGGCCCGTCGACCGCAAGGGCATCATCAACGAGACGAACCGCGACGCAATGAGCAAATACCACTTCGGTCTTGGAATGTGGTTGCGCAACAACTGGGGTCTGTGGGCCGGCTCGCGGCTGCAGAGCTATATGGAAGCGCGTGGCGTTTACCATCCCGACAATATGTCGGGGGCAATACTCGAATACTACTACGACCATCTGCATTCGCAGGACAGTGCCTGGCGCGCATTCGACACGACGCTCGTTCCCCCGCCCCCACCCGATACGGCAACGATGGCAGTACCACGCTACCGTATTGCCGACCGCCAGCTGCGACGCGTGCTGCGAAATGTCATCAAAGGTACTACCGGTTCGGAAGATCCTGAAGACGATGAGGATACAAAACTAAAAAGAAAATCATATTGCTACATCTCCCTTGTCGACATAAAAGCAACTGACACAACGCTGTTTGACGACATCCGCGACCTGGCAGACTCCGCTGTCGCTGTCGATTTGCAATCCTCCGCTCCGATTCCCCAAGCCCTACTCGAACTCGAGCGCTACGATTATTACCTCATATACCGTCCCTTCTATGGCTACATTAAATTCCGCGGCCGTTACTTCCTGCTTACCGAACAGGAAATCAGTCCCGCATATTTCAAAAAAACAAACAAAAACAAACGCTACTGGAAACCCCGAAAATACTTCAATGAACCCTTTCATCCAGATATTGTTTATTTCCGCCACAACGGGAAATGGAGACTATTGTGGATGTAGATAATCTCCATGTTCCACGACATTCCGAGCGCAGCCTCCATTATGGTGGCTACCAGACACATTAAGAATAGCGAGACATACAATAACAGGGATGCAATACTATAGATATCGGTAATGTTGCATCATGCGTTTGTCTCGTTTAGTGTGTCGGCTATCTTGTCGACATTCATGCTTCGCGCACTGGCATCAAAAATTTCTTTGTAGAGACCGCCCTGCCGATATACTTCGTCGGGCGTGCCTTGCTGCACGACATGACCTGTATCTAACACATATAACCTGTCTGCATCGATAATCTGTCCGATATTGTGACTGATAACAACTACTGTGCGGTCTTTCTTGATAGCGTCGATGCTGTTCTTGATCTGTTCGGTGGCGATGGCGTCGAGACTTGCAGTGGGTTCGTCGAGGAATATGACTGGCGGATTCTTCAGGAACATGCGCGCAATGGCTATACGCTGTTGCTGTCCGCCGCTGAGCAACAGAGCATTGCTCTCAAACCCATCGGGCAGCGACATAATCTGATCATAGATATATGCTTTTCGTGCCGCTTCTACCACTTCCTCATGCTTCGCCGACGGCTTGCCGTATCGTATATTATCCTCAATGGTTCCGTTGAATATGTGGTTTTTCTGAAGGACCAATCCAATATTGTCGCGCAACGACTTGGTGTCCCACTCTTCCAACGGCACACCGTCGAGGGTTATGGTTCCACTCTGCGGTGCATAGAACTTGTCGAGCAGGTTGACGATGGTGCTCTTGCCTGCTCCGCTCAACCCAACAAGGGCAGTCGTTTTGCCGGGCTCTATAGTCATCGACAGCGCACTTATGGCATGGACTCCGGACGGGTAGGTAAACTCAACGTTGCGGAGCTCGAAGCGGCCTTGGACATTGTCGGATTTGTAGTGGCCCGTGGGTTCCACATCACTCTGAGACTCAAGTATTCCAAAGAATCCCTCGGCATAGACGAGGGCATCGTTCAAATCGTCATATATGCGGTGCAGCTGACGAATGGGGGCACTGACGTTGTTGAACAGGAGGACGTGGTACATGATTTTTCCTATCGTCATTCCCGGATAGTCTGTCAACACAAGGTAGGCTGTAAGGATTATGATCAGCACCGTTCCGATCTGCTCTACAAAAGTCTTCAGACCTTCAAACAGGAAGGATATACGCCGTGTCGACATCTGCTGGTCGGTGCTTTGATCCTGCAGGGCAGCCTGCTTGTCGGCCTCGACCTGCTCGCGGTTGAACGACTTGATGACGCCAATGCTCTCTATTATGTTCATTATGCCGCTGTTGAGGGCCTGATGGGTTCCAAAAACACGGTGACGCCAACCTTTCATACGTCGTCCCTGAACGGCGGTAATCCAGAAATAGACAGGTATGATGGCCAGGGCAACGAGCCCCACATAGACATTGGCTGCAAACATGAGAACGAGTGCTATTACGGCGCTGGTGAACAGGGGCAGGATGTCGATAAAGAAGTTCTTCACGGTGTTGCTCAGACTCATAATGCCACGATCGATACGTGTCTGCAGCTTGCCTGGCTCGTTGCCGTCGGCACTGAAGAATGCCATCTTGAACTGCAGTATTCGGTCCACTACGCGCAGCGAGAGGTCGCGACTGACCTTGATGCGTATTTTCTCGCCGAAAATGCGCTGCCCGAATGTGACCACCGCCGACAAGAGCTCTTTGCCAAGCAGTACCGAGCTGACTATCAGCAGCAGCCTTGCGGCCTTGCTCCACTGGAAGCATCCTTCTGTATGCAAAAGGCTGTTGATGGCATCGACTGCCCTGTCGAGCACCACGGCATTGACCTGCGCCATTGTGGAGCCAACGAATGTAAGAACAAGAGTGATTATCAGCAACCACCTATACGGCAGCACGTAAGGCAACAACTTGCGCAACAAACCGCCTATCCCTAGTTTTGTATTGTCTGTCATAAAAATGTATTCTGTGATGAGCGACCTGTGAAAAGGAAGTGTTCGTGTCACTGGTCACTATTCACAATTCTGTGATACGATATGAAAAAAACTCCGCCGAAGGATCAGTCAACCGGATGGTAGTGAAATGTGCACCCTGTACCGTGAAGCGTGCATATATGCTGAGTTTGCACCGTGACGCTCAACCCATAGGTGGGGAACAGTGCAGCCAACTCCGGGCCGCGAGACATAAAGAGCAATGCTCTCATCTTCCCGATTCGCCCTGAAACGACAGCGGAGTTTTTGTTTTTATATCAATTCCGACGAGAAATTGAGGGCTTGTATTTCCATATCGAGCACTCGTAACTTGGCAGAAAGGTCGTCGACTTTCTTACCCAATTTCTTCACATCGACAACGGTAACCATCTTGATTTCGGACTGCGAATAGCGACTCTGACTTTCAGAGGCAGTGTTGAACACGTTGCGCAGCGTGTTGACCCGCATGGTCAGCACATCACGACGGGCCATCAGTTGCGTCAGGCTCTCGCCTTTAGCATTACGGCACTGCATATTGGTAGCGTTGATGCGCCATATCAGTTCTTCCAGCTGTTTAAGGTTCGCGTCAAGCTCTCCCATCAGGTCGTCGGGATTCTCGAGCGGTTCGTCGCCTTCCTGAACCTTTACGTTGTTGACGATGCGGCTCTGCAGCTGAGCAATGCGCTTCTGCAGGTCTTTTCTAAGGCTTAGGGCTTCTGCTAATTTCATAATAGATAACAATAATAAAAATATAATTCTCCTTACTTCGTACGAAAACGAAAACAACTTTAAAACATTAACTTCAGAAACATTTATTTCAACCCTTTAAGACTTTCAATCCTTTCAACCCCTCAACCCTTTCAACCCTTCAACTTCGTACGAAAAAAGAAGACGAAAACGAGAAAGGCGGTATAGGCTTTTCGTTTTCGTCTTCGTGATGGGTTTAGTTTTCTGTCTCTAAGGGATTATACTTCCCATGTGTCGCCGCTGTTGAGGAGGTCGTCGACGCATTTGTACTTGCCGTTCTGGATCTGTTCGTCCATCTGGTCTTCGTAGAGCTGCGTGTACGAGGTCTTCTTGACATTGCGGATCACGCCGAGGGCAACGGGGAGGTCACCACCCATGTGTGCAAGCATCATGTGGATGCCGGTATCTTCGGTGGTTTCGTCGTGGACCATGATGTCGTCGATGGTGATGCCGTTTTCGCCGATGGTGACTGCTTCGAGCTGGCGTCCGTTGAAGCGGAGACCCTTGTTCTTCTCTTTGCCGAAGATCATGGGTTTGCCGTGCTCGAGGACGATGGTACGGTCGTCGCGGACTGCGCGGTCGGTGATTGCTGCATGGGTCTTATCGTTAAAGATCATGCAGTTCTGCAAAACTTCGACAACAGAGGCCCCGTCGTGCTTGGCTGCGTGTTCCATAACCTCAGTGGTGAGGGCGGGGACGCAGTCGAGCGTGCGTGCGAAGAAAGTGCCTTGTGCGCCCATTACGAGTTCGCCGGGGTTGAAGGGATAGTCGATGGTGCCGTAGGGCGAGGTCTTGGTGACCTGACCGAACTTGGTGGTGGGGCTGTACTGTCCCTTGGTGAGGCCGTAGATCTCGTTGTTGAAGATGGTTATGTTGAGGTCTTGGTTACGACGGATGGCGTGGATGAGGTGGTTGCCTCCGATGGCCATGGAGTCGCCGTCGCCCATGTTGACCCATACGCTGAGGGCGGGGTTGGCGAGCTTGACGCCAGTGGCGATGGCGCAGGCGCGGCCGTGGATGCTATGGAATCCGTAGGTGTCGACATAATAGGGTATGCGCGACGAGCATCCGATACCGGAGACCATAACGATGTTTTCCTTCTTGACGTGGGTCTTGGGGAAGGTGTTGAGGAGTGATGAGAGGATGGCGTGGTCGCCGCAACCGGGGCACCATTTGACCATCTGATCGCTGGTGAAATCAGCTTTTGTATATGCTACGTCCGTTTTGGGGACAAAATGTCTTTCGCTCATAATTGTATTTTTTTTTGTGACTTGTGACCTGTTTTGTGACCTGTGAAACGGAAATGTTCGTGTCATTGGTCACTATTCACTTATTCACTGATTAATTTGTTAAAGTGTTCTTTCAACTCGCCGACTTCGAACGGGAGTCCCATAACTTTGTTGTATTGGGTCATGGGGCACTCGGGGAACTGGGTGCGCAGGTAGCCGGCGAACTGTCCGTTGTTGAGCTCGCAGACAACGATCTTCTTGTAGCGGCGGAGTATGTCACCTGTGTTCTTGGGCAGGGGGCAGATGTAGTTGAAGTGGGTGTAGGCAACCTTCTTGCCTTCGGCGTTCATCTCTTCGACAGCGAGTGTGAGCGCACCACTGGTGCCGCCCCAGCCGACAACGAGGAGGTCAGCATCGGGATCGCCGGTGACTTCCTGATCGGGGATGTAGTTGGCGACGCGGTTGACTTTCTCCTGGCGGTTGTTGACCATGAGCTGGTGGTTTTCGGGGTCGGTGCTGAGAGGACCGTCGGGGCATTTCTCAAGACCACCGACGCGGTGACGCAGGCCTTCCATGCCGGGCAGAGCCCACTCGCGAGCGTAGGTTTCGGGGTCGCGACGGAAAGGACGGTAGTTCGGGTCGTTAGGCTTGGCGAGACGCGGTGTGATGGCGGGCAGGTCAGCAACTTTGGGGATGCGGAAGAGCTGCGATCCGTTGCCGAGGTAGCCGTCGGTGAGGAGGATGACGGGGGTCATGTGCTCAAGTGCAAGCTTGGCAGCGGTGTAGGCCCAATAGAAGCAGTTGGCGCTGGATGAAGCGGCGACAACGATAAGGGGAGCTTCGCCGTTGCGTCCGTAGAGTGCCTGTGCGAGGTCGCTCTGTTCGGTCTTGGTCGGGAGACCTGTGGAGGGACCGCCACGCTGTACGTCGACGACGACGAGCGGGAGTTCGGTCATGACGGCGAGTCCGAGAGCTTCGCTCTTAAGGGAGAGACCAGGACCCGAGGTGGAGGTGCAGGCGAGGGCGCCAGCGTAGGATGCACCGATAGCGGAGCAGATACCTGCAATTTCGTCTTCAGCCTGGAAAACGCGTGCGCCGAGCGATTTGTGCTTAGCGAGCTCTACCATGACGTCGGTTGCCGGGGTGATAGGATAGCTGCCGAGGAAGAGGCGGCGTCCGCTGCGTTCGCTGGCGGCGAGGAGACCCCAAGCTGTGGCGACGTTGCCGGTGATGTTGCGATAACGTCCCTTGGGCATTTCTGCGTGTGCAACCTCGACTATCTTGGAGTGGATAAGCTCGAGTTTGTCGGCATATTCGTAACCTTCGGAGAGGACGGCTTTGTTGAGCTTGACGACTTCGGGCTTCTTGGCGAACTTGCGCTCGAGGTAGGCGAAGGTCTTGTCAAGGGTCTTATGGGTGAGATAGAAAATCATACCGAGGGCGAACATGTTGCGGCATTTCTCGGTGGTTTTCTTGTCGGCACCCTGCTGCTCGCCGATCTTGGCGGTGAAGCTGGTGATGGGGGCGCGGACGATAGTATAGGCGCGCTCGAGTTCATCGGTGAAGGGGTTATCCTTGTAGCCGGCTTTTTCGAGGGCATCTTCGGTGAAGGTGTCCATGTCGACAATGACTGTGGCACCTTTCTTGGCCCATTTGAGTTGCGATTTGAAAGCTGCGGGGTTCATGGCGACGAGAATGTCGCATTTGTCGCCGGAGCTGTATATATGCGAACCGACATGTACCTGATAGCCAGAAACGCCGGCTACGGTATTGTGGGGAGCGCGAATTTCGGCGGGATAATCGGGGAAAGTGGCGATATCGTTGCCTGTAAGGGCACTGGCATCGGAGAACAGCGTACCGGAGAGCTGCATTCCGTCGCCCGAGTCACCAGCAAACCGGATGACGAGGTCATCCTTATTAACAATCTGATTTTGTGACATTTTTATTATTTTTATTATTATTATTTTTAGTTTAAATATTTTGCAAAGATAATCAAAAAAAGGATACTTCGTACAAAACGAAGACGAAAACGAAAAAAAATAGACCTTAACTTTAAACTTTGCACGAAGAAGAGGACGAAAAATCATGTATCCCTTCTCTCGTGTTCGGCTCTTTCCGTTCTTCTCCGTGTCGGTCCGAGGACTTCCCAATCTCCTTGTTCTTCACTCCTTCCAAGAATCGATTCGTTCGAAGGCTAACAGTTCCGAACAAAGGCTGAATGGATGGGTGGCATGTCTGGCATGCTCACTTGCC
Organism: Bacteroidales bacterium; assembly: GCA_017522065.1. Taxonomy (GTDB): domain Bacteria; phylum Bacteroidota; class Bacteroidia; order Bacteroidales; family P3; genus Colimorpha. The sequence goes on from JAFXAD010000062.1 coordinate 106,908, forward strand.
TTCGATCCGGAGGAATGATTTGACAGGTGCTATAGACTCTATCAGAGCGTGGTCGTATAAGTCCGGAAATTCGACGAGGAAGATAAATTCCTTTACCTTAACGCTGTACTCTTTGCCATCAATGTGGATTTTTTCGCTGTTCAACGCATTGGCGATGCCGATAGCCGTACCGCCGGTGGCCAGTATGTCGTCCAGAAATGTCAGGTAGATAGTATCTCCCTCGGACTTGCCGGCTGCAATGTCGCTGAGGCGATAGTATACCTTGTCGGCACCATACTCCTTGACGATGTCAACGCCGCGAAGATCGCCTTCGGCAAACGGGAGCTTTCCTTTCTTGCGTATGGGAACTATATTCTGCACCAGCTTTGACTGCGCCAACAACGGCGCGGCAAACAGGAATCCGCGAGCTTCGACAGTGACAACGTTGGGACAGTGCACATTGGCGTCGATATCGGACACAATTTGCTTGAATGCTTCCTTGTTGGACAAAAACGGAATAATGTCGATAAAGTCGATGCCAGGTTTGGGAAAATCGGGATAATGATTGATGACGTCTTTATAGTTCATAATGTTAAATATTAAGGTTTAAAGTCTAAAGCTCATATAGATTTTCGGAGTAAACCATTTTTTTGGGGGTGCCGGAAGTGGCACAAAAACTTTTGCAAAAATAGGAAATAAAATAGGATTAGAAATAAAATTAGTAAATTTGCAACCTGATAACTTTGAATCAAAAATAATGAAATCCATTAGCAAGATACTGATTTTTCTATCTTTATGCATCAGTTTCCAGATTGTCGGGGCGCAGAATGTTGAGGTGCCGGAACTGGGCGAAGGAGCCTATGCCAGCGTGATGACCTGCGGTCCGGGCAAAGAATTCTACGAATCATTCGGCCATAGTGCGCTACGCATCTGCGACACCGCAAATGGTCTTGATATTGTATTCAATTATGGCATATTCGATTTCGACGAACCGAATTTCTACCTGAAGTTTGCGGGAGGACGATTGAACTACTTTGTAGGCGCACAGCGTTTTGAGCATTTCATTTCTGAATACCAATACTATGGCCGCTCTGTAACGGAGCAGCGGCTACGGATGACGAAGACCGAGCTGCAGAGGCTTTACGAATTGCTCGCCGAAAATTCCAAGCCCGAAAACAAATACTATAAGTATGACTTTTTCCGCGACAACTGTGCCACACGGGTGCGCGACATGATTGTCGCCTCGATGGAGGACGGCGACAAGCCGCTGTTCAATCCCGACAAAGGAATCAGCAGCTACCGCGACATGATATACAAGTATTCTGGAGCAACATCGCCGTGGTGGTGTTTCGGTGTCGACATACTGCTCGGAGCACGATGCGACAGGCGGATGACATCGGACCAATACATGTACATACCGATGGAGATGATGGCACAGTTCGACACCCTCACAACTCTTGCAGGCAACCCAGTATCCGAACCCAGTCAGCAACTATTGCCTCAAATCCAGAAGACAACACCTCCCCTACTGACCCCCACACTATGCTTCATGCTGCTATTCATACTGGTGCTGATTCTCACACTCGTAGCACGCCATAAAGGATGGCGGCTGCAGTGGTTAGACGCGATACTATTCTCACTATCGGCACTCATCTCTGTACTGCTACTCTACCTCTGGTTCGGCAGCGACCACTGGTGCACCAAGTGGAATTTCAATCTGTTGTGGGCCAATCCGCTATTCTTCTGGATAGTGTGCCGGCTACGTAAGCCCAACCGGGGAGTGACGATTGCGCTGATAATCTGCTTGGTTGCAATGCTGTTGATATGGTTGGCAGGCTGGCCACAAACCTTCAACAGCGCAACAATGCTCATTGCACTTACGCTACTACTAAGACTCCACGCAAGAGAACGGAAAGCGGAAAGCGGAAAACGGAGAACGTAGAACAAAAAAAAGAATACCGTAATAACGTAATAACGTAATACCGTAATCCCGAAAAAAGAAAAACCCTCAAACCCTATAACCCTTTAACCCTCAAACCATATAACCCTTTAACCCCCTTATACCACTCACAATGAAAAAAATACTACTGTCTGTCATTGCTATGACTTTTGGCTTTATGACAGTTTCTGCACAAGACAACGTCACGCGCCCGACAAAATACGACGGATGCAACACACTGACCATTTTCGACTCGACAACCGTATATATGGAAGAGTCGGGTCTCAGCCGCGTCGACTATCATATCCGCAAAGCAATGCTTACCTACAAAGGATGCATTGACAACAGCGTCTACAAGATGGACTACGACCCCCTGTCGGCCTACGTCGAGATACGTCAGGTACTCGTACACCGTTACTACGCCAACCGCACCGACACCATCGTTGCCCAAGGACGCGGCACAGTCTACGACTATGTTGCCCCCGCACGCCTCATCTACTGGGGTGCATCGCAGAAAATGGTCGAGATCGGCCATCTCGACCCGCGCGACGAAATAGAGATATGGGGATTCCGCAAAGGTTTCACCTACGCGCTTTTGAGCAGAGATGAGAGAACGGAGAATTTTGATGCGGCAGCCAGTTCTCCGCTTCCCGACGACGACAGCCGCTACATACCCCCCATGCGAGGCCATTTCTACGACATCGTCCCCTTCTGGAGCAACGAGCCCATCACCGACAAGGTGTACTCCGTCAACGTCCTCAAATCGAAAAAACTGCGGTTCAGTTTCTATAACGACCTGAGTGGCGTTACCATGGACTCGACAGACAAAGGAGACCGCATCGTCTACACCTTCCGCCGTCATGACATCATGCCCCTCAAGCACGAGCCCTCTGCCCTGGCCGACAACGACATGCAGTGCAAGCTGCTGCTCAGCACAGCCCCCAACTGGGAGTCCAAATCGATGTGGTTCTATGGTGTCAACGAAGACTACGGCAGTTTCCGCTCCACACCCGAAGTAACCGCTAAGGTGCGCGAACTGCTCGTTGGCGCCAAAAGTGAACTCGACAGCATCAGCATACTCACCCACTGGGTGGCTGACAACATCCGCTACTGTGGCATATCTATGGGCGAAGGCGAAGGCTACACCCTCCACAACGCCCAGATGAACTTCACCGACCGCTGCGGAGTCTGCAAAGACAAGGCCGGAATGCTCGTCGCCATGCTGCGAGCCGCCGGATTCAAGAGCTATGCCGCAATGACCATGGCTCACGAGCGCATCGACCGCATCCCCGCCGACCAGTTCAACCACAGCGTATGCGTTGTGCAGCGTCGCAACGGACAATACCAGCTTCTCGACCCGACATGGGTTCCCAACGTGCGCGAGCTGTGGAGCAGCGCCGAGCAACAGCAGGGCTACCTGATGGGTCTGCCGCAGGGTGCCGACCTCATGGAGACTCCTGTTTCGCCTGCCGAGAACCACTATGTGCGCATCAGCGCCAATACCAAAATCAAGAAAAACGGAACCCTCACCGGCACCATCACCATCACCGCCGAAGGGCAGAGCGACGCCGCAGTTCGCAGTGTCTTCAGCGCCCGCCAGAGCGAATGGCAGCGCAATCTCGAGCTCGAACTCCTTCGCATCGCTCCCAACGCACAGATAAAGAAGATCACGCATACCGACCCCGACCGCTACCTCGAGCAGCCCGTATGCATCAGCTACACATTCTCCATTCCCGACTACGCCATCGTCGACGGCGACAACATAGTCTTCATACCCCTGTCGGCACGCAACTTCTACAGCCGCGCCATGGGTCACCTCCGTTTCGACACCACACTCGCCGTACGCACTCAGCCCTTCGCCGACCGTTGCTCGCGACTCGTCGAAATCAACGAGACAGTATCGCTGCCCTTCGCCTGCAGCAAGATGGACTACAATGCCGCCATCGACGGTGTTGTATCGCCTGCCGTCAACTACGGATGCGGATTCAGTCTCGATGGCAAAACACTCACCTTCGGCGAAAGCGCAATGTTCAACAAGCGCATATACGATGCCGCCGACTGGATCCCCTTCCGCCAAGCCGTAATCGGACAAAACACCGTAGCCGTCACACCAGTAGTGCTGCATAAATAAGTACAACCTTAAAGCAACATCTAAAATTTCGTTTAATTCGCATTTTGCACGCAAAACCCATCAAACCCATTAAACCCATATATAAGAAATGAAAAAAATCTTCAAAATATTTATCGCCGTCGTGCTGTTCTCCGTTCTCCATTCTCCGTTCTCCGCATCCTTCGCCCAGGACGCCGAGTACAACCTCATTCGCCACACCTACAAAATCAACAACGACGGCACGATGGACATCAATTTCCGCAAGGAAATCAAGCTGCTGCGCAACCGTGCCATAACAGCCTACGCCGACAAGGGCGAGACCTTCATACTCTACAATCCCGCCATCGACCAACTCCGAATCAACGAGAGCTACACCATCCGCAAAGACGGCAGCCGCGTGCAGACCCCACAGAACGCCTTCATCGACCAGCTGCCGAGCCAGTGCACCGACTGCGGCCGCTACAACGGCATCCGCGAACGCGTGGTGGTCCACACCGCCCTTGAATACGACTGCATCATCGTCCTTGACTACACCATCCACCGCAAAACACAGCAACTGCAAGAGAGTATAGTCCTTGCCACCGACTGCCCCGTCAAGCGGCACGAGATTATTGTCGACCTCCCCTCTACCGCAACCGATAGACTATCCATCTCCTACCCCGTCGACAATAAGAAAATCAAATCAATCGATGACAGTCATGCATTCCACCTCGTCGCTACCGACATAGAGCAAACCATCATCGAGAACTATATGCCCGCCAACATCTACCCCACCGTAGAAATCAAATACAACCACAACGAAAATTCACAACTTCCCTCCTCACTCTCCCCCCTGCCTGAAGCCGAGAATGTCGTTACCGAGCTTTTCGACAACGACCCCATGACCTATGCCACCAACATACGCGACTATGTAGTCGACAACATACACACCAACGACATACCCCTCGCCCTGCTTGACTATCATGTTTCCACACCGCGCGAGACGTTCCTCAGCGGTTGCGGCACACCTGCCGACAAGCTCCACCTCCTCGCCTCAATGATGCGTCAAGCCGGTTTCGAAGTCCAGGGCATCGAAGGCGACATCGTGAATGTTGCAATCCGAGACAACGGACAGATGCTCACCTATGGTTTTTCAGCAAGCCACAAAAACCGCATCCGCCTTCAAGGTGCCGCCATCGACGAACAGCGCACCATCAGCATCAATCGCGACCTCGTCTGGAACGGCAACGACCTCGGCGGAGGCTACCACCAGATGGTCATCCCAACCGAAAACGGCTCAATCAACATCAACCCCGCAAGGCTTACCTCCGAGCGCAAAGCCCCGCTGCGTGTGCGTAACTGCAACGAGCATTACCACTATAAAATCATTACCCCACGCACACCCAAACGCATCCTCGTCCAGCCCGTCGACATCAGCTACACCAAGAAAGGCATAGGCTCCATAAAAATCAGCATACGGCAGCCCGAGAACGGCCCCATCGAAGTAGTACGCGAACTCAATATCGACGTCAAGGACGGCATCGTCACACCCAAGCAATACAAAGCCTTCCGACAAATGATGCAGGACTGGAACACCTACAACACCGTCACCTTCAAAGTCCAGACAAAGAAATAGCAGAAAATTCCATATATTATTATTAATGAGGCGGATCACAAATCCGCCTCATTTCAATACTCTATGTCGCCCACAAGTACATGGGTATCGCCACCGACCGGACCTATATTGCCGCCACCGTATACATTCTTGCCTATACGGGCGTGTCCTTGAATGTGCACCGTCGTGTTGCCGTTCACCGTGGCATTGTTGCCTCCGCCAAACACATAATCGCTCACATTGCAGTCGCCCTTTATCCTGACTTCAGTAGTGCTCTGCGAAGGACTCTCATTGCCACCTCCGAAAACCGACTCGGCCACCGTACCGCCATCTATGGTGATACTGATAGCTCCCGTCACATTGCCTAAGGTCGACATATCGGTATTGGTGTAGAGAATATTGGCAGCGTCGTTCGAACCCGTAGTGGCACGGTATTGCCATGTGAAAGTCTCTGGCTCGACAGTACCAAAGTCGCTGAAAAGGCCTGTCTCTTTACTATATACAGACTTCGTAGGCTCTGTGGCGGGATATACCGACAACGTATTGGCGGATGCCTTATAACCACCCCCATAAGCACTTTGCATCAAGGTGCAGTTGGTAAGAGTAGATGTCACTGTACCGGCCACCTTGCCCTGGCAGCCGCCACCATAGAAGTCTCCCTTCACAACACAGTCTTCGAGTAGATTGGTGACATTGCCAGTCTGTGCCAGCGAAAACTGTGCATAGCCTGTATATGAGCGTGCAACACCCGTTCCGTTGCCTCCCGAGTAAAGAATAAATTCGAACTTATAGCAGCTGCCGATTCCATAAGTAGCATTATTGGTAAGACGTTTATATGTATCGGTAAATGCTATAGGAAATTCCAGATCGCTGCCAAATCCAACTCCTGACTGGTTGCCCTCGCGATTATATGTAACTGACGTGCCACCATATCCCGCACCATAATATTCTCCAAAGACCGATCCTTTGGCATGTGTGGTTACGCTCTTGCCGTCTGACATGTTTCCGAATTCGGGTCCTCCGCAATAGAAATCGACAAGGCTGTTGTTCATAGTGATGTTAATGTTGCCTGTGATACGTGCTGCCGCCGATGTGCCGCCGCCAAAGAATCTTCCTATCACGGCATGATCTATCTTGGCCGTAACATTGACGCCCGCAGTACTTGGATTCTCCATATAGGCGCCAAGCCACTTGTGAATCTTTCCGCCACCGCCCCAGAAGCGTATATCGCTACCTGTCGCAGAGGCACCTGCTCTGTAGCCTGTCATATAGCACTCCTCTATTTCGCCTCCTGTCACTAATATCGGCCTTAGCGTCGTTATATTGGCATCATCGGTGTGCGATCCTGGATAGAACTCCTTGACATAGGCATTACCTCCGATTTGGGCATAGCTAAGCTTCGAACAGTTCCCTTTCCTGCAACGCACAATCTGGATAAAGTAACCACTGTTGGCAATCCATCGGTTATTGCCATGACCGTTGTCGGCACTGGCAAAATTGCCCGAGTTGATCTCACATTCGCTCATGAAGCTGACACAGGTCTCTGTCAGTTCGAACCATCCCTTGGCATGCCAGATACCTATTGTCGGGTTTGGTGTACTGCCTGTGACGCGCGCGGCCATACCCATACCGATATTCGGAACAAAATCGAAGCGCATGGGTGGAACGTTGGTACGGTCTGTGCTGTGGTACGAGTACCAGCCGTAGTCGGGTTCCTGGTTGTTGTCGTCGTCTGCACTCATTATGGTCACAGCTTTGCCCGTATTGAAGCAGTTGTTAATGACTTTCTGATTGTAGTGAAAATTGCCTACAAGCACAATAGCCTGCGTATGTGGATTGGTACTTGTCTCGAGAGCCCCCACCAGCGTTTCCAGATTGGTGTAGACGGTCCTGCCATGATAGGTTGTCGGCACTGCCCAGCCGAGATCTGTCTGAGCCTGGTAGGTGTCACTGTAGCCGAAATCGCCAAAGGCATCGCTGAGATAGAAGGCATTGGCGAAATTGGACTCTATTGTGATTGCCGTAACATCATACGGCACGATAAAGTTGCCACCTTGGGCGAAGACGTATGGGTTGTTTGTGGCGTGATAGATATCCTTCTGCGCATTGGAGCGGTCTGTAAAATTGTAAGGTTCTGCAGCCGGAAGGCTAAATTCCGTAAGTTCCACGGCTTCCTTTGTGACGGATGTCACCTTCCATCCCGTGCACACCTTGCTGTAATCGCGTGTCCATCCGCTGAATTCGTTGGCAAAAGGCAGAACAACCTTGCCCCATGTAAAATCGTGACGGAGAGTGTCCATGTCGGTAATAGGCAAGTCCACGTTGTATGTATCGTATGGTGCGCCTGTTCCAATCTTGACAGTAACGTGCAAATAGCCATTGTCGCCCATTTCCGTAAGCAGTCTACCCGCATAGTCCTCCTCGGTCGAGGGGAGGTTGTCTACTATGTCCTGTGTCACACGGTGGGTATTCGTTTCCCAGGGTTCGACTATAGGATAGGGTGCCACATCAGGCCTTAAGACCCAATGGCCAATTTCGTCGATTTGTTGCGAAGAAGGAGCCGAGGTGGTTAGCGAGGTCGTTGTATTGCCATAGAGGAAAAGAGCAGCCATCTCGCGATGCGTGTTTAGGATATGGCGATAGAACGGAAAACGGGTCAAGAAGTCGTCCTTGTCGATAGCCAGCTGGTCATTGTATACTGTGTAATCAAGATTGGCACGACTGCGCCAGAAATTGTATTCTGTGTAATTCTTGTCGTTCGAGACATGCGAACCACCATAGACAGGCGAAATGTTTGTCCCTCCGGTTATGTCGCCGTACATCATGCAGTTCGAAACGCGGGGGCTTCCGCAATACAGCCGTACATCATCCCATCGCAGCCAGGTAAAATTGCCAGCATTGGATACATTGAATCCCAACGTCACGTCGCCATCGGCGGCAAGCGTGAACGACTGCACTATTCTTCCTCCCCTTCCGGATGATGTAGTTTGGTCCAGCATCGAGGTGGTAATGCTGGTAGTGTTGCCGTTGATGTAGAACGACAGGCCTGTTGGGTTTGTCGAATTATTGGTCCATACCTTATATATTACATCGTATGTTCCTGCCGGCACGTTATGGAAAGTGTATCTGAACGTCTGGTTTCTGATATTGCTGCCATTTCCCCAAACCTCATAATCAGGCTCGACAAAAAAGCCATTCTGCACATCGCCTGTTTTCTTCTTTATCTGGTATGTACCGGTATAAGTCCATCCCGTAAGGTCTGATCCGTCGAGATGGTATGTGTTAGTCTCGACTTTTCCCACTATGCCGGCAGCAAAGTTGCCACCTTCAATTGTTGCATAGTTATAGCAGTTGACCACTCGCGTGTTGCAAGCGATCAAGCCTGCCAGTCCTCCGACATTGTCCGTACCGGCAATCGACGAGCTTCCGTCGCTCGAAAGCACTCCGGTATTGTAGATTTTGCTATTGCCATGTGCCTCGCCGCACACCGCTCCGACATTGTTGCCCGAGGCGATGTGAACATTGTCGATACGCAGATTTTTCACTGTTGCGTCTCTCATAATGCCAAAAAGCGGCACTCCGAGCCCGCTAATCGTATGGTAGTTGCCGTCGAGAGTTCCTGTAAACAAGGCAATAGAAGACGCCAGCGACGTAGCGTCGATATCAGCAGCCAAGATGTAAGAGTATGTGGGATTGCTGGCTATATAGGCCAGGTCGCTGACATCTGTCACCATGTAAGGTTCATCAACTGTGGCTCCAGTATTGTTGTTGTAAGGATTTCTGACCACCGTTACTGCTGATGCCAGTCCGTCCACGTATGTGACAGCACGCACCTCTGTACCGTATGCGGTGTAGATAGGTGTGGCTGTGAGGTCTGTTGTCATCGGGGTGTCGCCGTCCAAAGTATAGTAGGTGACTGCCGATGCGGCTGAAGTTGTAGCATCTATAGTGGTATTCGGTGTAAAGCCGTCAAGCGTATGAACAAAAGTAACCATAGGCGCCGTGGGCAACACGGTTACCAATACATTGACACTGACTGTCGGCTCTGCAACAGTCCTCAACTCGATGCTGTACGTACCGGGTTGGTTGGCAACAATCGAATGTTCTGTGTTGTTGACCACAAGCGATGCGTCTGACGAAATAATCTCATATCGTTCGTCCAACTGCGAGTACTCAGGATTGGCGAACGTAGGACTTAGTGTGGTGGTCTCGCCCTCGGTCATTGTTATTGGTGCAATCGTTATAGATGTTGGAGGGGCAAGATATTGATTGACCATTATTTCCACTGTTTGGGTCTGCATTGAGCCGTCGGGCCATGTGACGGTCAGCGTCAGCGTTGCCGTGCTGCCACCGGCAGCATGGCACGGTGTGCTGTAGGTCACCGTCGGTGTGGCGGTGGTTTCACCGCTAAGGGTCAGGTATGCTGCTCCAGCTCCGCTCAGCGTCCAACTGTAGGATGTAACTTCGCCGGCGGTGTAGTTATGTTCCGACGACGGAGGAACAGCTGTTCCGTGGTCGTTGGTGTACGACATCGAGGGATAGAAATTGTGCGTCGTCCAGATGGTGTCGCACACACGCACTGTCCAGTCGCCACGGCAGTTGTCGAGAGCTCCTGTTGCCAACGACGTGTATTCCGGCGTGATCTGGTCGCTGTAGGTCCCGATGGTGGCCTCGGGGCTGATGCTGCTGCCATAGGTGATGGCCCCGCCACTGATGGTCGACAGACCACCAGTCTGCGTGCTAATGTCCACATCGTGATGAATGATGCGTACGGGTTCGAAGGTGGCGATGTGCTCCACAGCCTCGTAGCTCGACGTGGTGCTCATGTGCCACTGCGGCTCGCTGCCGCCAAGAGCGTTGTCGTATACCAGCCAGTAGACTCGCCAGCACTCATCGCCTTCGCTATTGAACTCCGACGGGCACGACACCGTTGTATACTGCTCGCCGTGGGCCAGACCCCAGTCCCAGTTGTAGAAATAGTAGTAGCTCGTATTGCTTCCAAGCGAGGCCGTAACTGCAGCATCTTCTGCCACTATGGTCAGCGGTGCTCCGGCTCCGTATGCCGGGTTGGTGGCATCGGAGGCATTAGGTGACGTTGTGGTGGCGAAGGCGGCACTCAGATAATAGCGGGTACTGCCGTCATTTGACATAAAGTAATAGTTGTTGGTATTCGGCGAATACCACACGCACGAGTCGCTGAAAACCCTCGTGGTGTAGAGTTCATACCCATTGGTGGTCGTGTTTAAGCGGTGCGCCAAATAGTTGTTACCGCTACTGATGGTATACGCCTTCTGTGCCGTGAGCGAAGAATTGGTCAAAAAAACAAAAACCAACAAGAATACGACGGCAACAAGCCGATATATGAATTTGCTTATACTATGATTCATGAGAAGATTGTGCTTCTTCAAGGTACGCCCTTCTTTATTAAAAAACGAATTCTGTTTCATTTCATCTTTTCGTTAAAAAAATCGTATACTATATCAAAATCTAAAGTCGAACAAAAACAAACTCAAAATGTTACCTCACTCCATAATCCCTATTTCACGTTAAACATTTCATCTACAAATCTACAACTTATTCTATTTGATGCCTCTGAGCGTTTTCAGCGTCTCGTAGGCCTCGTTGATTTCGCGGAACTGCGCCTCGGCGTTCTTCTTCACCTCGTCACCCATCGTCACACCCAAGCAATACAAAGCCTTCCGACAAATGATGCAGGACTGGAACACCTACAAGACCGTAACCATCAAAAGCGCGCTTGGCAAGACCAATTAGTCGCCCACAGTGACATTGGTGCTGCCAAAGACTTCGCCGGCATTACCGCCTCCATAGACGTTGCCCTGCACTTTGCACTGTTCGCGAAGCGTTACGTTGGTCGTATTGGCACTTCCTGACGCACCCACCACAGCGGCATTGCCGCCACCGAACACATGACTGTCCACTAACGAGTTGCCTTTCACGAGGACATTAGTGCTGTTGCTGTTGTTGGTGCAGACGGCCGACTCGTTACCACCACCATACACGCTGCCGTAGACGTGCGACAATGTGTGTCCTCCTACAGAAAGCGACCCGTCAATGGTAAGATAAGTGTTGTATTTCACACTGCCGAGTCCGGTCAGAGTCTCAGAAGTGTAGATGGTCTTGTTTGTTGCATTCAGCTCGGCACTTGTGGAGCCCGAATTGCTCCACACAAAAGTCTCCGCATCGGTAGGCGGCAAATCGGGCAGCGAATAGAAACCCGAGCTGGTGTTGAAGCTTGGCCACTGCGGGTCTTGTGTGGCACGGCTTGCAGGATAGACCGTCACCTCGGGTATTGCTGCCGAGAAGCCACCACCGAAGACACTGCCGAAAACGGTGCAGTCGGTAAGCGTGCTGGTAGCATTGCCGTCGACCTCGCCGAGGTTGCCGCCGCCATAGTAGTCGTCGAGGACAACGCAACGGCTAAGTGTGGAAGTGACATTCTTGGTCTGCGCCTTGTCGAAAGAGGCGTAATGCACGTAGAAACGGCCCACATTGGCCACCGTCCAGGCACCGGACCTAGCGAAAAGCTCAAACTCATAGCTGACAGCAACGCCTCTGTTGTTGACATAGTTGCCTCGCTGGTAGTTGGCATAGAAACCTGACCAGTTGTACGTCTCACTTTGATATTCGTTGTTGAACCTGTGCCTGTAGAGGCTTGTGCCGCCGTTGCCGGCACCGAAGTATTTGCGGAACACCGTGCCCGTGGCGTTGGTAGTGACCGTCTTGCCCGCCTGCATATTGCCGAACTTCGGTCCGCCACAATATATCTGAGTGACAAGGCTGTTGTTGATCGTTACCGAAATATCGCCAAGAACCGGTTTGGCTTTGTTGATGCCGCCACCATACATATAGTCGACAACAGAATGGTTAAGGGACACGATGACATTGCCGTTCACCTGTTCCTGCCCTGCCCCGGCCAGCTCGCCGAAGTTGCCGCCATTGGCATAGAGAATTACATTGTCGGCAAATACGCCAGCATCGGGTCGGAATGTGCCTGAAAGGTAGAACTTGTCGAAGTCGCCGCCCATGACCGAGACGGGGCAATGGTTGGTACCTACGTTCTTGTCGGCATGAACGCCGTTTTGGAACTCCTTGAACCAAACATTGCCGCCGAAAATCATATAAGGGGTGTGAGTGGTTCTGGTACCAGGATCGTCGTTGAAAGTCACGAATTGGTCAATCATGCCGCCGTTGAATATCACGGGGCTGTTGTTGTTTTTGTTTTTAGCCTCATATTCGAATTGGTTGAAGCGGATGAGACCCGTTTCGGTTATCTCGAACCAGCCTTTGGGTTTGAGGATACCAGGAGTTGCGACATTGCGAGCCGTCGACGGTTTGGCAGCGTTGCCGATGCCGGGGACGCAGAGGAAATCCCACCGTACGGCATCGATGTATATACGGTCTTTGCTCTGGAAGAAGAAGCAGTAGTCGGGTTCGCAGTCCACATCAAGGTCAACACTCATTATGGTGAAGCTGCGAGTGTTGTTGTTCATATCATTATCAGTTCTGAAATGCACATTGCCGACAAGGACTATGGCGTTGTCGTACACTGTCGTTGAGGTGCTACTTGCCACCTGATTGCGTGCATCGGCGTAGGATGTTCTTACCGTCTGGTCATTGAAGGTCGTAGGGCATGTTCCGGCAACGGTGAATTCTTTCAAAGCGGCATTCACGTTGCCCGACACCGACGAGGTCCTGTCGTAGTTTGGATCGCTCAGATAGTAGGCATTGCCCCAGTAGGCTTCGATGTCAATGCTTGTCACATCCTGGGGCACGTAGTAGTAGCCGCCCTGTGCGAAGACGCGCCCGCTGATGCTGTAGACATCCTTTCCGAGGTCGGTGGTGTCGGCAAAATTGTAGCGCGTGTCGCCGGTGGTTGTGAACGTGGTTGAGGGGTTGCTGTTGCCGTTGACGGCGGTTATCTTCCATCCGGTACACACCTTGGCGCCATAGTTGGTGGCTGTTCCGAAGAGGTCGTTGTAATAGGGCAGCTGCACCTTGCGGAAACAGTAGTCGTAGTGTGCCGTGTCCATGTCGGTGATATAGAGCGTCAGCGTCTTGGTAGTATTGAGGGCTCCGTTGGTGGTACCGCCCTTGGCGTTGACGGTAAGGGTTCCCATCTGCGCACCCACGTAGCGTGTAGCCTCGCCAGCGGCACGGGCGGCTGGGTCGTTGTAGTCGATGGTCGGCTGATATGATACAGCGGGGGCATCGGTAGTGAGTGTGGATGTGTTGAACATATAGCGATTGACGGGCGACGTGTAGCGTCCCCATGGTTTCAGGATTGGATAGGGCGCTATGGTGGTGTCGAGCACCCACTTGGCGATAAGTGCACTGTTGGCGTCGCTCACTGCTCCGCCGATGTAGAAGCCTGTCAGTTTTCGCTGGCTGTTGAGGATGTGGCGGTAGAACTCGTAGCGGTTCAACAGCCAGGGTTCCACCTCGAGGGCACAGTTGTAGTCAGTGATGGTGCTCACAATCCTGTCGGTAAGGAAATAATTGTAGTTGTTGATTCCAGTATTTGTTGCACTTGTGTAGACATTAGATATTGCCGAACCTCCATAAATGGGGTAAGAGTTGGTGGCATTGATGGTGCCGTAGAACATGCAGTTGAGCACCAGTGTCCGCAGCGTGCCCGACTGCGATGCATAGTGGTTGTAGCCCACAATGCCGCCGACATAATTGCCTGTGAGGTCGGCAAAACTATAGCAATTGAGCAATCGTGCGGTATGACTGTTCTGCGTTCCGAGCCGTCCGACGATGCTGCCTGTATAGTAGCCATTGGTTGTCGACCCCGCTATAGTACCGCTAAGCACCCCGCAGTTATAGATACGAGCGTCCTCGCTGGCTGTGGCGGCAATGGCACCACAGTGGTTGTTGCCGCTGACGGCGATGTTGACATCCTTGAGGGTCACGTTGCGCACCGTGCCTGTCGTGGTGGCAAAGAGCGGATGGGTAAGATTGCTGATGACGTGGAAATCGCCATCGAATGTGCCGCTGAAATTCGTGATGGAGGTTGTGAACGACGATGCATCGAAATCGCCTACGACCTTGTAGTATTTGGCACGATTGGCATTGCTGCTATTGATATAGTCGAGGTCGGCGACCGACATTACCGTATAGGGAGAGCCTGCTGACGAGCCGTCGCCATCGGTATGGGGATTGACGACAACAGTCTCGAGCGATGAAATCTGTGTACCCCCTACGGTAACCACCGTCACGGCATGTATCTCAGTACCATTAGCCACATTGAACGGTGCAGAATACTGCGTGCCTGCATTCGTTGCTGCGCTGCCGTCGGTCGTATAGTATTGTACCGGCGACGCTGCCGATGTGGTGGCCGTAATTATAGCGTTAACCAAGTTGCTGCCCGCAGGGTGCGCAAAGGTTACTGTCGGAGCCTTGGGTCGGACTGTCACGGCGACTGCAACGGCCAGCTCCGGAGCCGACACAGGTGTTATTGTGAGCGTTGTCGTGCCTACTGCCAAAGGCTCTACCGACCGTCCTGCGACACTGACAATACCGGGTACCGAAGCCACTATATCGACTTCGGTATCGACATTTTCTGTCGGTGTGAAAACGAACGTCAGGTCGAGTGGTTCGCCATCCTCGACAAGTTCGATATCAGTAGGATTGACACTGAACGACGTTGGCGGATAGAGGTACTGGTCGACAATTATTTCCACTGTTTGGGTCTGCATTGAGCCGTCGGGCCATGTGACGGTCAGCGTCAGCGTTGCCGTGCTGCCACCGGCAGCATGGCACGGTGTGCTGTAGGTCACCGTCGGTGTGGCGGTGGTTTCGCCACTAAGGGTCAGGTATGCTGTTCCAGCCCCACTCAGCGTCCAGCTGTAGGATGTAACTTCGCTGGCGGTGTAGTTATGTTCCGACGACGGAGGAACAGCTGTTCCGTGGTCGTTGGCGTACGACATCGAGGGATAGAAATTGTGCGTCGTCCAGATGGTGTCGCAAACACGCACTGTCCAGTCGCCACGGCAGTTGTCGAGAGTTCCTGTTGCCAACGACGTGTATTCCGGCGTGATCTGGTCGCTGTAGGTCCCAATGGTGGCCTCGGGGTTGATGCTGCTGCCATAGGTGATGGCCCCGCCACTGATGGCCGACAGACCACCAGTCTGCGTGCTAATGTCCACATCGTGATGAATGATGCGTACGGGTTCGAATGTGGCGATGTGCTCCACAGCCTCGTAGCTCGACGTGGTGCTCATGTGCCACTGCGGCTCGCTGTCGCCAAGGGCATTGTCGTATACTAACCAGTAGACTCGCCAGCACTCATCGCCTTCGCTGTTGAACTCCAACGGGCACGACGCCGTTGTATACTGCTCGCCGTGTGCCAAACCCCAGTCCCAGTTGTAGAAATAGTAGTTGCCCGTAGAGGTTCCAAGCAAACTCTCAACCGTAGCATCCACTGCCACTACAGTCAGCGGTGCGCCGGCTCCGTATAACGGGTTGGTGGCATCGGAGGCATTAGGTGACGTTGTGGCGGTGAAGTCGGCACTCAGATAATAGCGGGTACTGCCGTCAATTGACATAAAGTAATAGTTGTTGGTATTCGGCGAATACCACACGCACGAGTCGCTGAACACCCTCGTGGTGTAGAGCTCATACCCCGAGGTGGTCGTATTGTAACGGTGAGCCAAATAGTTGTTACCGCTACTGATGGTATACGCCTTCTGTGCCGTGAGCGAAGAATTGGTCAAAAGATTAAACGCCAAAAATAATACGACGGCAACAAGCTGATATATGAATTTGCTTATGCCATATTTCATGTGAAGTTTGTGCTTATTCAAGGTACGCCTTTCTTTATTAAAAAACGAATTATGTTTCATTTCATCCTTTCGTTTAAACATCATATACTGTAGCAAAATCTAAAGTCGAACAAGAACAAACTCAAAATGTTACCTCACTCCATAATTCCAATTTCACGTTAAACATTTCATCTACAAATCTACAACTTATTCTATTTGATGCCTCTGAGCGTTTTCAGCGTCTCGTAAGCCTCGTTGATTTCGCGGAACTGCGCCTCGGCGTTCTTCTTCACCTCATCGCCCATCCCTTCCACCTTGTCGGGATGATACTTCATTGCCATACGCCTATAGGCTTTCTTTATCTCTTCGTCGCTGGCACTGCTGTCAATACCCAACACCTTGTACGGGTCCTTCTTATAGCCCGCGGACGATGATGACGCAGAACTATTTCCCTCTCTGCCGCGTCCGCCGCCAAAGCCTCCGAAGCCCCCAGACACGTGCCGGGCCATGATCGACAGAAAATCACGGGCATTGATACCAAGACGGTTGCTTATTGTACGCAGCAACGACTGCTCCTGAAAAGTAATCTCGGCGTCCGAACTGGCTATACTGAAAAGAAAATCCAGCATGTGATAGCGCGTGGTGTAATCAGTATTCTGCTTGATTTGCACACATATATCGATAAGCGGTATCTCTTCCTGCTGCAGGTCGCGCAATTTCAGAAGCAACTCCCGCGCTCTCTCCTCTCCATAGTTGCTCACAAGGAATCGTTTCACCAAATCGAGTTCGCTCTTCTTAACCACATTGTCGGCCTTCATAACAGCGGCTATCAACACAAGCAACGCTGCCGACAGGTCGTCGGACGAGCCCGTGTTGCTGTATCGTCCACCTCGGTGCGACTCAAACTTACCGCCGCCGCCCGAACCGATAAAGCCATTGCTGTCTCTATTCTCAAAACTTCTTCCTATAAGGAAACCTATTATAGCGCCAATCGGACCCATCATGGTCCAACCGAGCCCGCCAAGTATCCATTTTCCTAATCCCATGCGTCTATTTTTTTTCGTTATTTCGTGAATGTAATTCGAGTAATTCGCCGTTAAACACTTTATTAGAGTAATTAGTTTGTAATCAATTCCTGCGTAGCTTCGAGTAATTCGAGTAATTCGAGTAATTCGCCGTTAAAAAATTTATTAGAGTAATTAGTTTGTAATCATTTCCTGCGTAGCTTCGAGTAATTCGAGTAATTCGCCGTTTAAAAAATTAGAGGTCTTCAACATTCGATTCTTCTTCGGTTTCTATTTCGTAGTCAGGCATTTCTCCTCTCATCTCAGAATTAATGACATATCCCGACTGCGTAGCCCCCATTGCAGCTGGCGCAATAAGCAGATGCAACGTGTCGATCCCCTGCTCCGAGAAGAAGCGTCGCACATTCCTGTCACGGTACTCGCCGACAATAGCGAGGCTCGATTCGGCCGCGTCGCGAGGATAGAGCCGCTCGGCAAGGCGCTGTATCTCCTTGTCGGTGGGTCGTTTGGAAGCAATTCCCTTACGGCGTACAAACGAGACGAAACCTGTGTCCTTAGCAGAGATCGAGACAACCTCGTCGTACAGGAATGCCTGCGGAAGGATTTTTGTATTGGCTTTGTCGGGATGCTTTGATATGTAGTATTCCTCCTTCAAAAGGTAGAGACTCTGACGCTTGGCCACTTCGGCCACATTGACCTGCGGCTCAAGGGTCACCACGATATTGGTATCGTACTCAAGTACTTCTGCAATCTTGTTGAGGACGTTGTACTGTTCGGAATTGAAGTGAACCTGCAGGGGGTCGTAGGCTATGAACTCCAGATTGCCGCTTTGTCCCATGACTTTTGCAACGGCTCGGAAGGGCGACGTGGCGACCTTCACGACCAGGTTGCCCAAGGTCTTCCACACTATCTTCATGTAGGAAAATTCGGGCGAGTCGACATTGCCCTTGACCGGAACATCGACATCAATCTTACCGTCCTTGTCTTTAAGCACATAGAGCGCTGCCTTGAGCGGTATGTTGACGCGGGCATCGACGTCCTTGCGTTTCTCGCCGATCTCCGGATTGTAGAGGTCAATATTGTTACGTCCCTCCAACTGACTGAAGACTATGTTGTTCTCGCTTGTGAACGAGAATGTGCCGTCGGTGAACGGATATCCGAGATAAGCAACCGAATAGGGAGAAAGGTCTTTCAGCTGGATATTCTTAATATTCAGCGTAAGATGCTGGTTCTGCTTCCACTGGTCGATATTTCCGCGCCAGCTTATGAATGCCGTGCCGCCATGGGGCAGCTGCGCATGGAGACGTGCATTGTTGTCGCCAGTTGAGTTTATGTTCTCTGCCTTAATATTGATTTTCTTGACCGGGAACGAGAATTCATCGGGCAGACTGTAGTCATTGTATACAAACTGGGCGTCTCTGATGACGAAACTGCCGACCTTAAGCTGCAAGGGTTTCGATGGAGCCGTGGTTTGCTCGTTCTCCGCTTTCACGTTTTCGTCTTCGTTTTCGTTTTTCGCTTTCTGTTCTCCTTTCTCCACCGCAAAAAGCCTGGAGAAATTGTTGCCGTCAGTATACATGTCGAAATGCGACACCAAGCCATCGACCTCAACCGACTTGACATCATACAGCTTGCTATCAAGGTTAATGCGGTTAACATTAATAGCCAGATTATTGCAACCGACTATCTGCTCATCTTTTGTGTCGCGGATGTCCAAGCCGTCGAGGGCTACGTTTCCGGCAATGTTCATTTTCAGGATGTCGCTCAAGTTGCCCCTGACGTCGATGTCGGCATTCAGTTTGCCGTCCATCTTGCCGACATTCATCAAATCTGCAAGGTAGGCACGGGCATTGGAGATAGCAAACTTCTCCAGCTGCAGGTCGACAGCAAACTCGTTGTTGTCCATATTCATCGATGCCTCGGTACGCAGCACGCCGCCATCGGCCAACTGCAACGCAAGTCCGGCATCGGTATTCTCCGACCCATCGAAATAAACACCCGGTACTTTGAGATTCAGATTTTTAAGATCCCACTCCCCTCTCAACTTTGTATCTGCATAATAGACCTCACCATCGCTAAGCCTGATATTGTAGAAACCAAGAGTCCAGTCACTCGATGTCGTATCGACATCAGTCGTGTCGTCTGACGAGAAATGGTCTATCAAAGAGCTGAAATTGAACCTGTCGCCATTCTGTATGATGCGTACCTCGGGGCCTGCCAGTGTGATATGGCGGACATGTAGGTGATGGCCCAATAGCTTGCGTAGCTTCACCGACACATCAAGAGTGTCGAAACGGAAAAACGCCGTCGTGTCGTCGTCTTCAAACAAAGTAAGGTCAAAGATTTTAACCCTTCCGGCCAAGGCGTTGACTCTAAGTTTTTCGATATGAATCTCGCGTCCTACAAGCTCTTTGCCATGGTGATTGACATAACTTTTTGCCACTGGCGATGCAAAAACGAGGGCAAGTGCCAACAAAGAAAATATTATAATTATTATCACAATAGTGATTTTCAGCCATTTCTTCATAGACAAAGAGTATTTTTTCAGAACACAAAAATAACAAAAAAATGCATAAATATATACATAATTATAAAATTTTAGTATTTTTGCACCCCCTTACAAAAACGAAAAATCCTATCAAACCCCTCAAACCCTTCAACCCTCAAACCATCAAACCCTCCCCAATGCAAATCCGCCAAGTAACAGAATATCTCAACAGCCGGTTTCTTCCATTCTATCAAGAGTCCTACGACAACTCCGGCTTCCTGATAGGCGACCCCGCCACCGAACTGAAAGGCATACTCATCACCCTCGACGTGACTCCCGACGCTGTCGACGAAGCAATCAGCGGAGGATTCAACCTCATAGTAAGCCATCACCCATTGATTTTCAATGGACTGAAACGCATAACCACCGAAAGCGAGACAGGCCGTATGATTTCGCTTCTGCTTCAGAACCAGATTGCTGTCTACGCCGCACACACCAATCTCGACAATCTCGACTGGGGAGTCAACGGCATATTAGCCAACAAACTGAGTCTCAACGATTGTCGCATATTGCGTCCAATCGGCGGTGCCCTGCGCAAACTTGTCACCTACGTTCCTACCGAACACGCCGAAACACTCAGACAAGCACTTTTTGCTGCCGGCGCAGGCGGTATAGGACAATACGACGAATGCAGCTACAACAGCGATGGCTACGGCACCTTCAGGGCTGGCCAGAATGCAACCCCCTACTGCGGCGAGGTCGGCAAATTGCACTGCGAACCGGAAACACGCATCGAAGTGATTTACGAAAAACGCATCGAACGAAAACTAATTCAGCGTCTTATCGACAACCATCCATACGAAGAGCCGGCATACGACTGTCTGCCCCTCGACAACAGTTTCGTCAAAATCGGGGCCGGTATGGTAGGCAATCTCAGCAGCCCAATGCCCATAAGCGACTTCCTCGAGACCGTCAAAGCCACCCTCGGCCTCCCCGTCATCCGCACCTCGCAATTCAATCACAATTCAAAATCGACAATCAAAACCGTCGCCATCTGCGGAGGCTCGGGCAGTTTCCTCTTAGGAGACGCAAAGTCGGCAGGAGCCGACATTTACATGACTGGCGACCTGAAATACCACGACTTCCAACAGTCCGAAGGAAAGATCATTCTTGCCGACATCGGACACTACGAAAGCGAACAATTTGCAAAAGAATTAATTTATAGTGTGATTTCTGAAAAATTTAGTACCTTTGCTTGCCAAATTTCGAAGCAGGCTGGCAGCTTAATTCAATACAACTAAATGAATGTAAAGCAATTACAGCCGCACGTACACTATCTTATCAGGAGCAAAAAATATAAATAATATATAAAATGGCAAAGAAAGTCACAACAAAAAAAGAAAACACCCAAGAGGCTCCCGTTGTCGATGCAATCCGTCAACTCGATGTCGACATTGCCGTTGAAAAACGACTCGTAGCCCTCTACACCCTGCAGACCGTCGACTCCGAAATCGACAAAATCCAGATCATCCGTGGCGAATTGCCACAAGCAATCCAGGACCTTGAGGACGAAATTGCCGGTTTGGAGACTCGCATCCAGAACTTCAAGAACGACATTGCGGAAACCAACCAGAAGATGGCTAACGAGAAGAACGAGATTGCAGAGCACACTGAGATGATCAAGAAGTATCAGAAACAGCAGGACAATATGCGCAACAACCGTGAATTCGAGGCCATAAACAAGGAGATAGAATACAAAGACCTTCAGATACAGCTCTGCGAACGCCACATCAAAGAGGCTAACGCCCACATCAAAGAGGTCGGACAACACATCTCCGCTGCCGAACTGCTGCTCGAGAACCGCCACAAAGACCTTGACGCCAAGAAAGACGAGCTCGACGACATCATCAAAGAGACTGAGAAGGACGAAACCCGCCTGCGCGCCAAATCGGAAGAGCAGGAACAGTTCATAGAGCCTCGCTACCTGACGGCCTACAAGCGCATCCGCGGTGCAGCTCGCAACGGACTGGCAGTGGTGACTATCGACCGCGACGCCTGCGGTGGATGCTTCAGCAAGATTCCGCCTCAGCGCCAAACCGAAATCAAGATGCACAAGAAAGTCATTGTCTGCGAACACTGCGGACGTATACTTGTCGACGACGACATTGCCGAAAAAGCCAAAGCTCAGCTGGAAAAATAATTCAAACAAATTATTTTCGTTTTTGTCTTCGTTTTCGTAAAAAAATACACAATATGCAATATACATTCAATCCTGAAGAAAAACTCACTCTTGCCAAGATACAAGAGATCATTGACAATAAGATGACCCTCGCCCTCGGCGAAGAAGCTACACGGCGCATCGAAAAGTGCCGCAACTACCTCAACCACAAGATGGAATCCCAGAAAGAACCCATCTATGGCGTCACCACGGGATTCGGCTCACTATGCAACATCAGCATCAGCAAAGAGCAGCTCAGCCAGCTCCAGAAAAACCTCGTCATGAGCCACGCCTGCGGTGTTGGCGACGAAGTGCCCCAAGAGGTTGTTAGACTCATGCTCCTCCTCAAGGCCCAGAACTTCACCTTCGGCTACAGCGGAGCACAGCTGCAGACCGTCCAACGCCTCATCGACTGCTTCAACGACGACATCCTCCCTGTAGTCTACCAGCAGGGCAGCCTCGGTGCCAGCGGCGACCTCTGCCCGCTCGCAAACCTCATGCTCCCCTCCATCCTCGGAATGGGCGAAGTTTACTGGAAAGGACGCCGCTGCCCCGCCGAAGAGGTATACAAAGCCAAGGGCTGGAAGCCCATCGAACTGCAGAGCAAAGAGGGTCTCGCCCTGCTCAACGGCACACAGTTCATGAGCAGCTATGCCGTTTGGAGCCTCATGAAAGCCCAGCGCCTCAGCCAGCAGGCCGATATGATTCTCAGCCTCAGCCTCGACGCCTTCGACGGCCGCATCGAGCCTTTCTATGAGAGCCTCCACATGGTTCGTCCGCATAAAGGTCAACTCCAAACCGCCGAGGCCGTACGCCGCTACACCGAGGGCAGCCAAATCATCGCCCGCCACAAAGAGCACGTGCAGGATCCCTACAGCTTCCGCTGCGCCCCGCAGGTCCACGGTGCCGCCAAGGACACCATAGCCTACGTTCGTAGCGTCGTCGAGACCGAAATCAACTCCACCACCGACAACCCCATCGTCCTCCCCGACGAGGATATGGTCATCTCCGGCGGCCACTTCCACGGCGAACCCCTCGCCATGGTCCTCGACTTCCTCGCCATCGCCGTCGCCGAACTCGGCGCCATCAGCGAACGACGCACCTACCAGCTCATCGACGCCAAGCGAGGCCTCCCCTCCTTCCTCGTCGCCAAGCCCGGCCTCAACAGCGGCTTCATGATTCCGCAGTACACCGCAGCAGCCATCGTCAGCCAGACCAAGCAGCTCTGCACCCCCTGCAGCGTCGACAGCATCCCCAGCAGCCAGAACCAGGAAGACCTCGTCAGCATGGGCGGCAACGCAGCCACCAAGTGCTACCGCGTGATGGAGAACGTCGAACGCGTGCTCGCCATCGAGCTCTTCAACGCAGCCCAGGCCCTCGACTTCCGCCATCAGGAAGGACTCAAGAGCAGCCCATTCATCGAGAAGCTCTTCGCCGACTTCCGCAAAGTCGTCAACTTTGTCGACATCGACCAGGTGATGTACCGCCACATCCACAGCAGCGTCCGCTTCCTGCAGGAAATGGCAATCTA
Source organism: Bacteroidales bacterium (assembly GCA_017522065.1). Taxonomy (GTDB): domain Bacteria; phylum Bacteroidota; class Bacteroidia; order Bacteroidales; family P3; genus Colimorpha. The sequence continues at coordinate 130,576 of JAFXAD010000062.1, forward strand.
AAAAATAATCGCTATCTCAAAATACCGTAATAACGAAATACCGTAATACCGTAATAACGAAATAGCAAAAAACACATCAGGCCGCCCTCCGGGCGGCCTGATGTTATAATATATGATTAATACTGGAGTATAAGTCAAATTGCAGGATAAAATCGGTACTTAAACTCTTATTTTTCGACAGAGCCGACGACTTCGACTACACCTTTGTGCTCGATCAATCCTTTGCTTGTGTCGGCTACAAAGCGGTAATAGTAGGTCCCATCGGGGGTTCTGGTTTTGGCTGGATGCCAGAAATCGGACTCGCTGCGGATGTTGTCGCAGTAGTAGATGCGTCGTCCCCAGCGGTCATAGACCCATATCTTGCTGACATATACGATATTGGTCTCCAGAATATCCGTAATGCCAAGGAAGTCGTTGTAGCCGTCGCCATTGGGGGTCACAACGTTGGGAAAAATGATACGCACCACATTGAGGTCAAGTGTATAGGTGCTATCGCATCCGTCGACATCGACAAAATCGTTGTGATAGACACCTGTTCTGTCCTCCGTAAAGTTGGCGTCGCTATATACTGAGCCGTAGAATATTTCGGTCACGACGGTGTCGGCAAAGGTTATTTTCCGATTGAAGACAATGGTTGTCAGGCTGTCGCAGCCATTGGTGGTAGTATTGGCATGAGAATAGACACCCGAGCTGTCAACTTCGAATCCGAGTTCGTAGTACGGCTCGTCGCACGTGACGACGGCAAGCGTGTCGTCGTATGCAGGAAAGACTGTAAGACAGAGCGTCATGGACGAGTCACATCCATAACTGCTGTACGTTTGGTGCGTATAGGTTCCGGTCTCGGTCTCTTCGAAATCAAGCTGTTGTGCAAACCCTGGACACGACTCAAAATAGACCGTATCGCTGAACACGGGGTTGACCTTCACGCTATGGAAAGTTGTGTCGAGACAGCTGAGATATTGCGACACGAGGCTCAGTACCGTGTCGGTGATGGCGGTGAAGATGACTGTTGTGTCGGCAGTTCCGTCGTTCCACTGGATTGAACAGTCGTCGAACGGCTCCAACCTGGCAGACAGGGTCACCTGCGATCCGTAGCATGCCTCCGTGGGACCTTCGATGGCGGCATTGTGGTAGAAATCAACATCGAAAAGCTTCGAGGTGCTATCAAGACAAAGCGATCCGCTCAACATGCAGTAAAGTTGGACTTCGTACGTGCGGTTTGAACTGATATCGATGCGAATCGAATCACCAAAAAATGTGACGCCGTCAACTTTCCAGTATATGCTGTCGATGGTCTGACGCACATACTGTCTGTAGGCAGAATCTATGTCTACGTAACTGTTGTCTACCAGACTGATAGTTTTGTTGCAAGTGTCTATCTGGTAGCTGAACGCAGCACGTGGCACAGGGAGAACAGCAAATGAACGGACAACGAAATTGCACTCCGGCTTTCCGATAAAAGAGGCATAGCAATAATATTCTGTCGTGTCGGCAGGCACCAGTATCTCGTTCTCGGTCGAGATAACCGTTGTGTCGTTGCCGTGGAACCAGTTATACTCAAAGCCTTCGGGGGCTCGCAGACGTACCGAATCCACATTCTCGCACATGTTGACGAGGGCTATACGCTTGCTGTCGCAATGGATTGTAAAATAGGCATAGCCGAAATGTCCGCCATCGGCACAGTCCTTGGTGGTGAATCGAATCTTTATGTTCTGTCCGTGGTAGGGCGCGATGTTGATTCCAACCGTGGTCCAATCCTTCCAGATGACGTTGCTGCCCGCCACAGTGTTCCAGCCCAATTCGCCAGCAGCATAGAAATCTGCGTAGCAACAGGTTGTGTCTATTACAAGACCAGTGTTGTCAAGTATCTCCATGGTGAAATGGGGTTGGTTCTCACTGGTGTGGTTGGGGTTCTGCATTACGATGGCATAACGCAGCACAAGCATGTCTTTGTCGAGGCTGTCGACAAGATAGTCGAAGGTTACGCTCTCGCCTTTTGCACCAATGTCGTCGTCGCCAAGCCGAAACGACGTTTCTTCGCCCCGAGGCACACAGCGCAACTGGTTGCCGGTATTGATATCCCGCATGCTCGTGTCGGCTATTGCCGTATGACGTCCAGACACATACGATTGGCTCTGGTTCGGATTTTGATAGGTACCACTGGCAAAATGGACATTGGGGTTGAAGCGGTTGAAATAATCTATGCAATTATCTATTGTTGTGGAAGTTGAGATAGAGATTTTATAGCATGACAGCCTGCCATCAGCACACAGTACGACGATAGTGAAACGATACGTTGTATGAGGCAGAAGACCTTCGACGGTGTAAGAAGTATCGTCGTATGCCAGCGTGTCGAGAAGAACATCGTCTTGCTGTGGAGAACCATCGAGACCGAAATAGAGCAGGTAGCGCGCCGTAGGGTCGTCGACAGTGTTCCATAACAGCGATATAGAACTCGAAGTCACCGCTTTGCGCTTAATGCTGTGTACCATTGTCTGGCATCCACCATTAGGAAGGGACACCCAAGCGGTAGCACATGGATAATTACATTCTGACCGAATCTGCATCGCTGGCCCGAAACAAGGATAATCGTATGGAATGGTCAACTCGGTGCAAGTGCCAGGCAAGGTAGTATCGAAGCCAAGCTGATAACACGACACGTGCCAAACCGACGGGAGCGAGTCGGACGTCCATGAGATGCGTATGCTGTCAGTCAACTGCTCAACGTTTATGCTTGCGATTTCAATACATGGACATTGAAACGGTTCGCTGTATGCGTATGTAAAGCCGGTGGTGATTCGGGTGCATGGGGTTGTGCTCTCAGTATAAATCCTGTAGACCAGGAAGCAACCGACGGGAACGTCAGGCACCTCCAAATAACTGGTATCGAGATATAGTGTTGTATAATTGGCCGGATCGGAAAAGAACGTTTCGAAGTTGACATCCTCACAAACAACGGCATACTCCACAGTCCACGTCACGTTAGGTACATGATTCCATCTGACATAGTGGGTATTGCTGTCGATGAAATCAGTTGAGAGATTGGTCGGCACTCGGTTGTTGTATTCGCATAGGATTACCTTGAATCCGGGGTCGGGGTTGTCGTCGTCGGACTGGAAGGTGATTGTGACCGTCCCCGAGGAACTGTAGAAGACCCCTCCGCTCCCCGCAGGGAAGCTACATATCTGCGACCCAGTGGACGAGCCATTTTTCACCTTCAAGGTGGCGTTGCCACTTGGGTGTGTCAGGTAGCTGTAGACCTCAACACGGTAATGGCCTGTGGGCGTGGTGGTATGGAAAGTATAACTTGCATTGCACGACGACGAATGGGGTGACGACGGTCCACCATCGTCGTAGACTTCGGCATAGCTCATCGTCGTATCGCGATGTCCGCTGACAGGCATGATGATTGTCTGGGCGAAAAAAGAGGTCTGGACCGTTAGCAAACATACAAACAAGAAGAGTGCTGGCAAAAAGCCAGTTCTGCCTGATTTGTATATTTTTATATCATAGCGCATTGCATCCGATGTTAAACCACTATAAAACTATAGTCTGTTATTTAACAATTTTTGCTGCGTCTATTATTGTTTTTTTTCGTTTTTTTCTTCGTAGGGGTCCGCCAACGGGTTGTCTTTTTGATGGTTTTCAATAAGATGCTCCACCCATTTAAGTATCCAGTTGATAAACAATATCACCATTACCGCAGCAATGGCTTCGCGCCACAGACCGTAACCACAGAGCGAACCCACCGCAGCTGAACACCAGAGGGTTGCTGCCGAGTTGAGACCATGGATTGTGAAGCCGTCGCGCAGTATAACGCCTGCACCGAGGAATCCGATGCCCGTCACAATCTGTGCCAAAACACGCAAGTTGTCATTGTTGACCGGGCCGCCCGAGGCCATGGCATTCTCAATGACGGTTTCTGAAATGAGAATGAATATGCAGGCACCGACAGCCACAAGCGAATTGGTTGTCAGTCCTGCGCTACGCTGGCGCAACTGGCGTTCCAAGCCAATCAATATGCCGCAAACCAAAGCAGCAACAAGACGGAATATGAATATGTTTATAGCCATGAATGAAAATTATTTTTTGAATTTTGATTCAATACCCAAAAGTTTTATATATCGATCGAGGTGTGCGTTGTGCAGTATCTGCCTGATGGCTGGCTGTACCTCACGTTTGTAGAAGAAGAACATCTGACGCTGCTGCTGCTTCTCGTTGGGATGGCGGGCCACGTAGACGGGTTCCATCGTCGTCGGGTCAATGCCGGTGTAGTACATCTCGGTGCTCAACGTCATGGGCGTCGGCGTGAAGTCCTGAATCTGCTCCAGCCTGTAGCCCATATGTTTCATCTTCACAGCCAACTCGGCCATGTCCTGCAGACGGCAACCGGGGTGACTGCTGATGAAGTACGGTATCAGCTGGTAGCGCAGGTCCGCCTGCTTGCATATCTCATCGAATCGCCGTTTTGTTTCTTCAAATAGCGTAAACGACGGTTTACGCATCGTTTTCAATACTTTTTCACTCGTATGCTCGGGAGCCACCTTCAGGCGTCCGCTGGTGTGGTGCAGCACCACCTCGCGGAAATACTGCCACCCGCCGTTGCCTTCGGTGAAGAGGTCGCATCGGATGCCGCTGCCGACGTAGAGGTGCTTCACCTTGGGGTGTGTGGCCACTTTTTTCAATAGCAAGGACATAGCTCGGTGGTCGCTGTCGAGGTTCTTGCACATCGTGGGCATCGAGCAACTGTAGCGTGTACACTTGCGGCAGAGTTCCTGATTCTTACCCTTCATGCGCCACATGTTGGCCGAAGGCCCGCCGAGGTCCGTCAGCACACCGTGGAACTCTGGGTCCTGAGTGATGAGGTTCACCTCATTGAGTATGCTCTCCTCGCTGCGCGAGGCTATCTGCTTGCCTTGGTGGGCGCTGATGGTGCAGAACGAGCAGCCGCCGAAACAGCCGCGGTGCGTGTTCACGCTCCACCGTATCATCTCGAAGGCCGGTATCGGCCCGCGTTTCTTGTATTTAGGGTGCGGCAGACGCATGTACGGCAGGTCGAAGCTGGCGTCGATCTCCTCCGTCGTCATCGGTGGCTCCGGCGGATTCACCACCACCAGACGGTCGCCGTGCCGCTGCACCAGCATCGCACACTCTATCTTGTTGCTCTCCCGCTCGATAATCTGGTAGTTCTCCGCCTCCGCCCGCTTGCTCATTTGACACTCCTCAAACGAGTGCAGTTCGATAACATTTGTCCCCTTCACTTCCCCATCACTCCTATTCACTCCACTATCATTCAACGAATGCAACCCAATTACATTTGTCCCCATCACTCCCCCATCACTCCTATTCACTCCCCCATCACTCCCCATGGTATACGCCACCTGCGGCAGCCCGTAGCACGCCTCTATTCCCCGCCCCTCGTCCAGCACCCGGGCAATCTTCAGCGTCGTCCTCTCCCCCATCCCGTAGTTCAGCAGGTCTGCCGGTGTGTCAATCAGTATGGAAGGGAACAGCTTGTCGTCCCAGTAGTCGTAGTGCGCCAGCCGTCGCATGGAGGCCTCGATACCCGCGATGACCACCGGCACATCTGGGTATATCTGTTTCAGTATTCGCGTGTAGACGTATGTCGCCCTGTCGGGCCGGAATCCGAACTGTCCGCCAGGCGTATAGGCATCGTCGTGACGCAGACGCCGCGCCGCCGTGTAGTGGTTCACCATGGAGTCCATAGCCCCGCTCGTCACCCCGAAGAACAGCCTCGGCCGCCCGAACTTGCGGAAATCCCTGAGGTCGTCCCTCCAGTTCGGCTGCGGGATGATCGCCACGCGGTACCCCGCCGCCTCCAACGTCCGCCCGATCACCGCCGTACCAAACGACGGATGGTCCACATATGCGTCGCCGGTGACCAGCACCACATCCACCTGCTCCCACCCGAGCCGCTTCACTTCCTCCAATGTTATCGGCAAAAAATGTCCCATAGTTTTAAGTTCCTAACTGTTTTTAATGGCAGCATTAGCAATTCCTATAACCCTATTCTACAACGTCTTCCCTAATTTAACACAACACACTTACATTTCATTCATAATGCAAATATACAAAAAAACAACGACTTTTTAACTTTCACCGTAATTTTCCAAACGAGTTTTACATATTATGCCGTATTTTTCCAAACGAGTTCTTTATAATGCCTGACATTCCCTGAAATTGGTTACCTCCACAAGGTCGGTGGCCTTGACAGACAGATTTGGGACGGTTAAACTGAATAACAAATAGAAAGCAAAAAACAATTCGGGCGCACCAATGGTGCGCCCGAATTTGAATACTTATATATCAATTTTTAGTCCTGGATGGCTTTGATGCCGGGGAGGACTTTGCCTTCGAGGTATTCGAGCATGGCGCCGCCGCCGGTGGAGACGTAGCTCATCTGGTCGGCGAGGTGCATCTGCTTGACGGCAGCCACCGAGTCGCCACCGCCCACGGCGGCGAAGCAGCCCTGCTTGCAGGCGTCGGCAACGCTCTGGGCGATGTCGCGCGTGCCCTTGGCAAAAGTGTCAAGTTCGAAGACGCCGGCAGGACCGTTCCAGAGGATGGTCTTGCTCTGCATGATGATGTCGCGGATGGCCTTGCAGCTCTCGGGGCCGCAGTCCATGCTCTCCCAGCCGTCGGGAACCTCGCCGCTGGGGACAATCTGCGTGTTGGCGTCGTTGCCGAACTTGTCGCCGATGACGCTGTCGACGGGCAGGTAGTACTTCACGCCCTTCTCGTCCATGCGGCGCATCAGTTCGCGTGCCAGGTCAAGTTTGTCGTCCTCGCAAATCGAGTTGCCGATCTTGCCGCCGAGGGCCTTGGTGAAGGTGTAGCGCATGCCACCAATGATAATCATGTTGTCGACCTTGTCGAGCAGGTTCTCGAGGATGCCTATCTTGCTGCTGACCTTCGAGCCACCGATGATGGCGGTGAATGGACGCGGCGGATTCTGCATCAGCTTCTCAAGGTTGCGAACCTCGTTCTCCATCAGGAAGCCAAAGTACTTGTCGTTGGGGAAGAATTTTGCTATCACAGCCGTGGAGCTATGCTCGCGGTGGGCAGCACCGAAGGCGTCGTTGATGTAGCAGTCGCCCAGCTTCGAAAGCTGTTCGGCCAATGCCACGTCGCCCTTGGTCTCGCCGGGATAGAAGCGGATGTTCTCGAGCAAGAGAATCTCGCCATCCTTCAGAGCGGCAGCCATAGCCTCGGGTTCGCCGCTGCCCAGCAGGGCCTGGGTGAACTTCACGGGGCGGCCGGTCAGCTCCTCAAGGTGCTTAGCCACAGGCTGCAGCGTCAGTTCGGGCTCGAAGCCACCCTTCTTGGGACGACCGAAGTGAGCCATGATGATGATGGCGGCACCATCTTTCAGAAGTTTCTCGATGGTGGGCATCGACTCGCGCATGCGGGTATCGTCGGTGATGTTTTTATTCTCGTCTACAGGGACGTTGAAGTCCACGCGCAGCAGGACTTTGCGTCCTTTGAAATTGATATCTTTAATTGATTTCATTATGTATTAGGGTTTAATGGGTTTCCGGTTCTTCGACGGCCATACTGATATAGAGGGCCGAAAGCATCGTAAAGACAAATGCCTGGATATAGGCCACAAGGCACTCCAGAAGGCTAATGAACACTGCAAAGATGACCGACACAACAGAGACTGCACCGCCAACAGCCATACCAAGACTGTTGCTGAGGATGAAGATAATAACCACAAATCCGAGAATGACGATGTGGCCAGCGGTCATATTGGCAAAAAGTCGGATCATCAGCACTATAGGTTTGGTAAAAACACCTACAAGTTCGACGATAGGCATCAGCGGGAAAACCTTAAGCCATGCCGGAACACCGGGAGTGTTGAAGATGTCTTTCCAATAATGCTTGTTGCCGTTGAAATTGGTGATAAAGAAAGTTATCAGAGCCAAAATGGCCGTCACGGCGATGTTACCTGTGATGTTGGCACCGGCCGGGAATATGGGTATCAGTCCCAATATGTTGCAGAAGAAGATGAAGAAAAAGAGTGTCAGCAGATAAGGCAGAAAGCGATTGGTGTTGCGTCCCAGTATCGGCTCGACAATACCATCACGCACATGCAGCACAAGCATCTCGATGAGCGACTGCATACCATGGGGCGCAGCGGTGCCACGCACCTTGTACTTCTTGGCCGAAGCCAGAATAATGACAATCAGTAACGTAACGGCGATAATGATAGCCGCTGCCGTCTTGGTGATGGATAGGTCGAGAGGTTTGACAGTCTTGCCCTCGGCATCCGTGAGCTTAAGAAAAACATCCTCGCCTACCTCAACGGTTTCAGCATCCACAGGAATCAATTCCGGATTTGCTTTTTCGACGCAAATCACCTCCTCCTTTTCCAAGCCTCCGCCAACGAGGGCATAGGTATGCTCTTTGCCCTGATAGACAGCATGTCCGTGATGGAACTGCTTGGACGAAAAGACCTCAAGATGGCCGTCGTCGATAAGGATAATCGGCAGGTTGACAGCAACGCTGTGCTCTTTGCCGTCCTTGGTCTTATAGTCGCAAATATGCCAGGAATGCGAGTCGGTGACGTGACCGATAATGATTTTACCGGAATCGACAGCCTCTTTTTCGGGCGACGAGCAGCCTGTCATACCAAAAGAAAATAGCGCCAACAGTATTAACAGTAGTTTCAAACGAGTCATTATCAATACATTTATTCTTGTTAAGATTATTTCAGAAAGCAAGCAAAGTTACAATTAATTTTTAAAACCACAAAAGCTTTTTTTCAACCGGTTGCAATTTTCGTTCACGTCATCAACTTTTCTCATACGGTTTTCGATGTGCCGTTAAAGATGTCAATCTGCATCGAGTCGAAAAGTCCCAGCTGGTTTTCTGACTGTTTCTGCTGTTTCTCGAGTGCCAGTGTCGACAACTGAGCCCGCAACAGACGTTTTGCCACAAGCGGTCGCGACACGTTCTGTTTTTGCGCAAGAAGAGTCAGTTTGTCATAATCGCGTGCCGAGAGAGTAACTATCACTTTCTTGGCTTTTTTTGTGCTTTTCTTCTTTTTCATGGACTCAGTAACACTAACTTTAACATTTTGATATAAAGAGCGGAACCGATGTCAGTTCCGCTCTTGTACAATTGTTTCCTATCAACGCATATTCTGTACGAACGGCAAGATCTCGCCGTTGTAGACAGAGCTGTTTGCGAACTCGTCGATTGCGGCAAGCCGTTCGGCATTCTTAGGATCTGCCGACTTGAAAGCCTGCTCGCCTTCGGCGGTCAACGCTATTTCCGGGGCTCCCGTAAACGGGTTGCGCATCATCGATGTATGCTGACGCAACGACACCACCTGGAATAGATAGTAGTATGCGTCGGCAAGCTTGCGGTTCACACCGGCAGCCTTGTCGGACGTGAACTGTTTCACGTACTTAAGCTGCTGGTAGTAGTAATCGAATATGTCGCACATCGTCTCATAAGCCTTCACCTGGTTGCCGACATGAGAGTAAGCATAGACAATTATCATTGCAAAACGGTCGTTGGCAAAATTCTTCGACGGGAAGAATTTATCCTGCATCTCGAGTGCCTTGATTGCCGATGCCGTGTCGCCAGCCATGTAGTACTGGTTTGAGAGCATGATGTAGGTCTGACGCTGCACATTGCCCATGTTCAAGCTTATGGGATCGACATAAATATCCTTGTCGAGGTTGCCCCACTGCAACGGTTCGTAGCTACCGTCCTCCTGGCGGATTCCGTTGAGCAAGTACTCTCCAGTCCGTTTGGAATAGGTATATTGTCCGTCGTTGACAGGATAAGGAACAAGGAGCGAGAGCATTCCGTCGTTGACGCTGTAGCGGTCCACCACTGGGAACACCTCCCTGATATAGCTGGTGTTCATGATGCTTACAGCACGTTCGAAACGGTTGGTACCCAAGAAGTCGAGCATGGCCATTTCGTTGCGCATCAAGTAGCCACGACGCGGAATATTGACATCAAAATCAATATAATCCGGAATCGAATCGACTTGTGCGGCAGTAATTATGCCATTAGCAGCAAGTTTGGCCTTATCGAGCGTTATGCGGAACTTGTTGGTGGGCAGGTATGTTACGCTGTCCGACCCACGTTCTGCACGCACATACTGGCGACGATTGTTGGCGACCATACGCAGGGCATCTGTCACCTCCATTCGCGGACCGTCAGGATTATAGACGAAAATCTCGTGACCGAGGCCATACATATCCTTGGGCAGCGTCATCGGCAGAGGATCTGATTCATACAACTTGTTGTACAACTGCTCTATATACCAATGCATACCCGAAAGGGTGTAGTTGTAGATGCGGATGTCGGTACGCCAGCCCTCCACCTCCTGGATGTACCAGAGCGGGAAGGTGTCGTTGTCGCCAAAGGTGATTACTATGCCGTTCTTGTCGGCAAGGCCGAGATAGTTTTTGGCGAAGTCACGCGCTGCCGTTTTCTGCGAGCGGTCGTGGTCGTCCCAGTTTTCCGAAGCAAGCAGTACTGGCACAGACATCGACAGGACAAATGCCAACGGTAGTGCAACGACTTTGGGAATCTTGACAAAGGTGACAATCAGCATGACGGCACCAACCATTGCGAGGATGAACCATCCGCGACCGAGAACCAATCCGAGCAGCAGGCAGGCGGCAGCAGCTATCAAATAGGTTTTGCGCTCCTTGCTTTCGAACTTGGTGGTCAGCCAGTCATATAGAGCATAGACTCCCAAGCCAATCCATATCGAGAAGAAATAGAACGAGCCCACAAAAGCATAGTCACGTTCACGCGGTTGGCGCGGCGGCATGTTCAGATAGATGGCAATAGCCAAACCGGTCATGAAGAACATGATGAAGGTGACGAAAGCGTCTTTGCGGTTCTTGATGCTGTGATATATCAAGCCCAGCATACCAAGCAGCAACGGCAGCATATAGTAACGGTTGCGGGCTTTGTTGTTAGCGAGTTCGTCGGGCAGATTGTCCTGCGGACCAAGACGTTGCTCGTCGACAAAGTTTATGCCCGAAATCCAGTTGCCGTCAGTGTAGTTTATTGTTGCATAATGGCTGTTCTGAATGCCAGTATTGTCGTCGAAGTGGTGACCCTGTATGTCATTCTGGCGACCAGCAAAGTTCCACATGAAGTAGCGCCAATACATCCATCCCAACTGGTAGCGGTTGAAGAACGTCAGGTTCTGTGCAAACGTAGGCTTCTCACCTGCCGGAGGATCTCCCGCCCAGTAGCGATAATACAACGGGTGCTGGCGGCCGTTGCTGTTGTCGTTGCTGTACATACGCGGGAACACACCGGTATGGGCCTCGTTGTAGATATAGTTCTGAGCGTAGGCAGCAATCTTGTAGTAGTCACGTCCCTCGCTGTCCTTGGTACGAATATATTTGGCATAGTCGTTCTCGCTCTTTATGGGGTTCCCTGCCGTATAGTAAGGACCCGACATGAGAGGTGTCTGACCATACTGCTCACGACCGAGGTATGCGCGCATTGCGACGGCATCTTTCGGAGCATTCTCGTTGAGCGGCGTGTTGGTATTGGCGCGGATAACGAGAATGAAGAAAGTCGAATATCCGACCACAAGCAACAGCAAGCTCATGAGTGCCGTGTTTGTAATCTCACGTTTCTTTCCTTTGACAATGTAGTACGTAGCTGCTCCAAGCAGAACCAGGACAACAAAATACGCAAACGAGAAACTACCTGCACCCAGTTTGGCAATTATAAGCAAGGCAAACATCACCACTATCACGGCAATGTTTACACTACGGGAAGGCCGTTTCACATGCGAATTGTTCCATAATCCCCACAAAATGAACAGGGCAATAAGGAGGAAAAACACGATGGTACCCGAATTGAAGCCCATGTGCAACTTATTGACAAAGAAGACGTCGAAGTCGCTCGAGAGGTTTACTATTCCAGGAATCACGCCCCACAGCACGACGGCAAGGAGGACCAGCGAAATCACGCCGCTGACAATAAATCCCTTGACTGTCGTTTTGGGATACTTCTTGAAATAGACCACATATACAATTGCAGGAATGGTCAACAGGTTGAGGAGGTGGACACCGATGGCGATGCCGACCAGGAACGAGATAAGGACCAGCCAACGCATTGAATGAGGATCGTCCGCCTGCTCCTCCCATTTCAATATTGCCCAAAACACCACGGCCGTGAAGAACGACGACATAGCGTAAACCTCGCCCTCGACAGCCGAGAACCAATAAGTGTCGGTGAAGGTGTATGCCAACGCGCCGACAACACCCGATGCAAAAACAGCCCACACTTTGGTGTTGTTTAATGCCAGTTCCTCAGGTTTTAGCAGTTTCTTGCCAAGCAATGTGATGGTCCAGAACAGGAACATGATACCCAACCCACTCGCAACAGCCGACATCACATTAACTGCAAACGCAGCATGATAGGGGTCGGTGAAAAGCGAGAAGAGACGTCCAAAAATCTGGAAAGTAGGTGCTCCAGGAGGGTGTCCCACCTGGACTTTGTATGCAGTGGCGATGTATTCGCCACAGTCCCACCACGAAGCAGTAGCCTCAGCGGTCATGATGTACACAACGCAGGCTATTATGCCTATTAGCCAGCCGATAGCGTTGTTCATCAGATGATACTGTTTTTGAATTTTGTCCATTATAATATTGAATTTTAATTGGTTTTCGTTTAGTCCACGCACTGTACCATCACGCATTCCGATTTGCGATGCCTGCGCACCCTACCACTTCACCTCGTCGCGGTTGATGGGCATTGTCATACAACGGGCACCGCCACCGGCACGGGGCAGTTCGCTGGCAGCGAAGGTCACCACGCAGCGGTTGTAGTCATTTATGTCAACACGTCCGTCGACGACATCTTCAGCATTAAGCACACTGAAACCTGCCCGGTCGAGGGCTTCGATGGTATGCACATTGCGACGGTAGCCTATCACCTTGCCAGGAGCGAGGGCGAAAAAGTTGGCACCGCTGTGCCACTGCTCACGCTGTTGCATCCAAAGGTCCGATCCTCCACAAAACACAGGGTCCATCTCAATTCCGACCTTCTTCAGAGCCTCGAGCATATTTGCACACTCGTGGTATTTGATTTTCCCATTGTCAATCTCGATCCATGTAGTCGACTTACCGGCAAACTCATCGGTTTTGCGGAGCATCGGCTCGTACATCATGCAACGGTCTCTGTCCAGGAATGTGTACACCATATCGAGATGGATGAACGATTCCGGATGTTTCGGCAGTTGCTGCACTATAATATTGAATTTCGGACGGTTGGAGAACGTGTGCGCCAGAAAGTCTATTCCCTTCGCGTTTGTGCGTATTCCCTCGCCTATGCACAGCAGGTCGCTGCGTCCTATCTGCACGTCGCCACCTTCTGTATGCGCCGTCTTCTCCCATTCCGAGGCATTCATGACCTCACAGCCAAAGTAATATTTGAATATTGCCTTGTAAATCAAGTTTTCGCGCTTACGGACATCGAACGACATCGAATTGATAAGCACTCGCTCATATACTGACGACGATGCGTCGCGCGTGAAAAACAGATTATACAACGGGCGCAGCAGATAGCGACGTTCAGCGAAACACTCAGGGTCCTTTCCCTTGCGATAGGGGAATCCTTCGATGAGATACCGTACTATATCCTTGACACTCATCTGTATAAGCTCATCGACAAGAAATTCGCAACCCTCGGCTGCACAACTTTGTGTAACCATTGCGTTGCACAGGTCATCGTCGCCAAGCACTTTTTCGAGCAGGTCCGAGACGTAGAACACCTTCGTCACCTTCTCAAAAACGCCTCGAAAATACTTATATTCGTCATCGACAATTCCTTTGCTCAGTATGTCGCTATAGAGGGCTTCGGCAGCATTGCCCGGGGTCATTCGCTCTATCTCCACTCCCGGACGATGCAGCAATACTGCATTGAGCTTACCTATCTCCGACGTTACGTTAACTTCAATCTCTGGTTTATTTCTAAATATTTCCATATTATAATTTTACATCACAACAACCATCGTGCTGACAATCAAAAAAATGAAATCAGCACAACGGAAAAAGCAAAATGCAAATGTACATAAAATAAGTTATTTCTCAAATTTCTTGTCGAAAAAAGTCAGAAAAAAAACGAGGTTCCCAACTATGGAAGTTCGGTCAGGACTAACGTCGCAGGTCGACAAGAGTCTCTCTTTCGTCGTATACCCCTTCGCCAGTGAAAAGGTTGCGATACAGCAGTCTGGCTGTGCGCAGTCGGACCTGTCCATTGTCAACAAAATCGGCATCGGCCACACACGCGACGAACGCCATTTGGTGTGTGTAGATGTTCATCGAAAAGACAAGTGTCTCTTCCGGGTAATCGGCACCTGGAGCTACATTCGATGCAATGAAAACTATACGGTCATCAATGCGCTCCCACTTTTTTATAGTACCGACAATCAACAATTTGGTATCGACATAGAACCCATTCTCGCCACCAAAGAGCACCGTAGTCGTAAGCGTCTCGAGATCGAAACTGTAGCACGACGGATGTGATGCCGTTTCATAATATACAATATTGTGGTTCACACTGTCTATCAATGTGGCAATGATGCACTTGTCCATCGGCAATGTCTCGATATACTCACAGGCCAACTGATTGTAGTATGCAATCTCGTCGAACGGCTCCTCTTCCGACTCCACGGTGTCCGCGACTACGACCGGAGGCTCTGCCTGACGATGGTTCAGCACGAAGAAAAGAACCATCGCCAGACAGCTGACAGTTGCCACGATCGAGACGATCGGAATGTTTATCGGTGTAAATTTTACTTTCAAAACCAAAGAATTAAACATCAATCAGACAACAAGCCGCAGTTTCCGCAATTATACTGCATAGCTTTTACGGTCTTGACGGCCTGCTTCAGGCCCTCGTCGTATTCGTGCATCACTCTGTAATAGTACTCTATACCAAACAGATTTCTTGCTATCAACGCTTTGATCATATATCCCATATACATGTCGCTGTGTTCGTTGATGAGTCGGCTGCGTTCGTCCTCCTTCTTTGCTTTCTGGCTGAGCTGCTCGATGAAGTACGGGTCATTGATCAACTTGTTGAGGTATTGTTCGTAATTCTCGGCATGGATAGCATGGTTTGTGTCGCTGACCGATTTCCTTGCCTGTTCGTTCATCCATGCAGCAACCCACTCCCCTTTCACCTCGCTGCGCGAAATATGTTTCTGGGCGGCAAATTCGGAAAAATCTTTCATAACACTCGCCGAATCATAGTTCAACTGGAATTTTTCAAAACTCTCAAATTGTGCATCGTTGCGATGGTTGTCGGCCCAACTGAGGGCATAGGTGTTGAACAGTCCTGCCGACCGCAGCGAAAGAAAATAGTCCGACAGGCGGGTGGTGTCCA
The DNA here is from genome assembly GCA_017522065.1 of Bacteroidales bacterium. Lineage (GTDB taxonomy): Bacteria > Bacteroidota > Bacteroidia > Bacteroidales > P3 > Colimorpha. The sequence goes on from JAFXAD010000062.1 coordinate 145,984, forward strand.
TAGGCACAAATATGTCGGGCATTATTCCGCCACCTCCGTACACAACTCGGCCACTGTAAGTTAAGAACTTCAACGAGTCGGGATAGTTGATGGAATCGGCACTGACAAATTCGTTGTGTTCGTATCTGCGCTGCAACTCGCGGTTGTAGGCATCCGTTCCGTCATCGTATGGTTTTTGTATGCACCGGCCCGAAGGAGTATAGTAGCGGGCTGTGGTCAAACGGATTTGGGCTCCGTCATATATCTCGAACATGCGCTGCACCAAGCCTTTGCCAAACGAGCGACGTCCCACCAGCATGCCACGGTCCCAGTCCTGTACAGCACCCGAAACAATCTCCGACGCCGATGCCGAATACTCGTCTATCAGCACAACGAGCGGACCGTTTGTATAGCTGCCGCCACGTCGCGAGATGAAGTTCTGGCGCGGCGATTTGTCTCCCTGCGTATAGACAATGAGCCTGTGCGGGTCCAGAAACTCATTGGCAACCGCAACTGCAATGTCGAGGTAGCCGCCGCCGTTGCCTCGCAAATCGAACACCAGGCGCTTCATGCCTTGCTTCTTGAGCTTTGAAATGGCACTACGCAATTCCTGATGCGACGTGCGGGCGAAACGCGCAAGACGTATGTAGCCCACCTCGTCGTCGAGCATGAAGTATGTGTCGATAGAGTAAATCGGCACCTTGTCGCGTATTATTTTGAATTCCAAAGGAGAATCAATTCCTGGACGTTTGACCGTCAGACGTACCTCCGTACCTTTTTTTCCGCGCAGGTGATTGAAGACGAATTTGTTGTTCACACCTTTGAATGTCGCCACCGTATCGTCTACCTTGAGCAGCTTGTCGCCAATCATAAGTCCGACATGTTCCGACGGGCCACCGACAATGACATCGGTCACCGAAATGGTGTCGTCGACAATCTGGAACGAGATTCCAACCCCTTCGAAGTTGGCCTGCAATCCCTCGTTGGTGCGCTGCACATCCTTTGCCGCAATATACATGCTGTGCGGATCCAGTTCCGCCAGCATTGACGATACTGCCTTTTCGGTGATTTTCTTGTAATTGGGCGTCTCTACATAATGATCCTCAATATATTTGTCAACCTGTTCGATTCGACGGAAATGGTTGGTGTCGTTGTCCTTATTCGAGGTTTTGTTTTCAGCATCACGCTTCGACTGTGCCACAGATGTCGACATGCAAAGCACAGCCAGAGAAAGCAGTATTATTTTTCTTTTCATCATTGAAGTCGTAAATTTTATCCGTTTAACGCGATTTGGCAAAGTTTATTTTGCAATTTAGTTTTGTTTTTGTCACTCTATACTGATTTTTGTGTATCTTTGCTTTTTGTCTTGGAAGGCAAAAAAGGGTCCAATTTCTTATAAAACATATAATTCCCAAAGTTTTACACTTAGCCTTTCCCGAGCATCACCTATGAACTATTAATAATAGAAATACAATAAAATGGCACAAATCAGTTCAGAAAAAAAGCACCCGACCTTTGGCAAGATCATGCTGGCGTCAGGCATCGGCACCTTGATTGTATTGATTCTGGTAGGCATCTTCAAACTGCTGTTGTTTTTCGGAATCATCGGTTCACTCGGTAGCAGCAAAGCCACTACCGTAGCGAAAGACTCGTTCCTGAAGCTCGACCTGACCAAACCAATCAGCGAACGTTCGCCCAGCGAGATCGATTCTTGGATGAACGAAGGTTCCTCGATAGGATTCTCCGACATGCTGCGCAGCATCGCAACGGCAGCCGACGACCCCAACATCAAGGGCATATACATCTATATGGGCAGCACCTATCCCCTATCGTGGGGCAAGAGCGAAGAGTTGCGCCAGGCCCTTGTGCGTTTCTGCGACAGCGGCAAGCCTATCCTGGCATACGCCGACGGCTACACGCAGCAGGGCTACTTCGTCGCCTCCGTTGCCGACAGCATATACCTCAACCCCTCGGGCATGCTCGAATTCCGTGGCATCGCCGCCGAGAGCCTGTTCTTCAAGGATATGCTCGACCGACTGGCTGTCAAAATGACACTTGTACGCCCCAAGAGCAACAGTTTCAAAAGCGCCGGCGAAATGTACACCATGAACAAAATGAGCGATGCCAACCGTACGCAGATTCGCGAATACATCAGCAGCATCTGGGAATACGTCGTCGACCAAGTTTCAGAAGCCCGCGACATCGCACCCGAGCGGCTTAACGATATCGCGTCGGAACTCGACGCCGTGCTTCCGGAAGATGCACTGAAAAACAACCTGATCGACAGGCTCTGCTTCGAAAGCAGCATCAGGCAGGTGATGACCGACTCCTACGGCGGAAAGCAGACCGTCTCGCTAACTGATTACTTCAAGAACCTCGTTCCCGACAACATATCGAAAGACAAAATAGCCATAATCTATGCCGAGGGCGACGTGATTCCCGGAAGCGGATTCGGCACAGCCGTCTATTCCGACAAGATAACCAAAGCCCTTGACGATGCCGCCAAGGACGACAAAATCAAAGCCATCGTGCTCCGCGTGAACTCTCCCGGAGGAGCCGTCACGGCTTCTGAAATCATGACCAACGCTGTCATTCGCGCACGCGAGAAGAAACCCGTCATCGTATCGATGGGCGACGTTGCTGCATCAGCAGGCTACGAGATTTCGTGCAACGCCAACTATATCGTCGCCGAGCCAACCACAATCACCGGCTCGATTGGCGTATTCGCCACCATTCCCGAAGTGGGAGGCACGCTGAAGAAATATCTCGGCATCACAACCGACACCGTGATGACCAACAAAAACTCCACAGCCATGAGCATCTTGCGTCCATTGTCGCCCAAGACCTTAGACCTGATGCAGCGCAACGTCGAGGAATTCTATACCGTTTTCGTGAACCGCGTGGCCAAGGGTCGCGGACTGAGCTACGACTTTGTCGACAGCATTGCCCGCGGACGCGTATGGACAGGCCGCGACGCATTGAAACTGGGTCTTATTGACGCTCTTGGCGGTCTCGACGATGCCATCTGCATTGCTGCCGACAGCGCCGGAATCAAAGACTACATGGCCATCGACTACCCTGCGCCACAAAGCTTCCTGGACGAACTGAAGAACCGCAAAGACGAATCGTCAGGCAATATCCACTCCAGCTCCCCCATCGTTGCTGGCGATGGTGTATGGATCGGCGGCGACGTGATGGTCAATACACTGAACCGAATCTGCGAGACGCGAGGCCTGCAGGCTCGTGTAGAATTCTTCATCGTCAACGAATAGCATGCTACGGCTACGCCACATACTACTATTGCTAATGGCTGCATCCTCCCTATCGGCTCAACCAATGCACGACTTGAGGCATTACATCGAAACGAGGAATGATGTCTACGAGTTCCGTTGGGTATGCACCAGCGACACAATCGACACCGACATCTCTGCCGACCAGGAGGTCGTCTACCTTATCGACGGCTTCTGGATAATGACCCGCGAGGTGACCGAAGACCTCAAAGAATGGTACCTCCATCTGCGCAACGACGCCTCGACGATGCCGCTAACCGATGTCACGCTCGACGATGCTCTAAGTCTGTGCAAGGCCATCTCGTCACCTGCACGCCAATACACCATACCGACCCGCGACCAATGGCTTCTGGCCTACCACGGCGGCATCGCCAGCGAGGGATACAGCTATTCCGGCAGCAACAATCCATCCTATGTTGGCTGGACGAAAGAGAACAGCGGCGGCCGGCTCCACAAAGGCGGCGAACGCATCCCCAACGAATTGGGACTCTACGACATGACGGGCAACGTCGCCGAGTTGGTCTACGACGGCACGGCCACTGCCTACATCGGCGGCTCCTACCTCGATGCCGCCTCGTCGCTCATAGCACTTCCCTCCAACCAAACCCCGCCTCCGCAAGTATGCGGCTTGCGGCTTGTTTTGCACGAACCTCTTTGGTTCAACAAAGATTCCGAGCGGATATTCCATCTAAAACAATAATCCTACAAATATCATCAGACACACTAAAAAACAAAGAAATATATGAACCGTAAAGTCAAAGTCGGACTAATCCAGATGTCCTGCACAGCCGACAAGAAACAAAATATAGCCCGCTACACCGAGAAAGTACGCCAGCTGGCCGCCGACGACGCGCAGATCATCTGCCTCCAGGAGCTTTTTGCCTCGCTCTATTTCTGCGACACCGAGGACTACCACAACTTCCGCTATGCTGAACCTATCCCCGATGGCCCTACCACACAGCATTTCATGGCTTTAGCCAAAGAGCTCGGTGTGGTCATCGTATGCTCCATGTTCGAGAAACGCGCCGAAGGACTCTATCACAACACCACTGCAGTCATCGACGCCGACGGCAGCTACCTCGGCAAATACCGCAAGATGCATATTCCAGACGACCCCGGCTACTACGAGAAGTTCTATTTCACACCGGGCGACCTCGGCTACAAAGTCTTCAACACCCGCTTTGCCAGAATCGGCGTACTCATCTGCTGGGACCAATGGTATCCTGAAGCATCGCGCATAACCGCCCTTATGGGTGCCGAAATCCTTTTCTACCCCACAGCCATCGGCTGGGCCGTAGACCAAGACGAGGCGACAAACGACGAGCAGTATCAGGCCTGGCAGACAATCCAGCGCAGCCACGCTGTTGCAAACGGCGTCCCTGTCGTCAGCGTGAACCGCACCGGACGCGAGGGCGACATGCAGTTTTGGGGCGGCTCGTTTGTAACCAACGCCTTCGGACGCCTCTTGTGGCAGGCTCCGCATCTTGAGGAATGCACACACATCGAGGAGCTCGACCTCTGCGACAGCGACCGCTACCGCCGCCATTGGCCCTATCTGCGCGACAGGCGCATCGACAGCTACGAGCCAATACTGAAACGTTACATCGACTAACGCTTGCCTCCCTGTATCGACACTACGGGGCAAATATGGAAAACACATATAACAAACTCACAATTCACGACCTATGATAATCTCACCAACACCTAAAGAACGCGGATTCTACATGCCTGCCGAATGGGAACGGCACGAGGCCACATGGCTCAGCTACCCTCACAACGAAGACTCCTGGCCAGGCAAGATCGAAACGATTTTTCCCTCTTACCATCTCTTCATCAAAACACTGACAGAGGTCGAAACCGTCCACATCAACGTACAGGACGAAGCTGCGGAGACCAAAATAAAACAAGCACTTAAAGATGCTGGAGCATTCATGGTCAACATCGAATTCCACCGTTTCCCGACCAACGATGCCTGGTGCCGCGACCACGGCCCCGCATTTCTCCTCAACAAAAAGACTCCCGGTCTTCGTGCAATCGTGAACTGGAACCACAACGCTTGGGGCGGAAAATACCCATACGAACTCGACACACAAATCCCCGCACATATAGCCAAATACACAGGTTTGACCATGTTCGAGCCACATATCGTCATGGAGGGAGGCTCCATCGACGTCAACGGCAAGGGCGACCTGCTGACGACCTCGTCATGCCTGCTCAACCCCAACCGCAACCCGACGCTCAAAAAAGAGCAGATCGAAGAGCACCTGCGTGCCTACTACGGTGTAGACAACATAATCTGGCTGGGCGACGGCATCGTCGGCGATGACACCGATGGCCATGTCGACGACCTTAGCCGCTTTGTGGACACCGACGTAATAATCACCGCCGTCGAAGAAAACAAGAACGACGAGAACTATGCTCCTCTACAGGACAACCTCAAGATTCTCAACTCATGCCGTCTCGCCAATGGCAAGCAGCCCACCGTGGTTGAACTGCCGATGCCCGACCCCGTGATTTGGGAAGACCAGCGACTGCCAGCCTCATACGCCAACTTCTACATCTGCAACGGTTTGGTTATCTTCCCGACTTACAAGTGCAACAACGACACCCGTGCCGCCTACATCCTTGAGGAATGCTTCCCGACACGCGAAATCGTTGGCATCGACAGCACCGACATCATCTGGGGTCTCGGCAGCTTCCACTGCCTCAGCCAGCAGATGCCTGCCTAATCAAAGTCGTCTAAACTGAATACTCTTGACACTTCCAACAAACGGTGCCCCAATCGGACGCCATCACATTGCAGGCTGTTGCTGTTCAAGCTTTTTCAACTTGCGCGTAATCCAGATAGCGAACGGTACCGCCAACAGAAAAGTACACAAATCGGCCGAAGCCTGCGTCATCTCTACACCTTCGAGCCCGAACAACCTGGGCAACAACAGTATTGAAGGTACAAAAAACAGTCCCTGGCGGCCAACAGCCAACAGCGTAGCCGGAAAGGTCATACGTATGTTCTGAAGTAACATATTGGTGGCAGTTCCGACCGTACAGAGCGGGAACACAACACATTGCCATCTGAGAGCCTCGCTGCCTATGGTTATAAGCAGGGGGTCCTCGTCACGGAACACGGCAATAATCTGAGGCGCAAAGATATAACCCAACAACGACAGTACCGATAGCATCGTGAACGACACCACAAGCGTGAAATGATACGACTGGCGGACCCGCCTATACTTGTGTGCACCATAGTTGAATCCGCATACCGGCTGGAACCCTTGCGTAAAGCCCAATATCAGCGAGAAAGCGAACATCGTGGTTCGCGACACGACAGCAAAGGCCGCAACCGACGATGCATCCTGACCCGGGGGGGCAAAACTGGAGGCCGCATAGTTGAGCATGATGGCAGACAGACAATTGAACAGCTGACGGAAAAGCGAAGGCAACCCTCCAGCCACTATCTCGACATAGCATGCCCATGAAGGTCGAAAATTGCGCAGGCGGATATGTACCGACTCCGGACGCATTGTGCCCCACAAAAGAAGCCCCCATGCAAACGTCTGGCTAAGTGCCGTTGCTATAGATGCTCCCGTGACGCCAAGGTCAAGCCCAAAAATCAGCAGCGGATCAAGAACAATATTCAGCACCGCACCGCTCACAATGCCAACCATTCCGAAACGTGCGTTGCCCTGCAGACGCAGCTGGTTGTTGAGCGTCAGTGCCGACATCATCAGCGGCGATGCGATGAGGATGTAGCGCAGATAGTCGCAGGCGTATGGAACCACCGCAGGCGGAGCTCCAAGCAGACGCACCATCTGCGGCAACAGTGGCAAGCCAACGACCGCCGCGACAACTCCTATGAGCAGCGGCGTGAAGAACCCGACGGATGCCATCACCTCGGCATCGTCGTATTTGCGGGCGCCCAGCGCGCGCGATATGTGGTTGCCCGACCCGTGGCCGAAGAAAAAACCAACAGCCTGGATGAACGTCATGTAGGCAAACGATATGCCGATTCCGGCCGTGGCCTCCGTCGAGAGATGACCAACAAAGGCAGCGTCGACCACATTGTAGAGCGCCGTAACCACCATACTGACCATCGAGGGTATGGCAAGCCTCAACACCAGTCGTGGAACCGGTGTCTCCGTCATCTCCTTATATTTCAGATCGAGCCCCGACAAATGTTTTTCAATTTCTCACAATCTGCGTATTGCCTTTCGAATTGAGAAGCGTCAGCTTGACCGAGTGCATCTTGCCGTCGCGCTGGAAAGTCACATCCACCTCGTCGCCAGGGTTGAACAGTGCCACCTCTTCCATCATCGAGGCATACGAGTTAACCTCAACCCCGTTGACGCTCATCAGCACGTCGCCTTCCTTCATGCCGGCTTTCTCGGCTGCGCAATGCGGAATCACACGGGCCACATAGATGCCCTTCAGTTCCGCAAGTTTGAGGCGTGCAGCAATTTCGCTCGTCACCTCTACGACGTTCACGCCGAGATAACCGCGCTGGACGACACCATATTGGCGCAGGTCGCCCGTAACCTTGCGTGCAATGTTCGAAGGAATGGCGAACGAGTAGCCCGTATAGTAGCCGTTGCCACTTGCAATGGCAGTATTGATGCCTATCAGTTCCGCACGGCCGTTGACGAGAGCGCCGCCCGAGTTGCCGCTATTGACCGCGGCATCGGTCTGTATAAACGATTCTATCGTGCTCTCCACGCCAGGATTCTTTATAATGTCCATATAACGTGCCTTTGCAGATATTATGCCTGCAGTCACTGTCGAGGTGAGGTTGAACGGGTTGCCTATAGCCAAAACCGGTTCGCCGATGCGCGCCGAGTCCGAGTTGCCGAAAGGAATGGTCTCAAGACCCGTAGCCTCGACCTTGATTACAGCCAAGTCCGTTGCCGGGTCGGTACCCACAACGCGAGCCGGCATCTCGCGCTTGTCGTTCAGCGTAACCCACACTTTCTCGGCATCCTGTACCACATGGTTGTTGGTCACGATGAATCCATCCTGCGAGATGATCACGCCCGAACCGTAAGCGTTGTACGTCTGACGCTGAACGCCACGGTCGATAATCATACCGAAGAAAGACTGGTAGAGCGGTGTCAGTTTAGTCATTTCAGTCTTGATATGCACAACAGCATCTATCGTGCGCGCTGCCACCTCCGTGAAGTCGGTCTGCGTCAGTAGCGACGGCAGAGGCTGGCGCACAACACTTTCTACCACTTTCGATTCGTTATTCTCCTCATTCTGTGCCTTGCATCCCGACGGCACAACCATCATAAGCGACAAAGACAAAATCAAAAAAAATCTTTTCATTGTATCTATAGTTAAGGTTTTCTGTTTTCGTTTTCGTTTTCGTTTTCGATTAATATGTTATAACAAAAATCGTGCCAAAATATTATTCACTGCCGAAAAATTAGTGCAATTCGTGTTCAATTAACGAAGTTTTTTCGTCTCTGATTTCGTTTTCGTCTTCGTTTTCGTACGTAGTATTTATTTTTTTAATTAAATTTGCAATTCAAAAAAAAAGTACGAAAAACGATACAAGCATGAAAATCATCATAGTAGGAACAGCATATCCATATCGTGGGGGCTTAAGTGCCTTCAACGAGCGCCTTGCCTACGAATACCTGAACCGCGGCGACGAGGTCGAAATCTACACCTTCACGCTCCAATACCCGTCGTTTCTCTTTCCCGGCAAAACCCAATACAGCGACGAACCCGCCCCACAAGGGCTCACCATCCACCGACGCATCAACTCCATCAACCCACTGAACTGGATGCGCGTCGGCCGCGAAATAGCACGCAAACGCCCCGACCTACTCGTCACCAAGTTCTGGCTCCCATTCATGGCCCCTTGCCTCGGGACAATAGAGCGCCGCGTGCGACGCAACCACCACACTCGCATAGTATCCATCCTCGACAACATCATCCCACACGAACACCGACCCGGCGACCGTCTCTTTGCACGCTACTTCGTGCGTTCCACCGATGCCTTCATCGCCATGTCGCGCTCCGTACTCGACGACCTGAACCTTTTCGACACCAAGAAACCGCGACAGTTCTGTCCTCACCCCCTCTACGACCACTATGGCTACATACTCTCCAAAGACGAAGCCCGGCGCATCCTCGGTCTCGACCCTGACGGACGCTACATCCTTTTCTTCGGCTTCATTCGACACTACAAAGGCCTCGACCTCCTCCTCGATGCAATGGCCGACCCACGCATACGCCAACGCAACATACGCCTCATCGTTGCAGGCGAATTCTATGGCGATTCCAAGCCATACCTCCAGCAAATCGAGCAACTCGGCATCGCCGACAGCATCAAACTCTGCACCGATTTCATTCCCGACAGCCAGGTGAACAGGTATTTCTGCGCCGCCGACCTCGTCACACAGCCCTACAAGAGCGCCACACAAAGCGGTGTAACCCAGATAGCCTTCCATTTCGAACGTCCCATGCTCGTCACCGATGTGGGCGGACTCGCCGAGATAGTCCCCGACGGTAAGATAGGCTTCGTTGTGCAGCCCGACGTGCAGCAGATTGCCGACGCCATTGTGCGCTACTACGACCAGAACCTTGAAGAGGATTTCACACTCGGCGTACGCCAAGAGAAAAAGAAATATCTCTGGACCAATATGACCACCGCCATCGACAATCTCCTTAAATAACCCCTAAAACCCTTCAAACCTTCAAACCCTCAAACCCTTTCAACCGTGATCATCCGAAGCAAAGCACCACTCCGACTCGGTCTCGCCGGCGGCGGCACCGACGTCTCCCCATATTCCGACATCTATGGCGGTGCCATCCTCAACGCCACCGTCGATATGTATGCCTACACCACCATCGAGCCTACCGACGACGGCAAAGTAGTCTTCCTTGCCCCCGACAAGCACCTGCGCGAAGAGTACACCGATGCCATGGAAGTCGACACCGACGGTTACTTCATCCTCCACAAAGGAGTCTACAACCGCATCGTGCGCCAGTTCACCCATCGCCCTCTGTCGCTACGCATAGCCTCCTTCGTCGACGTCCCTGCCGGCAGCGGCATGGGCACCTCATCCACACTCGTCGTCAGCATACTCGGAGCCTACGTCGAATGGCTCAAACTCCCACTCGGCGAGTACGACATCGCACGCCTCGCCTACGAAATTGAGCGCATCGACCTCGGTCTCGCAGGTGGAAAACAAGACCAATACGCAGCCACCTTCGGCGGCTTCAACTTCATGGAGTTTGTCGGCGACAACGTCATCGTCAACCCCCTGCGCGTACGCCCTCGCTATCAGGACGAATTGTGCCACAACCTCCTCCTCTACTATACCGACACCAGCCACGTCAGCGCCGACATTATCAAAGAGCAGCAGCAGAACGTCAAAGCCAAGAAAAACGACAGCATCCAGTCCATGCACAAACTCAAACAGCAAGCCGTCCAGATGAAGGAAGTGCTCCTCAAGGGCGAGATTGACCGCATTGGCGAGATCCTCGACTTCGGCTGGCAGCACAAGAAACAGATGGCCAAAAGCATCAGCAACCCACGCATCGACGCCATCTACGATGCGGCACGCCAAGCCGGAGCCACCGGAGGCAAGATCAGCGGCGCAGGCGGCGGTGGATTCATGTTCTTCTACTGCCCTCTGCTCACGCGCCACACCGTTGCCGACGCACTCCTCCAGTTCGGAGGCACCATACGCCGCTACGAATTCACCACCGAAGGCCTCAAAACCTGGACCATGGAAAGGTACGAGACGAAAAACGAATCCAGACAATAAATTCCACAGAAATGACGTTTCTGTAGCAAAAACATATACCATGAACAAACGTATACCCCAATCCATAGAACAAAGCATCGCTGCGAAAAACGCTATACTTGCCGACAGCGACTTCCTTATGCGCATCGAGAAAGCTGCCGAAATGATTATCACCTCCCTCCGCGGTGGCGGCAAAATCCACTTCTGCGGCAACGGTGGCAGCGCTGCCGATGCCCAACATCTGGCTGCGGAACTTAGCGGACGCTTCTACTACGACCGCCCCCCTCTCAACGCAGAATCTTTGCACTGCAACACCTCTTACCTCACGGCTGTAGGCAACGACTACGGATACGAACACATATTCGCACGGCTGCTACGCGGCACCGGGCGAAAGGGCGACATTCTGGTTGGCATCAGCACTTCCGGCAACTCGAAGAACATCCTGGAGGCTTACAAGGTGTGCAAAGAAATGGGTATAAGAATAATATCGTTCACTGGCGAAACTGGTGGAAAAATGAAGGAAATGTCCGACCTGCTTCTGAATGTGCCTTCGACCGACACCCCCCGCATACAGGAAAGCCACATCATGATAGGACACATCATCTGCGAGTTGGTCGAATCGGAGCTGTTTCCGAGATAGTTAACGTCTAACAATAACAGAAACATTAATCATTAGCTATGGAATGCATTATTCTTGCAGGCGGATTCGGCACTCGGTTGCGCAGCGTGGTCAGCGACGTGCCCAAACCGATGGCTCCCGTAGGCGGCCGTCCTTTCCTCGAATTGCTTATGGACCACCTGCTGGGCTACGACTTCGACCACATCGTCCTCTCGACGGGCTACATGCACGAGAAGATTGAACAGCATTTCGGCAACAGCTACAGGAACATTCCTCTCAGTTACGCCATCGAGGATAATCCGCTGGGAACAGGCGGCGGAATACGCAACGCTTTGGAGAAATGCAACGACGAAAACGTGGTGATTGTCAACGGAGACACTCTCTTCCGCATAGATTACGACGACCTGCAGCGTTTCCACTCCTGCCACCCGACTCGACTCTCGGTCGTTCTACGCATGGTGGAAGACACTTCGCGTTACGGACTGGTCAGCACCGACTGCGCCGACCGCATCACGCGCTTCGCCGAAAAGGAGGCATCGCACGGTCCTGGAGCCATCAACGGCGGCATCTACATGATCGACCGTTCGCTTCTGGAAAGCTTTCCGCTGGGAACGGCATTCTCGTTCGAGAAAGACGTCATGCAGAAATTATATCTCGACGAACCCTTCTTTGCCTACACTTCGGGCGCTTACTTCATCGACATGGGTATCCCCGAAGACTATCTTGCTTTATGCAAGGAAGTGAAATAAAACAACATACACTTTAATTCTCACGCCATAGGTCCGGCACTTACGACAAGCATATTGTCATAAGAAAGAACTCGTTGGGCTGTTTCGAGAAGCTCCGACGGCGAAATGCCACCTTGTTTTATGACTCCGAGCAGGTTGTCGGTGAATAGTTCCGTCACACCGCAAGCAAACATGTTCGAAAAGCGTTCCATGCGCTCGAACACTCCGTCTATTCCTCTAATGAAATCGCCTACCATGGACGATTGCGCCATCTGCAGCTCGTCGATACCGACAGGCTCGTTACACAGCCTGTCAATCTCGTTCCTAATCTCTTGCAGAGCCGCATCAGCTTTCGATGCCGCCACTTCGCTGAATATATAGAACGCCATGCTGCCCCGATAAATCTGGGTTTGCGAATAGATACCATAGGTGTAGCCTTTGTCCTCGCGGATATTGGTCATGAGTCGCGACCCGAAATAGCCGCCCAACACCGTGTTGAGCACCATGAAGCGAGCATATTCGACATCGCTCCAACCAAACGGAAGCAGACGCCCGACACGCAGAGCCGACTGCACGGCATTGGGCATGGGCAATCGGATTTCGCGTTCCTCGCCAGGTTGCGGCGTGGGCAAAGACAGTGGTTGATAGGACTCTGTGACAGCACTGCCAAACAGCTTGTCGATAAGGTCAAGCGTCCCCTCGGGCACATTGCCACCCAGCATAATGGTCATTCGGGAGGGTACGAGATATTGCCTGTAATATCTGCGAGTATCCTCTACCGAAAGGCGATCGACGTCGTCGACAGTTGCAAAGCGCCCCAGGGGGTGTGAAGAACCGTAAAGCCCTTTGTAAAAATTGCACCGCGCGACGTGCGATGGTTTGAGGGCTGCCGTTTCGAGAGTTTGGCGACGTTTTGAAACAAAGATATCGAACTCCTCCTGCGGATACGAAGCATCGACAAGGCATTCCTGCAGCAATGGCAGGAACTCAACAAGATAGCGCGAAAGACAATAGACCGTTAGCGACGACGAGACGGAATCGCACCGACTGTCGAAGACGATGCCGCGGAAATCAACAAACTCCGCAATCTGACGTGCTGTATGCCGGCTTGTACCAGCGGTGAGCAGTCTGATAGCAGATGCCGTCTGCAAGAATTTGTCCTGATGAGCTGTGCCGCAGTCGAAAATGAAATCAATGCGGACTATGTCAATATGTTTGTCGAAGAAGAGATATACAGGACGACCATTCGTGAGGTCGTAGCGTTGCGGGACAAGACCTTCGCGATTGATTGTCTCTGGATTTAGCGTACCCTTGACAGGATTGGAAGATGATATCATTTTTTTTATCTTTTTATTCAGAATACATTCATAAATCCCCAAACATACCCCTCAAACCCTAAAACCCTAAAACCTTCAACCCTAAAACCTTCAATCCTAAAACCCTTTAACCCTAAAACCCTTTAACCCTAAAACCCTCAAACCCTTCAACCCTAAAACCTTCAACCCTAAAACCTTCTAACCCTCTAACCCTCAAAACTTCACTGTCACCTTGAAATTCAACTGGCGTGCCGTGAGGTAGTTTGGCACAGGATAATACTGGTTGTTATAGTCGGACACAAATATGAACGACACCACATTGCGGTAGTCGAAAATATTGAACAACTCCACACTGAGCAGGATATCGTCTACATATTGCATCAGACGGCTGCTACGGATGCGTTCGAATCGCGACAGCTGGATCGTGTTGCCCCAATCGACTCGGAAATAGGCCGGGTAGCGACGGATTATAGAGAAGTCCTTTTGCGTAGGATATGTGAATGGCAATCCTGAAGAGACAATGAAATTGAGCGACATACGCCAAAACGGTACACTCGGCACATAGTCTTGGAAGAAAATCTTGAAGCTGACGCGCTGGTCGGTGGGACGCGGCAGCCAGCCGTAGGCGTCGCCATCAATGTCCTCACGTGTACGCATCAACGAGAGCGATGCCCACGATTCGAGGCCATCGACAACCTCGCCACTCAATCGGAGCGAAAGTCCTGTAGCATAACCCACTGCATTATTCTCTCCGCTGTAACGCATCCTAAGATTGTCGATGCTATATGAAATCAGGTCGTCGATATACTTATAGTATACATCTGTAGTCAGTTTGAACGGGCGGCTGTCGATACGGAAATTCCAATCAATCGTTCCCATGAGCTGATAGGAATCCTGCGGACGTATGGAGTGGTTTAGCCGTCCGTCAGCAGAACGGTATTCGCGATAGGTCGGTGCCTGGCTATAGACTCCTGCCGCAAGGCGGAAGAGAATATCCCTCTTGATGTTGGGCTTGAAGTTCAGGCTAAGTCGCGGCGAGAGGATGAAACCCCTGTTGTGTGGCGACGTCTCGTCGAACAAGGCCTCATGCGGATAGTTGGACACGTTGCCGGTAAGGTTGTCGTTGGTGAAATCGATGTCGTACCATTGCCCTCTGATGCCAGCCACGATGGAGAACATGTGGTCGTGGCGGGTATAGAAATCGACATTACGCTGCGCGTATGCCGAAAGGCGCATCACGCCCAAAGTATGGTTCGAGCGGCAGAACTGCTGCAGGATAGGCGTCGACGGCATGTTGCTGTCAACCCCAGGGGTCGGTATCACCGTCGGCATGGCGTATCCAGCCGAGTCGACCCATTTCCACTCGCGCATTTTATCGCGCACCTGCTCGTACTGGACCTTCACACCCCAGTTCCAGTTGCCCATGCGCGCATAGTGTGTTCCCTGGAGCATAGACGAGAAATAGTTGGTCTGGAGCGAATTGCGTGCATGCTCCAGAAACGAGCCGATGCCTCGGTCAAAGCGCGACGTCTCGCCGTTCTCGTCGACGTTTCCAACATTCAGTTCGTAGAGCATGAACTGGCTCAAAATGTCGTAATTCTCAACCTCGCGGTTCGACTGGAAGGAGTTGGTGAACCTCAGTTTATAGTCATTACCGGGATGGAAGTCGAGGGCGAGCGATGCAAGCGCCGTCCTGTAGCTGTCATGTTCTTCGCCTTCATAATAGACGTCGAACTGCATCACCTCCTGCCAGCCGCCAAAGGTGGTGGTCTGCGACGAGGGAACAAGCCCATACAAATTGCGGGTCGCAACGACAAGAAGCTGAAGGTCGAGGGCCTCATTGATTCTATAGCCTATGAGCCCCTGCAAATCAGTATAAGATGTATTGTAGTTGCCTTTAGTGTCGAGGGTACGGAAAATGTAACGGTTGGAATGCTGACGGAATCCTATCGAATATGAAATCCTGTCGCCGACAGCACCCTGCAGCGAAAGCGAGGCTCCCAGCATTGATGCCGATAACTGGCCGCGCGTGTCGTGGAAAATCTTGCCCGACGCTGTGTCGCCCTGCGCATACGGTGTCGAATATGCTATGTCGAGCACCGATGCCATCCTGTCGCCATAAGTGGCATCGAAGCCACCGGGCGAGAACTTGACGAACGAGACCATGTCGGGGTTGATTATCGATGTCCCCTCCTGCTGCCCGTTGCGCACCAGTGTGGGGCGGAAGATTTCGACTCCGTTGATATAGACCAGGTTCTCATCGAACGAGCCTCCTCGGACCGAGTACTGGGACGACATCTCATTGTTGGAACTGACGTCGGGAAGGGTCTTGAGCAACGACTCTACCCCACCCTGCGGACCTACATTGTTCTCCACCTTTTCGATGTTCACCGTCGTGAATGTCGTTTTTCTGTTCTTTTCCTCTGTGACTTTCACGACGTCGAGCTGAGTGGTCTGTTTCTTCAATGAAAAAACAATATTCAGCGGAGCGTTCTGCTTGGTTGTCAAGACAGTGTCTGCCGTTTCGAAACCCGTACAGCGGACGCTGATTTCGATTTCCTTTCCGGCAGGAAGCTGCATACTGTAGCGACCCTGCTCGTCGCTCTTTGTTCCAACGACAGGATTGAGATTCGTCACAACTACGCTGGCATAAGGAACGGGTTTGGAATCGGTATCGACAACCTTGCCACTCATAACGACAAGTTCCTGAGCGTCAACCGACGACAAGAACAACAAGAATAGTGGCACAAGCAACGCTCGTATGAATTCCGCAGTTTTTTTCATCGCTCCATTAACGGAAGTCCAAAATCTTTATTGTAAAGTCACAATAAAAAAAACTCTTTCAACGTTATCGTCATAAGTCTTTGTCTAAAAATGAAAATAAAAACCATATTACTCTTCGCTTTCGTGCTGGCAGCCACGGTCTTACACTCGCAAGACCTGCAGCTCACTTTCACTTCGGCGACCGACGCCAAGTTCTTCGTCTACCTCAACGGCAAACTACAGAACGAGAAATCGACAGGTATGGTGACTATCAAAAACCTGGAAGACAAAGACTACCATGTACGCATCGTTATCGACGACCCCTTCGAAGTCGCCGTGACGCGCACCATTCGTCCCGACCGCAAGCACAACGAATACTCAGTGAAATTCAATGCCGTACGCGAACGGGTCTATCTAAAGTCTATTGGGGCCTCGCAACGCGACGAGGGCGACAACAACCTGTGGGTTCCACAGGACCCAACACCTCCACAGACTGCCGAAGAAGAGACCCCTCGGCATCATTCTTCTATTAAAAGAAACGACGACAGCGACACCGCAAACAGACGCATAATGAACCGTGTCCGCACGCAAACCATCGAATAAAAATACATTTTTATGAAAAAAACAGTCAAAGCTCTTCTTGCATCCACTCTTGTTTTCAGCCTGTGCATGTCCAGCATGCTGACAGCCCAGAACCGCATCGACAACCAAGGCCGGCGACAAGGCCATTGGATCAAGACCGACAAAGACGGAAGCCGTATCTTTGAAGGCGACTTCGTGGACGGCAAAGAGACCGGAGTTTTCAACTACTACTACCCCGACGGAACCTTGAAAATCCGCAACACCTATACACAGCCCGGACGCTACTGCAAGCATGAAGCCTACGACCAGAAGGGACGCCTCCTCGCCACAGGATTCTACGACCAGAAAAACCGCGACGGCGAATGGCGCTATTACAGCCATAACGGAAACCTCGTCAAAATAGCCAACTATCGCATGGGCATCAAGGACGGTGCCCACATCATCTTCAATTCCAACGGCGACACCGCCGAAATAGCCAACTGGAAAGACAACCACCGCCACGGACGCTGGTGGAAACGCATCGGCGAAAAAGGCTGGATATGCGGACAATACGTGAACGGTCTGATGCAAGGCCGACTTGTACAATACAACGGCAACGGACAACTGGTGGACGACGACAATTACCTTGACGGAGTCAAAGACGGACGCTGCCGACACTACGAGAACGGACGCTGCACCGTCGACGAGACTTGGCAACAAGGAACCCTCGCCGACCGCAAGATTCTGCTCAACTGCCCCACGGAACGCTGGCAATCAATATTTGGTATCGCATACTACACTCCCAAAGGCGCCTCTGGCAAAGGAACAACGGTATATCTTAACGACGGAACAAAACTGACCTGCACCGACATGGCCGACATCATCAACGAACGCGTCGGACATGAGCATTTCGTCCTCATCGACCGCAAATCGCAACTTATGGCCAACATCGGCAGCATCGTGGACATCGTCAAAGACGAAGACGGACGCCCAATACTCGACCTGATGCCCAAACCGCCTTTCACTGTCTTCCCTGACGAAGAATGTCTAAAGATGATCCGCAGCCTGAAACGCATAGACCAACTCGACGAAGAATAGCAGCAATGACAATAGCCGCCCACACCCTCGGGTGCAAACTCAACTTTGCCGAAACATCTAACATAGTCCGCAACTTCACATTGCACGGATGGCAGTCGGTCGACTTCGACTCAAAGGCCGACCTCTACGTCATCAACACTTGCACCGTAACGGCCATCGCCGAGAAAAAATGCCGCAACGCCATACGGCAGGCTGTGGCCAACAACCCCGACGGCATTGTGGCCGTCATAGGGTGCTTCGCACAAAATGCCGCCAACGAGATTGACACAATCGACGGTGTCGACTTCATCCTCGGCAACGACCGCAAACACGACCTGTACGAAATTGTGGACAATTACCTGAACCACAAGGGATACCAGAAAACCGACACTCCTCCTGCAAATACATTCCACCTCGCCTACTCACACGCCGACCGCACCCGCACATTCTTCAAGATACAGGACGGATGCGACTATTTCTGCTCCTATTGCGCAATTCCGTTTGCACGTGGCCATTCCCGAAGCACCACTGTCGAAGAAACTATGGCGACAGCTCGCGAAATAGCCGCCTCCGGAGCCAAAGAGGTAGTCCTCACTGGCGTCAATACCGGCACTTTCGGCAAAGACAACGGCGAGAGCCTCTTCGACCTGCTCAAAAAGCTGGATACTGTCGACGGTATTGAACGCTACCGCATTTCGAGCATCGAGCCCAACTTGCTTACCGACGAGATAATTGAGTTTGTCGCCGCCTCAAAGAAATTCCTGCCACACTTCCACATCCCCCTGCAGGCTGGTAGCGACGCCGTACTTGCTCTCATGCACAGACGGTACGACACCGCATTCTACGCCGACCTTCTCAAGAAGATTAAAGCTCTCATGCCCGATGCCTGCATCGCTGCCGACATCATGGCCGGATTCAATGGCGAGAACGACGAAGAGTTTGAGAAAACAAAAACCTTCGTCAGTTCAATTCCTATCTCCTACCTCCATGTGTTCACATTCAGTGAACGTCCTCGCACCGCAGCCCTACGCATGGACGGACACATACCGATGCACCACCGCCGCGAACACAGCCGGCAACTGCAGGAAATATCAGACCGCAAAAAACAGGAATTCTACCTTTCGCAGCAAGGCAAGACCCGTCCCGTACTATGGGAAAGCGACCTAAAGGAAGGTTTCATGCACGGATTTACAGACAACTACATACGTGTGCGACGCCCCTACGATGCAGCTTTGGTCAACACTATCACCCCTTTCAGACTCGACCGCTTCGATGCCGAAAACGAAGTGTTTGTAGAATGTTAACAAAAAAATAATCATCAAATCCAATACTCACACTCTTTTTCCGTACCTTTGCATTTTTACAAACAACAATATATAAAAATTATCATCTTTTAAATTAAACAATTATGAGCGGACTTTTCGGTGTAGTAACCACAAATCCCTGCGCTACCGACCTTTTTTACGGTACTGATTATCACTCGCACCTCGGCACTCGTCGTGCCGGATTAAGCACCATCGACAATGGTGTGATGCACCTCAACATCCACAATATCCAGAACTCGTATTTCAGAACCAAGTTCAGCAACGACTTGCACGAAATGCTTGGCGATATGGGCATTGGCGTGATCAGCGACACTGACCCGCAACCCATCGTCGTAAACTCACACCTTGGGCGCTTCGCTGTATGTACCGTAAGCAAAATCAACAACATGGCCGAACTTGAGCAACAATGTCTCAACCAGCGCCAGCAGTTCACCGAGCTCAGCATGGGAGGCACCAACCCCACCGAACTTGTAGCTCTGCTCATCACACAAGGCAAAGATTTCGCCGATGGCATCCGTAACGTTTACAGACACGTCAAAGGCAGCGTTTCGATGCTCATCCTTACCGAACACGGCATCATTGCCGCACGCGACTACCTGGGACGAACACCTCTCGTCATCGGTCGTCGCGGCGCCGACTACGCCATTGCATCCGAAAGCCACTCCTATATCAACCTCGGATTCCAGACCGTACGCTATGTCGCCCCGGGCGAAGCTGTGATGGTGTCTCACGAGGGTCTGACACAATTGCTCAAACCTTCAGAGAAAATGCAGATTTGCTCGTTCCTCTGGATATACTATGGCTATCCTGTAGCCCAATACGAAGACATCAACGCCGAAGAGGTTCGCTACCAACTCGGCCTCTCGATGGGGCTCAGCGACGACATCGAAGCCGACTTCGTCTCGGCCATACCAGACTCCGGAATCGGAATGGCTCTCGGATATGCCGCCGGAAAAGGAATCCCCTACAAACGCGGTGTCTTAAAATACACCCCCACATGGTCTCGCAGCTTCATGCCCGTTAACCAGGAGTCACGCAACCTTGTCGCCAAAATGAAACTCATCCCAAGCCGCAAAGTACTTGAAGGAAAGGATGTTGTATTCTGCGACGACTCTATCGTGCGCGGAACGCAGCTACGCGACCAAGTGAAGATGCTTTACAACTCCGGCGTGAAACACGTCCACATCCGCATCAGCTGCCCCCCGCTGATCCATGGCTGCACTTTCCTCAATTTCTCGGCATCGAAAAACGACATGGAACTGATTGCACGCCGCTGCATCGAAGAACTCGAAGGTGGAGAAATACGCAACCTCGAAGCCTATCGCGACAGCACCACGAAGGAATATGCAAACATGGTTGAGAAAATACGTCAGCACGTAGGCGTAGACACATTAAAATTCAACAATTTGCAGACAGTGTGCGATGCCATTGGACTCCGAAAGGAAGATGTTTGCACACACTGTTTCGACGGCTCAAGCTACGATATCAGCAGCCTCAATCCTGACCAACTCTCTTTGGAAATCTGACCTTGAAACCAAGAATATACATATTATTGCTCACCCTGGTTCTGTCCGCTGTCGCGACACAGGCACAAGACATCAGGACAAACGACTCGAGCATTGTCTATCTCAGTGCTTTAGACCTCTGTCCGGCTTACAATGTGGACCGACGCATCTTCGAATCGGAACAGGCTCTGCCGAAAATAATCGACAGCCTGAGACGTGTACAACCCAACGCCTATCCGATAATGAGCCAATGGTGTCGTTCTCAACGACTCAGAATCAGTCGCATGATGACGAGCCTTAACGAAGACTACACTCGAGAAGGCGACAATGTCTGGATGGACTCGACCCATTGCATTACCGATGCCGGTATCTACATCTCGCAAATGCAGAAGATGACCGAACATCTGCAGAACAAATCAGCCGAATACGACCGCTTGGAACAGGAGCGCCTTGAGGAAGAACGCAAAGCTGCCGAAGAGAGAGCTCGGGCTGAGGCGCTTCGCATCCAGAGGGCTCGAGACCAACGTCTTGCCATATTGAAAGACTCAATCCGCACTCTCCATAAGGATATTACTTCGACATGCGACGCCAAAGGTGTGGCCGACAAAGCCAAAGTCAAGGAACTCAAGGATCTCTTCTACGCCTACCTGTCGGTCTACAACCGCTACGACCTTACTGACGACAACACGTCCGACAACCATTTCGCACAACTCGGTGAACTAAAGGACTTCCAATGCCAACTCATCGACAGCGTCATGGGGCCCAACTCACTATCGGACAGAATAGAATCCTTCAAAAACACCCTCCACGCCCGTGCTGGAAAAGAGCACACCGACGTGAACAAATCCTATCTACGCGTATTCAAAAAGGTGCAGATACCCATCAGTTTCAAGTCAATTGCTGAATACAACACCTATGTAGGACAGTTGCGCGAAATCATTGCCGTACAGCAAAGCTACCTGGACGTCATCGAGCTGCGCGAAACAATAGCCAAAAACAGCAACAGCCTCTTGAACCTCTGCGGAAAAAAACAGAAAGATGTCTATAACTCCTATAAGGACATCCTCGGAGAACTCAACACCATACCGGCATATACAAGCCTGCCAGAAAGCGAAAAGTTCATCGCCACACTATCCGATTTCATCGACCTCCAGCACGAATACAGCCATGCCGTCAAACGGCTTGACACCATTTCCGCCAGAGGCGACTCGATTATAAGCATCTGCCCAAAGTCGGCAAGCGACATTGCAACAGCATACAAGGACCTTGTATCTTCAACCGACTTCATCCCGCGCTTCATAAACAAAGCAAGCGCAGAGTACTTCAACAGCACCCTCGACGAGTTCGAACGAGTGCAGCGACTCTACATCTCTTCTATCGGTATACGCAACACCATCGATGATGGCACCATGCGCATCAACTCAAGCAAGAACGCACCCAAAGGGCTTATCCCCGGCTACAAACAAATGATGCACTATACCGACTTCACACCCCACTTCAACAACCAGAACTCTGGCGAGGAATTCATACGTCTGCTCAACCATTTTATCGACATCCAAACCAAATTCCTTGACATCATTGACGAGCACAACAAAATAGAGAACAACACCAAGCAATTCCGCTCCGCTTTCAAGGAATACTCCAACATCAACAAAGCCTACGAACGGCTGTTCAAAACCTACGACTACGAGCTGAACATTCTCAGCGAGGCCGACCTCAACAAATACATCCAGCACCAATCTGCCATTACCTCCATGCAGCAGAAATTTGCCGAGTTAGCCAATTCGCTCGAAAAAGAGGACTACAACAACCGGCTCAAAAAAGTAAAAGAACCCGAAAAGATAAAACTCATAATGGGAGTGAAATAACATAATCCCATAATAACGAAATACCGTAATAACGCAATAACGAAGTCTCCAAATAAAGAAGCAACGAAAATTTCACCTTTTATATAAATTTTTTAAAGAATTGTTAATCATTTGATTTTTTTGTGTACATTTGCATATATTTTTGAAAATTGACAATACATTATAGAAATATCAAAAAAAACTAAAATTCAACGAAATAAAAATTTACTAACCTTTTTAAAAATTACATTTTATGAAGAAATTATTCTTAGCACTTGTAGCAGTTTTTGCTTTGTCTATGACTGTTAACGCACAGAACAACCTCGGTGTCCGCATTGGCGGCGGCCAGGGTTACAACGCAGAACTCTCCTGGCAGCACGGTCTTGGCGGCAACCGCCTCGAACTCGACCTCGGATGGCACAACGGCGAACACTATGACGCTTTCGACCTCACTGGAATCTATCAGTGGACTGGTGAAATTGGATCTGGTTTTGGCTGGTATGCCGGTATCGGAGCCAACCTCGGTTATTTCGACTATGAAATTGGAGATAGCGATGTTGCTATTGCTATCGCTGGTCAAGGCGGTATCGAATACAAATTCAACGCTGTTCCTATTCAGCTTTCTCTCGACATCCGTCCGCGCTTCTACATCATTCCCGATATGAACGACCGTTTCCACTGGGGTGACATCGCTCTCGGTATCCGCTACTGCTTCTAATTCATTAGCAGACACGTTAAAAAAAAGCCCGCACATTTGCGGGCTTTTTTTGTTCAAATAACTATCGACTGCCTTTGCGCAGAAAAACGATTTACTTTGACGCAGCTTGGGTGGCAGTGATGGCAACGACGTTGACGACATCCTCTACCGAGCAGCCACGGCTCAAGTCGTTGATTGGGGCTGCCATTCCCTGCATGACGGGGCCTATGGCTTCGGCTCCTGCCAAGCGCTGGACGAGTTTATAGCAGATATTGCCACTCTGCAAGTCGGGGAATACAAGCACATTGGCTTTGCCTGCTATGTCGCTGCCGGGAGCCTTTGATGCGCCAACTTTAGGAACAATGGCGGCATCGGCCTGCAGCTCGCAATCGAGCTTCACATTGGGATCCAGCTCATGTGCCACACGACCAGCCTCAATCACTTTGTCGACCAACTCGTGCTTGGCGCTGCCTTTGGTCGAAAAACTCAACAATGCCACGCGCGGCTCCTTGAATCCAGCAATCGACTTGGCAGTCTGGGCCGACACTACGGCAATCTGTCCCAATTCCTCAGCCGTCGGACACGGGGTGGCTGCACAATCGGCAAAGACCATAATGCCATCTTCGCCGTATGTCTTGTCTTTCAGCACCATGATGAAGGCGCCACTGACGACGCTTACGCCAGGCAATGTCTTTACCACTTGGAATGCCGGACGGAGCACATCGCCCGTGGCGTTGCGTGCACCGGCAACCTCACCGTCGGCATCGCCGTTCTTTATCAGCAATGTGGCAAGATAGAGCGGGTCCTCGACGAGACGCATTGCCTCGTCCATCTGCATGCCTTTCTTCTTGCGGATTTCGCAGAGCATCTCGGCATAATACTGCTTCTTAGGCTGGTTGACAGGGTCTATGATAGTTGCCTTGTCGATGTTTTTCAATCCCCACTGCGAAGCAAGGTCTTTGATTTCCTTTTCGTTTCCAAGGAGAATAAGACGTGCAATGCCCTCTTCGAGGATGATGTCTGCTGCCTTGAGGGTTCTCTCTTCTGTTCCCTCGGCCAAGACGATGCATTTGTTGGCAGCTTTCGCCTTAGCGCGGATTTGTTCCATTAATGTCATATCTGAATGTATTTGATTGTTTTCCGTTTATTATTTTATTATAATGGTAGAAGAATAGCGTTGCGACGAAGTGTAGAGATGAAGTACATAAGTACCTTGAGGCAACATTCTGAGGTCGACGGCCTGCGTCGTTGAGGTGAGAATAGTACGGCCCTCTTTTACGCAACGACCAGTCACATCGTACACTTTATAGTTTGCATCGCCCATTGCATCGACATCGAAACGGATATTGCCGTCCGACGGATTGGGATAAACCTTCAGCGACTGATAGGACGGCTCGCCGTTGACATCGATACCAACCTGATTGTAGTCAAGTCCATCGAGGGTCGTCACACCAGTGTTTT
Source organism: Bacteroidales bacterium (assembly GCA_017522065.1). Classification (GTDB taxonomy): domain Bacteria; phylum Bacteroidota; class Bacteroidia; order Bacteroidales; family P3; genus Colimorpha. The sequence continues at coordinate 170,903 of JAFXAD010000062.1, forward strand.
CGGGATCAAGCCACGGCTGGAGCGAACCCGTCTGCGTGTTGTTTCCAGTCCACGAACTGTATACACGACCGTAATAATCGCCTCCAGATGGATTGGTACAGGAGCTATATCCGGCAAAAAGCTGACCTACAATGCGTTTATCGGCATTGAAAATCGGAGAACCAGAGGACCCCTGTTCTGTAGTCCCTTTATTTTGAGAACCGGTATACCAGCTGACAATTAAAAACTTAGCTAAATTACCATTACCCCTGACAATGGATTTTGGAAATGACAGTTTCTTGTAGTCTCCACCTGGATGATGAATTGCTATTCCCGGTGAGAACGAAGCAACATCGCTGCGATCCCAACCTGCATAGTAGGGTTGGAACGAGTTGGGCACATCGCGGCTCAGCCGAAACAGGCAGAAATCTGAACCTGTGTTGTAGTTATACTTGGCCACACGGTCGGCTCCCGACACAGAACGGTTGTATGGGCCTGAAGTGCCATTGCAACTATTCGTCTGATATCCAAAATAGAATACAAAATTCGTAATAGCACCCGTTTCGGAACTTTCCTCTTGGCAATGGTATGCCGAAAGGACATAGGGTGTTTTGTCGTGGCGGGTATTGTTGACAAGTGCGCCACTGCACATAAAGGCAGCATATTGGGTATTGATCTGTATGGCAACAACCGAGCGTATCTGGTCTCTCCAGTCGTCACCCTCAGGACAGACGGCATTGATGTGGCAACTGCCCTCTGCACTTCCGTGATAGCCTTTCATCAACGATTCTGCATCATCATATACCGAACTGATTTTATGGAAGATGTCCTTATATCCATGGCACAGCTGACTGATATGCAGCTTTCCCTGCTCGGAACCAGCAGGAACATTGTATTCAATAAACAACTCGTCGCCAGGCACTGCCTGAGTGATGAAACTTCCATCCTTCAGTACATCGGTGCCATCAAACGAGCCCAGCACAAAATCACCGCTACGGTCGTAGATGAATAGCGAAGCACCTTCCGGCAGCTCGAATCTGTCAAAATTCAACGACTGGAAAGTGGCACCCTCCGAACTGAGCGAGAGCAGGTAGTGTGTACCACGGTTATCTTTCACAACCGTTGCATTTTCAAGCACATCGATGTCGCAGTTATGCTGGATGCCGATACGCATCGGACCCGAGCCCTTCACTCGCGACATATCTTCTTCGATAAATTTCTGGCTATCAAGGAACGGCATTAACACCGGATCACTCTGCACTTTTGCTTGCGAATGGTTGAAAAGAGGTTCACCCCCATGTCCTACTTGGGCGTGGGCATTTCCAGCCAACATGCATCCTACTGCCAGGAATGCTGCAAAAAAAATCTTCTTCATTTCTATTTAATTTTTTGTATTTGTTATCTTTGGAATTAGTATAAATCTCTTATAGGGTCTACAAAAGTACTAAAAAAACGACATCAAGCAAATTTTTTCGTATTTTTGCTGACTCATTGAAAATAACAAAAAATATATAAAGAATGGCTAATCAGGACGATATCTTCAAAAAAGTCGTATCGCATGCCAAAGAGTACGGCTTTATTTTCCCCTCAAGCGAAATCTACGACGGGCTCGCTGCCGTTTACGACTACGGACAGCTGGGTACAGAATTGAAAAACAACATCAAGCAATACTGGTGGCGCGCAATGGTCCAGTATCACGAAAACATCGTGGGCATCGACTCCGCCATCTTCATGCACCCCAAGATTTGGAAGGCCTCCGGCCATGTCGACGCCTTCAACGATCCGCTTATCGACAACCGCGACAGCAAGAAGCGCTACCGCGCCGATGTGTTGATTGAAGACCACATCGCCAAAATTGAAGACAAAATAAAGAAAGAATGCGACAAAGCTCAGAAACGCTTTGGCGACGCTTTCGACCGTCAGCAGTTCGTCACCACCAATGCACGCGTACTCGAACACCAGAAACAGATTGACGAAATACGCGGCAAATATGCCGAACTGATGAATGCCAACGACTTGGCAGGACTGAAACAACTAATTCTCGACCTCGGCATCGTCTGCCCCATAAGCGGCACCCGCAACTGGACCGACGTGCGTCAGTTCAACCTCATGTTTGCCACCAAGATGGGCAGCGTCGAAGGCGAGAACGACACGCTCTACCTGCGCCCCGAAACGGCACAAGGCATCTTCGTCAACTTCCTCAACGTACAGAAAAGCGGCCGCATGAAGATTCCATTCGGCATCGCCCAAATCGGCAAAGCCTTCCGCAACGAGATTGTGGCCCGCCAGTTCATCTTCCGCATGCGCGAATTCGAACAGATGGAGATGCAGTTCTTCGTACGCCCCGGAACGGAACTCGAATGGTTCAAACACTGGAAAGAGGAACGTCTGAAATGGCACCTCGCACTGGGCATCCCTGCCGAGAAGTACCGCTACCACGACCACGAAAAGCTGGCCCACTATGCCAACGCCGCCACCGATATCGAATTCGAATTCCCATTCGGATTCAAAGAACTTGAAGGCATTCACAGCCGTACCGACTTCGACCTGAGCCGCCACAGCGAATTCAGCGGCAAAAAACTGCAATATTTCGACAGCGAACTGAACGAAAGCTACACTCCTTACGTCATAGAGACCTCTATCGGAGTGGACCGCACATTCCTTGCCATCTTCAGCCATGCCCTCAAAGACGAGACCCTCGAAGACGGCTCAACCCGCACCGTGCTCAGCCTGCCCGCAGTCCTCGCCCCCTACAAGGCAGCCATCCTGCCTCTCGTCAAGAAAGACGGCCTGCCCGAAAAAGCTCGTGAAATCATGGATATGCTCAAGTATGACTTCATGCTCCAATACGACGAGAAAGATGCCATCGGACGTCGCTACCGCCGTCAAGATGCCATCGGAACACCCTTCTGCATCACCGTCGACAACGACACCCTCAACGACAATTCCGTCACCGTGCGCGACCGCGACACCATGCAGCAAGAGCGTATCCCCATCGAAAACCTCGGCAGCTACCTGCATAAGAACATTCAACCCATAAAGGTGGACTAACCGATAGCCCGACAAAAACAAAACAGAATCTTGGACCTGCAACCGCAAGTCCAAGATTTTTTTCAAACAAATACAAAAACTTCTCACTTTATGAAGAAAGCTTTATTTTCAATCCTTTTTTTCTTCGTGACGGTGCCCGCCCTGGTTCAGGCACAGCCACTGAAAGTGGAGACCTTCACGCTCAGCAATGGCATGAAGGTGATTCTGGCCGAAGAACATTCCAAACCAGAAATCTACGGCAGCATTCTTGTACATGCAGGAAGCAAGGATGAGGACACAAATGCCACAGGCGTGGCCCACTATCTGGAACATATCATGTTCAAAGGTACCGATCTGATTGGCACCACCGACTGGGAAAAAGAGAAACCGCTGCTGGACAGCATCAGCGACCTTTACGACCAGATGCAACAGACAACTGACAGCGAGAAGCGTCATCAGATACAGCTCGAAATAAACCGTCTGAACATTGCTGCAAGCAAATATGCCATCCCTAACGAGACCGATGCCATCTTGCAGAAAATGGGTTGCACAGGTCTTAACGCAGGCACCTCGTGGGATCAGACTATTTACTTCAACACTCTACCCAGCAACCAGTTGGAAAACTGGATGGAGGTATATGCCGAGCGGTTCCGCAACCCTGTGTTCCGCCTTTTCCAAGGCGAATTGGAAGCCGTATACGAAGAGAAGAACCTGCGCAGCAACAGCAACCCCATCAACTCCTTTGTGGAAGGACTGCTCACTGAAGCATTTGGCGACCATCCATACAGCCGCCCCATCATTGGTCACACTCGCCACCTCAAGAACCCGCAGCCCAGTGAGATGTACAAGTTCTACCACCGTTGGTATGTAGCCAACAACCTGACGCTGATACTTGTAGGCGATTTTAACACAGCCGAAGCCAAGAGCATGGCCAAGAAGCACTTCTCTGCCCTGCCCTCTGGGCCTCTGCCCGACAAGAAAAGCTATCAGCTCCCTAAATTCGATAAGCAGGTAGTGAAAAACGTACGTCAAACACCCATCAAAATGGGCGTAATGATATTTCCGGGAACAAACAACACCCATCCCGACCAAATAGCATTAGGAATGATGAGCGAGATACTCAGTGCCGAACGATTCACCGACGCCATGACCGAACACCGATTGCTTGCTGCCATGTACCAGCCGTTTGCCTTCAACGAAGCAGGTTCCAATGTGATTATTTATGCTCCAAAAATAGTCGGACAGAAGCATACCGCAGCAGAAGAAGTGGTATGGCAATGCATTGACAGCATCAAGGCAGGACGTTTCAGCGACACACTGATGGCCAGCATCAAGATGCAGCATGCATTGAACCACAAACTCTATTTGGAAAGTGCTTCATCCATCAACAGTTTGATACAAAGCCTTGAAGCCGCAGGACAGAGCTTTGAAGACTGGCTGGAAGAGGACCGCAAGTTCCAGGCTCTCACACGCGAGGACATCATGGCTGTGGCAAAGAAATACTTCGACCGCAACCACGTCACCATAATCCGTTCAAAAATGGGATTCCCGAAACCTGAAGAGGTGGTAAAACCCGACTGGGAACACCTTGAAAACCAGAATCAGGATGCACATACCGACTTTGCACTCCGCATCGAAGCCCAGAAACCCGAACCTATCAAACCACAGGCCATCGACTTTAAGAAGGATGTTTCAATCACTCCCGTCACTAACCAAGTGAAACTCTACAGCGGCAAAAATCCAAAGAACAACCTCTTTGAACTCGATATAGTTTACAACTACGGCTCTATGGACGACCCCGAGCTGGACCGTGCTGCAGGATATCTGCAGATGCTTGGCACAGACGACATGAACCTGACAAAGTACATGACCGCCATGCGCATGCTGGGTGGAGAGTGCGACCTAAGCGTGAGCAGCACCTATACCACTTTGCAAATCAGCGGCCCGGAAGAGAATATGGAAGCAATTATCGACCTGGCTCTGCGACGTCTGCACAACCCGCGCCACGACAAGTCGCAGATCGACATGATAGTGAAAAACAGCAAAGGCGACAAAAACTCCGTAAAGAACAGTGTGTCGGAATGGAGCAACGCGCTATATGAGTATGCCATCTATGGTGAAACGTCGGGATACCTATCTCACATACCTATCAAGAAATGGGGCAAACTGAGCGGCGAACAAATTGCCGGTGAACTGGACAGCATATACACGCGCAACGGATATGCCACATTTGTAGGCAACACCAGTCCCGAGAAAGTGGCCAAGATGCTTCGCGACAAGAATCTGGTACGCGAAGGCGTGAAGGTTGTAGCTCCGCGTGATAGACACCGCAACCATCCATCAGAAGCCACAGTATGGTATGCAGACAACAAAAAGTTTGTCGAGGCATACATCAACTATCTGTTTCCCAGCGATAATTTCGATTTGCAGGACGAAGAGGCAGCCATGCTTTTCAACGAATACTTCGGTGGAGGTATGAACTCGGTGGTATTCCAAGAGATACGCGAGTTCCGCTCATTGGGCTATCACACCAGCGGCAACTTCATCTACTTCCGTCGCAACCTCAACCCTTCATACATGAATTGCTTCCTTGCTACACAGAGTGACAAGACACTTGATGGACTTGAAGCAATGAAGAGCATAGTACAGGACTTGCCACTGCGTCAAGACAAATTCGACGCTGCCAAACAAGGACTTGTCACCACCCGCAACGGCCAATACTATAGCTTCCGCAGTATCCCTAATATGGTTCGTTACTGGACGGAAGAGCGCAACTTCAGCAGCGACCCTCGCGCCAACACAACCAAGAAGATAGAGAAAATGTCGATGAACGATATGGCAGCATTCCACGCCAAATACATCAAAGGGCGCCCGATGAGCGTAATCTTCTGTGCCGATATGCGCAAAGTATCTTTGGACCAGCTAAAGAAATACGGAAAACTGCAGGAGGTCAAATTCGACCAGATGTTCAAATTCTGACGAGCCGAAATTCAAGGACATTTAAAGTTAACGTTAAGTTTTCCTGTTTTCGTTTTCGTCTTCGTTTTCGTACTAACTAATAGATCAACGACAAGACGTCATTCAGCACCTTCTCGTCAATAGAGCCGTTTGCATCAGCAGGCGGCTCTTTTGTTGAAGCGCCGGTGAGCAGAAGACGTATTTTGTCGGCGAGTGCCACATCCAGAGCATCGGTAGCGATGACAACGTCGGTGATGATGGATTTCTCCTCGTCGACAGAGAGCGACAGTTCAACCCCACCCCATTCGAACTGCGCCGTCTGCGAGGCCGTGAAGTGACGCCAACGGCCGTATAGCCAATCGTCGCTGCTATATTTCTCATAGAGACTCCTGACCTCGGCGGTCTCAACAAGATTATCGAAGCTGACCTGTTCCGGCTGCTGACCATAGACCGAAGCGAAAGCCTCAATCAACGGATTGACGATATTGAGACTCGTCACGTCGGCCAGTTCGGACAGGTTCACCACACGGCTGCGTACCGACGCCACGCCATGCTTCTGCAGCTTGGCCGGTTTGACACGAAGGTAGCGTTCCAAATCGTGCATGTTGCCCGCAATCAGGATTGTACCGTGGTGAAGCCTCATGTAGCGGCCTTTGGAAAAGGCATTGCCGCTGAATTTGCGTCCCTGGCACAGCAGGTCGTTGCGTCCGCTAACCTCCGCCTGCAACCCATAGTGCTGCAAAGCCAGCCTGATGACATCGAAATGGCGCTGCTGGCTGTACAGGTCGGGCGGTGCCACAAAACTGAAATTGATGTTGCCGTCATCGTGATAGACGGCCCCTCCACCCGTGGTGCGACGCATCACATAGCCTCCATCGGCCAATAACGCATCGACATTGCATTCCGAGAAAGGATTTTGATTCTGCCCTATGACCACCGTGCGACGGTTCTTCCAAAGATACATGACGACTGTATCTTCCACATCACGAGACAGAAGGTAATTCTCTACAGCCACATTCCAGAACGGGTTGGTCTGGTTGCTGACAACATACTGGAGTTTCATCACTTAAAACTTGAACGACAACGAAATATAGTTTGGAGCTTGACCTAAATGGTAGTTACGTCGGGCAAACGAAAACTCGAACTTCTTCGTCCGCAGACCAAATCCGTACGAGAAACCGCTGAAATTGATATTTGTACGGTCGTCTGCCGACATCTCGACCATCTGGCGGTACCGGTAACCCAACCGCAGGAAAAAAATGTTTTTTATATCAGCTTCGACACCCAACGAAGCGTGTCGAGCCACACCGTCGAGCACATCCGACACACCGCTGTACCACGGTTTTGCCACAGGCTCATTGGTATAGGGGTCGATGACGACACTTGGATTGAGAGGGTCTTCGTACGACAGATTCCATTTCGTCAGATGATCCAACTGCAGGAAAACCCTGAACGGAGCATTGTCTGCCTTGTACGAACACGAAGCCGAGAGGTTGAACGGCAACGATTCGGCAGTGCCGTCAAAGGTCACAATCTGCGCACCGATATTGGAAGCCATCAGCGTTGCAGAGAACCGCTTGTCGTCCGATACATAACTGCCAGCGACATTCATTGCCAACGCCACAGCCGTATACGATTCATATTGCGAGACGACAGGGAGCAACGACGCGCCGATAGAAAAATTGGAGTCGATATTAAGAGCCCAGCCGACGGAAAGCGCAATATCCGCAGCTCGGAAAGTGCCCAGTTCGACCTCGGCTTCGTCGAAAGCCCTGAAACGACCATAGCTGTTGAAATGCAGTCCAAAGAGAAAAGCACCTAATACTTTGGACTTGTATCCGTAAGACACCGAGCCTGACTTCGAACCCGAGAAGAGCCCGACATAATTCAGAGCCAGCCTGTTGGAATAGCTTTCAGATATTAGCGAAGGATTATCAATACCGACATTCAAATCGGTCGGAGCATAGACCGAGAGCCTGTCGACACCCAAGGCAGCCACACGAGCCGACGAAGGAGTCTGCAATAGCGACAACGTGTTCATTCCCGCAACCTGCGCATCGGCATATTGAGGGAACGACAGCATAACTATGCCCAGAAGAATTATATGCAAATAACGACGTACCTTCGCTGTCACGGTGATCAGTCATTCCATACCTCCATGCCGTCCTCGTCAAGGTATCCGCTGCGCATCTTCTTGCCCACGCGCATACGGATAATATATTTCCCATTGAGTATCAGCACTTCGTCATATTTAAAATCAGTAACAAAACGACCCTGCACGTCTATGAAAGCCCATTTGCCTTTCTGACGCAAAGCGGCATAGTTCACAGCATAGTTGTTCTTGCGATAGTCAATCTCGCATACCGCAGCGTCGTACACAACGTCTGTCAGTGGCTCGCCACTGACCCCCACGAACCCCCATTTGCCACCGACCGACACGGGATACATACCCCCGTTGGTTTCATAAAGGACAGCATCGTACATCGGCCGTATGGCCCACTCGTTATCCTTGTCAACATAGCCCCATTCGCCCGTCTCGCAGCGACAGGGGAAATACATGGGGTAAATCTCCTGGCCAATGCAATCCGAACCACGAAGACCGGCAATAGAAAACAGGACTATTGCCGCTGTTTTCATAAACTTATCCACATGAGAAGACATAACGTTGACAATTTGAGGGTTATGGTATAAAAAAGGCGAATGGCAGCTTAGTGGGGCTGCCATTCGCCACTATGGTTCATCAATGTTTCTTGTTACGTTCGTGACGCATAAGGTGGCTGGGTTCGAGAGCCATACGGTCGGTCTCGAGCAGCGAGGCAACACCTTCGTCCACACGGCGTTTGGCCTCGCAAGCCTCGCAATGGCACTCCTCGTGGTATTCACGCGGCTCCGTGTAGGTGGTGATGACACCCTCGAAGTTGCGGAGGATAACCTTGTCGGGGCTCTGCGAGATGACGTACTGCGGCATAACGGGGGTCTTTCCACCGCCGCCGGGAGCGTCGACCACGAAGGTAGGAACAGCGTATCCGCTCGTATGTCCGCGCAGGTTCTCGATGATTTCGATACCCTTGCTGACGGGAGTGCGGAAATGCTCCAGACCCATGGATAGGTCGCACTGGTAGATGTAGTAAGGACGCACACGGTTGCGGACCAGTTCGTGCATCAGTTTCTTCATGACATGGACGCAGTCGTTCACGCCGCGCAGCAGCACTGTCTGGTTGCCCAGCGGGATACCGGCATTGGCAAGGCGAGCAAGAGCCTGTTCTGCTTCGGGGGTAAACTCGTTGGGGTGGTTGAAGTGGGTGTTGAGCCAGATGGGATGGTATTTCTTCAGCATCTCGCACAGCTCGGGAGTGATACGCTGCGGGCAGACCACGGGGGTGCGGCTGCCGATACGCACTATCTCCACGTGCGGAATCTTGCGCAGACGACCAATGATGTATTCCAGCTTCTGGTCGCTGACCATCAGGGCATCGCCGCCGCTGAGGAGTACGTCGCGCACCTGCGGAGTCTTTTCGATATATTCAAGACATTTCTCGATACGCTGGCTCGGGCTTTCGTCGTCCTTCTGACCTGCGAAGCGGCGACGGGTGCAGTGACGGCAGTACATGGAGCACATGTCGGTGATAAGGAACAGCACACGGTCCGGATAGCGGTGAGTCAGTCCTGGAGCGGGCGAATCCTCGTCCTCATGGAGCGGGTCGTTGAGGTCGGCAGGGGCAATGTTGCATTCAGCACCCTGCGGGATAGCCTGACGGCGGATGGGGTCGAACGGGTCGTTGGGGTCGATAAGACTCAGATAGTAAGGAGTGATAGCCATGCGGAATTTGGCAAGGGCTTTCTTGATGCCTTCTGCCTCGTCGGCCGAAAAGGTGAAGTACTTGCTCAGCTCTTCGTAGGTCTCGATGCGGTTTTTGACCTGCCATTTCCAGTCGTTCCACTGTTCGTCGCTGACGTTCGGGAAAAGTTCTTTTCTGCGGTTTACTTTCATATTATAATATATTTTTATCTTTGTTTTTCAATATAATAAATGCAACGTCAAACATCGCGTCGCACAATATTGACGTTGCAAAAATACAAAACAATTGTTGAACTGCAAAATAAAAAAATGCAGACGTCTGTCCAGAACGTTTTCGTCTTCGTTTTCGTTTTCGTACAAAGTACGGAACTATTCCGTCACAGTTGTGGCGGCATCGTAATGCTCGTCGGTGACCGTAAAGGTCAGTTTGCCGTATTCGGCATAACCTTTGAACGGGCCTCTTTCGTTCAGCCTCTCTTCGTAGCTGTAATTGGCTGAATTGAAATTGTATGGGCTTATGCCATCCCTGTTTTCCTTGTAGTATACAACGCGCCGATTGTCGTCGAAAACGAAAACAACGCTGTCGCCCATATACCATTCCATATAAGATTCGCCCTCCGAGCGGCTTGCCGTTCCCACTCCTCCCGGATCTGCGACCGTATACTTCGCGTCCGGGGCAAGCGTGCAACTGTCGTGTACAAACACTATGTCGGATGGCGTCGGAATGACCGTAACGGTATGCGTCGACAGATTATGGATAACGACATCTTCATTATAACCAGGGTCGCACGCGGCGAAAAGCGCTGCTGCAATGACAGCATAGAAAAGTTTGATGTTTTTCATTTTTGACTGAATTATATGTTATCTTTCCTTGTAGTCGCGGAATGGTGGCAAATCTTACACGACCACGACAGTTTTTTTTCATAATAGTAACGCCCCTAAACGTTTTTTATTGCTCTTTTTTCTACTTAGTGTTGCACTTGTAACTGGAATTTAGGTAAGGACAAATTATTTGACGGATGCAATAATAAGTCAGAATCGTCGTTTAATCATAATGTATGAACCACGACGTAAAAGCCATTCTTAACCGCACAACCCGACTGCTTGGCGATGCAACGATGGAACGCATCGCCGACACCCGCGTCATCATTTTTGGTGTCGGCGGAGTCGGTTCATGGTGTGCCGAAAGCCTGGTGCGAAGCGGCATTTGCCATCTGACGATTGTCGACTCGGACTGCGTGAGCGTAAGCAACATAAACCGCCAGGCTATGGCTTCGGTCAGCACCGTCGGGCGCATCAAGGTCGAGGCTATGCGTGAACGCCTTCTGGACATCAACCCTTCGGCCGAAATCACTGCCATACAGGATATTTTCTGCGCCGAAACGGCCGACAGCTTCGAACTGCAAAGCTACGACTACATCATCGATGCCATCGACAGCCTGAAAAACAAGCTGGAGCTCATCGTGCGCTGTGCGCAAAAGGGGATGCCCACCTTCTTTTCTTCGATGGGCGCAGCTCTGAAAATGGACCCGACAATGGTAAGGGTCAGCGAGTTCTGGAAAGTGGACGGTTGTCCGCTGGCTGCCGTGTTGCGTCGCCGTATGCGCAAGTTCAAGCGGTTTCCCGGCCGCAAATTCAAATGCGTATGGAGTCCCGAAGTGCTGCCGAACCTTGGCGAAGTCGGCGACGAAGGGAATACAGACAATAGCCTGTCGCTACAGGACTGGAACGCGACGAAGGCCCAACTCAACGGCACAACGTCGCACGTCACCGCCATTTTCGGCTTTACTTTGGCTGGACTGGTGATTCAGGACCTTTACCTGCAGTGAGGATGGCGGCAATTGCGCAGCATTCCTCTTCCTTCAATCCGCTGAGACTGCATTTCCCACCGGCAATTTCATCATTCACCCACGGTGCCGCCAGCATCCGGCCACCGAGCATTATCGGCAGACAACGCATAACATTATCGCGCGTAATACGCTGCCAGTCGGAGTAGTGTTCTTGGGCAAATTCAAAAAGGACATTAGGCTCACCCCACATCAACTCAACTCCAGCATTGGCCACAGAAGTTCCATCAATCAAAGGAGCTGTGCCGCACACAATCACTATGACACTCTTGCTTGAATCGAAATCATCCGGCACCCAGCCATAACAGCATACCGTGTCGCCGGTGCGGTGCGAAGCGCAAAAATCACGTGCTATCGAGCCAACTTCGGCGGTGTCAGCATTGTCGAACATCACTTGCCATCCGCTCGACGCAGACGAAATGCCTTTTTCGCGAACTGCCCTGCCCGCAACAATGCCAGCCATACTATCGTCCGCCATAGGCCAAATCTGGAAATCGGCGGCCGTGTAGTGTGCACCGAACACTTCGTCAGGATTCACATCGCAAGGGATCATCCTGGACGGTAGCTCTACAAGCCTGTGCCTATAACAAGATGAGACAGCCATTGCCGCCAAAACAATAGCCAACAGTCTGATTTTCAATTTATAATTTTTAAAAAACCTGCCGGTCGGTTTCCCGGCCGGCAGGTTGATAGTTGAATTATGAAAAAGGAGCTGCTGAGTCCTTTTCTTAGAATTCATTATGCGTAGAGTTCTTCAAAGATCTTACGCAGCTTCGGGCTTTCGCGGAGCTCCTGGAGGGTGTACTCTGCATGGCCTTTGGTGTAGCCGTTGCCCATGATCATGTTGACGTCGCTGCCGATACCCTCGGCACCGAGGCTGGCTTTGGTGAAGCTGGTGGCCATCGAGAAGAAGTAGACGATACCGTCGTCCTTGGTGCAGAGCACAGCGGTCATTTCTTGGTCTGGAACGTTGACGCAGTTGATGGTGACATCGGCCATCTTGCCGTTGGTGAGGCGCTCGACGAGCTCATAGACCTGGACGGGAGTCATACCTGCAGCGCTCTCGACGATGTCGCAGAAGCCAAGGTCCTTGATACGCTGGGTCGATTTGGGGCTGTTGGCGATACCGATGACCTTACCAGTGACGCCGACACGCTTCTTGGCCTCATAGCAGCAGAGCATACCGCTCTTGCCACCGGCTCCGAGGATGACGACGGTCTGGCCATACTGGCAGAGCTTGGCGGTCTGTGCGGGAGCACCAGCGACGTCGAGTGCGCTGAGGGCCAGCTTCTCGGGCATATCATCCGGAATCTTGGCGTAGATGCCGCTCTCGAAGAGGATAGCTTTACCCTTGATGTCGACTTGGTCGATCTCGGGACGGATTTCGCCGAAGGAGTCGATGCGGAGGGGGGTCAACGAGAGGCTGACGAGGGTAGCGATGCGGTCGCCTTCTTTGAGGTCGATCTTGCCCTTCAGGGCATCGCCTATCTTCTCGACCTTGCCAAGGAGCATACCACCCGAACCGGTACGACGGTTGCGGTGCTTGCCCTGCAGCTCGACGTTGAGGAGCATTTCTTTCTTCACCTCTTCAAGGATCTGTTCCTTGGTGGCGCCTTCACCAGCCTGCTCTTTGGCATAGTTCATAATGTCGGTGAACGAAGCAGAGTCGACATTGAGGGTCTGGACATCGATGAGGATTTCGTTGTCATAAAGAACGTCCATATTGTTGTCGATTTTGTTTGCCGGCTGCGGCAGAACGCCCTTGGGCTCGAGTACACGGTGAACACCGTATTTGTTTCCTTTTGGTTGCATAAAAACGAATTATAAATTTGATTATTAATAAATTATTTACATTTAACGTTCTGAAATGAACTTTCAAAAGTAGTTATTTTTCCGGATTTGAGCAAAAAAATATTAAAGTTGGTTATCAAGGGGCTGTTACTCACTTCATTATATTTTGATTTCATTGGTGTTCGCAGCCTTTGGCATCACGACCCGAGACAGCGTGCAAGTCCCCTTCGTCTCAACATAAACAATCCTTTTCGAGACATGAAAGCAGGGCCTTGCATCCAACTACGATATCGTCGTATGCTTTCTGAAAATCACGTGTATACCACGGGTCAGCGACATCTTGCATATAAAGCGGGTGTTCTGTGGGCAGGAACTCGAGGAGCAGTTTCACTTTGCCTTTGCCGGCACTTTTGAACATCCGTTCGAGGTTCTGAACATTGTATCGGTCCATAGCTATCACGTAGTCGCATGAGTTGATCATATCGGTGGTGATGCGCTGCGCCGTCTTGCCTTTGCAGCCGATTCCGTGCATTGCAAGCATCTGCCTTGCAAGAGGGTATACAGGATTACCTATCTCCTCGCTGCTTGTAGCTGCCGACGTAACCTCGACCATCGACGAAAAGCCAGACTCGTCGAGCATGTGCCGAAAAACATACTCCGCCATCGGGCTGCGACAAATGTTTCCGTGGCAGACAAAAATTATTTTGACTCTTCTTTCGACTTTCATTTCCATTTTAATAACGAGTTTTTTTTGCTGATTGTCAGGGCGTGAAAGCTCGCAAGCGCGAGAACTTCAACATGCAAATGTATGAAAAAAAAACTTATCAAAAAATAAATACCTCCTTTTTACGTTTTTACTTAATTCTTTAATAAAATTTATACGATTATCATGGCAAAACGCAACGGCATACACCTCACTACGACCATACTGGCCATACTGGCCATAGCTGCCATTGTTGCGTATGCCATATTTGGAGGGAGCAAGAAACGCGAGATTGTTGGGACCTGGGTTACCGACACTTGTGCCATCGAAAGTGGCTTCCAATGCGGCACACGAGGCATTGCGGCTTCAATCAACAACGCCACCCGACAGTACAACTCGTGGGAGATACACAACAACGAACTGATACTTAAAGGCAAACTATTCAACAACCGCAGAGTGACGGACATTGCCGACACTATGGCCATCAAAAAGCTTTCGTCCAAAACCCTTGTGGTAGAACAAAACGGAAAAACAGTACAATACAAAAGAATACGATGAAACGACTAACCTTATTCATGTTAGCAGCATTGATGGGCGTCAATGCCATTGCTTCGGACATTCAAACCAACGACAACCCCAAAAAGCTCACCGCCATCTTCTCGTACGCCACATTCCATCAGAAGGATATCGGGTCGTACATCGAGACATATCTCTCGTTCGATGCGTGGAACCTTAACTTTGTCAAATCGGGCAACACCTACCAAGCTACAGTAGAGATACTTATCACTGTCAGCCAAAACGACTCGATAGAGATTGTAAAAAAGTACGACCTGAAGAGCCCCGCCATAACATCGTCCGACGCCGACAGATTCAACTTCCTTGACGTGCAACGCTTTGCCATTGCCAATGGTATCCACGACATGAAGGTGCAGCTGCGCGACAAGAACAGCGCTGCCGAGCCAGTGACCATTTCGCAACAGCTGGCAATATACTACGACAACAAGCGGCCCGCCATGTCGAGCGTACAGATGATGAGCAACGTGAGTCCTACCTCCACGCCCAACATCCTTTCGCGCGGAGGATACGATATGGAGCCCTACATCAACGATTTCGTTCCCGAGCAAATCGGAACAATAAACTACTACTGCGAGGTTTACAACATTCACTCCGAAACCAAGGACCAATACGTCTACTCGTCAGCCTACATCGAAGTGCAGGAAACAGGCCGCATTATTGAAGATATGACTACCACCACACGCTACGAGAGCGACACGGTGATACCCATCTTCGGAACTATCGATATCAGCAAACTGCCTTCAGGCAACTACAACCTCGTCGTCGATATACGTAACAAGCATAACGACAAGATGTTGTACAAAAAAGTACCATTCATCAGGAGCAATCCCGCTGCCAACACAGCCCTCGAAGAGACACCTGCGTCGCTCACCTTTGCAGCCGAAATCACCGACGAAAGCCTGATGAACGAATATATCGAGGCATTGGCTCCCATCGCCAACGAGATGGAACGCCGCGACATCTATGCTCTAATCAAAAAGCCCGGCATCGAAGAGAAGCAGGTGTTCCTCTACCGTTTTTGGACACGCCGCGACGCCCTCAACGCCGACGGAGCATGGCGCGAATACAGGGAACGCATCGAATACGTCAACAGCCACTTCTCATGGCCTAAGACGAAAGGTATCCACACCGACCGAGGACGTGTATACCTGCAATATGGACCGCCCGATTTCGTCAGGGATGAGAAGAATTTCGTCTCGACACGCTACATCGGCGGTGGCGTGAACATCAACCAAAGTTCCGACCCGAACGAAAGGGCTGTGGACCTGCAAGCTCCTGTCGTGTCAAAGCAAGGTCAGATCTTCTACCTGCCCTACCAATTGTGGAGATACAACAACCTGAAGGGTGATGACGCAAACCGCTGCTTCATCTTCTGGGACGAATTCCGCTCCGGATTCTACAAGCTTCTGCACTCCAACGCCAAAGGCGAAGTGCGCGACTCGCTGTGGGAACGCCGCCTGAGCAACAACCAACTGCCCGAAGAAATGCAAGGCGAGGTGGGAGACCAATTCAACAGAGGATATTGAAACAGCACAAGCAGAACAGCCCCCCCCTATTCTTCGCTGCCAAACCATATAATCCATGTACAACTTCCTCCTGCCAGTAGCATACCTACCCCTTTGGCTGCACTACTGCTTCTCCACCCTGCTGTGGCCGGTTGTATATTACATTGCACGCTACCGCCTCAAGGTGGTCAGAGCCAATCTGAAGCGATGCTTCCCACAAATGTCGGCCAAAGAACTCAGACACATCGAACGGCAATATTACCGTCACATGACCGACCTCCTGGTCGAAGGCATATACAACCTGCGGGCACCACTCTCTAAAGTCAAGAAACTGTACCATTTCGAGAATGCCGAAGTCCTCGAACCATTCTACAACCAACGACGCAGCGTTGTCCTCATGTCGGCCCACTACAACAATTGGGAATACATGATCACATCGCTTGACAGCCGCCTGCACCACCATGCCGTCGGCGTCGGCAAACCTCTCGACAACAAGGGGTTCGGCAAATTCATAACCGACCGTCGCGCACGCTACGGCACCGAGATTGTCGACCAGACCGACGTGAGGCAAATCATGGCCTTCTACGACCGTTGGCATTTGCCGACAGCCTACATGATGCTCAGCGACCAGTCGCCCAGCAACCCACACCGCAGCTACTGGACATCTTTCATGGGTCAGGACACCCCATTCCTGTTTGGTGCCGAACATTTTGCACGCAAATACAACATGCCCGTATTCATATACGACGTGCGCAAGGTGCGTCGCGGACACTACAGCGTCCATTTCCATCTGCTGACCGACGACCCCAACAGCATGCCCGAAGGCTCTATCACCGAGCAATATGCGCAACATCTTGAAAAACAAATACTCGAACACCCACAATATTGGCTCTGGAGCCACCGTCGCTGGAAACTGACACACAACGGACGAATCATGAAAGACGGAACGGAGAAGATTATAAACAATTAAAAATTAAAATCATAAGTTCATTAATAAATAAAATCATAAGACTCAATAACATATAAATAATGCTGACATTGACCAATGGTGACTACAATAATTAGATTGATTCTCGTTTTGCTTGCAAAACAAAATTTTTAGCAACGGACTAATTCGCTCAATTCGTCTAATTCGCCGTTAAAATATTTGAGTCACCCAAATGTTACATTCAGACAAAATGAAAACCGCTATAGTCATACTCAACTGGAACGGGCGACACATGCTGGAACGCTTCCTGCCGTCAGTAGTCGAAAACTGCAGCACAAACGATGAAGTGATTGTCGCCGACAACGGCTCGACCGACGACAGCCTCGATTTCCTGCATGCCCACTACCCCACCCTGCGTATCATCACCCTCGACCGCAACTATGGCTTTGCCGAAGGATACAACCGGGCTCTGGCGCAGGTCGATGCTGAATACTTCGTACTCCTTAACGACGACGTCGAGGTCACACCGGGATGGACAGACAAAGTCGTTGCGATAATGGACGCTGACCCTGCTATTGCAGCCGCCCAGCCCAAACTCATGATGTTCGACCAGCCCGACCACTTCGAATACGCTGGAGGCGCCGGTGGTTTTATCGACAAACTCGGCTACCCTTTCTGCCGGGGGCGCATCTTCAGCACAATAGAGCAGGACAACGGCCAATATGATGGCACTCGCGAAGTATTCTGGGCTACGGGGGCCGCCATGTTCGTACGGGCTTCGGTATGGAAGGAACTCGGTGGTCTGGACGGCGACTTCTTCGCCCACATGGAGGAAATAGACTTCTGCTGGCGCGCCCGCAACCATGGCTACCGCATCGTGGCAACCTCCGACTCGAAGGTCTTCCACGTCGGCGGCGGCACATTGCCCAAAAGCTCGCCTTTCAAGACCCAACTCAACTTTCGCAACAATCTCGCCATGCTCTACAAGAACCTGCCCGACAGCCGCATGCTACGCGTGCTGCGCCTGCGCATACTCCTCGACTGGATTGCAGCACTGAGTTTCCTTGCCAAGGGCAACGTCGGCGAGTTCCGCGCCGTCTTCAAGGCTCACAAGGAATTCCGCCAATGGAAGCCCTCGCTCCGCACCAAACGCGCCGCCATAAAGCCGCACGAAGTCGACTGCATCTACCCCCACGCCATCCTTGTCGACTACCATCTTCGAAACAAAAAGACTTTTTCACAATTGCAAAATTTGTTTTCTATTTCACAATAAACCGCAATTGGTATCGTTGTACATATTTAATAAAAACACATAATATGCCACAAGAAGTAAGAGTAAGATTTGCTCCGAGTCCCACGGGACCGCTCCACATAGGCGGCGTCCGCACCGCCCTATACAACTATCTCTTTGCCCGTCAGAACGGCGGCAAAATGATTCTGCGTATCGAGGATACCGACCAGACACGCTTTGTGCCTGGTGCTGAACAATATATTATCGAAGCACTCACATGGCTCGGTATCGAGTTCGACGAGGGCGTACACATCGGCGGCCCATACGGTCCTTATCGCCAAAGCGACCGCAAACCCATGTACAAACAGTATGCCGACCAGCTGATTGAAGGTGGATGGGCCTACTACGCATTCGACATGCCCGAAGAACTCGAAGCCAAGCGCAAGGAATTCGAGGCTCAGAAGAAGACCTTCCAGTACGACTGCAACACCCGCAGCCAGATGCAGAACAGTTTGAGCCTGCCTGCCGAAGAGGTGCAACGCCGACTCGACAGCGGCGAGCCCTACGTGGTGCGTTTCAAATTCCCTGCCGACACCGAGATAACGGTCCACGACCTTATCCGCGGTGATGTGAAAATGAACAGCAACCTGCTCGACGACAAAGTCCTCTTCAAGAGCGACGGTATGCCGACCTATCATCTGGCCAACATCGTCGACGACCACACGATGCACATCAGCCACGTCATCCGCGGCGAGGAATGGCTCCCTTCGGCACCTCTGCACGTGATGCTTTACAAGGCCTTCGGCTGGGAAGAAACCATGCCGCAATTTGCCCACCTGCCACTGCTGCTCAAGCCCGAAGGCAACGGCAAACTGAGCAAGCGCGACGGCGACCGCCTCGGATTCCCCGTCTTCCCGCTCGACTGGCACGATCCCAAAAGTGGCGAGCTGAGCAGCGGCTACCGCGAGCGCGGCTATTTCCCCGAGGCCGTGGTCAATATCCTGGCACTGCTGGGATGGAATCCGGGCACCGAACAGGAAATATTGTCGATGGACGACCTCATCAAGATGTTCAAGATTGAGCACATCAGCAAGAGCGGCGCCAAGTTCAATGTCGAGAAAGCCAAGTGGTTCAACCACGAATATATGCAGATGCACTCGGACGAGGATGTTGCCGCAATGTTCCAGCCCATCCTTGACGAACACGGCATTAAGGCTGACCACGACTACGTCGTCAAAGTCTGTGGCATGATGAAAGAGCGCATCAACTTCATCAGCGAGATGTGGGACACCACCTCCTACTTCTTCGTAGCCCCCACCGAATACGACCCCGCAGCAATCAAGAAACGCTGGAAAGCGGGCATGACAACCCACATGGCCAAAGTCATCGAGATTCTCAATACTGTTCCATTTGAATATGACGCCATCCACAAAGCCCTACTCGACGACTATATCGTTGGCAACGGATTAAATATGGGTCAGGTGATGAACTCGCTACGTCTGGCCGTAGTAGGCCGTACCGTCGGGCCCGACATGCTGACACTGGTCATGATGCTTGGCAAGGACGAGACCATACGCCGCGTGCAACGTGCCATCGAGACGATTGGAGAAATTAATAATTAAGGTAACCTCTAAATATTCGTTTAATTCGCGTTTTGTTTGCAAAACAAATTTATAAATATCAATTCGTTTAATTCGTACAATTCGCCGTTTTAAATAATTATTAGAGGTGCTTTTAAGAATTAATAATTAAAAATAACTCTATAACAAACTCTAATCTTTAACCTTTAATCTTTAACCTTTAAACTTTAATCGATATATAATATGGAAGAAAACATCACTAATCAGGAAGAACAAGTAATCAACAACATCGAAGAGCCGATGCAAGAAGCCGAAAAATGCCAGTGCAACGACAACAAGAAATGCCGTTGCCTGCCCATAGTCAACTGCATACTGCTTGTGGGACTGATTCTGCTCTACATTTTCCACTTCACCGGCATCGGTGCCAAAGGCGGCAAAGGCCTCGCCAATGCCGACGCCAAAGCTCCCGTCGTGGTAGGCGAAGGTGGACTGAAGATTGCTTACGTCAATACCGACAGCCTCAACGCCAACTACAAGTACATCAAGGACCTCGAAAAAGAACTCAACGCCTTCAAACAGGGCAAAGAGAACAGCCTCAAACAGCAGATGGATAAACTGCAAGCCGACAGCAAAGCCCTTCAGGACGACTATCAGAACTATCTTCAGAACGGCTCGTCGATGTCTCTCACCCAGCAGCAAAACAAAGAGGCTGAGCTGAAGAAGCGCGACGCAGAAATCAAAAAGCGCGCCCAACAACTGGCTCAACTCGAGCAGGATTACACCTCCCAAATCTTAGAGAAGCAGACCTCAGAGAACAAGAAGATGATTGATGCCGTCTATGCCTTCATTCGCGAATACAACGCACAGAATCAGCAGTTCAACCTCATACTTGCCAAAACCGGCACCGAGCTGCCCTTCATTCTCTACGGCGACGAGGCAATGGACATCACCGACGAGATTGTCAAAGGCCTGAACGAAGAATACGAGAAGGTTAACTCCAACAAATAACCATAAACGACAAAACAAAAAAAAGCCTGCAGCGTTGCAGGCTTTTTTGTTATCATATTGTTTTGTATGATTATTCCGTTTTTATTTTCATCAGCAGACCCATTAAGTCTTTAGACTACACGAGGAGTTTACTGCATCCTGTTGATAGGCAACTGATATCCGATGCAGATCATAAACGCCTGGTTCGTTCCTGTATAGGCATTGCGGTCAGCCTTTTGGCTCTCGGTCATATTCTCTTCGTTCAGGCCCTGAGCCACATCGTACGGAGCCAGCACATCGGCCCGCTTCATGAGCGCCACGAAGCCATGGTCCATATAAATATCGACAGTAAAGTTGTGCCACTGGTAGCCAACTCCGAGAATCAGGCTGGCATCGAGACGACGCAGGTGCTTGAACGAAGCTCGGTCGTCCTTTGTTCCGGTGACAAAAGTGTCATAGTTGTTCGAATACTGCGGCATACCGAGAGTGACCTGACGGTCCCACAGGCGTCCGAACAGACCGACATTAAAACTCGGACCAACAAAGAAATTGATGTAGTTACCAGCAGGTAGCTGCGGCAGCTCGTAGCGGAAACCGAAAATAACAGGTATCTGGGCGTACCAGTTATGGAAATAGCCGCGACGCATCGAAGTCATGTGCGTCAGGTCCTGCGAAAAATTAGTACCACGACGATTGATATTCAGCCCCGCGCGCAGATAGACATTCTCAGACCATGGATTTTTCCATTCGGTAAACATATAGTCGACATATCCGCCGATTGTAAAGGCAAAAATAGGCGAACTGGTAAGCAGGTCGTCGGCCACATACGAAACGCCGTTTCCAAGAATGGCACCATACTGCACAAACTGAGCTTTGGCAGAAATATTGACGAGCATGGCAAAAGCCAAAATGGTAAAAAGTTTCTTCATTTAATATACTTTATTAAATAACAAACACTTGGACTATTTTTAGCCCAATCTATCATGTTACAAAAATACAAAAAATCCCGAACAAATCGGGATTTTTTGAAAAAAAGTTTTGCGGACTTACCTCTTCACCACCCTTCGAACGGCTATGCCGTTTTCGGCAATGATGCGAACCACATAGGTGCCTTGCGGCAACTCGGAAAGGTCGACCCTTTCGCTGTCTCGCTGGCATTCGACAATGAGCATAGCGCGACCCACCATATCCATCACCTCTACCCTCTTCAGTCCGTTGCCTCTAATGGTCAGCATTCCGCTGGTCGGGTTGGGGAAGAGCGTGATTCCGTCAGCCGTCTGGACATCGCCGATGCCCACCTGGTTGACAATGACGAACAGGTGCGTTGTGCTGTCGCAACCTTCCGAAGTCGTCCCCTCGAAGGTAAGGTTGCCCTGGCCGTCGATGCTGTTGCCATAGTAGTCGTAAGGCAGCTCGTTCGAGCCAATGGTCAGCGTGTCGTAGAACGTTACGCTGTGATTGATAGTCAGATTGAGCGTAACCGTGCTGTCGCAGCCGAGAGAATTGAGTATTGAGAACTGAGAATTGAAATTGCTCTCGGTGTAGGTGTTGCCGTCAATCCACGTGTAGCTGTCGCAAGCAGTCTGGACATCGACACCCGTCGTACTGTGGTTGATAGTCAGATGCAGCGTAACAACGCTATCGCAACCCGCGGCGTTGGTCAACGTATGCGTTGCCTCATTCGTGCTATTCGTGTAATTCGTGTTCCACCAAATGAAGCTGTCGCACGCCACCGCCGCAGTGTCACCAGTGGTACTATGGTTGACGGTTAAGTGCAGTGTGTCAACCTGCGTACAGCCGTTGTTGTCCGTGTGGACGTAGGTATAATCGCCGCTGACGGTGTATGCCGTTCCGTTCCAAGTGTAGGTTTCGCATGCCGCTTCGGTTGTCGCCGTATGGACAGGATTGTTGATTGTCAAATGCAACGTATCGACCTGCGTGCAGCCGCTGTTGTCCGCGTGGACGTAGGTATAATCGCCGCTGACGGTGTATGCCGTTCCGTTCCAAGTGTAGGTTTCGCAAGCTGCTTCGGTTGTCGCTGTATGGACAGGATTGTTGATAGTCAAATGCAGCGTATCGACCTGCGTGCAGCCGTTGTTGTCAAGGTAGCTGTAAGTGTAGTCGCCGCTGACGGTGTATGCCGTTCCGTTCCAAGTGTAGGTTTCGCAAGCCGCTTCGGTTGTCGCCGTATGGACAGGATTGTTGATAGTCAAATGCAACGTATCGACCTGCGTGCAGCCGTTGTTGTCAAGGTGGCTGTAAGTGTAGTCGCCGCTGACGGCGTATGCTGTGC